>JAFTUK010000015.1 GCA_017466325.1 Bacteroidaceae bacterium | reverse complement strand
CCGATAAAATGTGTACTTTTGCCCATAGTTATTTGGATGAGTGTGGTAACCGCTAAATAACGAAAAAGGGCTGAATCCTACAAATGGAAACAGCCCTAATTTTTATTCTGGCAAAAAAGTTTTATCGGACACCAATAATATTTTTAGATTTATTATAATATCATTCTTTTGAAGATTGCCCAAGTTTTCATATCTTTGTCGTTAAAATATGCACGTATGATAAAATTCATATCCTTGGGCAGCAGCAGCAGTGGCAATTGTTATTATCTGGCAACGGATAATGCACAAATTCTCGTGGATGCTGGTATAGCAGTCAAAAGCCTGAGGCATGATCTTAAGGATAGGGGAGTGATGCTGACCGATATTGACGCGGTTTTCATCACCCACGACCATGCAGACCATATCAAGGCTGTGGGGCATCTTGCGCACGACTACCAGTTGCCCATCTATGCCACAGAGGAAGTTCACAGGGGCATAAACCGCAACTATTGTGTAACGACAAAACTGACACCCGAATATACAAGGATTATACAGAAGTCCCAGACAACGGAGATTGGGGACCTAAGAGTGACGGCCTTCAGCGTACCGCATGATAGTAGCGATTGCGTAGGCTATAGAATAGAGACTGACGAAGAGATATTTCTGATAATTACGGACATCGGTCATGCCACGGAGATAATCCAACAGGAGGTTTCTCAGGCAAACTTTATTGTCATAGAGTCAAACCACGATGTGGATATGCTCATGATGGGACCTTATCCTGCATACCTGAAGGGCCGTATACGTAGTGGACGCGGTCACATCTCCAATGCTGACAGCGCCAAACTCATTGCCGAGCATGCCTCACCGGCTCTCCGCCGTGTATGGCTATGTCATCTCAGCGAAGAGAACAATCATCCGGAATTGGCGAGAAAGACGTACGAAACGGTGTTGCGCGAATACGGACTTATTGCCGGAGTGGACTTCAAATTGGACGTCTTGCGTAGAAAACAGGCCAGTGAAATGATGATTTTGACTGTTTGAGATGAAAAAGTGAAAAAAGTTTAAGGAAAATTTGGTCATTCCGAATAAAGTCCGTACCTTTGCACACGGAAAAACAAAAACAATGCGTCCTTAGCTCAGTTGGTAGAGCAATTGACTCTTAATCAATGGGTCCAGGGTTCGAGCCCCTGAGGGCGTACAGGAAAAGGGATGACTTCAAGCGAGGTCATCCCTTTTTGATTTCATGAAGTAGTTAATAAAATATATAAAAGATGTACAGAACAAAAAACTGTGGCGAGCTTCGTCTTGCCAATGTGGGCGAGGAAGTTACCCTTGCCGGTTGGGTGCAGAGCGTACACAATCTGGGTGCGCTGACTTTTGTGGATCTTCGCGACCGCTATGGTATCACCCAGCTTGCCTTCAACGAGGACAGCAGCGATGACCTGAAGTCCAAGGCTGGCAAATTGGGACGTGAATTTGTGGTTCAGGCCAAGGGAACCGTTGCCGAACGATATTCCAAGAACAAGAACCTGCCTACCGGTGAGATAGAAATCATGGTAAACGAGTTGAATATCGTAAACGAATCCATGACTCCTCCCTTCACCATAGAGGAGCAGAGCGATGGTGGCGATGACATCCGCATGAAGTACCGCTATCTTGACCTTCGTCGTCCCAACGTACGCAAGAATCTGGAACTTCGCCACAAGTTTGCTTTCGAGGTTCGCCGTTATCTTGACCAGCAGGGTTTCCTTGAGATAGAGACCCCTGTTCTTGTAAACTCCACCCCCGAGGGAGCACGCGACTTTGTTGTACCCTCACGCATGAATCCCGGTCAGTTCTATGCCTTGCCCCAGAGTCCTCAGACCCTGAAGCAGTTGCTGATGGTGGCCGGCATGGACCGCTACTTCCAGATAGTAAAGTGTTTCCGCGACGAGGACCTTCGTGCCGACCGCCAACCCGAGTTCACGCAGATTGACTGCGAGATGTCTTTTGTTGAGCAGGAGGATGTACTGCAGGTGTTTGAAGGCATGAGCCGTCATCTCTTCAAGGAACTGAAGGGCATAGACATCCCTGCCTTGCCACGCATGACATGGGCCGATGCCATGAAGTTCTACGGTAGCGACAAGCCCGACACACGTTTCGAGATGAAGTTCGTGGAACTGAAGAATCTCCAGCAAGACAACGCCTCCACGGAAATCGTTGAGAGCATCTTCCCCGAGGGTTTCGGCGTATTCGATTCTGCCCAGTATATCGGCGCCATCTGTTGTGAAGGTCAGGCTGTGTTGACCCGCAAGCAGATTGAACAGCTGACAGACTTCGTAAAGCGCCCCCAAATTGGAGCCAAGGGACTTGTGTATGCCCGTGTGGAAACCGACGGCAATGTGAAGAGCAGTGTAGACAAGTTCTATAATCAGGACACCCTGCAGGTGCTGAAGGAGAAGATGAACGCCAAGCCAGGCGACCTCATCCTCATCCTCTCCGGCGAGGATGCCATGAAGGTGAGAAAGCAACTTTGTGAACTCCGCCTGGAGATGGGCCAGCGCATGGGCCTTCGTCCCAAGGACAAGTATTCATGCCTTTGGATTGTTGACTTCCCCATGTACGAATGGAGCGACGAGGAGCAGCGCCTGATGGCCATGCACCATCCCTTCACCTCTCCCAAACCCGAGGACGTGCCCCTGCTGGACACCGACCCCGCACGTGTCCGTGCCAATGCCTATGATATGGTAATCAACGGTGTTGAAGTTGGAGGTGGCAGCATCCGTATCCACGATGCCAAGTTGCAGCAGAAGATATTTGAGATTCTTGGCTTTACCCCCGAACAGGCACATGAGAAGTTCGGCTTCCTGATGAACGCCTTCAAGTATGGCGCCCCCCCTCATGGAGGTCTAGCCTATGGTTTGGACCGCTTCGTCAGCCTATTTGCAGAGTTGGACAGCATCCGCGATGTCATTGCCTTCCCCAAGAACAATAGTGGCCGCGATGTCATGCTCGACGCCCCAGGTGTTATCGACCAGAAGCAATTGGATGAACTCTCCTTGGCAATAAACCTGACAGAATAGTTCATATTTGTGACAGAATATAAGTAACCCAGGAAATCATTGCGGTTCCTGGGTTATTCTGTTTGCGAGTATCTGGTGTAATCTTGTTTTTGCCCCCCCATGCCTGGTTTTGCTATCTTAACCAAATAAGATCTCCAACTTTGATGTGGTACTCACGAGGGGAAAGACCATTCAGAATATATAGGTTCTTTAGTCGTATCCCATACATTTGTGAGATGTCATACATGCTTTGGCCTTCCTGTACTTGATGGGGTTTATTCTTATACTCGCTGGAAGCGCGCTTTTTCTTTTTTCTTAGGTAGATGATGTCACCCACAGAAAGGGTATAGTTCTTGGCCAAATCGTTGAAGTCCATCAGTTCGTGTATGGTAAGACCTGTAGCGCGGCTAATTGCTGCCAGATTATCTCCGTTTTGTACGATAATAAAATAATTGTGGTTATTTTTATATACGGTGTGTGTACGGAAGAATTCAGATAATTTACTTTCTTTGATTTTATGGTTGGCAAGTCTCTTTAAATACACAATCGACAGTCTCTCGATATCAGAGATGCTGTATTTGGTTGAGGGTGTTTTTGTGCCGGTATTACTTGTTGCAGGCGAAGAGGGTGTTGTGGTTTGCTGTATGGTCTTGACTTTATCAAATTGGTGCAGAGAATACATCTCTATTATCCGGATAAGGTTACTGGCATATGTAGGACTTGTGGCATAGCCGCAAGCTTTTAGTCCCTTGGCCCATGACTTGTAATCTGTTATGCGATATTTAAACAGCCTTTCATATCTTGGTTTTAACAGGAACACAGAATGGTCTTCGTAACTGTCGCGCACAGATTTGTATTTTCTGAACTTTTCGTTTGGCAGGTCATCGTCAACTCGAATGTAAGGTCCTGTCCACCCCCCATGCGCTTTGATACCAAAGTGGTTGTTTGCCTTTACGGCCAGGCGGCTTGTTCCTGCAGCACTCTCCAATAGTCCTTGGGCTAATGTGATGCTGGCGGGTATTTTATACTTTATCTGCTGCTCGATGGCCATATTCTTGTATTTGTCAATATAGGACCAGTATGCTCTGTTGGTTTTGCCCTGTGACAATACAAGAAGACTGTACAACAAGGAGATGACAAACAATTGAACCCTTTTACTTTGCATTGCTAAGAGGATAAAACGGATGATGTTAAGCTTTCCTGTGAATGGGCAAGGCGGAACTTACTTCAAGGGAATGTCGGCAATGCGCTGCATGTGACGGCCGCCTTCAAAGGGAGTCTGGAAGAATTCGTCCATGATGGCGCGGGCAGTGTCGTTGTCAATGAAACGACCGGGCATTACCAAAACGTTGGCGTCGTTGTGCTGACGGATGAGGTGCGCTATCTCCGGCATCCAGCACAGACCTGCACGTATGCCCTGGTGCTTGTTCAGTGTCATGGAGATACCTTCACCCGAACCGCACATAGCAATGCCGGGATACACTTCGCCACTTTCCACGCCTTCTGCCAGCAGGTGGCCGAAGGTGGCATAGTTGCAACTTTCCTCAGAGTGTGTACCATAGTCCTTATAGGGGATACCCTTTTCTTCCAGATACTGCTTTACGAACTCTTTGAGGGGGTATGCTGCATGATCTGATGCGAGACCTACAATCTTTGTTTCCATAGGAGATGATGGTTTTGGTTATAAGTGATGTGTTTGCCTTTATGATGAAAGAAAGAGGCTACCGCACCTTGGTGACGTGCGATAGCCCTCTTTGTGTGTGGTTTATTCTGCAAGCAGGATGCTCTTTGCCTGGTTGTAAACGTTCTCAGCAGTGTAGCCCAACTTCTCGTCCAGCACCTTGTAGGGAGCGGAGAAACCGAAACTCTCCAGACCGAAGACGCGGCTACTGGGATGTGCTCCCACGAGGAAGCCCTCTAAGTTGACGGGCAGACCGGCGCTGAGGCCGAATACCTTGCTGCCGATGGGGAAGAGTTCGCGCTGGTATTCTATGGGCTGCTCGCGGAAGAGGCCTTCGGAGGGTGCGCTGATTACTCTTACCTTATAGCCCTCCTGGCGTACCAGTCGTGCACCAGCTATGAGTGTGCTCACTTCAGAACCGTTGCCCACGAAGATGATGTCGGGGTTCTCATCGCTCTCTGCGCTGATGTATGCACCCTTGCGGCAATATTCGTAGGGAGTGCCCTCGGGCAGGGGCTCAATGTTCTGGCGTGAGAGTATGAGAGCGGAGGGGCTTGTCATGTTCTCCATGGCCATGGCCCAGCATACTGTAGTGGCGTTGCAGTCGGCAGGACGGAGAACAAGCATGGAGTTGCGTCCGGAGTGGTTCTTCATCTTCTCCATCAGGCGTATCTGTGCCTCCTGTTCTACGGGTTCGTGTGTGGGACCGTCTTCACCTACGCGGAATGCGTCGTGGCTCCAGATGAACTTGACGGGCAGTTCCATCAGCGCTGCCATGCGGATGGCAGGTTTCATGTAGTCGGAGAACACGAAGAATGTGCCACAGGCTGCCAGCATGCCGCCGTGCAGGGTGATGCCTATGCAGACGCATGCCATGGTCAGTTCGGCTACACCTGCCTGCAGGAATCCGCCCGCGAAGTTGTCGCGTGAGATGACGGTGGCACCGCCCTTGATGAATCCGTCGGTCTTGTCGGAGTTGCAGAGGTCGGCACTGGATACTATCATATTGGGCACGGTCTTGGCCAGAAGGCTGAGGCATGCACTGGATGCGTTTCGTGTGGGTTCGCCCTGCTTCTGCTCTATGCTGTCCCAGGGTATCTCGGGCAGACGGCCGGCAAACCAGTCGGCCTGCTGTGCTGCCTTCTCGGGATTTGCTTCGGCCCAGGCCTTCTCTTCCGCATGACGCTCGGCGCAGATGGCCTTGAGTTCCTGACGGCGTACGTTGAAGATTTCCTGTACCTCGTCCCAGATGATGAAGGCATTGTCGGGGTCACCGCCCAGGTTCTTCACGGTGTTGCGGTATGCGTCTCCGCCCAAGGGTGCTCCGTGTGTACCGCAGTTGCGCTCGTAACTGGTGCCGTCTGCTTTCAGGGCTCCCTTGCCCATGATGCAGTGGCCTATGATAAGTGAGGGCTTGCCGCTGACTTTCTTGGCTGCATCCAGTGCCTGGCGTATTTCGGTGACGTTGTTACCGTCTATGCAGAATACCTCCCATCCGAGGGCACGGTACTTGGCTGCTGTGTCTTCGCTGGTGACCACGCTTGTTTCTGTGGACAGCTGGATGTCGTTGGCGTCGTAGAACATGACAAGGTTGTCCAGTCCCAGTGTGCCGGCTATGCGAGCCGCACCCTGTGAGATTTCTTCCTGTATGCCGCCATCGGAAATGTAGGCATAGATGGTCTCCTTCTGGAAAGTGGGGTTGCCAGTGCGTGCATACAGACACTTGGCTGCAATGGCTGCACCTACGGCATAGGTGTGGCCCTGACCCAGAGGACCTGAACTGTTCTCTATGCCGCGGGCATAGTTGAGTTCGGGATGTCCGGGGGTGGGGGAGCCCCACTGGCGCAACTGCTTGAGTTCGTCCATTGTGAAATGGCCGGTCATGGTGAGCTGTGCGTAAAGCATGGGCGACATGTGACCGGGGTCAAGGAAGAAACGGTCGCGACCTTCCCACAGTGGATTCTCGGGGTCGTAGTTCAGATACTCGCTATAGAGTACGGAAATGAAGTCCGCGCCTCCCATAGCACCGCCAGGATGACCGCTTTTTGCTTTCTCTACCATTGCTGCAGACAGGATGCGGATATTGTCTGCTGCCTTGTTAAGAGTCTCGATGGAATGCATAGTGTATTTTGGAATTGTTTATCTTCTGTTTGAGTGAATGTTCCCTGTGGGTGCGCTACAGATGAAAGTCTCTGTGTTCTTGATACATGTTGTAGTCGAACACGTAGATGGCCGCTCCGCGCTTGCTGCAACTCTTGTCTATTTTGCCGGTCTTCACGAAGTAGGGCATTTCGCAAACTTTCTTGCGGAAATTGCGTTTGTCCAGTTTCTCGTCCAGTATGGCCTCGTACAACTTCTGAATCTGGCTCATGGTGAACTCCTCCGGCAGTAGTTTCAACGCAATGGGGGTGTAACTGATTTTATCCTGCAACCTGTTTATGGCCTTCTTCATCATCTTCATGTGGTCGAAGTAGAGTGTTGGCAGGTTGTTGGCATCCACCCACTTGCAGTTGAACTTCTCCAGCAGTTTGTTGTCGTAGTGGGCCTTGTCCAGCAGGGCATAGTACGCCACGCTTATGACACGTCCTCCCGGGTCTCTGTTTATGTCGCCGAAGGCTTCCAGCTGCTCCAGGAACAGGTCCTTTATTCCCGTCCGTTCCGTAAGTACGCGGTATGCCGCCTCGTCCAGGGTCTCGTCCTCCTGCACGAAACCTCCCATCGGCGTCAGTTCGCCGTTGAAGGGTTCTATGTTGCGGTGTTGGAACAGGACCTGCAGGTTTCCGTCTTCAAAGCCGAAAATGATGCAGTCCACTGCAACATGGAATGATGGCTCGTCGGCATAGTACTTATGTGTCATTTATATGTCGGGAATGCTTTATTCTTGCGCAAAGATACGAATATTATTTTGTATTTAATGGTATTAAGTACACTTTTATCCCCATGTATATATATAAATGTATAAGAAAAGGGCTTTGCGCGGTGATGCTTGGGCATATTTGCTGTCCTTTGAGTGCTGTGCAAAGGCACAAAAACATCCCTGCTCCTCGCATGGAGGAACAGGGACGTGTCGTGATAGTGTATTCGTTTGGGTTTAGCAGAGCTTGCGAGAACCATCGCCGATAACAACGTCGATGACGATGGGAGCCTTGCCGTACTTGGCGGCGAACTTCTCCTTAACAACCTTCACGAAGTTGTCGTACAGTTCGTCAGCAACCAGGTTGATGGTACAGCCACCGAAACCACCGCCCATGATGCGGCTGCCGGTAACGCCCTCTTCCTTGGCAATCTCGTTGAGGAAGTCAAGCTCTTCGCATGATACCTCGTACTCCTGGCTCAGACCGTAGTGGGTCTCGTACATCTTCTGGCCAACGGTCTCGTAGTCGCCACGCTCCAGAGCATCGCAGACTGCCAATACGCGGTCAACCTCACCGATGACGTAGCGTGCTCTCTTGTAATCCTCTTCGCTAACCTCGGCCTTAACCTCGTCCAGCAGAGCCATGTTGGCATCGCGGAGGGTCTCAACCTCGGGATGGTGCTTGTTGATGACAGCAGCAACGCGCTCGCAGGAAAGACGACGCTCGTTGTAGGGGCTGCCAGCCAACTCGTGCTTGACACAACTGTTCACCAGAACCAGCTTGTAGCCCTGGGGATTCCAGGGGAAGTATGCGAATTCGCCGCTACGGCAGTCAAGGCGCATCAGGCTGCCGGCCTTACCATGTACGCTGGCAAACTGGTCCATGATACCGCAGTTGCAACCGATGTACTTGTGCTCGGTGCGCTGGCCTACGCGTGCCAACTCCATCTTCTCGATCTTGTTGTCGCCCCACAGGTCGTTGCAGGCAAATGCGAAGGTGCTCTCCAGAGCGGCAGAAGAACTCATGCCTGCACCGAGGGGCACATCACCTGCGAAAGCAGTGTTGAAACCCTCAACGGGCACACCCAGAGCCATCATCTCACGGCAAACACCGTAGATGTAGCGAGCCCAAGTTGCCTTGGGACCTTCGGGATCGTCCAAAGAGAAGGTAACCTTGTCCTTCAGGTCAATAGAATATGCATTAACGTTGCGGGTGCCATTGGGCTTGATTTCTGCAATCATACCCTGCTGCACTGCACCGGGGAATACGAAACCGTTGTTGTAGTCAGTGTGCTCACCGATCAGGTTGATACGACCGGGAGAAGCATAAACACTGCCAGTTGTTCCATCGAAGTGCTTGATGAAGCGACTTCTTACGTCATCAATTGTAAGTCTCATAGTTTTTTTAGGATTTAGGGTTGTTATTACTCAGAACGCTTTGTCACACGGCTACCGATAAGGGCATAGAACAGGAGGTAGGCAGCACAGAATACGATTACCCAGAAGCTGGTCATGTAGTCTGTCAGGTCTGCAACGTAGCCCTGGATACCCATCATTACAGCACAACCGAATACCATGGTCATGAAGATACCGGATGCGATAGCGGTGTACTTGCCCAGACCCTCAACTGCCATGTTGAAGATTGCACCCCACATTACAGATGTGCAAAGACCAACAAGGAGGAAAGAGAAGATGCCCAGGGGAACAGGCTGCCAGATGAGTTCCAGCTTGCCCCAGTCAACACCAGGGAAGTTTACAAGAACGTCGGCAGGTGCATACATACCGAAGATTACCAATGCCAGGGTGGCGATAGATACGGTTGTAATCATGGCGCGTGCGCTAACCTTAGAACCAATGGATGCGCCAACGAAGCGGCCAACGAGCATCATTGCCCAGTAAACGGCAACAATCATACCTACTGTAGCTGCGGGGATAGAGTAGGGTTCGGAGGTGAGCATCTGCTGAACAGCGTTGGGAACACCTACCTCGATACCCATATACAGGAAGATGGCCAGAGCACCGAGTGCGAAGTGGCTGTGGCTCATGGCACCCTTGATGAGGTCTACGCGGACGGGAGCCTGCTCGGGTTCCTCAATCTTGGTGAAGAGGATAACGATGAAAGCAATCACGAAGATAGCGAGAGCAATCATGAGAGCGGGAGTAGCGTCAGCAATCTTTGCCTTGGAGGCGTCAGCAATCAAGGCACCCATCAGGATGTAGCATGCTACGGCAGCAGAAGAGTTGAATACACCACCGATCTGGATGAGCTGGTTACCGGAGTTGCCACCGCCGCCGAGCAGATTCAGCATGGGGTTAACCACACAGTTGAGGATACACATGCAAAGACCGGCAATGAAAGCACCGATAAGGTAGATGCCGAATACCAGACCGATGTTCTCCTGTGCATTGAACTGGCCGCTCAACCACTGGATAAGGATACCTGCACTACCTACAACAAGACCAATAAGAGCAGTCTTCTTGTAACCGAACTTGGCGATGAGCATGCCGGCAGGGATACCCATAACCAGGTATGCAACAAAGTTACCATAGTTACCAATCTGAGCGAGAACATTGGAGATTTCGCCTTGGTTCTTGATGATGGTTGCCATGGGAGTACACAAGTTGGTCACGAAGGCAATCATAGCGAAGAGCGCAATCATCACGATAATAGCGCCCCATTGTTTTGTTTTTTGAGCCATTACTTTAATTTTGTTTGTTTAAGTTATTAGTGAATAAATGATTATAATCAATGAAAGCCACCCTTTCTTCGTTAGTGGAAGAAAGAGCGGCTTCGTGTGTCTTACTTGTCTGTGCCGAACTTGTAAACGGTCTTTTGAACGTAAACTTCTCCGGGTTTCAACTGTGTGTTGGGGAAATGTGCACGGTTTGGCGAGTCGGGGAAGTGCTGTGCCTCGAAGCAAAGGCCAGAGTGCTTGCCGAAGGTGGCTCCGTGCTGCCCCTTGTATCCGTCTGCCCAGTTGTCGCTGTAGAACTGTACGCCGGGTTCGGTGGTCCAGCATTCCATTGTACGGCCTGTTGAGGGCTCAACCATGGAGGCTGCCAAAGTCAGTTCTCCGGGTTCGTGCTTGTTCAGAACGTAGCAGTGGTCATAACCAGTGCCGTTCTTTATCTGCTCGTCATCGGCAGCAATGTCGCGACCTACAGGCTTTGGTGTGCGGAAGTCGAAGGGAGTGCCCTCTACCTTGCGAATCTCGCCGGTGGGTATGCTGTTCTCATCAATGGGAACATAGAAGTCTGCATTGATGGTCAGGATGGTGTCCAACTGTGAAGGGGTGGGGGTTCCGATACCGGTCAGAGAGAAGAAGCCGTGGCTGGTCATATTGACAACGGTCTTCTTGTTGGTTGTGCCACGGTAGTCGATAACCAGTTCGTTGTCATTTGTCAGAGAGTACTTTACGGTCATCTTTACCTCGCCGGGGAAACCTTCTTCATAATAAGCGAAGGTGTAGCGCAGTACCAGTTCCTGATCGTTCAGCTGCTCTGCATCCCACACACGTGCATGACATCCTGTGGGACCGCCATGAAGGTGGTTGGGGCCATTGTTGATGGCGAGGCTGTACTCCTTGCCGTTCATGGTGAACTTGCCACGGCAGATGCGGTTGCCATATCTGCCCACGAGGGTGGAAAGGAATGGTTCGGGACTGCTAAGGCAATCCTGGATGCTGTCGTGACCCTGTATTACGTTGGCCATGTTGCCGTCTCTGTCGGGTACCATGATGGACACCAGAGAGCCACCGTAATTTGTTATGCTTACTTCCATGCCCTGAGCATTGGTCAGAGTGTACAGGTCAGTTTCCTTGCCCTGTACCATGGCCTGAAAGTCTTCGCGCTTCAGGCCGGAAATCAACTTGTTCTCCATTGGGATTAGTATTTAGAGTGTATTCTTTCGATGCAAATATACAAAATAATCCTAATACCGCCAATACTTATGAATGGAAAAAGTTGCAAGGGAGGGTCCAAAGGCGTTTTCCGTTGAGTTAGGAAATGCTCTCCAGCATGTCGGCGACAATGAAGGTGCTTCCCCCGATGAAGATAGTGTCGTTTTCGGAAGCCTGCTGTTTGGCTTCTTCGTATGCTTCGACAACACTATTGTACACGCTACCTTCCAATCCGTGTTCTTTTGCTATTTCTGCGAACTCTGTTGCAGGCATAGCCCGCTTCACACTTGCCTGTGTGAAATAGTATCTTGCTCTCTTGGGAAGCATGGCCACAACTTTTCTTACGTCCTTGTCGCCTACCATGCCGATGACGATGTGCAATCTCCCAGGAGTCTGTTCCAGCTGCTTGCTGATGTATTCCCACCCGCCGACATTATGTCCGGTGTCGCAGATGGTTAGGGGCTTTTCGGAAAGCGTTTGCCAGCGCCCCATGAGGCCCGTCAGTTCGCATACGTGCATGAAGCCATTGTTGATGTCCTCCTCGCTTATGTTCAATGTGGCACGATCGGAATGTCCATTTGCTGTCCCTCGGAGGAAGTCTAGGGCTGTGAGTATGGTCTGCGTGTTTTTCTCCTGGCAGTATCCCTTCAGCTCGCCTTCTACCTTGGGGTGAGACAACTCGTCGGCAAAGAGGATGGAGGAGTGCATCTCCTTGGCCTTGTCGGCAAAAACTCGTCGTACTTCAGGGTTGCCTCCCGTCTCTCCTACGACAACAGGCGTGTCTGCCTTGATGATACCAGCCTTCTCTCCTGCTATCGCTTCAAGAGTGTTGCCGAGGAACTGGACATGGTCGAAACTGATGTTTGTGATGATGGATAGTATGGGCTTTATGATGTTTGTGCAGTCTAACCTGCCACCAAGTCCGGTTTCTATGACGGCAATGTCCACCCCTGTTTCTTCAAAATATTTGAAGGCAAGGGCTGTGGCAAGTTCAAAGAATGAGGGGTGGAGAGGTTCAAAGAAGGCACGTTCTTCCTCTACAAAGCGTACAACCCTCTCTTCGGGTATCATCTTTCCGTTAACCCGGATACGTTCGCGGAAGTCCACCAAATGCGGACTTGTGTAAAGGCCGACCTTATATCCTGCGCTCTGGAGGATGGCTGCCAGCGTGTGGCTGACGCTGCCCTTGCCATTTGTGCCGGCAACGTGTATTGTCTGGTATTTTGTATGCGGATGGCAGAAGTGGGAGTCCAGTGTTTCTGTATTCCCCAGTCCCTCCTTATATGCACCAGCCCCGATGTTCTGAAACAACGGGGCTGAGGTGAACAGGTATTCTGTAGCTTCACTATATGTCATAGTTAGAAAAGTCTTCTGTTCAGTGTTTTACTGCTATTTAACTAAATAGGTTCTTGAACTTCTGGAAGAATGAATTCTTCGTGGTCTGCGAGGGTTTGAAGCTGTCGCTTCCCTTCATCTTCTCAAAGGCATCGTGTTCTTCCTTTGTAAGAGTCTCAGGTATGTATATGGATATATTCACTATGAGGTCTCCGTATCCATAGCCATAACCCTGCAAGGCAGGAAGACCCTTGCCGCGAAGGCGCACCGTCTTGCCGGGCTGTGTGCCGGGCTCAATCTTTATCTTCACACGACCGTCAATGGTAGGTATCTCGGCAGGTCCGCCCAATACAGCCGTGGGAAGGTCGAGGAGCAGATTGTAGACGAGGTCATTGTCACGACGGCTCAGTTCGCTGTGTTGCTCAACCTCGACGTAGACCTGTATGTCACCTGCATAGCCGTTGTTGTGTCCGGCATTACCCTTGCCCTGAACGGTAAGTATCATGCCATCCTGTACGCCTGCAGGTATCTGTACCTCAACGACCTCTTCGCCGCTGACCACGCCGGTGCCGGAGCAGTGCTGGCATTTGTTCTTGATGGTCGTGCCTTTGCCACCACACACATTGCAGACACTCTGCTGCTGCATGCGTCCGAACATGGTGTTCACCTGACGTGTCACATAACCTGTGCCGTGGCATGTTCCGCATGATTCTGTCTTGCCGTCCTGTGAACCGGAACCATGGCAATGCGAGCAGGTGACATCCTTCTTTACCTTGAACTTCTTTGTGGCGCCCTTGGCAACTTCTTCCAGTGTGAGTTTTACTTTCAAGCGCAGGTCGCCACCCTGATGTTTCTGTGCGCCACGGCTACCGCCGCCTCCGAAACCTCCGAAGCCACTGAAACCTCCGAAGCCTCCACCGCCCCCCATGTGACCGCCGAAGATGTCGCCGAACATGGAGAAGATGTCGTTCATGTCAAAGCCTTGGCCTCCGAAGCCCCCGGCACCACCCATGCCGGCATGGCCGAACTGGTCGTAACGGGCACGTTTGTCAGGGTCGCGGAGTACGTCATAGGCTTCGGCAGCCTCCTTGAACTTCTCCTCGGCTTCTTTGTCACCCGGATTGCGGTCGGGGTGATACTTGATGGCCATTTTCTTATAGGCCTTCTTTATCTCGTCTTCCGAAGCACCCTTCTGTACGCCAAGCACTTCGTAGTAATCTCTCTTTTCTGCCATGTTCTTGTGTTATTTATAGACGTACGTTTCAGTCATTCATTAAATGCCAACTACAACTTGGGCATGACGGATAACCTTCTCGTTCAGTTTGTAGCCCTTCAGTGTGCAGTCTACCACCTTGTTCTTCATCTCTGGTGTGGGTGCAGGAAACTGGGCAACGGCCTCATGTATCTCTACGTCGAAGTCTGCCTCCTTGGTTTCAATGGGCTTTACGCCTTGCTTTTCCAGTATGCCCATGAACTTCTTCTGTATCAGTTCCACACCTTCTACAACGGCCTGTACGTCGTCGGCTTTCTTCATCTGCTCCAGGGCACGTTCCATGTCGTCCATAACGGGGAGGATGGCAGTGATGACCTTCTCGCCTCCGTTCAGAATGAGGTCGGCTTTTTCCTTGATGACGCGCTTGCGGTAGTTGTCGAACTCGGCCACTTTGTACAGTATCTGCTTCTTCAGTTCTGCTATTTCTGCCTGAGCAGCCTCAAGCGGGTCAACCTCCACCTCGGGAGTCTCCTCCTGTTCTGTAGTTTCGGTTTCGTTCTGCTGAGGTGTCTCTTCTGCATGGTCTACGTTTGCCTCTTCCAGAATCTGCTCTTCGTTATTGAGTTTTTCTTCTGTTGCCATGTGTTGTCTTGTTGATTGTTTGTTCTGCCTGTTATATCGCATAAAACGTGCCATTGTCATTTTGGCACGTTTTATGTCATTAAGGCACCTATATATTATATATAATGTGTAGTTCTGTCAGTTACTGGGCGTACATCTTGGCCTTCTGCTCCTTGATCTGGTCGTTCATGATGTAGTCATCATAGTCCATCAACTTGTCGATAGTACCGTTGGGGGTGAGTTCTATGATACGGTTTGCTACGGTCTGTATGAACTCGTGGTCGTGGCTGGCAAAGAGCACGTTGCCCTTGTACTGCTTCAGGTTGTTGTTGAAAGCCTGGATGCTTTCCAGGTCCAGGTGGTTGGTGGGAGTGTCCAAGATAAGGCAGTTGGCGTTCTTCAACTGCATGCGTGCTATCATACAACGCATCTTCTCACCGCCGGAAAGAACGTTCACCTTCTTCAGAACCTCTTCGCCAGAGAAGAGCATACGTCCAAGGAAGCCCTTGAAATATACCTCATTGCCTTCGCCGAACTGGCTGAGCCAGTCCACCAGGTTCAGTTGTGACTGGAAGAACTCGGTGTTGTCCACGGGCAGGTAGGCTGTGGTGATGGTGACGCCCCAATTGTATGTTCCGCCCTGTGCCTCGCGGTTGCCGTTGATGATTTCAAACAGGGCTGTCATGGCACGTGGGTCGTGGCTGAGGAATACCACCTTCTCTCCCTTCTCTATGTTGAAACTTACGTTGTCGAACAGAACGGTACCGTCCTCCATGGTGGCCTTCAGGTCCTGAACCTCCAGAATCTGGTTGCCCGGTTCGCGCTCCATCTGGAAGATTATGCCGGGATACTTACGGGTAGAGGGACGGATTTCATCCACATTGAGCTTCTCCAGCATCTTCTTGCGGCTTGTCGTCTGCTTGGACTTTGCCACGTTGGCACTGAATCGGCGGATGAACTCCTCCAGTTCCTTCTTCTTCTCCTCGGCCTTGGCCTTCTGGTTCTGGGCCTGACGCAGGGCCAACTGGCTGGACTCGTACCAGAAACTGTAGTTACCGGCAAACATTGTCACCTTGCCGAAGTCGATGTCCACGGTGTGTGTGCAGACGCTGTCCAGGAAGTGACGGTCGTGACTCACCACCAATACGGTGTGCTCGAACTCGCTCAAGTACTGTTCCAACCATTGTACGGTCTCCAGGTCAAGGTCGTTGGTGGGCTCGTCAAGCAACAGGTTGTCGGGATTGCCGAACAAAGCCTTTGCCAGCATCACGCGCACCTTTTCCTTACCGGAGAGTTCACCCATCAGTTGGTGGTGCAGGGCCTCCTTGATGCCAAGGCCGGAAAGCAGGCTGCCGGCATCGCTCTCGGCGGTGTAGCCGCCCATCTCGGCAAACTTGTCCTCCAGTTCTGCCACGCGGATACCGTCCTCGTCGGTGAAGTCGGACTTGCTGTAAAGAGCCTCACGCTCCTTCATCACCTCCCACATGGTGGTGTGTCCCATCAAAACAGTATTCAGTACGGTTTCCTGGTCGTACTGGAAGTGGTCCTGCGACAGCACTGACAAACGTTCGCCCGGTCCCAGTTCCACTGTGCCCTTTGTAGGTTCCAACTCGCCACTGATGGCCTTCAACAGAGTAGACTTGCCGGCGCCGTTGGCACCGATTACTCCGTAGATATTCCCGCTTGTGAACTTCATGTTCACATCCTTGTACAGGACTCTCTTGCCGAATTGTACGGCTATATTGCTAAGTGTAATCATTTTCTTCAAGTATTATCCTATATATCCATGCTTTCTGCATTGAAGGTGAGTGGCATCAGTGCCTCCACGCTTTCTATGCAGTGTGTACCATCCTCGCCATAGAGCATCACTTTTATCGGCGAACCCTGTTTGTGTTCCACTTCCAGCAGTGCCTGTCTGCACATTCCGCATGGGGCAATCGGATCTTTCGTGAAGCGCCCTCCTGTCTGTGCCGCTATGGCTATGGCGGTTATCGTTTCGCCAGGTCTGTTGGCTCCGCACCAGAACAGTGCCGTCCGTTCTGCACAACTGCCCACCGGGTATGCCGCATTCTCCTGATTGCTGCCTGTGATTATTTCGCCGCTATACAGGCGCAAGGCAGCGCCCACTTGGAAATGGCTGTAGGGGGAATAACTGCTTTCCGTTGCCTTCTTGGCCGCTTCAACCAGTTCGCGCTCAGGTGCGCTCATATCCTCCATCACAAGCACATTCACACGTGTGCGAATCTCGTACTCTTTCATGGTATGATAGGTATTTGCTTTGCAAAGGTACGAGTAAGCGGGCGAAAAACAAAATAAATCCTATTTATTTTTGCTATTTCCGAGTGAAAGTACCTTAGGTCAAGGGTTAAAGGTGTGAATAAGTGGTGGAAAAATCAAATTATTTATGTTTTTCCTAATGCAAGTGCCTTCAGCCAAAGATCGGTGCAATAGCACCCATATGTTCAAAAATAAAGACTATTATCATCGTAACGCTAAGACCTATTTTGGATAAATAAGTGAGGGAAAAGGCGATTATATGGCGAAGTTTGAACTCGTCTTATAGGGTGACTTGATTAGTCCTCGGTGGCGGCAAATCTCACCGCCACTGGCGGTAAATTTTATCGCCGAGGGCGGTTCATTTTACCGCCACCGAGGACTAATTTAAGTTACCTGTAGGTCTTATGGAATATTCAAGGGGTAAAAACCTTTGACGACATAGTCACTCCCAAATCATCATTATCATCATAACGCAAATGACTTATTTGGGGTGAAGTGCAATGATCTGTTAAGGAAAAATGCCTGTCAGGGATTGGTGTTTTTGTCTATGAGGAGTGCCGCAATCCGTTCAAGCCATAGTTTGTCAGTATCGTCAAAGGTATTGAGTAATTCACTGTCAATATCAAGTACAGCAGTCACTTTGCCATTGTGGAAAACGGGCACAACAATTTCCGAGCGGGAGGCGCTGCTGCATGCTATGTGGCCAGGAAACTGATCCACGTCGGGCACGATGATAGTTTCTTCCCTTTGCCATGAGGTGCCGCATACTCCGCGTCCTTTCCTGATGCGTGTGCAGGCAACAGGACCTTGGAAGGGACCAAGTACCAGTTCGTCGCCGACAACGCGATAGAAACCTACCCACCAGAAGCGGAAGGTTTCATAAAGGCATGCCGATATGTTTGCCATGTTGGCAATAGTGTCTTTTTCATCCTCTAAGATTGACTTAATCTGGGGAAAAAGGTTTTGATACAGTTCTTCCTTGCTGTTGCCTTGGATGACGAGTGACTCTGCCATGAGTGTTCGGTATTATATATTATATAAGGTAAGGGTAGGCTCTATAAACAGAATCTGCGGTAGAGTAAACATCAGAAACCTCAAAACTGATTTACAGAACCTGCCTGTAAAGTACGGATATAATTGTCTAACATCCTTTTCCGTCAATGCTGCACGAAGCACCTTCCTCAGGTTCCTCCTCAGGTAGTATCTGCGGCATGTCCTTGATTATTTCCATTGCCTTATCCAAGGAAAAGACAATGTTTCCGTCTTCAAACACGAAGCACGGTATTCCTATTGTTCCGCGCTGGCGTACCCGTTCAAAGGCAGGGTTGTTGTCGCGGAGAGATAGAAACTGTTTCAGGTTTCTTGCCTGCTCTCCGATGTCGGTCAGCAGAAAGCGCGGGTCGTCCTTTAGCAGTTGCTTGACCGCAGTGCAGTCGGGACATGTTTGCATTACGTAGACTTTGATCATAGTTGTATGGTTTTTCTTATTTGACAAAAACAGGTTCTGCAATAGATTCATCCGGCCATTTAGGCAGATACAGCAATGCCGAAGGTTTGCCGCCCATTCCCTGCCAGTCAATCTTTCTGAGGAAAGAGAAGTCGGGAGGCCCGAATTCGAACGAACGTCCGTACAGCAATACGGCACCACGCAGAGGGTCGTGTTTCCACAGTCCTCCGCCTCCCGTACCGTCTTCTCCGTACGACAGGAGATCGTGATGCAGATAGACTCTGCCGAACTTCAATATGCCGTCCTGTGTTATGATGAATTTCTGATACATGGCAGTGTCTGTATTCAAATCAGGTACTTGTTCTCCTTGCGCAGGGAGAAAATCTCTGCCAGCAGCGGTGCGAAAGGAGTGGGGTAGGTGCGGGCATTAGCCGGACAGCCTTTCACGCATGCACAGCATTTGATACATAGTGAGGCATCCGTTTCCTGCGGGTTGCTCCTGCTAATTGCCGATGTGGGGCACAAGTCGGCGCATGTACCGCATGCATTGCACAGCGAGGTGTCGGCAAGCGGAGATACAGGCATAGGCACTCCCGACTGCATCCAGGTCATTACGGTTTGCTTGAAGTGCATCATTGTCCCGGCATCCTGATGGGGCTGTTCTATGGCACTGGCATCTATGGTTTCAGCGATTCGGCCTTCATTCCATTTCTTGGCTATCTCCTGCCCGAACTGTTCTGCAAACAGGATGTCGGCGGCATCGGGTCTGCCCACGGCAATGGGTGTCTGCTCTGTGGAATAGGAATGTTCTCCAATGAATGTTGCCGCCGCCATTGTCCGGAAGCCCCTTTCGGTGAGGAAGGATGATAGTTCTTCAAGCGCCTGTTCGTAATGACGGTTCCCGTAAACCACAACGGGCACGGCAGGCGTGTCGTTGCCACGTATAGCATCCAGGCGTTGCATTGCGGTTGGGGCTACATGTCCTCCATATACGGGAACGCAGACAAGTAGTAACTGGTCGGAATTGAAATTCAGGCTAACAGAAGTCTGACGGGTAATGTCCGTGAAATGCATATCCTGTCCGCCTGTTCCTTTTGCTATCCCTTCGGCTACCCGACGGGATGTGCCGGTAGGGGAAAATGTAAGTATGTGCAGTTCCATCTTCTTCATTTTGTTTTTTACAAACGTAAAGATACGTGTTTCATTTCATTTTGCCAAGTCCTTGCAGGATAATTGATGCGTATGTGTAAGGATTTCCCATGAAAATGCCACCTATATGATGTTTTTGCCAAAATAAAACCGGCATACTGATGATGCTATCATTGTATTTCGTATCTTTGCACTAAAGACAAGACACAGTTATCGGATGATACACCTCAGGGACATCAACAAGACATACTTCGGAGCACAGCCCCTGCATGTGCTCAAGGGCATAAACCTGGACGTCGGAGAGGGAGAGTTCGTCTCCATAATGGGACAATCTGGTTCGGGCAAGTCCACCCTGCTCAATATATTGGGCATACTGGACAATTACGACTCGGGCGAATACACCCTGGCAGGCACAAGGATATGGAACCTGTCCGAATCCAAGGCGGCATATTACCGCAACAGGATGATAGGCTTCATATTCCAGTCTTTCAACCTGATCGGTTTCAAGAATGCGGTGGAGAACGTGGAACTGCCCCTTTACTATCAGGGTGTCGGGCGCAAGGAAAGGCACCGTATGGCCATGGAGTATCTGGACCGTCTCGGACTGGCACAATGGGCAGAGCATTACCCCAACGAGATGTCCGGCGGACAGAAGCAGCGTGTGGCAATAGCGCGTGCCCTGATAACCAAACCCAAGATAATCCTGGCAGACGAACCTACAGGTGCCCTTGACTCCAAGACCAGTGTGGAGGTGATGCAGCTGCTGAAGGAACTGAACCGCGAGCAGGGCATGACCATAGTGGTGGTTACGCACGAAAGCGGTGTGGCAAACGAGACAAACAAGATCATCCGGATACAGGACGGCATAATAGGCAACATAGAGATAAACGGGGAGCACAACGCATCGCCCTTCGGCATAAACGGATACATGAAATGATAGAACTCCTGAAGGAAATATGGGCAACGGTGAGCCACAACAAGTTGCGCACCGCCCTGACGGGCTTTGCCGTGGGATGGGGTATCTTCATCCTCATCTTCCTGCTTGGTGCCGGCAACGGACTGATAAACGCACAGATGAAGCAGTCGGAGCAATTCCTGAAAAACTCTATGGTCGTGTACGGAGGAATGACAACCAAGGCACATGCCGGTTTCGATATAGGCAGACGCATAGAGTTGGACAGCAGGGACTTGCAGGTGACGTCCAGCAACTTCACTGAAAATATCAGGAAAACGGGAGCCTCGCTATGGAAAAGCAGCGTCATCATGAGGCTGGGACCCAATTACATGACGAACCAAACCATTGAAGGTACTTTTCCCATGAGGGTGGAGATAGACAAGATAGAGATTGTGCACGGCCGATTTATCAACGACATAGATATTAGGGAAAAGCGCAAGGTGATAGTCTTGTCGCAGACGCAGACAAAGGAACTTTTCAGAGAAGGGAGCGGATTGCTTGGCAAGGACATCATCGTAAACGGAGCCGTATTCAGGGTGATAGGAATTTCCAAGGACGACAGTTCTTCCTCCAACAGTGTGGCCTATGCCCCCTTTTCCACAATATCCGCAATGTACAACTACGGACACCGTGTGGACAGGATCGAGTTCAGCGTGACCGGCATAGCCACGGAAGAGGAAAGCGAAGCCTTTGTGAAGAAATACCGCGAATGTATAAACCCCAATCACGAAGCCGCCCCCGATGATGATGGAGCCTTGTGGATATGGAACAGACTTTCCCAGAGCATGCAGATGAATTCCGGCATGTCAATATTGCGCACATCGCTTTGGATAGTAGGATTGTTGACCCTGCTGAGCGGTGTAGTAGGCGTGAGCAACATCATGCTCATTACGGTAAAGGAGCGTACGCGCGAGTTCGGCATACGCAAGGCTCTCGGAGCAGGCACATGGTCCATCCTGCGTATGGTCATTGTGGAGAGTATGGCAATAACCACGTTTTTCGGTTACATAGGTATGGTATGCGGCGTAATTGTAAATGAGTACATGAATGCCACGTTGGGAAACCAGGTTGTGGATGCAGGCATATTCCAGGCAACCATGTTCCTCAATCCCACGGTGGGCGTCGGAGTCTGTCTGCAGGCCACCCTGGTGATGATACTGGCAGGTACGGTAGCAGGATTTGTGCCGGCCTACAAAGCCGCACGCATGCGCCCCATAGTGGCACTTAATGCCAAATAACAGTGTAGTAAGGATTATGACTGAATTCCTGACAGAGATACTTGACACCATATCGCGCAACAAGAGCCGCAGCCTGCTGACTGCCTTCGGTGTGTTCTGGGGCATCTTCATGCTTGTGCTCCTGATAGGCGGCACCCATGGGCTAAAGGACTTGCTGAACAGCAACTTCAGCAATTTTGCCACGAACTCGGCAACAGTGTGGTCTTCTCCCACAACGAAGGCATACAAAGGCTTTGCCAAGGGCAGGGAATGGGATATGGAGACGGACGACGTGGCTCGCCTGCGCAATGCGATACCCGAACTGGACGTTATCACTCCACAGAACTATACAGGAACGAGAGTGGCGGTATGCGGAGCCAATAAGTTTTCGGCTACCATATATGGAGCGGACCATAATTACAGGCATGTATGTATGCCGGAGATCAGGTATGGCCGATACATTAACGCTATGGACGTGAAAATGGAGCGCAAGGTCTGTGTCATAGGCAAGCGTGTTTACGAGAATCTGTTTCCGGAAGGCGGAAATCCCGTTGGCAGCAGCATACGCATAGACTCCACCTACTACAGTCTTGTAGGCGTGGACTTCAACCCCGGTGTCCTCACCACAGGAGAGAGTGCCGCGGAGATCATCCTTACTCCTATCAGCGTGATGCAAAGGGTGTACAACTATGGCGACGTGGTTCATTTCATAAGTTTTACGGCAAAGGACGGTGTGAAGATAGGCGAACTGACGGACCGCATACGTCAGGTCATAGCACGCAATCATATCGTGAATCCTCAGGACGAACTGGCATTAAGGGTCTTCAACACCGAAGTTCTCTTCGGCATAATGGACAGTCTGTTCCGTGGCGTGACGTTCCTCAGTTGGCTCGTTGGCATAGGCACCCTGCTGGCAGGAGCCATCGGCGTGAGCAACATCATGATGGTGACGGTAAAGGAAAGGACCGTGGAGATAGGCATACGCCGTGCCATAGGAGCCACCCCCAGGATGATATTGACGCAGATAATCTGCGAAAGCATGGTGTTGACGGCCGTAGCCGGTATGATGGGCATATTGCTGGCCGTATTCATATTGCAGATGGTAGAGTTGGCAAATACAACGGACGGAGTCCCTTCGGCCCACTTCCAGGTGGACTTCTGGACGGCAGTTGCAGCCACGTTGCTCCTATGTCTGCTGGGAGGCATGGCAGGTATGGCGCCAGCCCTCAGAGCCATGGCCATCAAACCGGTTGATGCCATGAGGGATGAATAAAAGGAACTAATAACATATATTATAATAATGAAATATTCAAAACTGATCTTCGCCGTCATGGCACTGGTAGTGTTTGTGGGCACATTCGTCTTCTTGTGGAGGAAGTCACTCCCCCAGGAGGTGAAGTACAATGAATTCACTCCCAAGAGGGAAAATATCGTCAAGAGCACCATCATTACGGGCAGGATCGAACCTCGTGATGAGGTAAATGTGAAACCGCAGATAAGCGGTATCATCTCAGAGATATACAAGGAGGCCGGTGAGACCGTTAAGGCCGATGAGGTTATTGCCAAGGTGAAGGTCATACCGGAAATGAACCAGTTGACAGCAGCCCAAAGCCGTGTCAGGATAGCAGACATAAACCTTAACCAGGTGAAGACGGATTACGAGCGTTACCAGCGCCTGTTCGACAAGGAACTTGTAAGTGCCTCAGAATACGAGAAGATACGCCAGCAGTACAGGCAAGCCCAGGAAGAGAAGGTTGCGGCGGACGACGCTCTGCTCGTTGTGAGCGAGGGCATATCCCGAAGCAATGCCAATGCCAGCAGTACACTGATACGTTCCACTATCTCGGGTCTGATTTTGGACGTGCCGGTGAAGGTGGGCAATTCTGTCATCCTTAGCAATACTTTCAACGAAGGTACCACCATAGCCAGCGTGGCAAACATGAACGACCTGATTTTCCGTGGCAATATAGACGAGAGCGAGGTTGGGCGCATCCATACCGGCATGTCCATGAACATAACTATAGGCGCATTGCAGGACCTTAATTTTGATGCCATATTGGAATACATCTCTCCCAAGGCAGTGCAGAGTAACGGTGCCAACCAGTTCGAAATAAAGGCCTCTGTAACGATAAGGGACAGCGTACAGATGCGTTCCGGTTATAGCGCCAATGCCGAGATTGTCCTTGCCGAGTCTCAGGAGGTGCTCAGTGTGCCGGAGAGTGCCATTGAGTTTAGCGGTGATTCCACTTACGTGTACGTGGTTCGGGGAGATGGAGATAAGAAAAATTATGTACGCACACACGTGGTGACTGGTCTTAGCGACGGCGTGAAGATAGAAATCAAAAAAGGCATTTCAGAGAAAGACATTATCCGTGGACCGCAGATAATTGAATAAGTAATGTTGGGTTGTGTGCAGTATGGCTACGTTTAACTCAAATCGTTCATTAGCCTCATGATGTCAATAGACTTTATTTTTGAACACATGTTTTGCCGCTTTGGGGACGTAATGGGTTCCATTATAACCGATAAACGACTAAACAGGTGACAAGAAGATGTCTTTATTAGCGCATAACTGCCTAATGACCGATTTGGGTTTAATTATTTAGTGCCTAATATTTGTGGATTCAATTATTAAACTTTATCTTTGTATAGTAAAAATAGTTTTTATGAGAACTTTTGTCCGTATTTTAAGCCTATCTCTTGTTTTAGTCCTTTTTATTCCAGATGTCTATGCATGGGGGCAGAAAGGACATGATGTGACGTGTGAAATAGCAGAACGGCATCTGGACAGAGGTGCCCAAAAGGCTGTGAAGAAGTTACTCGAGGGAAAGAGCATGGTGTACTGGAGCAACTGGCTTGATAATGCAAGCCACACACAGGAGTATGCCTATACTAAGACCTGGCACTACAAGAACATTGATGCCGGTGTGCGTTTTGAGGATGCCGAACTGGAACCTAAGGGAGATGTGGTTACTGCTATCTACAAACAGATAGAGGTTCTTTCCGACAAGAAAGCGACAACTGACGATAAGCGTGTGGCCCTGAAAATGCTCGTGCATCTGGTAGGAGATCTGCACCAACCCATGCACATGGGGCACAAGACAGACTTGGGAGGTAACATGTGGATAGTGTCTTTCTTCGGAAGCGAGAAGAACCTGCATGGCATTTGGGATACCGATGTGTTGGAGAGAGGGCATAAATGGAGTTACGAGGAGTGGGCAACAGAGATAGACTGTGTGAACAGGGCAGAGAGAAAGGAAATTTGCTGTGGGACAATAGAAGATTGGGCACGCGAGACATTTGCCGTAGCCACCGATGTCTATGATTCCACACCCCAGCAATCAAAGCTGTCTTACGACTATCTTGCACAATGGACACCTGTGGTTGAGCTGCAGTTGCTTCGTGGCGGATTGAGACTTGCATATTTATTGAACAAAATATTCTGATTGGCAGAAGAATAAACGCATCATTATGAATAAGGAAGAATTGATGCTGGTACGCATCACGGGAGTTGATCGTCCAGGACTTACCGCAGAGATAATGAACATTCTTTCTGGTCACGATGTCCATATTCAGGATATAGGCCAGGCTGTGATACATGCTACTCTGAGTTTGGGTATATTGATCAGGGTGGATGAGGAACGCAGTGGCCGTGTAATGAAGGAACTGCTCTTCAAGACCAGTGAGATGGGTTTCAACATCAAGTTCGCACCAGTCACCATGGAAGAATACGAGGCGTGGGTGTCACGTCAGGGCAAGAACCGCTACATCCTCACCATCCTTGGCCGTAGACTGGAGGCACGCCAGATAGGTGCAGTAACCAATCTGGTGGTGAAGCAGGGCTTGAATATAGATGCAGTACGCCGTATGTCGGGCAGGCAGAGCATAGAGCGTCCGGCAGAGAAGACCCGTGCATGCATACAATTCTCCTTGCGTGGTACTCCCCACGATAGGGAGCAGATGCAGGCAGACCTGTTGCGCCTGTCCGCCGAGATGGAAATAGACTGCTCCTTCCAGCGCGACAATATGTACCGCAGAATGCGCCGCCTGATATGCTTCGATATGGATTCCACACTCATTCAGGCAGAGGTTATAGACGAACTGGCACGCCGTCATGGAGTGTATGACGAGGTTGCCTCCATCACGGAACAGGCCATGCGCGGCGAGATAGATTTCTGCGAGTCCTTCAGACGCAGGTGCCAGTTGCTCAAAGGTCTTGATGTGAGCGTGATGCAGGACATAGCCGAAAACCTGCCCTTCACGGAAGGTGTGGACAGGCTCATGTATGTACTGAAGAGTTACGGTTATAAGATAGCCATCCTCTCTGGCGGATTCACCTATTTCGGGGAATACATACAGAAGAAGTACGGCATTGACTATGTATATGCCAACGAACTGGAGGTGGACGAGACGGGACACCTGACAGGAAACTACGTTGGAGAGGTGGTGGACGGAAAGCGCAAAGCCGAGTTGCTTCGTCTCATAGCCCAGGTGGAAAAGGTGGATATGGAGCAGACAATCGCCGTTGGTGATGGTGCTAACGACCTGCCCATGCTTGCCGCCGCAGGTTTGGGAATTGCCTTCCATGCCAAGCCACGAGTGGTGGCCAATGCACGCCAGTCTATCAACACCATAGGTTTGGACGGTGTCCTGTATTTCCTAGGATTCAAGGACAGTTATCTGGATGCAAAGGCACAGTAGTGCCGTATGATGGAGTAGTATAAAAGTTTTACATTGCCCTTGAACAATGATGACCTCATTCAGGGGCAATGTTTCTATTTAAGTCTCATCAAGGAGAACGCCTTTGTGTCTTTGCTAGGACATATTTCCATAAGTTCAAAAATAAAGTTTTTTATCATCATAACGCCAATTAACTGATTTGGGTTAAATGTTCTTGGTATCAGGTACGGAAAGCAGAGGCAGAAAGAGGAAGACTCCGAGCAATGACATCACCAATCCGCCTATTGTGCCTGCTGCCAAGGGAAACCAGAATGCGGTCTTGTCTGTACCTACCATAAAGGGGATGAAACCAAGGATGGTGGACAAGACCGTAAGCAGGATGGGGATAATCTTGGCATTGCATGCCTTGACATAGCAACGCACAGGTGTCTGCCTTTGAAGGCGTTGGCGGAGATTGTTGTATTCGTTCAGTATGTAGATACTGGCATTAACGGTGATACCACACAGAAGTACGAAGGAGGCAAATCCTCCTTGGTCGAAATTCAAACCGAATAGATAGAAGGTAAGGAATACGCCGATATAGGATATGGGTATAACGAAGATTATAGCCAAGGGTTGTTTCAGCGAATTGAACAGGATGCATGTTATGAAGAATATTATAACTATGACTATCAGCAGAAGTCCGTATTGCTTGTTTTCCTTCCTCCCCCAGGAATAGTTGGCCTGTTCTATTTCTGCCGTGTATCCCATGGGCATTTCCTGTTGTAGTTGTTCCAGGTCCTTTTTCAGCAGGCGCTGACCTGCACTGGCAGAACCGATATAGTTATATTGCAGACAAAGTTGGTACTGCTGGTCTTCCTTAACAATTTTCTGTGCAGACGCCCCTTTTTTGATAGATGCAAAATCTGCAAGTTTATAGGGGTTGCCATTGATGTGGACAGGAACATTGGCCAGACTCCATACATCGTATTCCTTTCCTTGATGCGAGTTCAATGTCAGTGCTTCCAGATGATTCTCATAAATGATGTTGCCACACGAAATGTCTTTTCCGAAGACAGAGTTAAGGGCAGTAAATAGTTGTATGCTGCTGATATTCTGCCTTGCCAACAGCTCCTTGTTCATGTCAAGATAGAACTCGCTGTAATCATCCTTCCAAAAGGAAAATTCCGAACCCATAGTTACCTCTTTTATTCGTCTATGTTCAAGCAGTCTTTCCTTTAGCCTTTCTCCCCAATGGGAGAGTTCGTCGTAGTTGTAACCGTTCATCTTCACACGGAATGTTCCTGCCGTTTCGTGCACTTCGTTGCTGAACCCCTGCTCCTTCAAGCCGTATACACTCCAACTGCCACCACCCAGTTGTAAGGCTTTGCTTATTATCTCGGACTTCAGTGTGTAAGGAAAGGTACCTGTTTGATACTCCTTCTCAAAATAGATTTGTATGGTAGCGTGGCGGGCATTATAGATGGAAGTCTGGAATTGCCTGATTTCGCTGAACTTGCTCAGATACGACTCCATCTTCTTTATCAGCGTATTCATCTGTTCTAAAGTATTGCCGTTGGGAAGAGAGGCATATACGGAAAGAACTGGTTCTCCTTCCTCGCGATTGAAGTAACTGCCTGTGTACACATCCTCTACAAACAAGCGCAGGGTGCCTCCCAAAGCCTTGTCCACAATGGGTCTTATCTTCTCTTGGTAGACGGCATTGTCAAATACCTTATTATAATATACGGCAAGCATGCCGTCTTCCTCGCTCATGCTCTTCGGCATAAGGAACACCGGCAATCCGAAGACCAATATCAACACGCCACAAGTCACGATACGATACCTGCCAAGCCATACGACAATGACAGCATACAGGCGGTTGCATATACAGAGAATACGCCTGAACCTGTATGATGATGTCCTCTGCCTATGCATCAGCATTCCACTCTTCTCCATCATGGCTGGGACAAAGAATAGTGCCACCAGCAAGGACACCAGCAGATTTATGATGACCACCGCGGCAAAGTCTTGCAGCTCCATCCTCATCCTTTCTTCCAGAAAGAAGACAATCCCCAGTGCACCTACCGTTGTCAACGTGGCAGCCAGTATTGCAAGGAAAGCCTTCAGGTTATGGCGGTGCCTGATGTGCTCAGCCATCACAATGATGTTGTCTATAACCAGATTCAGCGAAATTGTAATGCCAGCTAAGGAATAAAGCTGCATCTCCACTTCCAAGGCATAATAGAGGATGAAAGCTATGGCAAGATTGACCGACAGACTTGCCGTTATCAGTATCAGATAGCGCATGCTCCCCGTTACCAGCAAAACAAATGCCAGCAATATCAATATCGTCAACCCAGTGCGGAAATATATCTTGTCCAGTTCCTGACTGATGTACTCCGTAGCGTCATAACCGCAATGTACCTCATATCCCTTTGGTATAGTCTGTTCCAACTCTGCCATCTTCTGCCTCACCTCTCTGCCAAGTTCCAACTGGTTGGCACTTTCCTGGGCGGTAATGTTAAGGTATATGGAATTCAAACCATTAATGCGATAATACCCCGCGGGCTCTGCCTCTATATGCCTTACCTTGATGAGCTTGTCCAGACCTATTATACTCCCGTCTGCCGTTTTCAGTAGAATCCTCTCCGGATGGAACCCCGTTTCCCCTTCCACAGATGTGCGAAGCAACCGTATCCACTCTCTGCCATCTGTCCCTTTTTCCATAGGGCACATTCCCAGGAACTCTTTCCCGTAATGCTCTCGGATGGCCGTAAGAATGTCGCTCATACCGATGCCAAGGCTTGCCAATTGCATATTGTCGTACTCCAGTTGCCACTGCATAGGTGTTGCACCCGAGAGTTCAACACTTTCTACACCCTTCAATTGCCCAAGCACCGGTTTGATGTGGTCCTCGGCATATCGCATTATCAGTATGGGCGAGGCTGGTGCATTAAGTGTGTAGGACATAAACGGACGCGAAGCCTTGTCGTTTGAACGGCTTGTCCATATCTGCGGATAACTCACCCCCTTTGGCAACTGTGGCCATATCTGGCGCACGATTGTAGACACCTCAAAGCGCACGGCATCCATATCGGCGTGTTTGTCCATGTCCAGAGTGATGCTTCCGCTACCGTTATCGGAAGTGGAATATATTCTTTTCACACCCTCCACACGGTTTAGCATAGCCTCCAGCCTGCTTGTCACCTCAGCCTCGATGATGCGCGACGAATTGCCAGGCATACCGTACGAAACAGTCAAAGACTGTAATGTGCGCGAAGGAGATAGCTTCACCGAAAGCATAGGCATCAATGCCAATCCCACTAATGACAGGCAAAGGAATATAATTATTATGGTAAAGTTCGCAAGTCCGTTCTCCGTTTTCACATTTCCCCTTTCCGTTCTCATCTGTATTGTCCATTATCAAAGTCAAATCTGTCTGCAAGCGATATGCCGGTGGCAAAGTCGTGCAAGGTCAATTGGCGTATCTTGTAGTAGTTCAGCCAGTAGTTCTGTAGTGCTGAGATATAGTTTTTGTGTGCCTCCTGCTGACGGGCAAGCGAGAGGGTGAGACTATTGACATCTGCTTTGCCTATTATAAAGCGCTTCTTGGTCTGGTCGTAGGCAATTTCTGCCAGTTCCAAAGCCTCTGCGGCGCTGGCAATCAGATGCTGTTGTATGGTGAAGTCGTTAACAGTCATACTAACCTCTTCTTCCAGATTTATCTCTTCCTGTCTGGCTGTAATCTTCGCCACATTCAGATTGTTAATCGCCATATTGAACTTACCCTTCCTTACCCCCCAATCTACCAATGGAATGGAGATGCTCACGCTCACGAGTTCCTGTTGCAATGGATTGGAATAGGCACCCTTTAATGTTTCTGCCACCTGATTGAAACCTATGCTGGCATTCACACTGGCATTCATGCGCGACTCTACTCTGGTCTTGTTCACATTCCTTTCCGCCTCCAGTATGTTCTGCCTTTGATGCAGATATTGCGGATTGTTTCTCTTTGCCATGTCCAACGCCTCTTCCAAGGGTATGGATATATCGTGCGGACGTCCAGGCAGGTCTATTTCTATTTCCGTATCCTTGTCCATATTCAAGAACAGGGCCAAGGCAAACCTGGCACGTTTCAAGGCCATATGCGCGTTCTCCAGCGTGTTTTGTGCATTCACCCTGTCCAACTGCAATGTCAGCAGGTCGGCCTGTGATATGACGGCTATCTTCTGGCGCTCCAGCCCGATTTTATACAGAGTGTCGGTGGATATCATATTCTCCTTTGCCAATCTATGGTCGGCCTGTGCCATTGCCAGATTGAAGAAATGCCTGACGGCCTCCTCAGAAAGAACCTCGGTGTTATAGATAAACTCTTTCTTGGCTCTCTCAAATTTCAGCGGTTCTATCTTTCTTTCCCAACGGAATGCATTGTAGCCAATCAGGTTCTGGGAGTAGCCTATGCGTAGTGGTATGCTGGAGAACTGTGTGGACTTTGTTTCTCCAAAATTGCGCATATATTCCAGATTGGAATCAATATAGAATGTGCCACCCAACCAATCAAAGTTCTGGCGGATGCTAAGTCCTCCGCCGGCACTGAACATCTGTTGCTGGCGATACACATCCGTGTCGTTATCCGAATCATACCGTTGTGTGATGTAGCGATAGTATCGTGCCGGCATCAGATCCAACGTCATACTGGGCAGACGGTTGGCCTTGTATGTTCGATATTCCCAATAGCCCGACAGATACATATTTTTGTATCTGAATGCCGCAAGCGAACTCTCCTTGGCCAGTTCTAATGTTTTGGCGAGGTTCAGCCTCACCGTGTGCTGTGCATAGCCTACGAGCATTGACAGACATAGGCATACAGTTGTTGTTATCCTCTTCATATTAGCGATTCTTTTCTTCTGTAGATAAACCAATAGATTAGTGGGATGATGAACAGACTCACCAGTGTACCCAATAGCATTGAACCTGTCATCGCTATTGCCAAAGGCCTCTGCAATTCCGACCCCATATCGTTTGAGAATAGCAGAGGTGCCATCGCTACAATGGTTGTGAGCGATGTCATCACTATGGGTCGCAAGCGTCTGATGCCTGCCGTATGTATTGCCTGCATAAGCGGAGTGCCGGCCTTGCGCAATTCGTTGATAGAGTCAATCTTCAGTATCGAGTCGTTCACCACAATGCCACAAGTTACTATGATACCTATGGCCGACATAAGATTGAGCGTGTGACCGAAGACCCACAAAGATGCCAGAGCGAAGGCTACATCAATGGGTATCTCCACCAAAACAATCAAAGGTTGCAGGAAACTTTCAAACTGAGCGCAGAGGATGAAGTACATCAGCAGGATGGATACAAACAGGATTACCGTCAGTTCGCCTATCATCTTCTTGTTGGAGAAGAAACTGCCAGAGAAGTCTGCCTCCCAGTCGCCTGTTTGTCTTACTGCCTTCCTAATGTCGTTCATCAGTTGGGGCGCATCCTCGATATCAAAGAAACTGATGGGGATATATTCGCCGTCTTTTCCAGCCGTAATACATTTCAGGTCTTCAGATGGAACCACCTTTACCAACCAATCCAATGGAATGTGGCTTACCTCACCATTCTTTTCTGCTTGTGATTGTACCAAGGTATTCATCAGTATTTCGTTGATACTTTGCTCTTCGCCGACAATGCTAATGGGCAGGTATTGTTGGAAGGAACGAAGTGTGGATACCTTGTTATCCTTAAAGGCTGTGCGCAGTAAGCGCGTCACTTCATTGTAGGAAACATTATACAGCAAAAGGCGCTCTCGGTTCACCACGATGTTCATCTGATTGCGCAATGCTATGCCTTCGCTCTTGATTCCCGTTTGTCGCATGATGGCATTTTCCACATTATGTAGCGAAGATGGGTCAGGCGTTAGTGAATGGCTGCTGGGATGCAACTGTGCCACGATGTCAGCTTCGCTCGTGACGAACAACTTTTCAAAGATAGTTTCAGGAGGTGAGAAAGTCAGCACCGCCAAAGGATACTTGTCCCTGACGATTTTGTCAAGTTCTTCCTGCAATGTTTTTATTCCTTCCGATTGCTCCGTTTTGAAGTAAAGTTCTGCTTCGGTAGCAGACAACTTGCTGCCGTCATTCAGAATATAGTCCTGTATGCCCACATAGGCAGTGTGCTCAGTCACCAGTTTGTCAATTCTTTTTGTCAGTGCGTTGATGCGCCTATGGTTCTCGTCCACATGTATGTTCTCGTTCCAATCTATGCGCATGACCAGTTCGTTCTGCTTAATTTCCGGCATGCGCTCCTTCTCCAGATATGAAAATAGGAAGAAGCATAGTGGTAGTGTAGCCAAGGTCATGGCAATGCTCAGTTTCTTGTGCCTGAACACCCAAAGGATGCCTTCATCGTAGAAGCGTTCTAACCAGCCATTCTTCTTTTCATTCTTGTAGAATCTCTTTGAGAGGAATCCTTTCCTGCGTATCCCCATTCGATAGAACAAAAGATAGATAACCGGCAACAGCATAATACCTATTATATATGATACCGACAAACCAGTCGCTATGGAAAAGGCCTGGTCCATGAAAATAGCACCTGCAATGCCGCTCATGAATATCAGAGGTACGAACACCGCCACTGTGGTTAGCATGGAACTGAGCATTGGGGTGATGACCTCGGTAGTCCCTGTTGCACACGCCCTCCGCAAGGAATATCCATGTTCACGATACTGCGATATATTTTCCGTTACGATAATGGAATTGTCTATCATCATACCCACGGCCAGTATCAAGCCCGATAGTGAAATGATATTCAATGATATCTTGAACAGATAGAATAAGAAGAATGTAATAACCACCGACACTGTCATGCTCAGTCCTATTACCATTGGCGAACGTACATCGCCCAGGAAATATATTGCCACGAAGAAAATCAGCAGAAAGCCTATAATGAAGTTCTCCTGCAAGTTGGAGATACTGTAGTCTAACAGTTCTGTCTGATTGCGGCATACCTGAAATTCAATGTCTGGATACATTGTAGCAAAATGGTCTGTTGTTTCCTTCAGCTTTGCCTTCATCGCATCCATGTTCTCGTCGCCCTGTTTGATGATTGCCAGTGTTACGGCACGCTTGCCACCAGCAACAGATATTCCCTGTCGTTTTTGCGACACAATATCCACCTTGCAAAGATCTTTCAGTTGCATAAGTCTTTCTCCCTTGCGGATGTAGATGTTTTCCACATCCTGCTGAGTACGGAGTAGGGTGGAGATACGCACGTTATATTCGTAATAACCGTCGCGTATCAGCATACTGCCTGGTTCCACGTTGTTAGAGGCCAAGGCACTCTCTATGTCGGCAATGGTTATGCCAGTGATGGAAAGTTTTTCCTGGTCGGGTACTATCTGAAGCATACGTCCTGGCACACCGGTGATGTCTGCCATTGCTACTTCGGACAACTGCTCTATACGCCTTTTAACCACATTCTCTGCCAACTCGCACATATTCAGAAAGCGTACCTCGTCAGTATCTTCATAGGACTTGTCGTCTTTCAAGGTCATATTAAGGTATAGTACAGGTATGTCCGTTGCACTTGCCTTGATGGCCTTGGGACGCTCCGTTTCCTTTGGCAGACTGTTCATAGCGGCATCAATCTTCTCGTTCACTTCGATAAATGCCAAGTCGGTATTTACTCCAAAATCAAACTCCAGGCGTATGATGCCATCTCCGTCGCGTGTCTCACTTTTTATTTCACGTAATCCAGATACTTGCAATAATTGTCGGCGCAATGGAGCCACCACCGTTTTTTCCAGTTCTCTGGCAGAAGAATTCTCGCCAGAAACTTGCACGGTGATTTGTGGTATGGCAATATCTGGTAGTAGCGATACTGGTAATGTAAAATACGTAATTATACCGATAACGAAGCACGCTGTAAATGCCATCATCACCGCGATAGGTCGTTGTAATAGAAACTTTACCATAAGACTAAGTTATATAGAATCCGCTTTTGGCAATGCGCAGACTTATTCGCTAAAGTTCATCAAACTTCGCTAGTCTGTTTTCACAATGCTTTCATGTGCCAGATTGACATTGCCCGCAGTAATTACAGTCATCCCCTCTTTTAACTCGCTGCCTTCTGTATTCATAAGGGTGTATTCGGTCATATTTTCCAACCCTGTTTGAACATAGTTCCACATGGCGATGCTGTCTTGCAGAGTGAAAAGCACCTGTTTGCCAGAGCGTAAAACGATAGCAGTTTTGGGTACAACAAATTGATCGGGCACAACACGCTTTACACTAACACGCACATTCATGCCGTCAAACAGTTCTTGCCCGTCGTTTATCGTTGCTTTTACACGAACCATACCGTTACTGTCAACCAAAGGGTTTATTTCGGTGATTTTGCCAGTAAACGTTTCCTGTGTGGAGGTATAAGGCTTTATCTCCACTTTGTCGCCCAGTTTTATTAGTGGAAATTCACTTTCCAAAACAGTAAAGTCAACATCCATGGCGGAGCAACCGACAATACGGCAGAACGCAGAGCCACTTTTGGATGTATTATATGGTTTGTCAAACAGATTGGCTACTATCCCATCAAAGGGAGCAACGAGTGTGGCTTGTTCCACATCATGTAGTGCTGCTTCGTATTGTACCTTTGCCTGATGATAACCGCTCTTGATTCTTGCAAGTTCTACAATGTCTTCAGGTATAGCGCTGATATTGTCTATGGCATAGCCTTGTCCGATGAGCACATCCTGCATTTCCAGTGTAGCTTGTGCCAAGGAATTCTTGCGCTGGGCCAAGATGTTGTTCAATTTAAACATATCCAACTCAGCCAGTTTCTGACCTTTGCGTACACTGGTGCCGTTCTTCACCCATATCTTTGCTATAACTTCAGATGTACGGAAATACAATTCTGCACTCTCCCTGGCCACTATTTTGCCATTGCTTACCAGTTCGTGATGAAAGTCTCCTTTTGTAAGAGTCATCACCTTTACGCCTTCCCTTTCTACGGGGAGATTAGTGCTTGTATTTTCCTGTTCGGGAGTATTGGTTTGTGTTCCCGAACAGGAAATAAGCATGGTTGAGAGCAAACATCCTAAAAGTTTATTCCTCATTTTATATTATTCCTTATTTCAGTTTAACTATCATCAAGACAGGATTGTCTCCTTCTTGTAATCCTTTCAGTTGCGGATGCTTCAAGAGTTCTGGATTACCTTCTGCTATCTGAAATATCTGGTCTGCTTCGAAGGATATAATCAAAGTATTTTCGTCTAAGGCACAATGTGGAAAATACAGATATAGTCCGTTGGTAATGTCATCCTTAAATATATTGTTCTTTATTTTATAGCATTCGCCCGTGCGTTTGTCGTAGATGGCCGTTCTTGGTTTGTTTTTGCCTTTCCCTGCCCAATAGAGATAGGGAAGAAATAGATAATTCTTTGTTTCCAAGACTGAATATCTGATATATCCGGCCGACAGCCTGTTGAAGGCCTCATCATCTCCATCCAATGCATGATACGTGTGCTCCAACTTGATTCCGTATTTTCCTGTGTCGAAGATGTATCGTTTCTTCATTCCATCCGGAGTGACAGAATAGACGGTGTCATTTTCATATTCTTTCAGGTTGATAGTGCCGTCGTATCTCTGCAGATTGAAATCATGCAGGCCTCCATACATGTAGGATGTTCTGCTTTTTATTTCAAATAATTGGTGTCGTGAGTATTCCTTCTGGATGTTTCCGCTCAGAGTACTGATATATGCCATTGTTTGTTCTTGTCCGTTGGAATTCTGTTGATATGCCACCATGGTAGAGTCGTTGAGCATCAAGAACGTATCCGGTTTCTTATTTGCTAGTGCCCCTGATTGAAGGAATTTTCCTGTTTCAAGATCATAAACATTGAAGCGTCTGCCTGTGGAGAGAATATACACTTTTCCTGCCTTTTCATCAACATCTACCTGACGGATATAATTGTATTCGCCGGGTCCCTTGCCTTGACGACCAATGTTGCGGACAAACTTACCATCTATAGTAAATTGCATTACGTTTTTCCTGTCTCCAAAGATGAAGTATTTCGAAGTACGGTGCATCATGTTGGGCATCAGGTAGTGAACCAATCCTTCGTCGGTAGTCTCCAATCTTACGTATTCCACCGAACTGGCAATATCGCTTAGTTTCACTTCGCGCTCGATTTCCATTCCCTTTTCAAAAGGAACATGAATGGTTTGTTGAATAGGTTTCTTCTCCTCTGTTTTAGTGTCTTTGGATTGGGCATTTGTGCAAGCAGTCATCATACCCAGGGTCAAACATCCTAAAATGTAATTTTTCATAACGCTAATGTTTTTAGTTAGTAATTGATTTGAAACGATATCTGTTCATTCCTTGAACGCTATTATCATCAACACGGGATTGTCATCCTCTTTGAGGTTAGAGGCTATCTCTTTCAACCTTCCCGATAGGCGACCATCTTCATATGAATCAATCAGGAAGGATGCGCTCATTGTTTGTACGGCGATACTGCTCTGTAAGTTGGCTTGGGTAATAAACATTCCGTAGAAAGAAACCTTTTGACCAACGCAATCCTTGTTTTTAAGTTCGGATTCCAGTGAGTATATCCTATTTTCCGCTTTATCCACCATATACATTACCTCTGGATAACCTACGGCTTTCTTTTGCGTATAAGTAAAGTAGTACCTTGGAGTGTTCTTTACAGGCAAGAGGAATATTGGTTCCTCCATGGTAAGTGCCGATGGTGTTCTTACACCTATTGGTACTAATATCTTTTCCGTGGTCAGAAGCCATGTGGTGTCTGATGCGTATGATGTGAGGATATAGCCATTGCTGTCCTTGACAAATGTCGTAACCTGATTGTTGACTCGCATATTGTCCGAATAATACGAACCGCCAAAGTTGGCAGATGCTCCGAAAGAGTATTTCCCAAGGACAGAACCGCTCTTTTTGTCTAGGCACAAATAGGTGTTTTCTCTGCAATATCCTATTATTTCATCACCCATCAGGAAGAATCTCTCCATTATGTTCTGTGTGTTGCAGTGTGTGGGAAAGGAACGCTTGAAGTTACCTTTTATATCATATACATAGAACTTGCATTCGGAATAACTAAGGATGTATATCTCATTCTGTGTCTTATCGTATTGTGCAAAGGACAACCAGTTGTATTCTCCAGGTCCACTGCCTTTGCGATGAAAACTATGCAGCGCTTTTCCCTTATTGTCGTGAACCAATATGCCAGAGCGTGGATTGGCACCGATGATATAGTCTTCGTCAAGGAATGCTATTTCGCTTCCGAGCCACAACATGGAGTCGTTGCTTTCCAAGGGTATATATTTCACATCGGCAATGTCTTGGATATACATTTCCTTTTTGGGATATTCCTTTGTTACATCAAATGTCCAGATATTAGCGGATGAGTCATTTACACTTTTTCCTGTGCATCCGGTTAGCAGGCATACTGCTACGAAGGCAATGTTAAATGCATGTGTTTTCATGATAATACATATATAGGTTTGTTTGGCCGTTGCAAAGGTATGGCAATTGTGCCGCTACTGGCGCAAATGCCGATGTACATGTGCTCCTGTCTGAAAAGGTTGCAAATCAGTGGTTTGTTCTGTAAGTAAGTACAGATACCGATGTACATTGATACTTTTGGATAGAAAGTGCAGTGTCGTATAGGACCCCAGATGGTCCTGAAACTATTCTTTCGGGCGTCCCTCGCGACTTGAAAACAAAGGAAAAGCTTCGGTAGAGTTCGCTATGGGTTTCAAAACTTGTAATATCTCTTGTAGAGCGTGCGAATATTGATATTATTGAAAATGTACATCATGACAATATGTGATGTTGCTGAATTATAAGTGTTTAGTGCTTCTGCATTGTACATCACTTTTCTTGTCTGCACCAACATATTGTTGTATCTTTGCGTTCAGAAACCAATAGTTATTTCTTTCTTTTCTCTTATGAAATACATGTCTATATTATTTTCACTGCTGCTGATGGTGGCATGCATGTCACAGAACAGAACTGCCCAGTGGCTACTGGAGGCAGAGAGGCACAGTAGGAATGGAGATAGAGACAGCGTCCTGCAGATATTGTATAAAATCAATGAGGAGAAATTGGTTGGCGAGGAGAAGCACACCTTCCACAGACTGATGTCCGGTTGTATGTTGGCCAGTGTTCCTGCAGAAATGGAGCAGTTGTATGAAACGATGGCTTATTACGAGGAGATGAAAGATACAGCCAATCTGAGGACAATGCGCAGTGTGTTGGTCTCAAACCATTGCTACAGGAACGAATATCAGAAGGTTGATTCTCTGATGCATTTGCTATATCAAGATTTTGTGCTTTCTGCCGACAGCGCTGGTATTCGATGGTGTTATTCCATGAAGGCAACAATATTCAGGCAGCAAGGCGTGGCAGATTCTGCATTGCACTATATAGACAAACGTATTGCCATGAATACAGAGGGGGAAAAGGTTCGCAATCTTCTGTGCCTCAAGGCTGAGTACCTCTTGGATTTGAAGCGATATGATGAGGCCGAGAATTATCTTGATTCAATTCAGTCCATGGCGGAGAAGGCGAATGATGTGGAATATCTTGCTTATCTGCAAGAGCGTTATCGCAGACTTTATCATGAGCAGTATCGCTATGACGAACTGATGCGGCTGCTTCATGATAGTCGCCGATATATGAGACGGAGTGATGTGGCGGCTCATAATATGTACAAAGCGCAGTTGCACGACTTGAAACATCAGCAAGATTCTGCCCTGCAGTACTATCATTTGGTGGCATGCTCGGAGAACCTTTTCCTTGCCACCGAGGCAATGTATCACTTGTCGCAATACTACCTTACCATGGGAGATGCTGAAAAATCCTATCAGTATCATCAGGATGTGTCGGGGTATATCGGTCAGGTGTTTGCCTCGTACGGCAGACAGGCCAGGGACAATGCTTTCAAGGAATTGAAACTGACCACTGAGATAGATGCTCTGAAAATCAGTCGTCAGCAACAGGTGATAGTCATCGTCTCGCTGCTCTTTGTGCTTTCCTTGGTTTCGGCAGGCTTTGTTTTCGTCTTCCAGATAAAGAAGAGGAAGGAGATGGAGGCAAGGCAGATACAAATGGAGCAGGAGAACCGCCTATTGCGACAGGCAGAGGAACTGGGCAGATTGCGAGAGAAGGCCAACAGATTGCGAGAGCAGTTGATAAGGAAGATGTCTGTGTTTCAGAAACTCCCCTCTCTCAATTATGAACTGAAGGAAAACGACAAGGCCATTGCTATCAGCGAAAGGGAGTGGAAGGAGATTCGTATGCTGATGGATACGGAGTATGATCAGTTTACTGCTCGATTGCAAAGGGTTGTGCCGGATTTGAATGTGGCAGACCTTAACTTCTGTTGTCTGCTGAAAATCAATGTCAGTATGCACGATTTGGCCAATATCTATTGTATCAACAAGGCCTCTGTAAGTCGTAGGAAGCAGAGGCTGAAGGAGAAGATGGGCGATGCTTTGTTGCACGGACAGACCTTGGATGATTTCCTTCAGAGATTTTGAGCACAAGGAGGATGTATGTATGGATAGGATGATATTTTCTCTTATTACAGCGATTGTATTGTTTGCCTCTTGCGGAGAGCGAAATACAGATAGCGGAAAAGCTTTCACTTCTTTATTGAACGGAGCCAAGAATTATGTTACGCGTTTAGATGAACTGCCGGTGGTGGCAGAGCGTGTCCTTATAGATGGCGACACGGTGGTAGTGTGCCATCCGGAGAGGTTGACTGACAGCATAGCACTTCCTTTGAGTCATTTCGTGGAAGATTTGGAGATTGTTCCTCTCGAGGCAAGCGACGGGGCTTATGTGCGAAATACCGGCGTCTACGTAACTGATAACTATTTCCTGCTTAATAACAGTAGAAATATGCCCTTCAAACTATTTACTCGCGAAGGGAAATTCGTGTGCAATATCGGGTCTTCAGGGAATGGACGTGGCAACTACGGACAGGTTTATGACTTTCAAATGGACGAAAAACACAACCGTATCTACATTATGCCATGGGCGGCACGCGAACTGCTCGTTTATGATATGCAGGGGCAGTTTCAGGGCTATATTCCTTTGAATCAATCAGGCGGGCAGACGAAGACCTACGGCAAACCAGTGTTCAGAGTGGATGGAGAGCACGAGGAAATAACCATTGCCTCAATTCCATGGAAGCGTAATCCGCATATCGTATGGGTACAGGATTTCAAAGGCAATGTGTTACGCGAACTGGCGTACAATCCTTTTCTGGTTAGCGACACTTATAGCGTAGAAACCTATAGCAGGCAGAATACCTGTGCATTTGACTTCTCCGTATTGGAGTTTTATCCACAAAGGAACGATACCTTGTATCACTATGTAAAGGAGAGTAACATACTGCAGCCGGTCTTTACAATGTCTTTTCCTGAGGACAGGATATTGCCGCACTCCTATTTGGAGCACCCAACCTGTTTCCTCGTTACTACGATGGACGGAATGCAGGAGTCTGGTCTTGAATCAACCATAACATACGGACACAATGAATATATTATAGACAAGCGCACATTGCGTGGCGGTAAGTACAGTGTCTATAACGACTTTCTGGGTGGTACCAGAACATACTGGCTTAAGCACTCGAGTGGTGGATATTACGTTCGCAACCTCTCTCCGCAGACCTTAAAGGCAGAATTGCAGGAGGCGCTAAGCAAAGACAGCCTTACGCCATCCATACGCAAGAAACTCTCCGCTCTCGCAGGAAGTATAGATGTGGATAGAGACAACAACTATCTTATGGTTGGAAGATTGTTCCGTTTTCATCATAGAGATAGAGTAGAGGAGTAATAAAACGAATGAAGGGCTTGGGTAAACAAAGAGCAATTTGCGTACTCTCCTTAATCGTATATCCAACAGTATTGTCTGTTTTCAAATGGCTTTCACGTGCAAAGGCAATGAAAATATATCGTTTGCGTGTGTTTGGCGGGCAAAATAGTTGTGGGTAACAGAGAAAAGATGTATCTTTGTTTGAGAAAACAACCTAAAACAATTCATGAGCGACAGCGTAATTATCATCCCCACCTATAACGAGAAGGAAAACATAGAGGCCATCATACGTGCCGTGACGTCCCTGGAAAAGGACTTTGACGTGCTGGTGATAGACGACGGAAGTCCCGACGGAACGGCCGCCATTGTGAAGGGCCTGATGGCTGACGAGTTCAAGGGACGCGTGAACATCGTGGAGCGTTCCGGCAAACTGGGTCTGGGCACGGCCTATATCTGCGGTTTCAAGTGGGCGCTGGAGCACGGCTACGAGTACATCTTCGAGATGGATGCCGACTTCTCCCACGCTCCTGCCGACCTGCCGCGCCTGTATGCCGCATGCCACGACGAGGGTTACGACGTTTCCGTGGGAAGCCGCTACATCACCGGTGTGAACGTGGTGAACTGGCCTATAGGCCGTGTGCTGATGTCCTACTATGCCTCCGCCTATGTGCGCACCGTATTGGGCATAAAACTCAGGGACACCACCGCAGGTTTCGTGTGCTGGACACGCAAGGTGCTGGAAACCATGTCGCTGGACGATGTCCGCTTCAAGGGCTATGCCTTCCAGATAGAGATGAAGTACACGGCTCTGCGCCTGGGCTTCAAGATAAAGGAGGTGCCCGTGGTGTTCGTGAACCGCGAGTTGGGAACAAGCAAGATGTCGGGCGGCATATTCAGCGAGGCGCTTTTCGGTGTGATGAGACTGCGTATGACCAACTTCAAGAGAAGAAAGGCATGAAGACGATAATCAACAATGCAACGATAGTAAACAATGGGGAGTCGCACGTCGGCTCCTTGTTGGTATGTGAGGGCAGGATAGAGCGCATCGTCCTTGGTGGCGAGATAGAACCTCAGGACGGTTGCCGGGTGGTGGATGCCACGGGCATGTACCTTCTGCCCGGTGTGATAGACGACCACGTGCATTTCCGCGAGCCGGGCATGACCGCCAAGGCCGATATGCACACGGAGAGCATGGCGGCGACAGCAGGTGGCGTGACATCAGTGCTGGACATGCCCAACGTGGTTCCGCAGACAACCACCGTGGAGCGTTGGCGCCAGCGCATGGCTCTGGCCAGGGAGCGCATGCACGTGAACTACGGCTTCTTCATAGGCGCTACCAACGACAACCTTGATGAAATCCTGGCCATGCCCCCCACAGAGTACCCTGCCGTGAAACTCTTCATGGGAAGCAGCACGGGCAACATGCTTGTGGACAAGCGCGAGATGCTGGAGGAACTCTTTGCCAAGACTCCGAAACTCATCATGACCCATTGCGAGGACACGGCACGCATAAACGCCAACATGGCAGAGGCCAGGCAGAAGTACGGCGATGACCCGGACATAACCCACCATGCCGAAATACGCGATGCCGAGGCATGCTGGCAGAGTTCCGCCCTGGCGGCAGAAATGGCAAAGGCAAGCGGGGCACGCCTGCACATAGCGCACATCTCCACGGAAAGGGAGTTGGCGCTCCTTGGCGGCAACATCACCGGCGAGGCATGCGTGGCGCACCTTCTGTACACCGACCAGGACTATGCCCGTCTGCGCGGACGCATCAAGTGCAATCCCGCAATCAAGTCGGAGGGCGACCGCGAGGCCTTGCGCCGCGGCCTTACCGACGGACGCATCACCTGCATAGGCACCGACCATGCACCGCATTTGCTCAGTGAGAAGCAGGGTGGGGCGCGTACCGCCGTCAGTGGCATGCCCATGGTCCAGTTCTCGCTGGTGAGCATGCTGGAAATGGTGGACGAGGGTGTCCTGTCCATGGAAAGGATGGTGCAACTCATGTGCCACAATCCCGCCACCCTCTTCGGCATACAGGACCGTGGTTTCATCCGCGAGGGCATGATGGCCGACCTGGTGCTTGTCCGTCGCGACGAGGTCCCGTACACCATTGCATCGTCGGATGTGCTGAGCAAGTGCGGATGGTCGCCACGCGAGGGCGATGCCCTGCACTGGCGCGTGATGTCCACATGGGTCAATGGCAAATGCGTGTGGGACGGTGCCAAGGTTCGTGAGGATGTTTATGGTGCGGCTTTGTCTTTTTTATGACAGAAATTAACTTGCATGTTATTGGCAAGTTTTTTGCATAGGACACTCAAAGTCATATTATAGACGGCTAAATGTTCCATGGAGAGGTTCATGGGATTTTGCCAATATTTTCCAGTCATGTTCCAGTACTCTCGTGAGAGTATTGCAGTACTCTCACGGGGAAACTGCAGTACTCCCACGAGAGTACTGGCAGGGTATATGAATGGCATCTTCGGGGGGCTTTTGATGTTTTTCTTGAAAACAAGGTAAAAAAATCCTACTCATGCAGTCTTTTTATTCATTTCAGGACATAATAAAAGGATGCATAGAGTCGTTGATGGATAAAACGAGCCTTATAGAACGTTGTAAACAAGGAGACAGAGACGCATTTGGAGAACTGTACTCTGCATACGCCCCGCGTATGTACGGGGCACAGAACGAAGTGTATAATGTAGGGTAGAGCCTTTTGAGGGTTAATTGCTTTGTGTTTCAGTCGGTTAGGTCGGTTTGCTCTGTTGAGCGGCACAAAACGAAGCGTTTACATTGGTTTAATTTCGGTTTAATTTTGACGGCATAAACGGAGGCGCAGGTTTGCGTCTGGTTTACATCTATGAGGCTGTGGGTTTGCACCTGCGGCCTTTTTTGTGTGCAGACGGTAAAACCCTTGTGTGGAGCGGTTTGAGCGCGTATTTGGGGCTTTTATGGGCTTTGTGCTGGCTCTGTTGGGATGAGGTTCGAATGTGCTTTGAAAGGCGGCTGAAGTGGGGTAGGGTAGAAGGGCGAAAAATCCTTGATTTTGGCTTAGATATTACAATAGTTATTACACATAGGAAATACAAAATCTCAAATTAGGAATTACACATTCAGGGTTTTAGAGGGGGGGGGTAGAGGGGAGGGAACTTGCCGTTTTGAAGTGGTAGAGTGGGGGAAACTGCCCATTTGCGATATAGTTTTTGGGGGTTCAATAATGTAAAAACCCCGTTAGAATGCGGTTTCTACGGGGTTTTATGGTTATTAGAGGGGGGGGTACCCTACCCTAATGTGGGGTATTTAGGGGGTACGAGGTACATACGCTTCGTTACGGGATGATAATCCCTGCTGTTTCTTTTGCGCTGCTCCTTATCATATTTGCTAATCCTATATGATTGTTTGTTGTTAGGTATTTTCTAAAATTATCTCCCACTTCTTTTATCAGTTCTATATAAAGCTGTTTTTCGTCTTCTGTGGTTGCTTCAGAGATTAGAACTGCAGACTGTTCGCAGAACTCGATATAAAACCTGGATATTAATAAACCTATGAGTCGGTGGTTCGATTTAATGTCGGGATCTTCAATGAAATCTTTTTGCCGTCTGTTTAATGCCTGGTGATGTTTCTGGTATTTTTTGCTTGCTATTAACTTGGCTGTTTCTATATTGTTTTTAGGGGCCTTGGAAATTTTTTCAGAAATAGCACTTAACTGTATTAGACGCTTTGAAAATAAGCTATAATCAGATGTTTGCTGTATTTCCTTTATCTCAATAAGCCCTTCGTATATGTCACTCGCCAATTTTCGCAGTTTTAATACCCCCACGATATATAAGATGAGTATTGCGCCAATTGTTATATATATCCACATCATTCTAATCTTATTACGCCTATTACTAATGCGACTTCATGAATTGCAGTAATGGGAAGTTCAAATGGATCGTATTTTTCATTGTCTGAAACTATCAGTACATGACCCTTGTCGCAACCTGGTTTTATTCTCTTGATTAAAGCTCCCTGATCTGTATCTATAACATAGACTTTATTCCATTGAAAAAACAAACTACTCATGGCAACACGCTGACAAGCCACAATATCCCCAGAACTGTATTTGGGATACATGCTTGAACCCTTAACTGGGATAAGGAAGTCTGCCCCTTTGAATACAGGTACTACATATCTTTCGCATTCGTATTCAAGGACGGTTTGTTCGCAAGTTAATGCTCCAGCCATAGCTTCAATAGGAATTAGCGGGATGCCTTCTTTCGGATTTCCCGTTAGATGTGCTATTGGAAGATTTTTTTCTTCTTTTTCTTGTATATTAAAGAAATCTTGTTTATCGAGCAACATTTCTCCCCTACCCGTTAATAACCATGTTGGATTTACATCTGGTGCATAGGCGAGAAATCTCGAAATATTATCTTCGCTAATTCCGTTGTTTTGTGCCAATACGCCTCTTGTAACGCCTGAAATCTTATAAAATTCATAAGGTGTTACTCCTTTTTTCTCCAAATAAAGCAAGATATTCTGCTTTATAAGCGATTTTTCTTGTTTGTTTTCTTGCATAGACGAGAAATCTTGTTTATCTTTGCACCGAGTTCAATAGCGAACGGGCGGCCAAAGATACTAAAAATAGCCGATATTAACGAATTTTAGAACCAATAAAATAAGTGAGATATGAAACAGTACATTCATGTAACGAGGGAGACACGTCAGAAATTGATGAAGATTTTTGGCTGCTCTGAGCGTATGGTGTTTTTTGCACTTCAGTTTGACGAAAAGAAAGGCAATTCGGATTTGGCGAAGAAGATTCGCAAGGCAGCCTATGAGAATTACGGTATCTTGATGAATGTGATTCCAGCTCTGGAAACACTTCACGATCACGACAACTATATGCGTCAGTATTTGCCCAACGGAGCCGTACTGGAGTTCAATAAGAATAATGGGGACGGTGATGTCTATATCCACGGTAAGTGTGTGAGACATTATGAGAATCTTTTCTGGTCGGATATTGAGGGAATCCAAAACTGGGCGATGACCTTGAGATAAGGAGGGCTTTATGGAATACTACGGTAATACACTTTGCATTTCGATGCGTGAACTTGTTGACGGTGGTGTTATGTCGCATAGCAACTATTGCCAGCTTGCTGCACGCGGACGGCTTGATGTAGTGCGCCGTGGTGGGAGAAGTGGCTACGCCCTTGTATCCGTAAGCAGCCTCCCTGATACCTACAAGGATAAGGTGAAAGCCTTGTATCCTGACCCGTCTCTTGAGGTGCTGCTTGCGTGGCTGGATGCCAACTATGAGATAGACCAGGCTGCCGTTGCCTATTTTGCTGACTGGAGAAACATGTGTGGACACGACCATGCCACCGATGCCCATGTAGCCGAGTATGTTGCCAATGCCAGTGTGCTGAACGCTTGCATTCGCTTGTATAACAACGCCAAGGCGATACACAAGACTATGGGACTGAAATACGACTGGTCGATGATGTCCCAGGCGGTGGAGGGTTACAGAATGAAGACCAACCACACCCTGCCCACAAGTATGCTCCGTTTCCGCAAGAAGGTGAACGAGTACCAGGCACAGGGCTATGCTTGCCTTATCAGTGGCAAGTTCGGCAACCAGAGCCGCCGTAAGGTTGACCACAAGACCGAGCGCCTTATCCTTTCGATTGCGGTACTCCCCAACAAGCCGTACAACACCAGTGTCTGGGAGATGTACAACTCTTTCGTATGCGGCGAACTGGAGGTGTGGGCTTATGACACAGGGGAAGTTCTCAACCCCGAAGACTGGACTGACAAAAACGGCGAACCAATGTCACTCAGCGAAAGCACCATCACGAACTATCTGAATATGCCGAAGAACCGTGTGCTGATAGACCAGAAACAGATGTCGTACACGACCTTTATGCACGAGCAGATGCCACACGTTCACCGCCACGCTCCTGAGTTCTCATTCTCGAAGGTGTCATTCGATGACCGCGACCTTCCCCGTAAGCTGGCAGACACAAAGATTCGCCCGAAAGCATACTACGCCTACGATGTGGCGAGCCAGTGCGTGGTGGGCTTTGCCTACAACCGCTACAAGAATGTGGACCTGGTGACAGACTGCTTCCGCTCGATGTTCCGATTGATAGAACGCCACGGTTGGGGGTGTCCTGCACAGGTGGAGGTTGAGAACCACCTTATGAGCCAATGGCGTGACAGCTTCCTCAAGGCTGGAGTGTTGTTTCCGTTCGTCCGCTTCTGTGCCCCTATGAACTCGCAGGAGAAGTATGCCGAGCCTTTGAACGGAGCGAAGAAGCGTAGCATTGAGCACAAGAACCACCTCGGTATTGGTCGCTTCTATGCCAAAGGGCGTGCCTACCGTACCGAGTCGAAGAAGGTGTTTGATGCGGCAAACGATACCTACGAGGATAAGCAGTATTACACCTGGGATGAATTGATCGCTGACGATATGCGCGACATTCAGGAGTTCAACCACTCCCTGCACCCTAACCAGAAGAAGTATCCAGGTATGACACGCTGGCAGGTTCTTGAGGCGAATATGAACCCGACCCTCCAGCCAATGGATAAGTCTGTATGGGCACGCTTCATCGGTGAACGGGTACCGACAACCATACGCCGTAACAGCTACTGCAAGGTGGCTTATAAGGACTGGTGGTTGAGCAAGACCGAGGTCATTGAAAAACTGGAACCCAACAACTGGAAGGTGGATGCCTATTATCTGACCAATGATGAGGGCGAGGTGACCGATGTGTATGTCTTCCAGAGTGACCGCCTGATTGACAAGCTCGAGGATGTCGGCACTTTCAACACAGCCGATGCCGAACAGACGGATGAGGACAGGGAGATATTCGTTGCCCAGCAGAAGAAGATAGCGGACTTCAACGGCTATGTGAACCGCAATGCCATTGTCCCTGTAGGGGTGGCAAAGGTGGAGCAGCCTATCGAGGTGGCGGTTGAAGCTCTGGAACTCCCGACCCTGGGCGAACCAGAAGAGGCGGTTACTTACCACGTCCCAAGCGCATTGGAATCCCTTTAGAACAGCATTAGCTGAGCTGATTATCGGCTGCACTCGGTCAAACGAGTAAACTCGATGACGCTCATTTGCACGATAATTAGAATAACATTAAAATAAGTTTGAGACAATGATTACAGCAGACAACAAGAAACGGATATTGGAGGCGATAGCAGCCAACCGTGCAAACTACCCGAGCGATGCGAAGCACGCTGCTTCGTTGGGTATCTCTACCTCGGTTTATAGCGCCATCAAGAACGGTCAGACCGACAAGGCGTTGAGTGATGCCAACTGGATAACCATTGCCCGCCGTCTGGGTGTAAACCTCCGAGGCGGTATGGAGTGGAAAGCCGCCAAGACTGCCACCTTTGACTTTATCACTATACAGTTGGAGGCTTGCCAGCAGAGCGGCTTGAGTGCTATCCTTTGCGATATACCGAATATCGGCAAGACATTCACTGCACGCTACTATGTGCAGGGCCACCGCAACGCAATCTATGTGGACTGCTCACAGGTGAAGACAAAGCTGAAGCTGGTGCGTAAGATAGCCAATGAGTTTGGCGTGAACAGCAACGGCAGATACAGTGATGTTTACGAGGATCTTGTGTACTATCTCCGTTCTATCGAAACTCCCCTTATCATTCTTGATGAAGCTGGCGACCTTCAGTATGAGGCGTTCCTTGAACTCAAAGCCTTGTGGAACGCTACCGAGAGATGTTGCGCCTGGTATATGATGGGTGCCGATGGCCTGAAGGCGAAGATTGAACGCTCGATAGAGCACCAGAAGGTGGGCTACACCGAGATGTTGAGCCGTTACGGTGACAGATACAGCAAGGTGACACCCGATGACGGCAAGGAGCGTGAGAAGTTCCTGAAGGACCAGGTTTGTGCCGTGGCGAAGGTGAATGCCCCTGCAGGTACCGATATCGCTACCCTTGTGCGTAAGACTAACGGTGGACTCCGCCGTGTATATACGGAGATTGAGAAACTGAAAATGGCGTAAGCGATGGCAAAGAGAGCATACAGTCCGAAAGATGTTGCAAGCATAAACCACAAGGTGCTGCCGTTTACAGGCAAGTGGAAAGAGGTGTTCGGAGAGCCTGAACAGGGTGATACCTGGTTCATCACTGGACCCAGTGCCAGCGGTAAGAGTTCCTTCGTGATGCAGCTTGCCAAGATGCTTTGTGGTATCGGCTCCGTGCTGTATGTCTCTCTTGAGGAAGGTGTCGGATTGTCTATGCAGAAGCGTCTCGAGCATTTCAAGATGAACGAGGTCCAAGGCTCTTTCCGCATCATAACTGATGGCGATATAGAAGAGCTGGGCAAACGACTGGCAAAGCCCAAAAGTGCCAAGTTTATCATAGTCGATAGTTATCAAGAGGCTTATGAAGCTGGTTGGGAATATAAACTTACCGCAGAACTCATAGAACGCTTCCCGAAGAAGACATTCATCTTCATCAGCCAGGAGGACAAAGGTAAGCCCCTCGGCAAACCAGCAATCAGGCTGAAGTATAAGGCTGGTGTGAAAGTTCGCACGCAAGGTTATCGAGCCTATTGCCAAGGACGATATGCTGGTCAGGTGGGTGCTTATTACAGCATCTGGGAAGAGAAGGAAGTTGAAGTTTATAATACGCTAAACGATGGACCCGAGACTGAAACGGCGGACGAATCTCCTATATAGGCTACGCAAGAAGGGAGTTCGGTGCAACACCAAGGCAAGAGAGATATACTTCGCCTACGACAAGGACCCGATGAAGGTCATACAGATAAGGCGACTATGTAAGGAATTCAATTTTAATGTTCAACTAACAATAGAGTGAGATGAAGAAGAAAGTTTACATCAGTGGTGCGATAGCCCACTACGGAATGGAAGAGCGACGGGCTACATTTGAAGCAGCTGCTCTCCGATTGAAGGAGCAGGGCTTTGAACCTGTGAACCCCTTTGAGAACGGTGTCCCTGCAGAGGCCCATTGGATGGCGCACATGAAGGCGGACATTGCTTTGCTCGTGGGCTGTGACTACATCTATATGCTCAACGGCTGGGAACTCTCAAAGGGCGCGAAGCTGGAGCTTGATGTGGCAAGCAGTTGCGGCATCAAGGTGATGTTCGAGGGGCAGAAGTCAAGCCGTGAATATGTATGCTGCATCTGTGGCGAGACACATTCAGGCTACGGACACAACCCGCACCCAGTGAAGCACGGGGGCGAGTGCTGCCCAGAGTGCAACAAGCAAGTAACGGCAACAAGATTTCAATTATCGAAAGGAGAATAACTATGACAAAGATTGTAATAACATTAAGCACAGGTCGTAAAGTTACTTTAAAACATCCAGACGAGTTAGGTAGCTGTGATAGAAGCAAGGAAATCTCTTTGGTCTTTAATAACGGTGAAATCTATTCGGGATGGGTTGTTGGCTTTGATGAAGAAGATGATGAGAATAACATCGTGTTGAAGAGACCAAACACAAAGCACAGTATTGGACTCCCTTATTACAGATTAGTAGGTTGGTATTACGAATAAACAAGTAAAATTATGGCACAAGAAGTAACCAATTTCGCACGCTTTTACGCATCGTTCAATCTGTTGCCATGTAGCGGTGACAGGGACGATATGAAGCGTGATCTCGTGAGGCAGTGGACTTGGAACAGAACCGACAGCCTTCGAGAGATGACCAAGGCAGAGTATGAAGCCTGTTGTGAGGCTATTGAGCGTTTGACAGGTCGCAAGGATGAGCAGAAGAAGAAACGCAGCCTTTGTCTGAAGCTGATGCAGAAGTTGGGAATTGATACTACCGACTGGACGCGTATCAATGCCTTCTGCCAGGATCAGCGAATTTCAGGCAAGGTCTTCGGACGCTTGACCATTGAAGAACTCGATGCGCTTGCGGAGAAGCTCCGCGCCATCCAGCGCAAAGGGGGACTGAAACAGAAAAAAGAAGTTAAACCATCGGGTGAGGTTACCTACTTGATTACGTTAGGTGGGAGCACCCTCAAATGTTAAGGCTATGGATAATAAATTGAAGGCCCTGAAACAACAGGCAACCGAAGTGTCCCTCGGTATGGAACGGGACGAAGCTGCACAGTTCTTCAGCTAACTCGCAGACTGGGCATACGCCCAATACGAAGCAATGTCAATCGATGACTATTGCGAGATGCAGGATTACGAAAATGACAACCAATAAAATATAAGACAATGAAACAGAATTTGAAAGCAGTAGGCGGATACATCGCCAAGTTAGTGAAGGTAATGCTTGTAGCCCCCCTTCTTTTGGGGAAGGTAACAGCCGACACCCTTTTTGAGATTGCACTTGCAGTGCTCTATGCAGCGTTCAATGAACGTGAAAACTGTAGCAACGCAATGAATTCGTTATTCAAGAAGTTAGATTAACATACTACCACTATGAACGAGAACAAAACCACCACCGTTGAAATGACGGCTGAAGAGCAAGCACAGTTCGCTGCCTTCAAAAGAGACCAAGAAAAAAAGGCTGCTGAAGCCAAGGCACAGGCAGAGCGTGAGCAGTACCGCGACCTCGTTGATGAGGAGATAGAGCGTTGTATTCCTATCCTGTTGGCGATAAGCGGAGACATCAAGAACAGCAAGGCTCAGGTAATG
>JAFTUK010000014.1 GCA_017466325.1 Bacteroidaceae bacterium | reverse complement strand
ATCGCCCCCCCCCCCAATCGCTCGTTAGACAGTTACGCGCTAAAGAATACTTATTTTTGTCATCTTTGTCGTCATTTCTCGGTTACAATGGAACCCCATTGCGCCCTCAAAGTGGCAAAACATCTGTTCAAAAACAAACGCTATTATCATCATAACGCTAATGGCCGATTGGGAATAATTGCAGTCCGCTATGATGTTTCGGCAAGAGTCCTTCCAAGAGTCTGTCCCTGTCCTCGGTGGCGGTTCGGCAAGGGGCCATGAAGGACTCCGTCGTGTCCTTTACTTGATCTTGATTAGCAGTCCCGGTGCCGACAAGTCGCCGGGACTTGCTGCCATCAGGCCTACTCTGCGGATCACTTCGCCCGGGATGAGCAGTTTGCTGCCTTCAATGGTCACTTCTGTGGTGATGTCCACTGGCATGTCCCCTGCCAGGTCCTGTGCCAGCACCCTTGGTTTGCGCTGGATGGGTCCTGGATAAACAAGGCACACTTCCTTGAACCAGCCGAACAGGCCTATTGGTGCGTACCAGTCCTTGGCAAGGGCTGTTACGGCAGCCTCCTTGCATACATATTCGCGCCCCCAAGCCCTGCCGATGGCAGAAATGGCAACGGCACCGGTGGGGTAGGCGGTGGAGAGGATGAAGGGACGCATTTCCGTGGTGTCGTCCACTATGGGCAGGGGCATGTTGCGGCTTACTCTGGCAGGTGCGCTTTCACGGAGTGTGGTGCCTGCTTGGCGTCCCTTGTTCCATGTTTCGTTCTCGTGCAGATGCCAATGGTCGGTAAGCATGGCGGTATCCGTCTCAAAGTTGCCGTCCACTCCGAAGGGTCCTGCTATGCGGTGCCACCTTACGGCACGCACCACCTCGTCCATACACCTCTTGTAGTTATGTCCGACAGGAGGAAAAACCTCGTCCTGCCTGCCGTCTGGCAGATTCCCGTCCATGGGGTGACGCATTATGCCAATGGCGCATCCCAGTCCCACGGCAATATATGGCTCGTCCTCGCAGTTGATGATGCCCTCGCTTTCTCCCTCGGCCTTGTGCGGCAGGAGTTCTGCCACACGTCGTATGGTAAGGGGTTGTGCTATGATGTTTTCCACGTCGTAGGTGCGGAACACGTCGCTGAAGCGGATGAAGTGCCCGTGCATGGCGTGCTCTATCCACAGGTCGGGGGCATGCTCCTTGCCCAGACGGGTAAGCATGCGTCGCCAACCTTCGTTCCTGTCCTGCTGCCCCCAGTCAACCTTCCAGTACGAGAATCCTGCTTCATTGGCCGCTTTCAGTCTTTCTGTCCAGTATTCCTCTTCGCTCTGCTCCTCGTGTCCTCCTGCCTTCTGTGCACAAATCCAACCGCCGACACCTTTCCACCCCTCCTGCTTTATGCGTCTGGTCAGTTGGCCGAGACGTTCTGCCGGTGTGCCGCGGAACGACGGGAAGCGCCCTTCGTCCAGTTCGCTCCGCCCAAGGTGAGGGTTCCCGTTTCCATGGTTCTGGTCCCTTGGTATGTCCCACGAGTCGTCCATCACGAAATATAGGTCCCGGCGTATCTTGGGAAAGAAACTCACCCAGTTCTGGTGCGGTCCTTCCCCGAAGATGTTCTCCTCCGTCATGGCACTGCGCATCTTGTCGGGGCCAGTGTAACTCACCGCATACCCTTGTGTGTTCCATGTGCAGAAGTAGTCAGGCGCCTTGGACGGTGTGTCGGGGACCAGGCTTGTCAGTTTACCGGTGCAACTTGCCAAAGCAATCATGCCGAGGCACAGGTGTATGGCGGTTCTTGTGTTCATCGGTTCACTCCGTATCGGTGCTGTCCGCCTGCTGCCAGAGCGGTTCGGGATAGATGGCCATGATGCGGTGCTGCAGATCCAGTTCGGGCATCTCCTTCTCTTCTGTCTTCATGCGGAACGGCACCTTGGCAGGCGTGTATATGCTTATCTCCACCGGGGCGAACCCTCGGCCAATGAACCCCAGCTCCCTGGCAGCCGCGCGGGAAAGGTCCAGAATGTATTTCTTGGCAAACGGGCCGCGGTCCGTCACCTCCACGATAACCTCCTTGTCGTTCCTCAGGTTGCGCACCTTCAGCAGGGTGCCGAAAGGCAGTTTCAGATGGGCGCATGTCATGCTGTCCTTGTGGTACGGTTCTCCGTTGCTCATTTTGTTGCCGTGCAGGGCATCGTGGTAGTACGACGCTTTTCCCTTCAGCAGGAGTTGTGCATGTAGCTTCGTACCATAGGCAAAGCACAGGAGGCATAGTAGAAGGAGGCGTGTCTTCATATAATATAAATAAGGTATATTAGTCATGTTCTGCGATGGTAAAGTTACGATTAAGTGAGTGAATTACCAAATTTATATGAGTAATTCCGAACGTGAGTAACTTCACCGTTGGTCAAAGTTACGAATAAGCGAGAGAAAAGCAAAAAGAAAGTGTACTTTATTTTGCTTTTCCGAGCGAAAGTGACTTCCCCAAAGGTTTATAGTATCTCAATGTATGCGCCAGGCAGTCCGCTTATGAATCCCATTGTCTCGTTTTGACACCATATCAATGCCTCCACCACGGGTATGCACCAATGCATTCCGGCATATAGGCCTATACTGAAGTATATTATCAGTGTTGTCAACGGTATAGCCACCAGGCTGGTCAGGGCACTGTACGTGGCAATACTGTTGAAGTAGAACAGAGTCAAGGGGAGAGTGGCCAGTTGCGCAGAGATGGAGATTGCCAGACTGCTGAGCACCATGCGTGGCAGTAGTGTGAAGTGCCTCCAATGCTCCGTTGTAGGTATGCCCACGATAATAATTCCCAGCATGGCGGCGCAGGACAGTTGGAAACCTATGTCCCAAAGCGAGGCCGGGTCGGTGAGTAACACCACGGCGGCGCTCACGTTCAGAATGTCCAGATGACTTCGCCTTTCTCCGCACACCTGAAGCAGCAGGGCCAGTGATGTCATCAGTGCGGCACGGATGAGGCTCTTTGGACACCCCGTCATCACGGCATAGGACCATAGCAACAGCATTATGCCACAGAAAGCGGGCCATTTCCATCGTGTATAGGTCAGGTTCTGCATCACCAACCTGAATGCCCCATACAGAATGCCCAGATGCATGCCGGAGAGGGCCAGCAAGTGTGCGGCTCCGGCCTCCCTGTACAGTTGCTTTGTCTCCGGTGTGAGGAATTCCCTGTTCCCCAAGGTTAGTGCCACTATCTGCCCGAAGGATTCCTGATTCAGCTCCATGCCGGCCAGCCTGTCCTGCAGAAAGGCGGCGTACCCCTGCCAGATGGTAAACATCCATTCTCCCACAGAACATTCCGTCCAGTTCTTGCTCAGGGAATTGCCAAGAAACCAATAAAACAGAAATCCGCAACACCATGCTCCCACGAGCACAGCAATGCGGATTATTGGTCTCCTGAATGTCGGATTCATGTCGGATAGAGGCGACTCGAACGCCCGACCCCTACGTCCCGAACGTAGTGCGCTACCAACTGCGCTACTATCCGAATGCTTTTCTTAAGCGTTGCAAAGATACGCCAAAAAATGTATAAAACCTTGTTGCCATGCGAGGAAAATATCACTTAAAGGCATATTTTACGCTAAAATGCTAAAAAGTTGCCATATAATTTGTGTGAATAAGAAAAAAAGTCTACCTTTGCACTCGCAAAACGGATAAAGGCAAGGTGCCATAGCTCAGTT
>JAFTUK010000056.1 GCA_017466325.1 Bacteroidaceae bacterium | reverse complement strand
TCGGCGGTTCGAATCCGTCCCTGCCCACTTCACACGAACCAAGGTGTGAACAAAAGAATGCGGAAATAGCTCAGTTGGTAGAGCACAACCTTGCCAAGGTTGGGGTCGCGAGTTCGAGCCTCGTTTTCCGCTCAAACAAAATACTGAACAGGATTTGTGCGGTAGTTCAGCTGTTTAGAATACTATCCTGTCACGCTAGGGTTCGCGGGTTCGAGTCCCGTCCGCACCGCCAAAATAAAAGAGAGCGAGAACCTGCCGAGGTTCTCTTCTTTATGAAAGGAACGGCCTGAGGAAGAGCACAGACAAGCACAAGGCCCTCTTCACTTTCAGCAACGGGCGATTAGCGCAGCTGGTTCAGAGCATCTGCCTTACAAGCAGAGGGTCGGCGGTTCGAATCCGTCATCGCCCACAGACATAATCAAGGATGGCTCCTTAGCTCAACTGAATAGAGCATCTGACTACGGATCAGAAGGTTGCAGGTTTGAATCCTGCAGGAGTCACACCCAAAGGGCAGGGAAGAAAGGAAAGGACGGCCACACATGGTTGTTCTTTTTTGTTTTTATACACACTCCACACAACTTCAGGGCATCAGACACGGGACGTGCAGGGGCGCATCAGTACGCGTTTTGCAACATGGACATTGCATTTGCACGTTATTTCCGAAATATCATCACTAATGGGGAATAACGAACAACATTATCGTTTAATTTTGTTAGCAGGAAAAGTAAAAGTATAACCCCTAATACCCACGATTATGAAAAAGACACTTTTTCTATCAATCGCGATGCTCATGGTTGGCATGGCCACTATGGCACAACCAAAGCCCGGCCTGTACAAGCAGACCAAGTTTACAACTCTGGACGGCAAGGAGATGGAAAATCCGCAGGACATGTACCTGTTGCTGAAGGACGGAAAGACATACGAGATACAGACATACGAAGTGGAGGGGGTTGAGAGGGTTTACGTTGTAGAAAAGGAAATGAAGGCGCTGAAGGCCACCGACGAAGGCCTCAGTTACACATGGACATACGACCCGAGCGGCTATCCCGGAGGACAGAACACCGTGAAGGTGACCAACGTGTACACCCCGGCCAAGAAAATCATGTCCGAGAACATGAAGGACTTCATCGACCTGATGGACAGAGTGGACAAGAAACCCGGCAAGAAGAACAAACTCCTGGGCGTATGGCACGCACCTGAGATGACGGGCACCAAATACTACAAGTTCTACGACAAGGATGTGCGCATGACCCTGCATCTCGCCCAGGTGGGCAAGGCACAATCCATGATCTTCACCATAGAGGAAGTGGAATACACTCCCGACGGCCACACCAAGGAAGGCGGCAACCCATGCCAGATTTCATGGCAGGGCAAGGACAAGCACACCCTGTCCTACCAGTACAACGGCCATACCAACACCGAAAAATGGAACCGCACTGCCCTACCCGACCACGTGGTGAAAATCTTCAAGTGATGCTTCTTGCATGGCATACATAACGACAAATAACACAGACGGAGCAAAGCATTGGTTTTGCTCCGTCTGCATATATAAAGATGTATATATAACGAGCCATACCCATCCAAGTGCCCGTTCATTATTGGCCCTATCCTGCGTTTTAACAAAAATAAAGACCGATTATTTGCCTGATTGAAGACGATTCTGTAAATTTGATGCACAAAAAGCGAGAAAACGTGCCAAGAATAGGGCATAAATACCGACATCTGACCACACACAACAACACACACCATGCCTGAACACATCTTCCCTGCCACACATGTCGTCCTGCCCTCGGAGTACGAGGGAGAAAGGGCGGCATTCTATCTGGCAGTGGAAGAGTACATAGCATCATACCTGCCGGAGGGCAGTTATCTGTTTACATGGCAACTGGCGCCCACCGTGGTGATGGGCAGGAACCAGGATGCCGAGGCTGAGATAGATCTGGCCTTCTGCAAGACGGAAGGCATTGACGTAATCAGGAGAAAGAGCGGCGGAGGAAGCATCTTTGCCGACCATGGGAACATAATGACAAGCCTCGTGACACGGGAAGGTGCGGTGGAGGAACTGTTCGGCGAGTATGCCAAAAACATGGCCGGGTGCCTCAAGGGGTTGGGCGCCGAGGTGGAGGTATCCGGACGCAACGACATCTGCATGAAGGGTGGAGGCAAGATTTGCGGAAACGCCTTCTACCACATGGCCAGGCGCAATATCGTGCACGGCACCATGCTCTACGACACGGACGCAAGGAGGATGCAAGGCGCACTGACTCCCGAACGTGCCAAACTCCTGTCCAAGGGTGTGAAGAGCGTGGAAAGCCGCATTGCCCTGCTTAAGGACGCCCTACCCGAGAGCACAGGTGTGAGGGAGTTGCGCCAGAGCATAAGTGAGCATCTCTGCAAGGGAAGCATATCGCTTACGGAAGAGGACATCAGCCGCATCCGAGAGATAGAGAGCGGATACTATGCACCCACGTTCCTCTGGGGCAAGGCAAGGAAGACAGAAGTACCCCACCGGTGCCAGGCAAGGATAGAGGGATGCGGTACGATAGCAATGGAGTTCGAGGTAAAAGACGGCATGGTGGTGTCCGTTGAACTTAGCGGTGACTACTTCGAACTGGGCGATGCCCACGCCTTGTTCAGCAATGCCTTTGTCGGGTGCACGTTCACAAAAGAAAACCTGACAAAGCATGCCAGAGAACATTCCCCCAACAGAGCCGTCAGAGGATTGGAGACGGCAGAACTCTGCTCGATGTTGGAAAAAACTCTTTGAATAAACAAACCTAAAACAATACTATCACACTACTATGACTGATAAAAGAACATGTCTTTACGACAAACACTTGGAACTGAACGCCAAGATGGTACCCTTCGGGGGATTTGAGATGCCCATACAGTACACCGACATCGTGGACGAGCACAATGCCGTGCGCAAGGCCTGCGGTGTGTTCGACGTGAGCCACATGGGCGAGGTGCTTGTGAGCGGTCCTGAGGCGGAGAAGTACGTGCAGTACATCTTCACCAACGACATTGCCGGTGCTCCCGTGGGAAAGATATATTATGGTATGATGCTGCATGAGAACGGTGGCACCGTGGACGACCTGCTTGTCTACAAGATGGCAGATGACAAGTTCTTCCTGGTCATCAACGCAGCCAATATAGACAAGGACTATGCTTGGATAGAAGCTCAGGCAAAGGCCTTCGACGTGGTTACCGAGAACCAGAGCGACACCTACGGACAGATAGCCCTGCAGGGACCCGAATCGGAGAAGGTGATGGCCGAGTGTCTGGACCTGGCATGCGAGGATTTGGCATTCTACACCTTCAAGACCGTTGACACGGAGGGCGAGACCCTCATAGTTAGCCGTACAGGCTATACGGGCGAGGATGGTTTTGAGGTGTACGGAAGTCATGCCTACATACAAGGCGCATGGGACAAACTCATTGCCCATGGCGTGAAACCCTGTGGCCTCGGTTGCCGCGACACGCTGAGGTTCGAGGTTGGCCTGCCCCTCTATGGCGACGAACTGACGGACGACATCACACCCCTGGAAGCAGGACTGGGCATGTTCGTGAAACTCGACAAGGAGAACTTCATCGGCAAGGAAGCCCTTGCCAAGCAGAAGGCTGTGGGACTGACCCGCAAGATTGTGGGCATAGAACTGGCAGGTCGTGCCATCCCACGCCATGGCTACGATGTGGTGGTGGACGACAAGGTGGTGGGAACCGTCACCACGGGCTACAACTCCATCTCTACCGGCAAGAGCGTGTGCATGGCCATGGTGGACATTGAATATGCCAAACTCGACACCCCGGTGCAGGTGCGCATACACCGCAAGTTGCAGGAAGGCACCGTGTGCAAGAAGCGCTTCTACGAGAAGAATTACAAGAAGTAGGAAAAAAAGACCCTCCCCCAACCCCTCCACAAGGGAGGGGAGTAGATACTACCGAATGATGACGAAAGCAAGATGGTAATTGAACGAGGAACGGGGGACGCAATCAAAGAAGTGAAACAATAACAACACAAAATTAATAAACAAATCATTAACTTGCCCAATCCCTATACATTATACTCCCCTCCCTTGTGGAGGGGCAAGGGGGAGGGCCTTAACCTAATCTAATTATGGCAAAGACAATTGAAGGCCTCTACTATAGCGAGAGCCACGAGTATGTGAAAGTTGAAGGCGAGTACGGTTATGTTGGTATCACCGACTATGCTCAGGAGCAGTTGGGCAACGTGGTGTACGTGGACATGCCCGAAGTGGACGACGAAGTTACTGCAGGCGAGGAATTCGGTGCAGTGGAAAGCGTGAAGGCAGCCAGCGACCTCATTTCTCCCGTAAGCGGTGTGGTTGTTGAAATCAACGCAGACCTTGAAGACCAGCCCGAACTCATCAACCAGGATGCTTTCGGCACATGGATCATGAAGGTGAAGTTGTCCGACCCTTCCGAGGTGGACAACCTGCTCAGCGCCGCTGACTACGAGAACTGTTGCAAGTAAGTACTAAAAAAAGACCCTCCCCCAACCCAATCCGCGCGTCGCACTGGGAAGTGCTCCCCTCACAAGGTACAGAAGCACATTAAGTGCTTATTCTAAAAGACCTTGCTCGCCCTCTATGGAGGGGAGTAGAATGTATTGAATTCTCATCTGTTTGATGTAACTACTCCCCTCCCCTGTGGAGGGGTTGGGGGTGGGTCCTCCATTTCGTTTTTAGCCTATGAAATACTTTCCCCATACTGCCAATGACCTTCAGGAGATGCTGAAGGTTGTTGGCGTCAGTTCTTTAGAGGAACTATATTCCGAGGTTCCTGAAGAACTGAAGTTCAACAAGGAACTTGCCCTGCCCTCTGCCATGTCGGAAATAGAGGTGAGAAGGGTGATAGGTTCTCTTGAGCAATCCAACGAACAACTCATCTCCTTTGCCGGTGCCGGTGTCTATGACCACTACACGCCCAGTGTGGTGCCCTACATAGCATCGCGCTCGGAGTTCTCCACCTCCTACACCCCGTATCAGGCTGAGATTTCCCAGGGTACCCTGCAATACATCTTCGAGTACCAGACAATGATGGCCGACCTGACCGGCATGGATATCTCCAACGCTTCCATGTATGACGGTTCCACGGCCACGGCCGAGGCAATGATGATGTGCGTGGCGGCTGCCAAGAAACGCAACCGTGTGCTCATCTCCGAGACATTCAACCCTGCCGTGATGCGAGTGGTGGAGACATACGCCAAGTTCCACGGTGTGGACCTCGTAAAGGTGCCCGCAAAGGATGGCGTTACAGACATGTGTGCCATACAGGCATTGCTTGAGGCCGACGACGTGGCAGGAGTGCTGGTGTGCCAACCCAACTACTACGGCATCATTGAGGACTTCACCGGCCTTGCCGACATGTGCCATGCACACAAGGCTCTGCTGGCCATCAACACCATGGCCTCTGCCCTGGGTGTGCTGAAGTCTCCCGGGCAGTGGGGTGCCGACATCGCTTGTGGCGAGGCACAGAGCCTGGGCATTCCCATGTGTTATGGCGGTCCCTACATAGGTTATCTCTGCACCACCAATGCCTTGGTGCGCAAGATGCCAGGACGACTGGTAGGCGCCACCACCGACATGGATGGCAAGCGTTGCTTCGTGCTTACCATGCAGGCACGCGAACAGCATATCCGTCGCGAGAAGGCCACTTCCAACATCTGCACCGCCCAGGGCATCATGTGCCTGTATGTCGCTTCCTACCTTGCTCTGATGGGCAAGAAAGGCTTGCGCGAGGTCAACGAGCAGTCCTATGGCGCCGCACACGAGTTGCACAAGCGTCTGCTTGCCCTTCCCTGCTTCACCGAGGCATATCCCGGCAAACCCTTCCTAAACGAGTTCACTCTGAAATGCTCTCTGGACATCAGCGCCTTGCAGGACAATGCCTACATAGACGGTTTCATTGCCGGCGTGAAGGCAGAAGCAAAGGAAGACGAGATTATCTTTGCCGCCACCGAGCAACGCTCTCCTGAAGAGGTGGAGGCTCTGGTGGAAAGCATTGCTGCCTTCTGTGCAGAGCAAGGACTATAGTACTAACAAATAAGTGACATATCCGAAAGCATTATGAACAACACATATTACGGAAAACTCATATTCGAACTTTCCACCCCCGGATGTATTGGTTATTCTCTGCCAGAGAACCAGTGGAGCGGTCACACATTGGAGGACCTGCCTGCAAACCTTCTCCGCGAGGGCGAGACGATATTGCCAGAGGTGGACGAACTTACCGCCGTGCGCCACTATACCAACATGTCCAACAACAACTTCGGCGTGGACACCGGCTTCTATCCTCTGGGCAGTTGCACCATGAAGTACAACCCCAAGATAAACGAGGAGATGGCTTCCCTGCCAGGCTTCACCGCCCTGCATCCCCATCAGCCGGAATACACCGCACAGGGTGCACTGGAACTATATTATAACGTACAGAAATCACTCTCCGAGATAGCCGGTCTGCACGAATTCACACTGAATCCCTTTGCCGGTGCCCATGGCGAGCTGACAGGCCTGATGGTGATACGCACCTACCACGAAAAACGTGGCGACCTGAAGCGTACCAAGATTATCGTGCCCGATTCGGCCCATGGCACCAACCCTGCATCCGCCGCCGTATGCGGTCTGCAGATAGTGGAGGTGAAGAGCACGCCGGACGGAACCGTGGACGTGGAGGACCTGAAACCTCTGCTGGGCGATGACATTGCCGGCATGATGATGACCAACCCCAACACGCTGGGCATCTTCGAGACAAAGATTCCTGAGATAGCACGCCTGGTGCACGAGTGCGGCGGCCTGATGTACTACGACGGTGCCAACCTGAACCCCATGCTGGGCGTATGCCGCCCTGGCGACATGGGCTTCGATGTTATGCACATCAATCTGCACAAGACCTTCTCCACACCTCATGGCGGTGGTGGCCCTGGCAGCGGTCCTGTTGGCGTAAGAAAGGGTTTGGAGGAATACCTGCCCAATCCGCAGGTAAAGCGTCAGGAGGACGGCTACTTCACCTTGGTAAACAACCCCGAGTCGCTGGGTAGCGTTTCTGCCTTCCTAGGCAACTTCGGCATTGTCATCCGTGCCTATGCCTACCTGCTTTCTTTGGGCAAGGAGTACATCCCCATGGCAGGCAAACTCTCTGTGCTGAATGCCAACTACATCAAGGAGCACCTGAAGGAATACTACAAACTGCCCATCGATGTGCTTTGCAAGCACGAGTTTGTCTTCGACGGCCTTCGCGAAGAATATGGCGGCGACCACCACGACCCGTCGCACGTCACCACCCTGGATGTGGCAAAGCGCCTGCTCGACTATGGTTATCATGCACCCACCATCTACTTCCCCCTGCTTTTCCACGAGGCCATGATGATAGAGCCTACCGAGACAGAGAGCAAGAAGACCCTGGACGAGTTCATTGATGTGATGAAAAAGATAGCCCTCGAGGCACGCGACCAGCGCGAACTCCTGAAGACTGCCCCGCACCACACTCCCGTCCGCCGTCTGGACGATGTGAAGGCGGTAAAGGAACCGAAGTTTACCTACAAAACCCTGTAAAACGGAAAACGTAAAGGTGAAAACGGAAAACTGGGAAAAGCCCCACCCCTACCTGGGGGGGGGGGAGGGAGAACGATGAGTGTGGAGCGAATGACCAGGCAGTTTCCCGTTTTCCGTTTTCACCTTTCCGTTTATTTACAACTATGACACATCAACTCATAATCATAGGTGCCGGCCCCGGAGGTTACGAGGTCGGTGTCAAAGCCGCCAAGGCAGGTTTGCAGGTCCTCGTGGTTGAGGCCAGGAAGGTGGGCGGCACTTGCCTCAACGAGGGTTGTATCCCCACAAAATGCCTCTGCAAGAATGCTTCTCTGCTACAGGAACTCAAGGAGAGCAACACCTTCGGGATAGAGACAGGAGAAGTGCAATTCGACCTCTCCAAGGCCATTGCACGCAAGGATGGCATCGTGGAGCAGTTGGCAGGTGGCATCGCCACACTGATGAAGACTCCCGGCATCACCTTCGTGCAGGGCAAGGCTCTGTTCGTTGACGAACACACCATCCGTGTAGGCGAAGAGGAATACTCTGCCCCCAACATCATCATTGCCACTGGTTCGGTGACCAAGTTCCTTCCCATCGAGGGAGCACACGGCGAGGGAGTGGTGACATCCACCGAGATGCTCAACCTCACCCAAGTGCCCCAGCGCCTGTGCATCATAGGCGGCGGTGTGATAGGCTTGGAGTTTGCCAGCATCTTCAATGCCTTCGGCAGTAAGGTTACGGTAGTGGAATACTGCAAGGAAATTCTACCTGCCTTCGACCGCGACATTGCCAAGCGTCTGCGCACCTCACTGAAGAAGCAGGGCATCAACTTCAAGACCGGTTGTGCCGTCAGTGCCATCCGCACCGAGGAAGATGGCAAGGTGGTGGAATATATTGAGAAGGAGGCAACGAAGCAGGAAGTCTGCGACCTCGTGCTCATGGCCGTGGGACGTGGTGCCAACCTCTCTTCGCTCAATCTGGACGACATCGGCATAGCATACACCCCCAAGGGCATCACCGTGAACGAGAACATGCAAACCTCCCTGCCCCACATCTATGCCGTGGGCGACATCAACGGCCTTTGCCAACTGGCACACGCCGCCACATTCCAGTCCTACCGTGCCTTGAACCATATCCTTGGCAAGGAGGACAGCATCGACTTCGGTATCATCCCCGCCGCCGTGTTCACCACTCCCGAGGTGGCCACCGTGGGACTTTCCGAGGAGGCAGCCGAGGCACAGGGCATACCCTACTCCACCCGCAAGGCCTTCTACCGTGCCAACGGCAAGGCTCTGGCCATGGGTGCCGAAGACGGCATAGTGAAGATTCTGGCCGACGAGGAAGGACATATCTTGGGTTGCCACATCCTGGGCGAGCATGCCGCCGACCTCATCCACGAGGCCGCCGCACTGATGAAGTCCGGCGCCACCCTGCACACTCTGGCCGACTCCATCCATGCCCACCCCTCACTGAGCGAGATACTGCTCGGTGCGGCAGAGTAAGGAACAGAGTTTTACACAACAAGGTAAATACATTTACATCACGTTGTAAACAATACGACAAAAGAATCCCCGAAGCCTTTCCATATGGAGACTTCGGGGATTTATTAAATCCTGATAAATTATACGTCCTCAGTGGTGCGCCTACTTCTTGACTTCACACTCCTGTTTCTTGGGGCAATCTTTCTTGACGTCACATCCCAACTTCTTGGTGCAGGCATCGCACTTCGCGTAGCACTTCGCGTCATGGTGCTTCTTGCCAAACTGGTGCTTCTTGCCGTGATTTCCGCCACGGAAAGCCTTGCGGTTGTTATGCCGGCCGTTGAAGTCGCCGGCCTTGACGGCCTGTGTGGCTTGCCAGGGAGTCAGGAACTTGCGGAACTTGCCGTAGTACTTTTCCTCCAGATTCAGGAGGGCCTTGCGGCATGCGTAGCGCTTCTCCATAATCTCGTCCATCTGTGCCTCGGTGGGTTTCTGCCTCTTCTCGGGTTTCTGGATACGATACTTCTCGCGTATGGCCTTCTTCTCCTGACTGTACTCCTTGGCAAGGGCCTCGTAAGTCTTCTTCGCCTCCTCGCTGAGGTTGGCGGTAAAGTCCTTCTTGCCACGGTGCATCATTCCGCGCTTTGCACCCTCGCGCTTTTCCGAATTACTGCCCTGGGTGTCCTGGGCACTTACGTTGAGTGCCAATGCGGCAAACAAAAGAATGAGATACTTCTTCATGATTATCCTGTTTTTAGTATGTTTGTGATATTTGTTTGTTCTTTCTTTGTCCAGACATTTTTATGACACCGCCTTGAAGGCAGGGTTTAAGGCATGGCATGAAATTGTCAGAGTTTTGTGCATATTTAAATTTTATAAACACACTTGCATCTGCACATAAACTTTTTTTTAGTATCTTTGTGTGCGTAAAACTGCCAAAAGACACACATTAATAATTAACACACATACTATGCCAAGAATAAAGACCATAGGCATTCTTACCTCCGGAGGCGACTCTCCAGGCATGAATGCAGCAATACGTGCGGTGACACGTGCCGCCATAGCAAACGACATGAAGGTGAAAGCCATCTACCGTGGCTACGAAGGACTGGTGAACAATGAGATAAAGGAGTTCACCACAGAGAACGTGAGCAACATAATCCAGCGTGGCGGAACCATACTGAAGACGGCAAGAAGCAAGGAGTTCCAGACGGCAGAGGGCAGACAGAAGGCCTACAACAACATGGTGGCCAACAACATAGACGCCCTGGTGGTAATTGGCGGCAACGGAAGCCTTACCGGCGCCCGCATCTTTGCCGAAGAGTTTGACGTGCCATGCATAGGTCTGCCCGGCACAATAGACAACGACCTGAACGGCACGGACCTGACCATAGGCTACGACACCACACTGAACACAATCATGGAGTGCGTGGACAAAATCCGCGACACGGCCAACAGTCACGAACGCATCTTCTTCGTTGAGGTGATGGGACGCGATGCCGGTTTCCTGGCACAGAACAGCGCCATAGCGGCCGGAGCTGAGGCAGCCATCATCCCCGAGGACAGCACCGGAGCCGACCAATTGGAACTCTTCATCGGACACGGCATCCGCAAGAGCAAGAAGTCGTGCATCGTGCTGGTTAGCGAAAGTCCCAAGTGCGGTGCCATGTACTATGCCGAGCGAGTGAAAAAAGAATACCCCGAATACGACGTGCGAGTTTCCATCCTTGGCCACCTGCAACGCGGAGGCCGCCCCAGCGCACAGGACCGCATCCTGGCCAGCCGCCTTGGCGTGGGAGCCATTCAGGCACTGATGGAAGGCCAGCGCAACGTGATGATAGGCATACGCAACGACGAGATTGTCTACGTGCCCTTCACCAATGCCGTAAAGAGCGACAAACCCTTGAAAAAGGAACTCATCAACGCCTTGGCAGTACTCTCAACCTAAGAGCCCAGCCATATACCGCTCCCCTTAATACGGGGAACGGCTACTTCTGAACACCACCAACATTTACGGAACAACGATTAACAAACACCCTCCGGAACTCCCCGCCCTATGGGGGCAAGGGGGAGGGCCTTTCTTTTTCAAATGCAACTCATCAACCTCGAATCCGTCATCACCAACAAGGCTCCCAAACTAAGGAAGAAACTTCCCGCCTTCGTCATACGCATGATGGAGCGCCTCATCTGCCAAAAGGAGATGAACGACATACTCACCCGTCTGGGACACAACGATGGGGCGGCCTTTGCCAAAGCCATGTCCGAGGACATGAAGGTAACATATACCGTGCAAGGCATGGAAAACCTTGACAAGCAAGGGCATTACATGCTCGTCAGCAACCATCCGCTGGGAGCCTTCGACGGCATATCCTACATAGCCGTATTCGGCGACTTCTTTCCCAAGATAAAGGTCATCGTCAACGACCTGCTCATGTACATCGAACCCCTCAGAAGCGTCTTCCTGCCCGTCAATACCATGGGACGCCAGAAACGTGCCGACATGGAGGGGGTACAACGCGCCTACAACGACCCCGACACCCAACTGATCAGTTTCCCTGCCGGTTTCTGCTCGCGCTACATCGACGGCAAGATCCAGGACATAGAATGGAAGAAGAGCGTAATAAAGCAGAGCGTGGAAGCAAAGCGCGACATAGTGCCCATGTACTTCGACGGCCGCAACTCCACACCCTTCTATGCCCTTGAATGGATACGCCGCAAACTGGGCATGAAGTTCAACATAGGCCTCATCCTCCTGCCCCGCCAGATGATGAAGACCGCCCGTGGCAAGCACTTCAAGATATACATAGGCAAGCCCATCCCCTACCAGCACTTCAACCAATCCAAAACCGACACCCAATGGGCGCAATGGCTCAGGGAGGAATGCTATAAACTGAAAGGATAAGGCAAGTATACATTATAGGAAACCATATGGCAAGTCTTGGACAATTTCTTGCACAATTTTCTCGTGAAGCTAAATGATAGACAGGATTACCACAGACAAGATAAAGGAGGCGGCACAGATAGTGGATGTGGTGTCGGATTTCGTCACACTGAAGAAGTCCGGTGCCAACTACAAGGGATTGTGCCCTTTCCACGATGACCGCACGCCGTCGTTCTATGTTTCACCAGCAAAAAACTATTGTCAATGCTTTGCCTGTGGCAAAGGTGGCAATCCTATCGGCTTCATCATGGAGCACGAGCAACTGTCCTATCCTGATGCGCTTCGCTATCTGGCCAAGAAATACGGCATTCAGGTGGAGGAAAGGGAACTGACCGCCGAGGAACGTGCTGCACAAATGGAGAGGGATAGCATGTTCATCCTGAACGAATGGGCGCTGAAGTGGTTCAAGGACCAGATGTACAACACCATGGACGGTCGCGCCATTGGACTTGCCTACTTCCGCCAACGTGGTTTCCGCGACGACATCATAGAGAAGTTCCAGTTGGGCTTCTGTCCCAAGGGGCGCGACGTCATGACCCGCGCCGCCCTGAAAGAGGGCTATCGCGAGCAGTACCTCGTGGGCACAGGCCTGTCCATCAAGCGCGAGGACGGCAGTGTGGTGGACCGTTTCTGGGGGCGCGTCATGTTCCCCTGGTACAACATAGGCGGCAAGGTGGCCGGTTTTGGCGGACGTGTATTGGATGCCGCCACCAAGGGTGTGGCGGTGAAATACCAGAACTCGCCCGAATCCAGCATATATAGCAAGCGCCGCGAACTGTACGGCCTTTACCATGCCAAGCAGGCGATAGTGAAGATGGACCAGGTGTATATGGTGGAGGGCTACACCGACGTAATCTCCATGCACCAGTGCGGCATTGAGAACGTGGTGGCAAACTCGGGCACCGCACTTACCAAGGAGCAGATACACCTGTTGCACCGTTTCACCAACAACATCACCCTGCTCTACGACGGCGACGATGCCGGCATACATGCCGCCCAGCGAGGCACGGACATGCTTCTGGCGGCAGGCATGAACGTGAAAATACTGCTTCTGCCCGACGGCGACGACCCCGACAGTTTTGCACGCAAGCACAATGCCGAGGACTTCCGGCGCTATGTGGAGCAGCATCAGGTGGACTTCCTCAAGTTCAAGACCAACCTGCTCATGTCCCAGGCACAGAACGACCCTCGCAAACTGAGCCAACTGGTGGCAGAAATCGTCACGAGCATTTCCTTCATCCCCGACGAGATAACACGCTCGCTCTACATACGCGAAACGGCACAGACCATGCAGATGCAGGAACAGATGATACACCGTGCCGTGCAGAACCAGATGTCCAAGAACCGCGAGGAGGAATACAAGCGCAGGAATTCTCCACAAAACCTGCCCAACGAAATCGGACCCTCGCAAGGTGAGAATACCGACACGGAAGCATCACTCCCCCCTGAGGCAAACAAGGACATTCCCGCACAAGGTTTCACCCAACAAGCCACTCCGCAACCTCTGCCCCGACAAGTTGCCAACATACAGGGCAAGTCAGCGCATGGCACAGAGTTGCTCCTGGCCCAACTGATTGTGCGCTATGGAGAAAAGATTGTATGCGAGGCCGAAGATGAAAACGGCAACAGCGTCCCCTTGTCAGTGGCAGAGTTCATCTTCTACTCGCTGGCACAGGACGGCCTTACCTTCAGCAACCCCACGGCACAAGTCATCCTGGACAAAGCCATAGAGCACATCCACGACGAGGGCTTCGTGGCCGAGAAATATTTCCTTGGACACCACAACCCGCAACTCTCGCAGGCTGCCTTCCAACTCAGCATGGACAAGGAGGAACTGAGCAAGTACCACACCCGCGGACAACAACTTACCACCGACGGGGACAGGCTCATGGAAGTGACCACACACGTTCTGGCCGACATGAAGATTTCCATCGTCAGAAGCAAGATCAACAAGGTGAAGGCTGATTTGACTAACTCTGCCATACCCAAGGAAGAGCAACTCAAATTACTCGCCCAATACAAGGAACTGAAGGACGCAGAAAAGCGTCTTGCCAAGGAATGCGGCGACAAGGTGCTGGTATAGCCTCATCAGGCAGAGCCGGACATGACATGAACACAAAAATAATGACACCCCTTGAAGAAAGCGGCATAGCCATGCTCTTCAAGGGGTGTCATCATGCCATATCGGCACATCTGCTCCGAAAGCAGCCAAAAACCCTCCATTTTGGGGGATTTTTGTCCTCCCGGAGAACGAGCCCTTGTTGTCCCGATGACAAAGGCTTGTCACCACTGATGACACGCCCTTGTCATCGGGAGGACAAAAACACGCCCTCACGAAGGCAAATGCAGGACAATGCGAGACACAGGCCGCCACTCCCCCATTGCCACGCACTGACGGACTTGAAGATATTGAAATTACATGACAAAACGGAACAGCCGTCCACATAACCGTGTCTCCGGCCATCACGCTTGTCTCTGGAAGAGAAATGGCTAAAATGCAGAATGCTATCCGTTTCTGTAAAGCCGCAATGTATTCTCGCAATACTCCACCACGGCAGAACGGTGAGTTATGAATAGGATGGTCTGCTTTCTTTCTCTGGCCTGACTGGCGATATTCCCTATCAGTTGGCGCTCCGTATCCGTGTCCAACGCACTGGTGGCCTCGTCCAGAAGAAGGATATTGCCCTGGCGCAGAAGAGCACGCGCTATGGCAATGCGCTGGGCCTGCCCTTCAGACAGGCCTGTGCCGCCCTCGCCACATACAGTGTCCAGCGTTTCCGGCAAAGAAAAGACGAAATCGGCGCATGCCATGCGCAGGGCCTGGTGCAAGTCCTCGTCAGTTGCATCAGGGTTGCCCAGCAGAAGGTTGTCGCGGATGGTACCGCTCAGCAACGTATTGCCCTGTGGCACGTAGACAAGGTTGCAACGTGTGTCGGGAGAGGCCGCAACGGAAGTTGTGGCATCATAGAACTCCACCTTGCCCCGGGTGGGGGAAAGCAGAGCCAGGACCATACGTATCAGCGTGGTCTTGCCCGCGCCCGTTTCGCCAAGTATGGCCGTGGTGCTTCCGGGTGCGAAATCAAACGAAAACTTGTCAAGGACATTGCGATGCCCGTCATTGTAGCGGTATGTGACATTGCTGAAACGGATACCAGCCCCGTGCGGGAAGAGTTTCTGGCTGACGGATTCCTCCATCGGAGTCTGCTCCAGTTGCTCCATGCGTTCGGCAGCCGTCAGCGCACCCACGATGGCCGGCACAAAGCGTGTCATGTCGCGGAAGGGCCCCTGTATCTGCCCCACCAGTTGGATGAAGGCCAGCATGGTACCATAGGTTATGGTGCCGGCTTCCATGCGGTACACGCCCCAGATGAAGGTGAGCAGGTAGCCTGCGGTGAAGCCGAAGTTGACGGTCAGGTTGCTGAAACTGGAGAAGAGGGTACGATGGCGCACCTGTCCGTGCAGATGCTCCTGTGTGCGTTCCAGACGCTCCACCATCCCACCGGTCTGTTCCAGAGTCTTCAGCACCATGCGGTGTTGTATGCTCTCCTGCAGGATGCTATGTATGCGGCTGTCGGTAGTGCGTATCTCGCGTGACAGGCTGCGCATCTTTCGGATGTACACCTTGCTGAGCAAGAAGAAGGCCGGAGCAAGCACCAGAACAACCATTGCCAGCCATGAGTCGAAATGGAACAGATACAGGAACGCCAGCAACAGCCTGACGGACACGCAGATGGCGGCAGGCAGGGTGTCGGTGATGACGGAGGTTATCTCGTTGGCATCACGTATCAGGCGGTTCATCACGTCGCCCGAATGGAACTGCTCCTTGCCCGTCCACACACTATGCATCAGACGCGAGAATGCCCTCAACTGCATCAGGTTCTGGCTTTTCACTCCCAGTATGGCACTTGTCCACCGGCGCACAAAGGAGATACCAATATTCACAAGCCCTATGCCAACGAGCAGGGCGCACCCTACCCACAACGGGCGGTCGTCCTGGCCGGTAGCCGTGTCAATGGTCATCTTCGTTGCCCAGATGAAGGCAAAGTCCATGCCCACGACCAACAGCCCCAGGATGACGTTCACAATGGACTTCATCCTGATACCGCGGCTGGTGTGCCAGAACCATGCGAGGGAGTGGAGTATGCCATGTGGAAACCTGCCTCCAACAGGGACTGTACTATCTTGCTCTTCCTTAGGAAGTCGGGGGTGACGTTTGGCTTCGTGCAAGTGTTTGTCGGTTGTATTCATAAATGCCGCCTCCATAACAGAGGGATACTTCGGTAGTGACTACTCCCCTCCATAAAGGGCGAGCAAGGTCTTCAGAAGAAGCACTGGTGTGCTTCTGTACCTTGTGAGGGGAGAACTTTCCAGTTCGACGCGCGGACTGGGTTGGGGGTGGGTCTTTATCCTTACTCTCTTGAATCCGCGCCCCACATGAGTTTCTCGCGGAGCGTGCGGAAGAAACTTCCCTCGCTACGTTTGAGCACGTTGATGGTGTATGGTGCCTTGCGGATGGTCAGCGTGATGCCCTCCTGCGAGGATTCGCTGCGTCCGTCCAAAGACAGGAGGAAGTTGTGCGAGCGGCTCTTCACCTTCATCCTTACCGTGGCGTCGGCGGAAATGGTAAGGGGCCTTACCGTCAGCGAGTGGGGAGCCACGGGCACCAAGCCTATGATGTTGCTGCCCGGACCTATGATGGGGCCTCCCACGGAGAGGGCATAACCCGTACTTCCCGTAGATGTGTTCACTATGAGTCCGTCGGCCTGGTAGGTGGTGAGGAACTCGCCGTTCACCTCCACGTCGATGCTTATCATGGAGGAATTGTCGTGCTTCAGCACCGCCACCTCGTTCAGGGCATAGGGATGCCCCTGTATGGAGTGCCTGTCGTCCTCCACCATCAGCACGGTGCGCTCCTCTATGCGGTACGTGCCGTTGTATATGTGCTCTATGGCAGAAGGTATGTCCTCTGCCTGATAATCGGACAGGAAGCCCAGGCGCCCCATGTTTATGCCCAGGATGGGAGTGCCCTTGTCGCCCACGTGGCGTGCCGCCTCCAGGAAGGTGCCGTCGCCACCCATGGATATGACAAAGTCTGCCTGGAAGTCGCTTCCCTCTATCAGTGCCTCCGGCTTTACGGATATGCCGAGTCCGTCGGTCAGATAGCCGTAGAAGGCCTTGTCGATGAGCAGCGATGCACCATGCTCCTCCAGTATACTGATGAGACGCTGCACGCAGGCCGACTTCTTTGCCTGGTATGTATTGCCGAATATGGCAAAGCGGAGTTTCTTCATTCGTGTATGAGTCTTTATGCGGGCAAAGTTACATGATTTATTTTAGTTTTTGTGCTGACCGGGCTGAAAATGCATATTTTTTATGTATATTTGTGCCATAGAACATTATAAAACGACACAACTATGATATACCTGTTTTTAGCAACCGGATTTGAAGACATCGAGGCATTGGCTCCTCTGGACATCATCAGACGTGCAAGTCTGGACATCACCACGGTAAGCATTACCAACGAGAAGATCGTCTATAGTGCACATGGCGTGGGCGTGGTGGCCGATGCCATCCTGGCCGATGTGGAGCTGAGCGGAGCGGACATGCTCGTGTTGCCTGGCGGTCTGCCCGGCAGCACCAATCTGGACGAGTGCGAACCCCTGCGCCAGGCCATACTGAAGCACCATGCCGAGGGCAAGCCCCTGGCCGCCATCTGCGCCGCCCCCATGGTGTACGGACATCTGGGCATAATGGAGGGAGTGAAGGCAACATGCTATCCCGGTGTGCAGGGCCAGTTGAAGGGCGCTGAGTACACGGGCGAGATTGTCACCAAGGACGGTCAGTTCATCACCGGCCGCGGTCCTGGCGCCGCCATGGCCTTCGGCTATGCCATTGCCGAGCACTTCCTGGGTGAAGAGGCGGTTGCTCCCCTGCGCGAGGGCATGATATACAATCAGTTGTTTAAGGACAAACTGGTGGAACTGTACAAGGGATTTTAGTAGCGTGAGAAACTGACGACTTTGCGTGAGCGCCCCCATTCTCGACACAGAACTTACTTACCTGCCGGGGATCGGTCCCAAGCGTGCCGAACTCCTGCAGAAGGAACTGGGTCTTAAGACCTGGGGCGACCTGTTGTACTATTTCCCCTACAAGCACATAGACAGAAGCCGTCTGTACCGCACGTCGGAACTGACCTCCGACATGCCCTTCGTGCAGATACGGGGGCAGTTCATCAGTTTCGAGCAGATGGGCGAAGGCAGGAAGAAGCGCCTGATAGGGCACTTCACGGACGGATACGGCTGGGTGGACTGCGTGTGGTTCAACTCGCAACAATATATTATATTGAAAACGGTGAAGTTGCACTCCGACTATATTTTGTTCGGCAGACCTTCGCTATTCAAGGACAGGATAAACCTCTCGCATCCCGACATAGACCCGGCCGACACTCTGGTGCTGAGCAAGATGAGCATGCAACCGTACTACCAGACAACGGAGCGCATGAAGAAGGCGGGCCTGGTGTCGCGCACTCTGGAGAGGTTCACGAGCACACTGATAAGGCATCTTCCCGAAGGAAGTATTCCTGAGACCCTGCCACGCCACATGCTGGAGCGCCTTTGCATGGTGTCGAGGGACGAGGCACTGAGGGCCGCCCACTATCCCTCGTCGGCCAACGGGCTCACCCAAGCCAACTACCGCCTGAAGTTTGAAGAACTCTTCTATGTGCAGTTGTCTGTGCTCCGCTATGCACGTCTGCGCCAAGGGACAATCCGGGGACACGTCTTCTCCAGAGTGGGAGACTACTTCAATACCTTCTATTCCCACCACCTGCCATTCCAACTGACAGAAGCGCAGAAGCGCGTGATACGCGAGATGCATGCCGACATGAAGTCGGGCAGGCAGATGAACCGTCTGGTGCAGGGCGATGTAGGCTCGGGCAAGACCATGGTGGCACTGATGACCATGCTCATTGCCTTGGACAACGGTTATCAGGCGTGCATCATGGCACCCACCGAAATCCTTGCCGAACAGCACTTCGCAACCTTCCGCAAGATGTTGGGCGACATGCCGGTGCGTGTGGAACTGCTCACCGGCATGGTCAAGGGCAAGAGGCGCAAGGTTGTGATGGAGGGCCTGCAGACGGGAGAGGTGCAGATACTCGTAGGCACTCATGCCGTGATAGAGGACAATGTGCTTTTCCGCAACCTCGGCCTTGTGGTCATAGACGAACAGCACCGCTTCGGTGTGGCACAGCGTGCCAAGTTGTGGGAAAAGAACCTCACACCGCCGCATGTGCTTGTGATGACCGCCACGCCCATACCGCGCACACTGGCCATGACCCTGTACGGCGACCTGGACGTCTCCGTGATAGACGAACTTCCGCCAGGCAGAAAGCCCATACAGACCATGCACATGTACGACAACAATCCCGACAAACTCTATCGAGGCATAAACCAGCAGATTCAGGAGGGACGGCAGGTGTACATGGTGTACCCTCTGGTGAAGGAGAGCGAGAAACTTGACCTGAAGAACGTGGAGGCGGCATACGTACACTTGCAGAAGATATTCCCCCAGTACAAGATAAGCATGGTGCACGGCCAGATGAAACCTGCCGACAAGGATGCGGAAATGCAGCGCTTTGTAAGCGGAGAGACGCAAATCCTGGTGGCCACCACGGTGATAGAAGTGGGTGTGAACGTACCCAACGCCTCGGTGATGGTGATACAGAATGCCGAGCGCTTCGGCCTGTCCCAACTGCATCAGTTGCGCGGACGTGTGGGACGTGGCGCAAGCCAAAGTTATTGCATACTGGTGACGAAATACGAACTTTCCTCCGACACTCGCCGGCGCATAGACATAATGACCGAGACGAACGACGGTTTCGAGATTGCCGAAGCCGACCTGCGTTTCCGCGGTCCCGGCGACCTGGAGGGCACGCAACAGAGCGGCATAGCCTTCGACCTGAAACTTGCCAACCTTGCCCGAGACGGCCAGATTGTCCAGTTGGCACGCGAGACGGCCTCTGCCATCCTGGACGAAGACCCCACCCTGTCCCAACCACAGCACCGCATAATGGTGGAACGCCTACGCTATCTCAAACGCGACGAGATGGACTGGAGCAACATCAGTTGAACTCAGTACCGGTTTTTGTAATGCCGAATCGGTACTGGAGTACTCTCGTGTCGGTACTGGCCTGCTAACAGATTGCGTCAAGACTTGGCACGTAGCACTGCTGTATGGACTCCGCAATGGCGGTGGCAACCTCCATGTCGCTCAGGCCTATGCTGTTGCCGAACTGGTATATCAGTTCCACTTCTTCCTTGGCTATGATCTTGTCGGAGAGGACTATCTGTATCATATACTGCAGCATCCCTTCCTTAAGGCCGGGATTTATCTCCAGCATCTTCTGCACAGATTCGTTGAAGATTTCGGCCACATCACCCTTTATTATCTCGTCCAGGAACTCCTTAGGAAATATCTTCAAGGCAGCAAGCGACTGTATGATCTTGTCATACTCCTCCTTGTTGATATCCTCGTCGGTGCTGGCCACAAGCAGACCGGCAGAAGCGATGAAGCGTGCGGTGTGCTCGTCCAGGTCGCTGTCGCCCACCTTCAGCAGTATGGATATCAGTTCCTTCATGCCGTTGTCCAGTTCTTCCTTGTCCTTGGCCGTAGCAAAGAGGTTCAGCGCCTGTACCCTGATAGGGTTTACGGGATGTGAGGCGCGGCTCATGCCCTTGTCCTTGAGGAAATAGTCCAAGCGCCGGTTGTTGTCGGCAATGAGGGCCTCTATGCTCACGTTCATCTTCATGAGATCCAGCCCTGACGCCATCTTGAAGAAGGCTGTCACGCAGGCATCAAGGTTCTCCACAGCCAGATAGCCGTATCGGTCGGCAACAAGTTCTGCCAACTGTTCGTGCAGGCGTATCTTGTATTGCAGGGTCACGGGCACATCGGAATTCGGAGGAAACACAAAGTTTATGAGCCTGGCCAGGGCTGTGTCCCTATTGATGAGATGTCCCAACTCGTGCCCGACAACAAACCTCAGTTCGTCCTGGGTCATGAGTCCGAAGAGCGCCGAATTGATGTTCACAATGTGCGGTTCTTCCTCGTTCTCGGCTGCTACCGAAAAGGCATTCACCGTGGAGTCGCCGGTAATGTAGAAATCGACCTTTTCCTTGAAGTCCAGTTTTCCGCACACTTCGTGGCACAGGTCGTAGAAGTCCTTGAGCAGGTCCTCCTCCACCTTCAGGCTGTGTCCTTCCATGGCACTGCGCCAATAGGCATCGGTATTGGTGGTCTTTATCTTGCGAAGGACTTCCTCCACGACCGAACCTTGCAATGCATTGTATATCTGTTCTCCGATCTTCTTCTCCAACTCAATAGATGCGGAAAAGCGTCCGTCCGCCTGTCGGTCATCCTTGTCGGTTCCCTTGAACCAGTGCCATAGGCTGTTAGTAAAGGTGTCCATAATATGCTTTCCTTTTGGGGTTTGTCCTGCACAAAAATAAGAATTCTCTCTGAAATATGCCAACGAATGAAGGAAAATAATGATGTCAGTACTGATGTTAGCATCTACATTGTGTGGGGAACTGTCATCTAAGTTCAATCGTCACCATCAATCGGCCGATTGATTTAATCGTTTTGACAAATAAAGAATAAGACTTACCTTTGCACCACAAAGAAAGACAAACCAATTAAATACTACAGATTATGGCAACAATCAATTTGACAAGAGAAGGCTTTGAGAGAAGGATATCCAGCATTGAGACGTTAAAAAGCAAGTGGGAATATTTGGGTGACAAGCCGGCAGTGATAGATTTCTATGCTCCGTGGTGCGGTCCCTGCAAGATGCTCTCCCCGATACTGGAAGATTTGTCGGAAGAGTATGCCGGGAAGGTAGACATATATAAGGTAAATGTAGATAGCGAAGAAGAACTTTCGGCCTTGTTCGGAATAAGAAGTGTCCCCACGTTGCTTTTCATCCCATTGCACGATGCACCACAAAAGGCAAGCGGAGCACCAACCAAGCAGCAACTGCGAACGGTTATTGAGGACTTCCTGCTTAAAGGGAAGTAACCTCCGGACAAATGACAACAGACAACTGATAAACAAGAGTAAGGTATGAAAGCAAAGACCAATCAAAAATATGTTATAGTAGGCGGTGTGGCCGGTGGTGCCACCGCAGCGGCACGCATACGCCGTAACAGCGAACAGGCGGAGATAATCCTGTTTGAAAAGGGCGAGCATATCTCGTACGCTAATTGCGGACTTCCATATTACATCGGAGGCGTCATAGAGGAACGCGAACGCCTTTTTGTACAAACTCCAGAGGCATTCGGCAGACGCTTCAACATAGACGTAAGGGTCAATAGCGAAGTTGTGGGCATATATCCCGACAAGAAATCGGTGCGTGTACGCACATCCGACGGGCGTGAATATACGGAATCGTACGACAAACTGCTGCTGTCTCCGGGTGCCACTCCGGTACGTCCGCCCTTGCCTGGCATTGACAGCGAGGGAATATTTACCTTGCGCAGCGTGGCAGATACCGACAGGATCAAGGACCATATACTCCGACACCATGTCAGGCATGCAGTAATCGTGGGCGGCGGCTTCATCGGTTTGGAAATGGCGGAAAACATCCACCGCACAGGTGCGCAGGTTACGGTAGTGGAGATGGCCAATCAAGTAATGACGCCCATTGACTTCTCTATGGCGTCCATCGTGCACCAGCATCTGCAGGAGAAAGGCGTGCAACTGTATCTTGACCAAAAAGTAGAGTCTTTCACACGCCATGACGGGATGCTGAGAGTGCATTTCCAGTCAGGCATCAAGTTGGACGCCGACTTCGTACTGCTCTCCATAGGCGTGAGGGCACAGACCCAACTGGCAAAGGATGCAGGCCTGAAATTGGGAGAGATGCAGGGTATATATGTGAATGAATACCTGCAGACTTCGGATGAGCACATCTATGCCGTAGGCGATGCCATAGAATATCCCCATCCCATCACCGGAAAGCCATGGTTGAACTTTCTTGCCGGACCAGCCAACCGTCAGGCACGCATAGTTGCAGACAATATGGTTTTCAACAATATCCAGACTTACGAAGGCTCCGTAGGCACATCCATAGCCAAGGTGTTTGACCTAACTGTTGCATCTACCGGTCTTCCTGCCAAGCGGTTGAAGCAGATGAATATTCCTTATCTGTCCTCGACCATTCATTCCGGTTCGCACGCAGGGTACTATCCGGAGTCTTTGCAAATGGACATCAAAATCACGTTCTCGCCAGACGGAGGACGTTTGTATGGCGCACAGATTGTCGGCTATGACGGAGTGGACAAGCGTATAGACCAGTATGCCATGGCCATCAAGAACGGATACACGGTGGAAAGACTCACCAATCTGGAACATGCCTACGCGCCACCCTTTTCTTCGGCAAAAGACCCGGTGGCTATATCGGGATATGTGGCCGGGAACATCCTTTGCGGCAAGATGACTCCGCTCTATTGGCGCGAGTTGCAGGATGCCGACCTTTCCAAGGTGATGCTTGTAGATGTGCGGACGCCTGAAGAATCTGCACTAAGTGCCGTTCCCGGGGCGGTCAACATTCCGCTGGACGACCTGCGCGAACGAATGGGCGAAATCCCCAAAGACCGGCCGATATACCTCTTCTGCGAGGTGGGCTTGCGCGGCTACTTAGCCTCCAATATACTGAAAGGACATGGCTACAAGGATGTGCGCAATCTTATAGGAGGCCTCAAGACATACAAGGCAGCCACAAGTCCCGTGCCTGTTCCAAGCGCAAATGAGAATGGGACAAAGGAGACCTGTTGCAGTGCTGCATCCCTGCAGGAGACAGATACTGCTGTCATCCAGATAGACGCTTGCGGTATCCAATGCCCGGGACCCATCCTGAAACTGAAGAAAAGCATGGACTCACTGCAACCGGGGCAAAAGGTTGAGGTGCGTTCTACGGATGCCGGATTCCCCAACGATGCCGAGTCATGGTGTCATACAACCGGGCACAAGTTCATACAAAAGCGTTCCGAAAGGGGCATACACTATGTGCTGATAGAGAAACAGGCATCCTGCGGTGCAGGGAATGTGAGCGTGGCAAGTGAAGACAAGGGCAAGACCTTTATCCTCTTCAGCGATGACCTTGACAAGACACTGGCCACCTTCGTTCTGGCAAACGGAGCGGCAGCCACAGGCAAGAAGGTGTCTATCTTCTTTACCTTCTGGGGACTGAACGCAATAAAGAAGTCGCACAAACCCAAGGTTAAGAAAGACTTCTGGGGACGCATGTTTGGTCTGATGCTGCCTTCCGACTCCACGAAGTTGCCTCTCTCGCAGATGAACATGATGGGGATCGGCGCCAAACTGATGCGTTTCATAATGAAGCGCAAAAGTGTGGACTCGCTTGAAAGTCTCCGCCAGCAGGCCATTGACAACGGAGTGGAGTTCATTGCATGCCAGATGTCGATGGATGTGATGGGAGTAAAGCGCGAAGAACTGCTCGACGAAGTCACCGTAGGAGGTGTTGCCACCTATATGGACAGAGCCGAACAGGCCAACGTGAACCTGTTCATCTGACAAACAAATCGGCATGTCCTTAGGCTTCTTTCAGGAAAAATAGTTATATTTGCAACATGCTTCGGTCCATGCGGACCGGTTATCGGGTAGACATTCTTTCGTTGTCTTCCAAAAAGCGGTTTGATTGCCGCAAACAGGACAAGAAAGGATGTCTGCTCGCTATCGTACGCAAGCAATAACAGACAACAGAAAAAAATCAGGACAAGGTCCAAACACTACAGCAGTTATGACACTCCAGCAGATGGAATATATCGTGGCAGTAGCCAAATACCGCCACTTTGCACGAGCCGCCGAATCGTGTGGCATCACCCAATCCACATTGTCTTCACTGATACAGAAATTGGAAGCGGAACTGGACGTGACCATATTCGACCGCAGCAGCCACCCGATAAAGCCAACCAAATTAGGGAAAGAAATCATCAATCAGGCGAAAGTCCTGCTGTTCAATGCCTCGCAGATAGAAGAACTTGTATCAGCGCACAAAGGCAAGACCGTAGGCAAAGTGCGCATGGGCATAGCGTCAACCATAGCGCCGTATATACTGCCCAAGATGTTCAAGCATCTTTCCAAGGAGCACCCCGGCATAGACCTGTATGTGGAGGAGGCCCGCATAGCAACCATCATACAAAAGTTGGAACGGGCCGAATTGGACATAGCCATATTGGCCACACCGTTGGATAACAGCGAGTTGCTGGAAATACCCATATACACGGAACGCTTTGTGGCATACGTCTCGCCAAGCGAGGAAATGTACCGCCATAAGGTGTTGGAGACATCTTCTCTGCCGGCAGAAAGTGTTTGGGTGTTGCGCGAAGGATACTGCCCGAACAGGGGCATTTTCCCCTTCTGTCATGCCAATATGGAAAAGCGTGCAATATATGAGGCTGGCAGCATAGAGACACTTGTCAGGATTGTTGACGAAAACGGAGGATACACGATTATACCCGAACTGCATGTTCCGTTGCTCCATGGCAAGCGGCAAGACAACATCCGCCATTTACAGAACCCTCAGCCCACACGTGAAATAGCCTTTGTCATACGACGCGACTATGTGCGGGAACGCTTGCTCAACATCCTGGCAGATGCAATAAAGGCAGTCATTCCACAAGACATGATTCACGAAAGACTAAGGAAGTTTTCAATAAAACTCTGAAATGCCCCTGAAAGCACCCTGCAATGCATCTCTGCACGGCCTCATGACACCCTAATTGTGTTCTTTGGACACTTTTATAGTCAAAAATGGCACGTTTAGGCAATTTATGTGCTATATAAGTATTGGATTTTCAAATAAATGTTGTACCTTTGTCGCGATTATGGCACGCGTGTGCCTATACATGACCATTGAATAACGATTAGACAGATGTTGGAAAGAACCTTAGTACTGCTGAAACCAAGCACAGTGGAAAGAGCACTGATAGGCGAGATTATAAACCGTTTTGAGAAGAAAGGACTGCGCATTGCCGGCATGAAGATGCTACAGTTGGATGACGACATTTTGGCCGAGCACTATGCTCATTTGGTCAACAAGCCTTTCTTCGGAATCCTGAAGGCTTCAATGATGAAGACCCCCGTAGTGGCAATGTGCCTGGAAGGCGTGGATGCCATTGCCGTAGTAAGATACATCACTGGTTACACAAACGGCCGTAAGGCAGATCCCGGTACCATCCGCGGTGACTATTGCATGAGCAACCAGCAGAACATTGTCCACGCATCCGATTCTCCCGAGGCTGCAGAGGCAGAACTGAAGAGATTCTTCCGCCCCGAAGAGATTTTCGACCTGAAGGACATGAACCTGAGCCGTCTCTATGCCGTAGACGAGATTTAATCCGGACGGTCAGGAAACGCCGAGAACACCCCCAAAAGACTAACCACTTAAACGACTTTATACACCAATGCACTTCTTAAAGACCACCGAAAAGAAGAGAACACTGATGTTATCCATCCTGGCCATGTTCTCCCTTGTAACAATGGCACAGGACCAGCTGGCCAGCGTGGCTCCCATTGACAAACGCATGCGCGCCATAGACTCCGTCAGCATAGCAAAGATGCTGGAGAAGGAGACTCTGGGCGATCCCGCTTCCTCACTCTACCCTGAGTGGAACAACAAATACACCACAAACTATGGCGTGGAGATGCCCAAGGAATACAAGATTGACCTGCGTGCCTTCCACTTCCCCTGCGAAAGCCGTCGCGTGACAAGCAGTTACGGTTACCGCCGCTCCTTCCGCCGCAAGCACTACGGCACTGACATCAAGGTATATGTAGGCGACACTATCCGTTCTGCCTTTTCCGGCAAGATACGTATTGTGGCCAATCAGGGCAGAAGGAAAGGTTATGGCAAGTATGTGGTAATCCGCCACCACAACGGTTTGGAGACCGTTTATGGACATTTGAGCAAGCAGCTGGTTGTAGAGGACCAGGAGGTAAAGGCCGGCGAGCCCATAGGTTTGGGAGGCAATACAGGCCGTTCTACCGGTAGTCACCTGCACTTCGAAACACGCTTCCTGGGCCAGTTCATTGACCCCGAGAAGTTGTTTGACTTCACCGCTCAGGACGTTCTGGCCGACTATTACCTGTTCTCTTCAGTTGGACGCAGCCGCCTGCTCACATCAGAGGAGAGCAAGCAGTTGCCCGACAACAAGGTTTTGGCATCCGTAGGAGGTCCCACATTCGAGGCAGACAAGGCTGCACAGAGCAAGAAGTTCCAGGAGGAGCGTCGCGAATCTCTCCGCGCTCAGGTGCATAAGGTAAGGAAGGGAGAAAGTCTTTCCGTCATAGCCCGCAAGCGTGGCACTACAGTCAAGCGCCTGTGCCAGTTGAACAACATTACAACCAAGACTGTCCTTCGTGTAGGCCAGATCTTGAAGTGCTAATGGGTTGTTGCCATTCCTTCGGATTGTTCTCGGAGGGCATGAGCATGGCAACAAAGGATAAAAGGAAATAGGAAGAACCGGTCCCCGGCCGGGGATTGGTTCTTTATCGTATAAGGGGGCGACTCCCCTGTATATATAAATATATAATGAACACGCGCGAACAGTTTGAAGCGGTGATGCAGGAATGCCGCACCCTGTTTTCCAAGAAACTCCACGACTACGGAGCAGCGTGGCGCATAATGCGCCCCGAGTCGGTGACCGACCAGATATATATCAAGGCAAACCGCATCCGTAGCATAGAGACCAAGGGCGTGACAATGGTGGGTGAGGGAATACGTCCCGAATTCATAGGCATTGTGAACTATGCCCTTATCGGTTTGATTCAGTTGGAACTTGGAGCGGCGGAGGTGACGGACGACATGAGTCCCGAACGTGCCTTGGCAGAGTACGACCGCCACGCACAGGAGTGTTTTGAACTGATGCTGCGCAAGAACCATGACTACGACGAGGCCTGGCGCTCGATGCGCATCAGCAGTTACACAGACCTCATACTGATGAAGATATTCAGGACAAAGCAAATCGAATCTCTCAGCGGAGAGACACTGGTGTCAGAGGGCATAGACGCCAATTACATGGACATGCTCAACTATGCCGTGTTCGGTTTGATAAAATTGACATTCGGTGAAGAATAGCAGAATGTTCTCCGTATTGCGCTGGTTTCTGGTCAATGCATGCCGCATGACCCTTTCCGCATCCCTGATATTCTCGGGTGCAGTAAAGATGATTGACCCGCGTGGCACAGAGTACAAGATCAAGGACTATGCCGTGGCCTTCGGATTGGATGATCTTCTGGGACTATACATGCCACTCCTGCTCAGCATGGCACTGGCACTGGCAGAGTTCTGCTTGGGAGTGAACCTCCTCTTCGGGAGTAACAGGCGATGGACATCACGCGTGGTGCTACTGTTCTTCATGCTGTTCACTCCGTTTACGCTATATCTGGCAATAGAGAACCCTGTCAGCGATTGCGGATGCTTCGGCGATGCCTGGGTGCTAACCAACTGGCAGACATTCGGCAAGAACGTACTACTGCTGACCTGCGCCATCCTGGTGTGCATATATTACAAGTTGCAGACACGCCTGATCAGCGAACATGCACAATGGCTCGTGTCGCTCTATAATTGGATGTATGCCTTTACGCTGACGCTCTATTGTGTGTACACCCTGCCGGTTATAGACTTCCGCCCTTACCATATTGGTGCAGACATCTATGCCAAAATGCAATGGGACGACACGGACAGGATACCGCCCATAACGGACCTGGTAATATCCGACCCTGTTACAGGAGAGGACATGACGGACAGTATCGTATCTGACCAGGGATGGAAGTTCCTCATCGTGGCACCAAGACTGGAAAATGCCGACGACGGCGTGATGGACAGACTGGCCGAACTGACCGAGTATTGCGAAGACTATGGCTACCCTCTTGTGGCACTGACGGCAAGCAGCGACAGCCTGATAGAATACTGGCGCGACATAACGGGTGCGGAATACCGGTTCCTCGTGGCCGACGAGATACCTCTGAAGACGATGATCAGGAGCAATCCCGGTGTCATTCTGCTCAATGGCAGTGTGGTGGCCAACAAATGGGCATCGTCACAGATACCTGGACAGGACGAGTTGGTTGCCCCTCTGGACGAGATGCCATGGATGCAGAAACCTCAGTCAACCTATACACAAAGGTTCTTCATCCTGTTGTCGTGGTACCTGATTCCATTGCTCGTCCTCACCATTCTGGACAAGATATGGCTTGGGATAAGGATGTTGAGAGAGAGAAAGAAACAAGATACATAAACCTTTAAAAACAAATTAAAATGAGAAAGCACATTGTAGCAGGTAACTGGAAGATGAACAAGAGCCTGCAGGAGGGTGTAGCACTGGCTACTGAACTGAAGGACATGTTGGCTGCCGAGAAGCCCAATTGCGAGGTTATCATCGGTACTCCCTTCATCCACTTGGCTACCGTTAGCGAGTTGCTGAAGGACAGCGTTATCGCCGTTAGCGCAGAGAACTGTGCTGACAAGGAGAGCGGTGCATACACCGGTGAGGTTAGCGCTTCTATGGTTAAGAGCACTGGCGCCGAGTACGTTATCCTCGGTCACTCAGAGCGTCGTGAGTACTACCACGAGACTCCTGAGATTCTGAAGGAGAAGGTTGACCTGGCTCTGGCAAACGGTCTGAAGGTTATCTTCTGCATCGGCGAGAGCCTGGCAGAGCGCGAGGCTAACGAGCAGGAGGCTGTATGTAAGGCAGAGTTGGCAGGCAGCGTATTCCACCTGACCGCAGAGCAGTGGAAGAACGTCGTTATCGCTTACGAGCCTATCTGGGCTATCGGTACCGGCAAGACCGCTACTGCTGAGCAGGCTGAGGAAATCCACGCCTTCATCCGTTCTTGCGTTGCTGAGGTTTACGGCGCTGAGGTTGCCGATGAGACCAGCATCCTGTATGGTGGTTCTTGCAAGGCAAGCAATGCTCCCGAACTCTTCGGCAAGCCCAATATCGACGGTGGCCTGATTGGTGGCGCTTCTCTGAAGGCTGCTGACTTCAAGGGCATCATCGACGCTTGGAACTAATCAGATGTAAACAGACAGTGTTGCATGGGGCATGCAATTGTGCTGCCCCATCAACACATTGTCAAACCAAAACCGTTTTTTATGACGAGGACATTATTCATCATATTCCTCCTTGCCACCTTTGGTGCATCCTTTGCTCATGCACAGCAGGATATAACAATGGACAGCATTATACGCACCATACAGGACAACGATGTCCATACAAAGGTCAAGAAGGATAGTGTACCTCCCAAGCGTATCCGCGTGAACGGATTCCGCGTTCAAGTATACTACGGCGGAAACAACCAGAAGTCCAAACTCCAGGCACGCCAGATGGCACAGAGAGTGAAGATATGGTTCGAAGACCTGTCTGTATACACAACATTCTCCTCACCCCACTGGATATGCCGTGTAGGTGATTTCCAGACACGCGAGGAGGCCATGGAAGTGCTCACGGCCATGAGGGAATCCGGCAGATTTCCACGTGCCATTATTGTAAAGAGCAAGATAAACATTACAGAAGATGAACTCAGAAGAGAAGAACCTACTGACTCCTGTGCAAGAAGAGATACAGCAGCATGTTGCGCGAATACTGGAGTTGCTGGGCGAGGACCCGTCGAGGGAGGGGTTGCTGAGGACTCCGTTGCGCGTGGCGAGAGCCATGACTGACCTTACCCGAGGCTATCAGCAGGACCCCGTTGCCATACTGAAGAGCGCAATCTTTCACGAGGAAGGTTGCAATCAGATGGTTATCGTCAAGGACATCAATTTTTATTCTCTCTGCGAGCATCACATGCTTCCCTTCTACGGACGTGTGCATGTTGCATACATTCCCAACGGTGAGGTTACCGGCCTAAGCAAGATTCCCCGTGTGGTGGACGTATTCAGCCACCGCCTGCAGTTGCAGGAACGCCTGACCAAGCAAATCCGTGAAGCTATCCACGAGGCACTTCATCCCCAGGGAGTGATGGTGGTAGTAGAGGCCCAGCACATGTGCATGCAGATGCGAGGCGTGGAGAAGCAAGGCAGCATCACCACCACAAGCGACTTCTGCGGTGCCTTCAATCAGCACAAGACCCGCGAAGAATTCCTTTCCCTCATCAGAATGAGAGGGTAGTTGATTAAAACCAAATCGGTCATTAGACTGTTCGTGCTAATGACCGATTTGGATTAAACAGGAAACGGAAAAGTGAAAAATTAATTGTGTAGTCCTTCACCTTTCCGTTTCCTGTTTTAATTGTTTTAACCCAAATCGGCCAATAGACAGGTACACGCGAATAACCATTTGCGTTAAAAACTTTTTTTGCAAGCATCCGAAACAGGTCGCCTTTTATTTGAAAAACTATTGGTGTCCGCCTATACCCTAAAGCAAATATCTTCTATAGAAAAAAGCATAGACTTCACGAAGCCTCAACCAGTCCTCGGTGGCGGTAAAATGAGCCGCCACTGGCGGTGAACTTTATCGCCGAGGGCGATTCATTTTACCGCCATCGAGGACAAAAACAAGGTCTCCCGAGGGAAAAGCTTGATAGGCTCGAAAATTGCATTGGTGAACTATGAGGAAATTTTTAGTGTAATATTTCGTTTTTGGGGAATAGCAATATATTGCGCAATATATTTGTGACATTTGGTTGCCATTCCAAATCTTATTCGTATCTGTGCAACATCCGAGGGGAGAAATCCTCGGATCAATAATGCGTTTCTTGCTTTATCCTGAATAAGAAAATCGCCTAAATTCTGTAAGAGGATAGAGACAGATATACGTCCATTCTGTATGTATATGATTGTACGCGTACAGCCCACGCTGTGCTTTGCAAAATGTATACAACAGCGTGGGGTATTTGTTTCTGTTTATTCTTACATGGTGTTTGGCGATACCACTTATTCAATAAACAAGACAAGTCCTTACGCTTTTCTTGTATCAATTAACGAAATCCAATTTACACTGAACATAGAATTGGCACATACTAAATTTGTACTCATCAACGGATCCAACAATAAATATCTATAACTATGAAAAGATTTTCAATTTTACTACTTTATGTAGTAGCATTCGTTTGTTTGCTAAATGCAAAGGTTATTACTGGTGATTGTGGTACGGGAATGACATGCTCATTTGATCCCGAGAAAGGCATCAAATGGTCTTTTGATGAAAGTACGGGGAAATTGAGTATTACAGGAAATGGTAGAATTGAAAATTTTGAAACTATAAAGATGAGGACACACGCACCATGGTATAGTTATCGTGATAAAGCAAAATCAGTAGAGATCGCAGAAGGAATAACGTATATCGGTAGTAATGCATTTAAAAACTTTACTCTTTTAAACTCAGTAACTCTACCTGATTCTCTCGCCTATATTGCATATAGTGCTTTTAATGGCTGCAGCAATTTGTCTCAAATAAATATTGACAGTGAAAACAAGTTTTATTTTTCAGAGGGAAACTGTCTCATTTCTATATATGACAGTACTTTGGTACTTGGTTGCAGTACATCAGTTATACCAAACTATGTCAAAGTTATTGGTTCGGGGGCTTTTTTAAACAACTCGCAACTTAAATCCATAGCATTACCTGATGGACTTATAAAAATTGGTAAAAGTGCATTTGAGGGTTGCACTTCTCTTTCGGAGATAGATATTCCTGAGAGTGTTTCCAAAATGGATGCTACTGCATTTTATGGTTGCAATGCTCTACCTGTCGAAAATGCAATTCGTTATGCAGGCAATTGGGCTGTTGGCGTTGCGGACAATAAATGTAAAACTTATATTATACGTGAAAATACTATAGGATTGTCTGGTACTTTTTCTTTCTGTTCTAATCTCGAATCAATATGTTTGCCTGAAGGTTTAAAATATATAGATGACGGTACATTTAGTGGTTGTACTTCTCTTTCCGATATTTCCATTGCAGAGAGCGTTATTAAGATAAGCAGTACTGCATTTAAGGGTTGTAAAAAACTTCCGAAGAAAAATAACGTTTTGTATGCAGGAAATTGGGCTGTGGATGTAGCAGACTGCACACTTGCTAAATACAAATTGCAAGAAAATACAGTAGGATTAGCCGGTACTTTTGCAAGATGTAAGAATCTGAAAACTATTAATATCCCCCAAAGCGTTAAAATTATCGGAGAAAAAACATTCTACGAATGTCCATTGACAAAGATAAATATTCCCAATTCAGTAGAGTATATCGGAGATATGGCATTTGGGCGGTGTCCTTCATTGACAGAAATAAATATCCCCAATTCAGTAAGATATATCGGAGATTTGGCATTTGAGCGATGTTCTTCTTTAGCAGAAATAAATATCCCCAATTCAGTAAGATATATCGGAGATTTGGCATTCTGTGATTGTTCTTCATTGCGTAAGGCGATAGTTCCAGACTCTTTGGAATATGTCGGTTTGGAAGTGTTTTTAGGATGTTCGCAACTTGGCAGAAAGATGGTAGGTGGTTTAATTTGCTATGAAATACAGTCTACGGATATTTTGTTCTATGTAACAGCAAACGCCTCTTTCCCCGGTGGGGATGCAGAATGTATGAATTGGCTGCGGAAAAACATCAAGTATCCACCAATCTGTCAGGCGCAGGGTGTTCAAGGTAGGGTAATATTATCATTTATTGTTGACACAGATGGTTCTGTCGTAGACGTGAAGGTTGTCCGTTCTCCAAGCCAACATCTTTCAGAAGAAGCACTTCGTCTTGTAAATATTATGCCAAAATGGGAACCAGCAGTTGAAAAAGGAAAAATAGTCCGAACTCGTTATAATCTTCCCATTATGTTTAGGTTAGGATAATTCATGTTTAGGCTGATACCTCGTGACAGGTATCAGCCTAATTTATCCCAAATCGTTCAATAGACAGAGTTAGGCATCCTTTTGCCTGTTTCGTCGCTTCTCTGTTACAATTAACATAGATTGCGAAATATCCTTAATCTCATCATTTCTCCTGTTTATTGTATGTCCAGTTGGGAAGCGACGAGCCATCCTTCTTCTACTTTTATCCCCGTTTTACAGGATTTTCCTTCTTCCGGAATATCACCCATTCGTTCATCACGAAGTTGAAGATGCCGGAGAAGATGAGGGCGATGAGATTGCAGACGACAACATTAAGCCCGGCAAAATGTCGGATGAGGATGAAGGGAACCATCTTGATTAGGAAGGCCGCTATGCAGGACACGTTGTAGGGCAGGAAACGTATCCAGAATCCACGGGAAGAGCGCTCGCCTACCCTGTCCTTCCACACGAAGAAATATGCAAGGGTATAGTTGGTGAAGACGGCACACTCGAAAGATACCGCGGGGGCGACAAAGAGACCTACAAATTCGTAATCGGCAAAGAACACCTCCGCCAAAAGCCACATCACACCGCAATCTACGGCCGTGCCGCCAAGGGTGGAGACCATGAATTTAAGATATCTGACCAACTTTTCCATTTTCCTTAGCATTGATGCTGACGGGCAACCGTCTGATAATATGCATGAAAACAAAAGAGGAGGGACGTGCCTGCCCTCCTCCCTCAAATATATTCCAAAATTACTTGTTCTTCTTTACAAGCGGATCTATCTTGGCGAAATACTTGCCGTCCTTGATAAGGCTGCCGAAATAGGTAAAGCACAGGATAGCGAACACCACCACACCGGCAAGGTCCAGACTGAGCAGTTCACCAGCAAGAGGACCAACCTTTACGGGCAGGCTGAAGGTATGCAGAGGTTCTATGGAGAACCAGATGGTGTTGAGCAGAATCATCAGCACACGCAACTCCGTAGGACCGAATTTTCCATAGGTCAGTTTGAACTCGTTCTTCAGGTGGGCGCATATCATCACATACACCTCCATGCCGAGGTATACGCAGAACAGCAGCAGACCCATCCAGAAGTGCATGTAGGCCGACAGGCCCATACCGCCGAATATGAAGAACTCTGCCACGCAATCCATATTGTGGTCAATGTAGAAACCATACAGGGGGCGTGACTGGTTGCGAACACGGGCGATGGTTCCGTCCAGAGAGTCACCCACCCAGTGGAGCACGAAGCCCAGGGAGGAAAGCCAGAGCCATGCGGGGTGATAGTTGGTCAGGAGATAACCCAATGCTATAACCACGGCGCCGAACAGGCTGAACCATGTGAGCATGTCGGATGTCACCCAACGGGGCAAGCGCTCGGCCATCCAGATGAGGGCCTTCTTCTCATAGGGGTTCAAAATAGATGTCTGTATGCGAACCGAATTTTCTTTGCTACTCATAATCTCTTGTTTTGTTCGTACTTATGTATATACACACGTAAACATTCCCTACGGGAACACGGCAATGACGATTCCCATAAGTCATGTCTTGGATTTCGGGTGCAAAGTTAACACTTTTTATCCAAACGCACAAAAAAGATACAAACTTTATAGATTATTCTGCACAGACACGGATAGTTTGTGCTATCTTTCCCATGGCACAACCTCGCCCGCATGGAGCGACTTCTGCACGTCTATGAGCCTTTGGTTGGAAGAACCTCGGAAAAGAAGGTCGGTATTGCGCAGGGCCTGGACAAAGGGTCCGTCCACAAGGACATCAAGGTTCTGCAAGAGAGACATCACGCCGGTATCACCTTCCGCCAGGAGTTGTTCCCATGTGTAGCCGGTGTAGCACCAGATGGTTTTGTCTGTCTCCGTCTTTACCCTACGGGCCAGTTCGGCACAACCGGATGCCTGAAGGAGCGGGTCACCTCCGGAAAGGGTAACGTGGGCAAAGGGGTCGTTGACAATGACACGCATCAGTTCGTCCACGGAGACCTCCTCTCCCCCACCCTCGTTCCACGACTCGGGATTATGGCAACCGGGGCAACGGTGACGGCATCCCGCCAGATAGATGCTTGTGCGGAAACCGGGTCCGTCCACCGTGGTGTCCTCTAAAATATCCAATACACGCAAGTTCATATCTGCAAGAAAAAAAGCAGACAGACGGCACTTTATGACATGCTTGGTCTGTCTGCCTATATATTATATATAAGGTATATTACTTATGTATGACACGGTCGTTCAACTCTGCCAACTTGGCCTTGTTCCAACGGTCGGTAGTTCCCACGAGGTAACCTGTGATGCGCTGGAGACGGTCTATGTTGTGGCTGCCGCAACTGGGACATTCGTCCATAACCTTCTCGGCATTCTCGTAACCGCAATCCATGCAGCGGTTGCGGGTGTGGTTTACGGAACCGTAACCGATGTTGAACTTGTCCATCATGTCCACGATGTTCATCACGGCCTCGGGGTTGTGTGTGGCATCGCCGTCTATCTCCACGTAGAAGATATGGCCGCCACCGGTCAGTGCATGGTATGGGGCCTCTACCTGTGCCTTGTGCAGGGCAGAGCACTTGTAGTAGACGGGCACGTGGTTGGAGTTGGTGTAATAGTCCTTGTCGGTAATGCCTGGTATGATGCCGAACTTCTTCTTGTCGAACTTGGTGAAGCGGCCTGAAAGTCCCTCGGCAGGGGTGGCCAGCACGCTATAGTTATGCTGGTAGCGGTCGCAGAACTCCAAAACGCGGTCGCGCATGTAGGTGATAATCTTCAGACCCAGTTCCTGGCTTTCTTCGCTCTCGCCATGGTGCTTGCCGGTGAGGGCGATAAGGCACTCTGCCAAGCCGATGAAGCCGATACCCAATGTACCCTGGTTGATGACGGGAGCGATGGTCTCGTTTGGAGATAGGTTCTCGCTACCGATCCACAGACCGCGCATGAGCAGGGGGAACTGCTTGGCGAAGGCTGTCTTCTGGAACTCCATACGGTCATGCAGTTGCTTGGCGGTAACCTCCAGCAGGTTGTCCAACTTGGCAAAGAAGGCGGCTATGCGATCTTCCTTGTCCTTGATGTTCATGCACTCGATGGCAAGGCGCACGATGTTGATGGTGGAGAAGGAGAGATTGCCACGTCCGATACTGGTCTTGGGACCGAAACGGTTCTCGAACACACGTGTGCGGCAACCCATGGTGGCACACTCGTACTTGTAGCGCTCGGGGTCGTTGATGTCCCACTTCTCGTGATAGTTGTAGGGGGCATCAAGGTTGATGAAGTTGGGGAAGAAACGGCGTGCCGTCACCTGACATGCATACTTGTAGAGGTCGTAGTTGCGGTCGGTGGGCAGATAACTTACACCACGTTTCTTCTTCCATATCTGTATGGGGAAGATGGCAGTTTCGCCATTGCCGACACCCTCGTAGGTACTCTTCAGCAACTCGCGGATGATGCAACGTCCCTCGGCACTGGTGTCTGTGCCGTAGTTGATGGAGGAGAATACCACCTGGTTACCGCCACGTGAATGTATGGTGTTCATGTTGTGGATGAACGCTTCCATGGACTGGTGCACACGTTCCACAGTCTTGTTGATGGCATGCTGGCGCACACGCTCACGACCTACCAGACCTGCGAGAGGAGTCTCGATGAAGTCCTCAATGTCGCAATTGTACAGTTCGCTATAGTCCTCGGCATTGAGGTCTTCCAGCACCTTCACCTCTTCGATAAAACTCTTGCGCACATAGGGGGCCAGATAGAAGTCGAAGGCAGGAATGGCCTGACCGCCGTGCATCTCGTTCTGCACGGTCTCCATGCTGATACAACCCAAAATTGAAGCGGTCTCGATACGCTTTGCAGGACGGCTCTCGCCATGGCCTGCCTGGAAACCGTACTTCAGGATACGGTCCAGAGGATGCTGCACGCAGGTCAATGACTTGGTGGGATAGTAGTCCTTGTCGTGGATGTGCAGGTAGTTGTTGCTTACGGCCTCCTTCACCTCATCGCTCAGCAGGTAGTCGTCCACGAAAGGCTTTGTGGTCTCGCTGGAGAACTTCATCATCATGCCGGCAGGGGTGTCGGCATTCATGTTGGCATTCTCGCGTGTAACATCATTGTTCTTGATGTTGATAATCTCCAGGAAGATGTCGCGCGTCTTGGCCTTACGGGCTATGGTACGGGCACTACGGTACTTGATGTATATCTTGGCAACGTCGGGGCGGCTGGACTTCATCAACTCGTCCTCGACCATATCCTGAATCTCCTCCACGGTCATCTGCGATTTGCCTCGCATGGTGACACGGTCGGTGATCTTTGATATCAACTCGTTGTCCTCTCCAGCATCGGTGGTAAGCATGGCCTTACGGATAGCGGCGGCTATCTTCTGCTCGTTGAAACCAACGATGCGTCCGTCTCTTTTAAGTACTGTCTGTATCATACAGGGATAATGGTGATAATGTGTTTCTAATATTATATAAGGTGTATTCTCTCCATGCCTTTGCCCGTGGTGTTTTTTTTCGAGCGAAAGCGTTGCAAATATACGACAATAGGAAATACGAGACAAGGATTTAACATAAAAACTTTCCCGTTTTGGCAAACTTTTTATTGCGTCAAAACGGGAAAGTTGTCAGCTTTATTTTCTATACCACTGATAATCAGGCGTCTTTTTCTCTGCGTTAAAGAAAAAGTTTTCCAAAACCGACTCTCCGTAGTTATTTAGGGCTGAGCATCAGGGTGTTAGAATTTCGCTACGTTCTGTTGCTTGTCAACAAGCATTCCATCCGTGTGCTTCAAGGTGAATTTCTGCTTCTTCTTGGACTTCATCTTCACGACCATAAGGGTAGTATCGCCCTTGATGTTCTGCTTTTCGCCCAGATTGACAAAGGTGGGATACAGCACCTTGTCGCCATTGGTGTGCAGACGGTCGTATGTCATATTATACATTCCGGCAAGCACAGGAGCCTCGACACCTACATATTCCCAATCCTGAGCGTTATAAGGAAGGGCCAGGCTCAGGCCGTTCACGCTTTGCAGTCCCTTGCCACTGATGGTAATGCTTGCAATGTCACCGGCATTGTACAGAACCTTGTCGGCCTTGATGCTGACCTCACCTGCCACAGGAGCGATCTTGCCGGGACTCACACCATCGTTCAATGCCACTGCTACGGCCATAATGTCATACGCATCCAACAGACCGTTGCCGTTCAGGTCGCCCTTGCTCACATAGTCAAAGTCGCCGTCGCCCTTGCGCAGGCCGGTATAGTTCATGTAAGAGGTGAGGTCGTTCTCGTCCAACTTACCGTCCAGATTGATGTCTCCAGGGATGTAGTATTCGGAATCGGGCTGACGGAAGATATACAATTCGTGACCGGAACCGAAGTTGCCCAGAGCCTCGGTCACCTTTATGCGGACGAAGCGCGCCTTGGGGGCATCCTTGAACACAACCTCCTTCACGTCACCGCTGCGTGCCCAGTCGAGAGCAACGGGGGCGCTCCAGTTCATGCGGTCCATGCTCACCTCATAGGAGGCTTTCAGTATTGTGCCGTTGCCGCCATCGGGACGTGGCATGTACTGCATCTTGTCAAGTATATTGATGCTTCTCAGGTCTATCACAATATCGAACGGAACGGCAGACTGTCCCCATGCGGTGTGCCAGATGCTTGTCTCGTCGAAGTCGAACATCTTGTCGATGCCCTGTCCGCCCTGGTTTGCGCAAGTAGTTTCTGCACTGATTCCACGTATGGCAAAGCGCAGAGGATCGGCTGCCGTGGTAGCCTTCAGAGAGGTCCAGCCGCTAACACCGTCCTTGTTCACGCAACGTACCTTCACTTCGTAGGAGGTAGAAGAGGCAAGTCCGTCGATGGTGTACTCCGTGGCGGCAATGGTGCTATATATCTGTCCCTCGAACTCCAGTTCGTAGTAGTCGGCATTCTCTACAGCCTCCCATACAGGTGTCAGGGTGTAGGCATCGTTGCCCTCCATCTGGGCTTTGGGAGCCAGCAGAGCACCAGTATTGGCCAGGAGTTTGTCGGCATTGTCCACAACCACCTTGGAAGCGGTCACGACAACCTCGTTGGCAACGACATCGGTTTCTGCCACATTCACCATCAGGGCAGGAACCTTCATGTACTTGTCCTCGGCATTTTGGCCATAGTAGTAACTGTTGGGGGTTGCCTTCCACGCAGCATAGTCATAAACCTCAACGAGTTTGACTTTCTTGCCACCAACCTTGGCAGCCACCTTGCCGGGCTTCTGGCTGCAGAACACGGTCAGGTGAGTGAACTTCTGCTTTTCAAAGCCCTTGAAACTGCCCTTGGTAGGCTCCACCGTAACGGTAAGGTTACCTTTCCCGTCCAAATTGCAGTTCACCTTCGTTGTAGTGCTCTCGCCCTGGAGATATGCCTGGGTCTTGGCGTCATCGTCATACTCTGTGAACGAGGTGCTGCCCAAGGGATATATTTCGTAAGCACGCATCTTGGGGTCTATCTCCACAGGAGTGTTTGTTGTCTTATGCACGGGGATGATGGCACCACGTTTTATGAGCACAGGCAGTTTCCACAGGGGAGCAGGAAAGTTGTTGATGATGCGTCCGCCCTGGTACACATCGCCGGTGAAGTAGTCCACCCACTCGCCCTTGGGCAGGTAGATGCCGTCGCGGACATCGTTGCCCTCCTTGTCAATACGCGTTTCCTCATATATAGGCGCCACCAGGATGCTGGGACCGAACATGTACTGATACTCGGTGCGCTTGCCCAGAGTGTAGGGATTCTCCTCCTCCAGGAACATGGCACGGATCATGGGTTTTCCGTCCACGGCCTCACGTGCAATGGTGTACTGGTAAGGAAGTATCTTTGACTTCAGTCTGAGGTAGTACCTGTTCAGGTCGGCAGCCTTGGGGCCGAGAGCCTGAGGATACTTGGGGCTTGAACCCCATCCGTCCATATTCAACTGCATGGGGCCGTAGGTCTTCCACTGGAAGTCACGCACGTTGACCAGAAGGTTCTGTCCGCCGAAGATACCATCGGTATCGCTGGTAATGTTGGGCTGACCAGCCAGACCCGCACCGATGTAAGTGGGGATGTGGAAACGGATATACTCCCATTCGCCACCCGTCTGGTCGCCCGACCATATGCCGGCATAGCGCTGGGTACCTGCCCAACCGTCCAGAGAGATGATGAAGGGGCGTGCATCGTTGCCATAATAAGGCATAATCTGCGCCACATCGGCCACACCGTTCAGACCGAAGGAATAGCCTGCGCCAACCCATGCCACATCGGTCTTGAGGACACGCACGCCGGCCACGCCAACCTCCTTCACTATGTCGCGCTGGAGCAGGGGGTCGACACCTTCCTTGGGATGCAGGTCGCTCTGTGTCCAGAGGCCTATTTCCACGCCACGGCTACGGGCATAGTCGCCGAACTCCTTCAGGTTCTGAATGTTGCCGTCCAAAGAGCCTGTCTGACCATAGCCTGCACCATAACCGTCGTTGGGGAGGAACCAACCCAGAGGGAAGTCGTTGTCCAGATAACGGTCAAGGGCGGCGCGGGCAGAGAACTGGTAGTTGTTCTTCTCACCGTTCAGCGTTTCCTGCACACCGCCATTATCCTTCTGGCTCTCCTTATAGAACTTGCCGTCCTCGTAGGGCATCTGTATCCTCTTCTCGTTCTTCGGCTCTTCCGTCCAGAAGTCGCGGTTGTAGGCATTCAGGTGTCCCTGATAGAAACCGAACTTGGGCAGGAGGACGGGATTGCCGGTCAACTGGTAGAAGTCGTTAAGCAGGGCAACGGCACCATCGTTCACCATCACGAAGATGTCCAGATAGTCCGTTTCGTGATACAGCACGGTATTGCCAACCTCGGCAACGCCGAAATCATAGCCACCGGGCTTGAAGGTGTGCCACATCACTCCGTAACCGGCGGTACTCCAGTAATAAGGTGTGGGGCTGCACACACCGCCGTCCACCCAGTTGTTGGTGTTCACGATGGCTATGAACTTGTCCTTGTGCGAGAAACGGCCGTTCTGCACACCGCCCCCGTAGAAGTAGTCGTCAGCGTCCTGGGCGAACTTCACCGTTGTACGCTTCTTGCCGAAATCGGTAGGGACAGTCTGGTCAACGATGACCCTACCGTCCTTCAGTGCCTGAATCTGGCCGGTAGCAGTGTTTACCTTTACGGCTATGGCCTCCGTGGTAAGAGTGGTTGTCTCACTGTCCAGCACCACCTCGCCTACCTCACGGCGCGGGTTGTCCACCAGAATCTGTGCCTCTGGAGTGGCCTGAGGGTCACGAATTATACCACCATTGGGATCTTGGAACACACGGAAGATATGTGGGGCATAGAAATCCACATACATGCGTCTGCCACCTTCAAGAGTCACCTCGGCAGTAGTCTTGTTGAGCATACGAATTCCGTCTGCCCAAGAAATACCGGCCACACCTATAAGCGCTGCAGTCAACAGGATCAGTTTACGCATAAGCATTATTGTTATCTGTTTTGTTAAGTTATCTTATCTACGCATGCAAAGATAATAAAATTGTTTAAGCGACATAATTACCGGCATAACAAAATACCGCATGCCGCCCTTTATCTAAGGAAATATTCGTACCTTTGCACGCAAATAGTCATCCTATGCTTAAAAAATACACGACATGAACAAGAAAACAGCAATCATTGCCGCCTCCGTGGCAGGTATAATCCTTGTGGGCCTGCTCATATACATGAACACAAAGATGAAAGCCCGTCAGGAGGAGAACGAACAGATGATAGAGGTTCTGAAGATGGACAAGGCCGAGATGGAGAACGAGTACGAGCAGTTCGCCATGCAGTACAACGAGATGATGGCACAGATAAACAACGACTCGCTCGTCGAACAACTCTCCCTGGAGCAGGAGCGTGTGCAGAAACTCCTCGCAGAACTGAAGCAGACAAAGGCCGAAAATGCCCGCGAGATAATGCGCCTGAAGAAAGAACTGGCCACCCTGCGTGCTATCCTGAAGGACTATGTCATGCAGATTGACTCGCTGAACCGCGAGAACATGGCCCTGAAGGTGGACAACGACAAACTCCGCAACCAGAACCAGCAGGCCAAAGAGCACATCACCACACTGTCCACACAGAACGAGGAACTGGTGGACAAGGTGGCCATAGCCAGCCAACTCAATGCCACCGGCATCTCTGCCGTAGCGCACAACAAGCGTGGAAGGGACACGGACAAGATAAAGAAGGCCAAGAAGTTCGTCATCTCCTTCACCCTGGCACGCAACGTCACCACCGAGACAGGCATGCGCAGCATCTACGTTCGCATTGCCACACCCACAGGCTCAATACTGACCAACGGCGGTACCTTCCAGTACGAGAACCGCGACCTCCAGTACAGTATACTGAAGGATGTGGAATACAACGGCGAGGAACTTCCCGTCACCGTATACTGGGATATAGCCGAAAGCCTCTCGGCAGGCCAGTACCGTGTGGACATCTTTTCCGACGGACAGAACATAGGTACCACAACATTTGAAATGGAATAAGGAAGATGGGAAAAGGTAAACTTGCCAAATTCGCCGACATGGCGGCCAATCCGCTGGTAGTGGAACGCCCATACCGCCCGGGGGACGAACCCGTGCGCATGGACTGGCACGAGGAGTTCTTCCACAACGACAACCCCATTATCCTGGAACTCGGATGCGGACGTGGCGAATACACCGTGGGAATGGGCCGCCTGTATCCGCACAACAACTACATAGGCGTGGACATCAAGGGGGCACGCATGTGGACGGGAGCACAGGAGGCCATGCACGAGGGCATGAAAAATGTGGGATTCCTGCGTACCAACATAGAGTTCATTGACAAGTTCTTCTCTCCCGGCGAGGTTTCGGAGATATGGCTCACCTTCTCCGACCCCCAGATGAAGAAGGCAACAAAGCGCCTTACCTCCACTTACTTCCTACAACGCTACCGCCATATCCTCAAGGACGGAGGCATCATACACCTGAAGACGGACTCCAACTTCCTCTTCACCTACACCGAGGAGATGCTCAAGGCCAACAATCTCGTCCCCATGATATGCACACGCAGCCTCTATGCCGAGACAAGCGAGGAAACGGCCGAGGCACGCTCCCGACAGACCTACTACGAGGAAATGTGGCGTTCGCGTGGCATAGACATCAAGTACCTGTCGTTCCGTCTGCCACAGGAGGGGGGACTCGTAGAACCTGACGTAGAGATCCCCTTTGATGAATACCGCAGTTACGGACGCAACAAGCGTAGCGGAAACGATAGCGGCAAGTAATCCCCGAATCCACGTCTTACCCGTAAGGATGCGTCACACTGCATCCGGAAATCTGACAAATACCCATAAACATGCGGACGCGGCATGCCGCGTCCCTACTTGTATAATACACTGAACATGTCCAACAAGCAGCCAAACGACACCACCCCCATAAAGCCATCTGCCTGGCTCAGCGCCATTCCTTTCGTCTCTCTCATAACCCTTCTCTCATGCACATTGTATGTCTATGGGAGTGATTCTCTTGGCGGCCCCTCGCAGATTGTACTGCTCACCGCCAGCGGTATATGCATTGCACTGGGCATGGGAGTATGCCGCGTAAAGTGGAGCACCATCGAAAAAAGCATTTCAGAGAAGTTACAGGAAAGTGCCATTGCCATCTGCATACTCTTGCTCATAGGCATGCTTTCTGCATCGTGGATGATATCTGGCATTGTACCCACACTCATCTGCTATGGCATCCAGATGATACACCCTGCGGTTTTCCTCCTCTCCTCATGCCTGATATGCGCCTTGGTGTCATTGATGTCGGGCTCGTCGTGGACAACCATAGCCACCATAGGCATAGCACTCATAGGCATAGGACGGGCATTGGGATTTGAAGACGGATGGACAGCCGGCGCCATCATTTCCGGCGCCTATTTCGGAGACAAGATATCTCCGCTCTCCGACACCACCGTACTGGCAAGTTCAAGTAGCGGCACGCCGCTCTTCCAACATATCCGATACATGCTGCTTACCACCATGCCAAGCATGTTCATCACCTTGATAATTTTCGGAATAGCAGGCATTTGGATAGGAAGCGGCAACCTGACGGAATCGGTAGACACATACACCGAGGCCCTGGACAACACCTTCCACATCTCGCCCTGGCTGCTCGTCGTGCCCATAATAACCGGAGTGCTCATTTACAGGAAAGTGCCCACCCTCATCGTACTTTTCCTTTCCTCCATCATGGCCATTATCCTGGCAATAGCCTTTCAGGGGAACATACTCATGCAAATCGGAGGTTCTGCCGACGGCTCATTTTCCTTCGAGGCACTGCTCCGTGGCATCATCACCACTTTTGCCAACTCCACATCGGTAGACACGGGCAATGCGCTCCTTAACGACCTTGTCTCCACCAGAGGCATGGGCGGAATGATGGACACCATTTGGCTGATTCTCTCTGCCATGGTGTTCGGAGGCGCCATGACATCGTGCGGCATGCTGAAGAGTTTCCTGGAGGCCATATTCCGTCGTTTCATGAAAACACGCCTGGGCCTTGTCTGCTCCACCGTGTTCAATGGCATAGCCATGAATCTGATGACCGGCGACCAATACATCTCCATCATTCTTTCAAGCAACATGTTCAAGGACGAGTACACCCGCCAGGGGTATGAATCACGACTGCTCTCACGCTCCACCGAGGACAGTGCCACCGTGGTGTCCGTCCTCATCCCATGGAACACCTGCGGAATGACACAAGCCACCGTGCTTGGTGTGGCCACACTCACCTACCTGCCCTACACCTTCTTCTGTCTGCTCTCCCCACTGATGTCCATCATCCACGCCGCCTTCGGCTGGAAGATAAAGAGGCACGAGGAATGGGTGAAGTAACAAATAAGGTTATCAATTGTTGATATATAAAGTTTACCGGACAACGACAATTATATAAGATAGCAAAAAAGGGAAACGTGCAGGAAAAAAAACTATTTACGGAATCTTTTCGTCACCGCGGCATATCCACATCGTCGGCATAGCGATTCTGTAGCCAAATGTCGAGTGAAACCGTCATAAAGAGCACGGGCACGTGGAGATTCTAATATTTCATCTAAGGTCTGCTGAAAAAGATTACCTAAAGCGATGTTGCCATCATGGTCCAAACAACAAGGGACCACAGTTCCGTCAACAAGAACACCTATTTGGTTGCGCAACGCATAGCAGAAGACTTCCCGGGTTTCAATGGCCTCACGTTCCTCATCTGGCCATTCGAATATGTGGTCAAACTCCAAATATATCTTGTCAGACATCTTCCAACCATCATAACGTTCCGTCCACGGACGTGGCACATACCCTGATGCCAAGTCAAGAAGACGTTCGTTGGCAGAATCATATCCACCCTGATTCCAAAGGCGCAGAACTACTATTACTCCAAGACTTGCGGCCTTCTGCGCGAATGTCATTACCTGACGCATGTATTCCTCGGGGGCATCCTTGCCGTTACCTTCGTGCGAGTGCAGGGATATCTGCACCTTGTGGGGCAAGGCCTCTAACAGAGTATCCCCGGCCCTATCCAACAGAGTTCCGTTAGTTGTCAACACGGGAATAAACCCCTTCTCCTTTGCCATCGTGACAAACTCAGGCAAATGACGGTGCAGAAGCGGTTCGCCCATCAGATGAAAATACAGGAACTTTATCCTGCCTTTCAACCTTTCTGTTAGCAGGTCAAACTCCTCCAAAGACAGAGAGTGTCCCTTCCGCTCCGTCTTGGGGCAGAAGAGGCATTCTAAATTGCATACGTTGGTTATTTCAAGGTAGCAACGGGATATCATACCACAAACTGGTTCATTCCAAAGAAAATTGTACAGGTATCGTTATCACCGACTTAACTTCTTGTCCGTTCACCTTGGCAGGAGCCCAGCGTGGCATTTGCCTTACCAGGCGTACAGCCTCCTTTGCAAACAATTTATGCGAACTCTGAATAGCCTTCACACCACTGATACTTCCGTCAGTATCTACTGTGCATATTACCACAACCAATCCCTGTATTCCTTTATCCCTGCACTTATGTGGATAAACGAGATTCTCAGTTATCCATCTGTCACACTCAACCTCTCCTCCCATAAAAGTTGAGCGTTCAAACAGCAAGACATTGGGATTTCTCTTAGCAGCCACCTTCATACCTTGCGACTGCCCACCATTAGCACCATACAGAATAACGGGTTTATACTCATGTTTATTTATCGGTACAGAAATGTCCTTCTTTTGATAAAAATCAAGGTTGTTTTCAAAAATGTCAACGACCTTACTGTAGGCCATATTCTTAAAGTCAACGACTTTTCTGTAGAACAACACAGGATTCTGCGCTGAAGAATGCTTGATGAAATAGGCGTGAATCATATCTGCCACCTTATTTACTGAATCCAAAGGCGCATCACCATCCTGAACCATACAAATATACACAGGCTTGACCTTCTCAATGCTCGTTGTACCTGTTGCGACACTTGTACCGGACTGTGACATTACAGAAAATTTACCCTCACCGTCCACACCCAAGACCAAAAGGTTTTCCTTTTCAAATGGAGGAAGGTTCTCTGTCTGTGCAGCATATTTCCCGCTGGCAGATTCCATATAAGATATCTTCCAACTTTCGCCGATTATCTGAGAATGGGCGGCCAAAAGGAACTGACTCACAAATATTGATAACAAATACTTTTTCATGATATATTAGTACTATATGGTTGTTCTTATTTCCTAAGTGTCTTGTACGAGAGAATATGCCAAGTGATAGCAGTGGCCAGCAACAGGAATAGAGCAGCCGCCCATAGGGGCAATCCCATACCGAAAGCGCAATACAAGAGAGTAATCCACACCAGTGACACCGAGACTACCTTGGTATGCAGGGGAATGGCCTTGTACTCACGGAAGTTGCGGATATACGGTCCGAGGGTGCGATGCCCCAGGAGCCAGGCATAAAGCCGGGGGGAACTGCGGAAGAACAATGCCGCGGCCAGCAACAGAAAAGGCGTGGTGGGGAGCAGGGGCAGAAACATGCCCAGCAAGCCCAAGCCTACGGCCACCAGTCCCATCACCTTCATGCAAACATTCTTCATCCCTGCCTGTACTGACCTTTAAGCGTACTTCTCGGAAACGATACGGCAGATGTTCACCACCGTATGCATGGCCTTCTCCATGCTCTGCACGGGCAGGAACTCGTGACGGCCGTGGAAGTTGAGTCCGCCGGCAAAGATATTAGGACAGGGCAACCCCTTGAATGACAACTGCGCTCCGTCTGTACCGCCACGGATGGGCACTACCTTGGAGAATCCGCATGCCTCCTCAATGGCACGCAGGGCAATGTCGGTGATGTGGGGCTTGTCTACCAACTGGGTGTGCATATTATAATAGGTGTCCTTCACCTCGGGCAGGAATGTGCCGTGCCCGTACTTGTCGTTCATCCTCTCGCACATGTCCAGGATAAGACGCTTGCGCATCTGGAACATCTGCGTGTTGTGGTCGCGGATTATGTAGGTCAGTGTGGCCTGCTCCACCCCACCCTGCATCTGGTACAGGTGGAAGAAGCCTTCGTAACCGGTGGTGCGTTCTGGCACCTCGTTCTCCGGCATCTGCTGGGCAAATTCCGTAGCCAACAGGGCGGCATTCACCATCTTGTCCTTGGCATAGCCGGGATGCACGCTCACGCCGTTCACAACAATCTTGGCACTGGCGGCATTGAAGTTCTCGTACTCCAGTTCGCCCACCTCGCTACCGTCCATAGTGTAGGCCCACTGGCATCCGAACTTCTCCACATCGAAGAGGTGTGCGCCACAACCGATTTCCTCGTCGGGATTGAAGCAAACACGCACCTTGCCGTGCTTCACCTCGGGATGGGTCAACAGGTACGACATTGCCGTCATTATCTCGGCAATGCCTGCCTTGTCGTCGGCGCCGAGCAGGGTATGACCGTCGGTAACGATGAGGTCCTCGCCCTTGTGCGCAAGGAGTTCGGGGAACTGGCTGACACGTGTCACGATACCTTCCGCTTCGTCCAACACGATGTCCGTGCCGTCGTAGTTCTCTATGATGCGCGGTTTTACATCAGCACCCGAGCAATCAGGACTGGTGTCCATGTGTGCAATGAATCCCACCACAGGCACTTCCTCCAAACCCTCGCTTGAAGGCAGAGTGGCATAGACATAGCCATGGGCGTCCATCTCCACCTCCTGCATACCCATCTCCTTCAGTTCCTCCACCAGATATTCCGCCAGACGCAACTGCTTCTCTGTACTTGGACACTTGCCCTCTGCCTCCTCGCTTGACTGGGTGTCGAAACCTACATACTTCAAGAATCTTTCTACTATTTCCTTTTTCATCATGTCCTTGTTCCTACGTTATTCTTCCGCACAAAGGTACGATTAAGTGAGCGAAAATGCAAACTTGTTTGCAATTTTCCGAACGTGAGTACCTTCGACCGGCAGGTCAAAGGTACGAATAAGCGAGGTAAATACCAAACTTGTTTGAGGATTTCCGAGTGTAAGTACCTTCGAGACACAGTCTCAAGGGTACGATTAAGTGAGCGAAAAAGCAAGAATAGAATCAAACAAATACAGAAAAGTCCACTTTTATGTTGAGCACGAGTTTCCTATACGATGTCAAATGATAACGGATTTCTTCGAACCGATGAACTGGAGGATGATGTCTCAAGATGCTAAGGTTAAGCAAGGGCATAGCATGCCAACTTTCGCATTTACCTTTGTTATTATATTTTTGACACCCGTGTTTAGTATCTCCTATTCGAATCGGATGTATTTTGAAATCTTGCCGAGAATGGTTTCTATGCTGACTTCTTCGTATGTAAAGATGAGCATGCGCATGGCATCTTTGCGTCCCTTCTTGTAGAACTCGATGGCATAACATTTCTTTGCCTTCTCCCGGAAAATTCGGTCATTCAATGTACCTGCATTTTTGATTTCTTCTATATGAGGCAACTGAACAACGAAGATTTTGTCGGCATTGCTATTCTCTATGAATTCGCCAGAAGTGAATGTACGCTCGTACTTGGCGCGAAGTTGCTTTATGGTACTTTTTACCTTAGCACGCTCTTTAGCAGAGAGAGGGGCACTATTCTTGTCGTCTGTGTCAGCATCCACACCACCGTTATACTCTATTTGTCCTTCCCTCCAATAGGTATCACAATTCTTGAGCATCCAACCGGTGATGGTGGGAAAATTGTTGGGGGCGTACCTGTACTGTTCATGCCTGAGAACTATAGTAGTATCCATTGTCATTGTCAGTACAAGGAAGTTATCGAATAAGGAAGTACATATTGCTCCCACATTGAAGACAGGTGAACCTTGCTGCTTTTGTAAGTCTCCAAACGAGTATGTTAGCATAAAGGTGTCGACAAACTTTAGCGATTTGGCAGGTAGAAACTTGGAAATTCCTAAATGTTTCCTCAATCTACGCGAGTAAAGATGTTTGTTTTCTTCCTCTTTTGCCTTAATTCTCTTCTTTACCAATTCTTCCTCTGTTGGCTGAGGACGTCCAAGCACTTCATAGAGGGCCTTTGGATTATTGCGGTACATCTGGGCAATGATTTGTATGGTCTTCTCATCAAAACATATTGTATCATGTGGAGAAACAAAAACAACCTTGGTGACATTAATGTCTGCTTCTAAATCTTCGACAATTTCATTTACTAATGCAACTCTTCCTTCTGGGCATAATTGGCGAACCCTGTCTTTTATCTCTGCATCCGAATAGATGGTATCGCCAGTTGCGGTTATCTGCTTCTCGATATGTATTACTACTGCTTTTTGCTCCGGCAGGGCAAATATGGTAGAAGCACCTACCAGTGTAACGCCCCACAATATGGCCGCGGTTTTACCCCAATGTCCAAGAACGGCGACACCCTTGCGCTTCATTTCCCTGATGCGACGACGAATAAAGGATTGGTTGAAACCATTGGTAAGGATGGAACATTCGCCTGAAGCCACTTCCAACAACAGGCACTGATAAGAATGTGCATCCACACCTTGTGCAAGAACCAGGCGGTCGGCTTCAAATTCGTGCAAGTCGCGCAAGTGCTTGCGTACCACCCATAGCATGGGGTTGAACCATAGTAGTCTTACCATCACCTCTATGCACCACACATCAATGTAGTGCAAACTCTGGATGTGAGCCTCTTCATGCTTGATAAAAATATCTTCTGCCTCCTTGCTCTTTCCCATGGGCAGAAATATGATGCGTCCCATGGAGAAGGGAGTGCTGACCCATGGTTTCCGTACGATGGTGCAGGAACCCTCCATGTTTGAGAGCCTGATAGCACGTGTACGAAGCAAGATTTGCACAAGAGGGATGAGTATTATGAGCAAGAGCAGTGCTGACACTATGGGAATGCCAAGGTAGATACATTTTTGGATAGTGCTGGCAGATATTACAAATTGTTCTTCTTCGGGCAAGGGCGTTGGAGTGGATATGCCCTCTGCTTCTGCGGCTGGCATTTCCTCAGCAATCACCTTCGTATCAGGATTCTCATATTGGTATCGCCTGGCCTCTTCCTGGGTGAGAGTAATAACCTCGACCTCTCTTTGAGGCATAATTTTAGGCAGAACGGCCAATGCTATAATCTGCATGAAACATACCGCAGGGATAGCCAGCAAGTACATGCGCTGAAACCGAAACGATTGCTTGCGCGACATCACCAATAAGTAGAATGCCATCAGCATAGTTGATACCAGCAGGATACTGCCATAGCCTTGCAGCACGGGGATAAGGGGATCAAAGTTTGTCATAAGGTGTGAAGGGGGTTAAGTGATTGGAATTTCATGTAACAGGATTACTCCTCGTCATTGATTTCGTCAAGGATCTTATTCAGTTCTTCCTTGCTCAGTTTTTCGCTCTTCACGAAATAGGAGAAGAGACTGCGCAAAGAACCCTGAAAGAGAACGTTGCGGGTTTCCTGCATAAAAGTATCGATGTATTCTTCGCGAGAGAGCAGAGGACGAAACACGTGCGCCTTGCCCCTGCGCTCAGGAGAGACTATTCCCTTGCGGGTAAGTACCTGCATCACGGTCAGCACCGTTGTGTAGGCAGGTTTGGGTTCGCTCATCACTTCGATTATCTCGTTCACGGTGGCTTCGTTCTTGCTCCACAGAATGTTCATCACATTTAGTTCAGCCTTGGTTAGAGATTTCTTGTTTTCCATATTGCCGTAAGTATTATATTTATTGCATTTGATATCAAAAAGTATATGTCGCCATGCTTTTCTACTGCAAATGTAGTACAAAATCATTTGTCAGCACATAAGTTTTAACTATAATCATAGTATTTGGATGAAAAAAACACGATAACCAACTACAATCGTAGTACTATACATTATTTATTTACGTGAGTCCGATGATTCAGCACACCGTCTATCCTTATATTTCTCTGTATGGAAACTCCTTCCTCTAAAGAGTACGTTTCCAACTTATCCGTTAAAACAAAAACACTCGATAGAATGTTACTCCCTCAAAAACGGCAAATCATCCGATCAAAAATATAGCCTATCTTCATCAAAACACTAATGAGCCGATTTGAACAAAAGACACCGGAAAGTAGAAATGGGCTATGGTTTCCATGCTTCTGGCATACAGGAACCCTCGCCGAGCCGTCGGTGGCGGTAAAATGAGCCGCCCTCGGCGATAAAGTTCACCGCCAGTGGCGGCTCGTTTTACCGCCACCGAGGACAAAATCAGGAGACTCGGGAGGAGAATCACGGAGACCTGAAAAATTATTGGTGTCGAATATAGGGTTTAAGGTTCATCTGGCAGATCCATCCTATCAGATGGAAAGGACGCATTCAGAACTTATAGTACAGGAAAGGCTGCACCTCGCTATTGCTGAACTCGATGGCCATTTGCAGGACAACAAGGAACAGCAACGACTTCACAAGCCATGGCAGTGAGATAAATGTCTCCTGCAGACGATAGAACCAACGTTCGCGTATGCAATGCACAAGCATGGACACTGTCACCATGACCAACCACAAGGGACGCTGTACAAAGAAAGCCGGAATACACTCCGTGTCGAAATCCGTTACCATCCTTTGCAGGAAGGCCAAGGCCGTGGACATGTCCGCCGAACGGAAAAACACCCACGTGAGCATCAGGAAACTCTGGAAAAGCAGCCAACTGGGAATCTTCACCCACAATCGGCTGGAGGGCAGACGGTGAAGGAACAGCCTGTTGCAGAACTTGTGGACCACCAGGGCAGTGCCATGCATGGCGCCCCACAGGACAAACATCAGCGTACTGCCATGCCACAAGCCCGCCACCACCATGGTGATGAAATTGTTGAAGTACATCCGGGCACGCCCCACCCTGTTGCCTCCCATAGGGATATAGAGATAGTCGCGGAACCATGTGGACAGAGAGATGTGCCAACGGCGCCAGAATTCCGTTATGTTCAAGGACTGGTAGGGGAAATTGAAATTCTCCCTCAACCTGAATCCCATCATGGCGGCAATGCCTATGCTCATATCGCTATAGCCGGAGAAATCGCAATATATCTGCACGCTGAAACCAGCCACGGCCATCAGCAACTCAAAACCATTGTAGAGCATCGGTTCGTCGAAAGCCCAATTATTGAACTGGGCTATATAGTCGGCTACCACGCATTTCTTCAGGATGCCCATCATCACCAGCCAAAGGCCCGTGTAGAGCAGGCGCGGGTTCACCTCCGTATTCTCCCTCATCTGCTGGAGCATGGTGGCAGGACGTGTTATCGGACCCGCCAGAAGCAAGGGGAAGAAACTGAGATAGAAGATATATTCCAGAAAATCCATCTTCAGGCGCAGGCGGCGCTTGTACACCTCCACGGTATGGGCTATGGCCTGGAATGTATAGAAGGATATGCCCACCGGCAGGACAAGGTCCAGCATGGGCAGATTGTCGCGCAACAGGGAGTTTATCACATCTATGCCGAAATTGGTGTACTTGAAATACAGCAACGGCAACAGTTCCACCACCACAATGAACCATAGCCACCTCTTGCGCAACACACCCTTGCACTCGTTCATCCTGCGTGTCATGCTCCAACTGAGCAGGGCGGTTAAGGGCAGGAGCATGGACACCTCGGGGTTCATCCTGCTGAAGAAGAGCAGGGAAAACAGAACCACATATAGCATCATCAGCGTCCTGCTCGTCCTTTGCAGTACGGCATAAATCGTCAGGAAGACAATGAATACGGCGTAGAATGGTATTGTATTGAAGAGCATATCCGCTTACATGGTTTTGTTGGGGAAGATGAAACGTTTCTTCCACTTGCGTGGATATTTCTGTACAGGCACATCCATTACTATGGGATGCGCGGTTTCCGGAGATGCCATCCACACCGCTATGCTGTCCATCCACTTGGATGCCGAGTTGAATGTGGGGTGCATCTTGTCCGAACCACGGGTAAAGGCCAGACGGGTACTGTCAAAGTATCTTCTGTCGCCCACCACGGAGCGTATCACCTCAGTGATGGTGGGGTTCTTCACCCAACTTGGCGGGGCTATCCACACGGTGGGGCGGCTGCCCAGTTGGGACTGTATGGTTCGGATGTATGCGGCCCTGTTTTCCAAGTCCTTCACCTTCAATTCATTTCCTCCGAGCGACACGACCACATAATCTGCCTCCGACCATCGGAGGAAACTCTGCAACGTGTCCGGATTGTTGGCCCAAGCATAGGTTGAAGAGCCATACCAGCATACAGAGTACAGAATGTGTCCGTTTTCCCTGGCATAATCGGCAAAGCGCATGGAAAGTCCCTCCACCATGGAATCTCCGAAAAAGAGGATGTTCTTCCTGCAGGTGTCAGGGGAGAATACCGTATCAGCCTTCTCCTCCATCACCGGGGACAGGGTGTCGGGGCACAGGGAGGCACATGCCTCCCCACTCACGGAAGAAGGCAGGGAGTCCTCGGACAACACGTCTGCCAGGACCTTCTCCCACGCACGTGCCTTGGCCACAGTCCATCCGTTGAAGGCTATCCTGTGTCCGCTAAGGGAATATGCCGACACCATCAGCAATGGTATCAGGAGGATGAGTATCAAACGGGCATATTCCTTCATGTACTATATGTTTCCTGCACTTTTTTCTGCGTACATTTTGTCCAATATCTGCACAAATATAGGCAATATCCATAACAACAAATGCCTTTAACATCTGCAATTTAACCTCGCAATGCAAAAGAGCGGCAAATGGATTGTCCTTTTCATTTTTTTTATTAACTTTGTGCGGATTAACCTGACGATTACATTTCAATCTTTTTTTATGAGAAAAACATTACTGAAAGCAAGTATCCTTGCCCTGACATTTGCTCTGTCCGGCATTTCCGCATGGGCGGCCAAGTATGTCATTTATCCCGTTCCCCGTTCCTTGACGATGAACAGCGGCAGCCTTACCCTGACAGAAAAGGTGAATGTTATGTGCGAAAGTACCATCGATCGCACCACACAGGAACGCCTGGCATCCGTACTGGCCACACATGGCATGGAAGCAGTCTTTGACGGCACTGACGAGAGCCGCACCACCTTCCGTCTGGGCACTGTGGGCAGTGGCGAGGAAGTGGAGGCTTATGCCGTAGACAGTTTGAAACTGGGCATCAGCAAGATAATGGTTTCCAAAACCTTCGACCGCCACGCCATAAAGGTTTCCCGGCATGGCGTAACCATTTTAGGAGAGCATACCAATGCCGTCTTCTATGCTTTGGCATCCCTGGAGCAGATGCTGGAACAGAAGGAGGAGAACACTCTGCCCTTCACCACCATCTATGACCGCGCCGACCAACAGAACCGTGGTCTTGTGGAGGGCTACTATGGCTATCCCTACAGCGTGGAGGTGAAGAAGGACCTGATGCGATACATGATGCGCTTCAAGATGAACACTTATATGTTCGGTGCCAAGAGTGACCCCTACCACTCACAGATGTGGAAGGACGCCTACCCCACCAAGATTTCTGAAGAACAGGAGAAGAACGGTTGGTTGACACAGGACATGTTGCGCGACCTGGCCAAGGTGAGCGGGGAGACCAAGGTGAATTTCATCTGGGCCATACATCCCGGCAATGAGTTCCTGGGCAGCAACACCGTCATCGACGACATCATGAGCAAGTTTGAGAAAATGTACAGTCTTGGCATAAGACACTTCGGAGTTTTTGTCGACGATGTGGGCATACCATCCTCGGATGCCGACATGAAGAAGAATGCCGACCGCCTGACCGCCCTGCAAAAGAGGATAGAGGAAAAGTGGAACACCGAGGGGTCTGCCCCGGAAGACACAGTCCGCCCCCTTCACTTTGTTCCGCAGATCTATTGCAACAGTTTTGCCAGCAGTGCGGATCAGAGAAAGCGTTTCATGGCGGCACTCAGCAAGGTACCTTCGTACATAACCGTATACTCCACCGGCCAGGGTGTGTGGTCTGTACCCAACAACGACCATACCATCACCGTGATGCAGGAGTTCGGACGTGCCATGGGATGGTGGTGGAACTACCCCTGCAATGACAACGCCGACGGCCAGATCTATCCCATGGACATGTACAGCAACTTCGTGGACATGCCAGCCGTGGGCAACGGTGAGCGCCTTCCCTCAAAGTTGAACAATTGCCAGGGCATAGTGGCCAACCCCATGCAACAGGGTCAGGTGGCCAAGACCTCACTGTTCTCCATTGCGGACTATGCCTGGAACAACGCCGGTTTCAAGAACGAAGCAAGTTGGGAGGCAAGTTTCAAGACCATCATATCAGACGAACAGGTGCGCCAGGCTTACCACGACATCACATACTACCTGCGTTGGAACGAACCTGAGAGTATGCAGACATTGATAAACAACTACAAGAACACATTGGCAGCCAATTCGCCGAACTCGGCAAACCTCAAGGCCACCATACAGAAGATAAAGGGTGATAGCGAGAAGGTCATCACACTGAAAGACTCTGAAACACAGAGCGACAGGCTCCTGTATGCGGACATTGCTCCATGGGTGCACACCCTGCACACCTATTCCATTGTTATAGGGAAGATGCTGGACATTCTGGACAATCCCATAAACGGACATAAGGAAAACTGGCCCAAAGTAAAGGAAGTGTGCGACAGCCTCGATGCACTGGAAAACAGCACACTTTACACCGCATACGCACTGGAGGGAATGGGAAACGGTATCAGCGTGAGCCAACGTCAGGCACAACTCTCAAGGAGATACCTCTATCCCTTCATTGCATACCTGAAGGAAAAGGCCATCGACACATATTTCCAAAACACTGACGCTATTACCGAGCCTTCTATCATCACCAACTCTCCGCTTCTGAATGCCTCCCTGCAGACAACAGGCAACAGGATAGGTCTCAGCCTGCAGGCAAGCAATCTGGACATCAACAAATACGTTGGTGTTGCACTCCCCGAACCTTCGCTGATTGAAAAGGTTATCATCCAGGATGATATCCTGCCCTACGCAAAATTCAGCACCGACGGCAAGGAGTGGAAGAAACTGGACGCTGCCGATGATGCTGTACAGCAATATGCCGGTTATTTCATTTTCCTGAATGAAGGTGCACAAGGGATCAAGGATTTTGAAATCAAGGCAGAGTCGTTCTCCATATACCTTGCCAAACAGGCCAAGGCAACATCCATAACCATTCCGGACGGGAATATCTACGAAGGACACACAGCCGACAAGATGGTGGACGGCAACTACGACACCTACACCTGTCTGAACCGCAACCAGCAGACCGGCGACCTGTACACTCTCGACCTTGGAACGGAAACCATACTGCATGACGTGCGCCTTTGCATGGGTATCGTAAACGGCGACTATCCACATTCTGGCAGAATACAATATTCTGCTGACGGAAAGAAATGGGCCAACCTGAAAGTAAAAGGAAACGACACATACAACTGGAGCATTGATTTGGGACAGAACGTAAAGTATAACGACGAGATGGTTTATTGCGACTTTGACGGTGCCGGAGTTTCCGCACGCTATGTCCGCCTTAGACTTATCTCTGCCAATACCAGCAAGTGGATGCGTCTTTATGAAATAGAGGTAAACCGCCAATATGCAGAAAACGGCACTCTGGCAGCATGTACCGAAGGCAATGGCACAGCTGTCAGACAACTTACCGACCATAAGGCACAGACCGGACTTCCTGCCAGTGCAAGCAGCCCTCTCACATATTCCATCAACAGGCACTACGACATAAAGGGCATAACCTTCTATAGTCTCCCCACATCCGTACAGCCCACCATCAGCGTAACCACGGATGGAACACAATGGGAAAGTGTGGGTTCACTGACCGAAGCATGTCAGACAGTAGACCTGCAATCCCATCCAAAGGCCCGTGCTGTGCGTCTGGAATGGGAGGGTTCCGATGCGCCTGCCATCTATGAAATCACACCAGAATACGACCCCAACACCTCTTCACTGCCTCAGGGCGACAGCGAACTTGCCCAAGCATTTGCCTTGCTGAAGGCCAAAGCACTGAATGCATTGGATTCCTGTGGCCAAGGGGACAAACTCATTACGCAGAACAGTCAGTTCAGTTCTCCCTATACCGAACCCAGTGAAGGTTCTCTAAATAACCTTCTGGATGGCGACCAAAGTACCTACTGGCATTCCGCATGGAGCGGAGGAGCTGTGGCAGACGGAGTACATTATCTGGAGATTGCATTACCGGGAAAAAACATTGGCAAGGTAATAATGCACATGGGAAGACGCAGCAACACAGATGGCCACCACCTCATAGAGGCCCAGATAATAGGCGTGACAAGTGGAAGCGGAATCTCGGCGGAAACAGAGTTGGTGGCAAACGTGACTTTCCCATATTCCAACCAAAGAGAAACGGTAAAGACATCGTTTACTTTGCAGAAGCCATATCCTGCCATACGTCTTATGGAACAAAGAACCACGGGCAACACCTCTGGAGTTAGTGCAGGATTCTTTCATATAGGAGAACTGCAATTGTATTCCACCACAGAGTACTACAAACTAAAGAATGCCCAAGCAGAAGCAGATGCGCTTTTTGATGCCACAGAGCCACTACCCTCTGAAGCTACCGAAGAGGACCTGAAAGCCCTGCAAGAGGCCTATGATGCGTTTATGTACAAGGTGTTTGGAGTTATTCCCTCCGGTATTGAAGATACCATTGGACAAGAGTCCAACAACAGCAAGAAGGTCTTGTATAACCTAAAGGGACAGCGTGTAAAACACCCCGAACATAACGGTATTTATATAATGAATGGAAAGAAAATCATTGCACCATAACACCCTGCAATGAGTGATAACAATAATGGAGGGCATCACGATGCCCTCCATTATTGTTATTATACCAGTTTGTTCTTGTTACGCTACCTGGCTAAAACTTCTCGTTGTCCACGAATACCTCCAGAAGTTCTACCATTCCCTTCTCGCCCATTGGGGTAATTTCTATATCGGCACAGGCGGCAGGCACAAGGCAACTGAATCCCTGCTTCATGTGGACGGAGTCGCCTATCATACACTCGCCACGCATACATACGTATACAACGAAAGAGTCCTTGTGCTTCAGGTCGCGGGCAACAGCAGTATTAAGGCGTTGCATCCTCACGGTGAAGAACTCGCACTCGCACACCAGGTTGGACTTGTTCAGCACCATGGGGTAACTGATGGAATACTCCTTGTGCACGGTATAGTCCAGTACATCTGCCGCAAGTTCCGTGTGCAGTTCACGGGGTTTGCCGTCCATTCCCATTCTGCCGTAGTCATAAATACGATAAGTGATGTCGCTGCTCTGCTGAACTTCGGCAATCAGCGCACCTCCACAGATGGCATGCACACGGCCGGCCGGTATGAAGAATGCATCGCCCATACGGATGGGATGCTTGGCAAGGACCTCGCAAATGGTGCCGTCCTCCACCCTGCGGCGGTACTCCTCGCTGGTTATGCTCTTGGCAAAACCGGCATAAAGGTATGTTCCGGGCTTGGCATCCACCACGTACCACATCTCTGTCTTGCCCATGCTGCCATGGCGCTGCATGGCAACGGCATCGTCAGGATGCACCTGAATGCTCAGGTCGCTCTCGGCATCGATGAACTTGACCAGCATGGGGAACTCGCTTCCGAATTTCTCCTGAACGGCCTTGCCCAAAAGGTCTGCTCCATACTCTGCACACAATTCGCGCAGGTTCCTGCCTGCAAGCTCACCATTGAGCACAACAGACTCCTTGCCTGGCACAGCGCTGACCTCCCAACTCTCGCCTATAGGCTCGTTGCTGGGGGGCATTCCCTTCATCTGCCTCAAACGAGTGCCACCCCATACGATGGGAAACAGACTGGTTTCAAATAATAATGGATATAGCATTTGGAATTATATTAAAATTATGTGCGAAGATACGAAAAAAATGCAGATATTGGGGAGCAAACACTATATTTATTATACATTTACACTGAAATTTTGCGATTAAGGTTTTATTTTACTACCTTTGAACTTCAAATGAAGTTGTCAAGGTTTTGAAAAGCAAACACATTATTGCTATGGAAACACAAATGAAATGGTATCAGCATATCTGCATGGAACTGCTTTGGTGGTTCTTCCTTTTTATCAGCATCACACCCAGATGCTTCAGATACTATATATTGAAAACCTTCCTGGCATTGCTTCTTATCCTTTCGCATTACAGGCATAAGGTGATTGCTGAGAACATGGCAAAATCGTTCCCAGAAAAGAGCAAGCAGGAGATAAGAAGACTGGTACACAGATACTACACGCATCTGGGAGAGGTAGCGGTGGACATCATCAGTCTAGTTGGTGCAAGCGAAAGGCGCAAGGACAGAGTAGTCAATTGGGTAAACGCCAAGGAAGTGGCCGAAAAGCTGGACGGCAAGGACTGGATAGCGGTAGGTGCTCACTACGGGTGCTGGGAATACCTGCCCCTATGGAGCAGGCAACAGATGTGCAACACGTTCATGAGCGTGTACCATCCGATGAGCAATGTGGTTTTCGACTATCTCTTCCTGCGTCTGCGAAAATATTCGGAAAACATAACCACTGTGCCCATGAAAAGCACCATCACCTATTATCTAAGAAATCGCAACAAGGGCAAGGGTATCATTTTGGGCCTACTGTCCGACCAGAGTCCGAACCTGAGAGCAGACAGCCATTGGTTCCGCTTCCTCAATCAGGACACGGCATTCATTGATGGCGCAGAGAGCATTGCCACAAAATTCAAGATACCCATTCTTTTTGCCTATACAAAACGTGTTGCTCCGGGCAAATACGAGGTAATGCTGGAAGAAATCTATGACGGCAAGGAGGATGTGCCCCAGCATGAGATAACACAACGCTATGCCACCCGACTGGAGGAAATGATAAAGGATCAGCCTGAACTGTGGATGTGGTCACACAAGCGCTGGAAGCACACACCAGAAAAACAAGCAAAATATTTTGGCACAAGCACTTTGGAAAAATAACACACACTATGGACATTGTCATCACATACGTCAACGGACTTGATCCCGTATGGCAAAAGGAATACGAAAAGCATACCAACACCCCTATCCTGGAAAAGCGATTCCGAGACTGGGGCACACTGAAATACCTGTTCCGTGGCATAGAGAAGCACATGCCCTTCATACGTAAGGTGCATCTTGTTGTTTCGGGCGAGAGTCAGGTGCCAGAGTGGCTGAACAGAGAAACTGTAAATGTGGTACTACACAAAGATATCATTCCCAAACAGTTTCTACCGACTTTCAATTGCAATCCCATTGAAATGCACTTGCACAACATTGAGGATCTAGATGAAGAGTATCTGTATTTTAATGACGACTTTTTTCCTTTGCAGCCCTGTTCGCCTACAGACTTCTTTCGTAATGGGAAAGGAGTTCTTGGCATGAGTCACCATATCTTTACATTTGGAATGTTCCGAAAAATTTGCAGAAATTCCAGCACATTGGCCTATCGCATTTGCGGAAAGAAAGTCCCCATAAGCTTCTTACGTCCACAACACATTTGCTCTCCTATGCTTAAAAGCGAAGTACAACAGGTATACAATGCTGCAAAAGAAGAGATACTCTCAACAATGTCAACCACCCGTACGGACAAGAACCTGAACCAATACCTGTATCTTGACTATATGTTCCTGAAGGGAAAGCTTATCAACGAGAGATTGTCGAAGAAGCATTTCTCTGTAGGAATAGTCTCTGCACAGAAACTCAGAGAATTCATAGAGCATCCCACACACAAACTGACCTGCATCAACGATGTACAACTGACCGAAGCGCGCTACGAAGAACTGCGCACTACACTCCTCTCGGCATTCGACAAAATCCTGCCCGAGAGGTCTAAATACGAAATAGCATGAGTACACACACACTTTCGCTTGTCACCTGTGTGTATGGTGTGGAGGAGTATATGGAGCAATATGCCCACAGCATCTTCTCACAGACCTGCACAGATATCGAGTATGTCTTTGTCAATGACGGGACGAAGGACAAGTCCATGCAGATACTCGAAAGGGTAATCAACGAACGATATGCAAACCTACGTAAAAATATCGTCATATTGAATCAGGAGAACCAAGGTCTGCCAATTGCCCGCAAGACCGGCATAGAGCACGCCAGTGGAGAACATATATTGTTTGCCGACCCCGACGATTGGCTGGAACAAAACGCCTTTGATACAATCCTGAAAACGATAAAAGAAAGTAACGCCGACATTGTCTACTTCAACCTCGTCAAGGAGTACGGACACAGACAAAGCATAAAGCGCGAAAAGGAATACACGGTTTCCTCCAAAGAACTGTGGATTGAGAACATCTTCAACTACAAGTCATTCGGCTATTGCGTCACCAAATGTTTCCGCCGTACCCTGTATACAGAAAACCACATCTACACTCCCATTCTGGGAATGCACGAGGACATTTATCTGATGGCACAGATAATATACCATGCCAAGAGCATTGTGCACATACCACAGGTGCTATATCATTATCGCAAGACCAATAAAGGTTCCATGTGCTCTCAAAGCATGGCCACACGACACATAGCCTCATCACGCAACCTGCTGAACCTATACCAGAACTATATGGACAACATTCCCAACAGTCCCATCAAAGATGTGGCTGGAGGTATAGTACTGCGTGCAGGCTGGCATTCCTTGTTGCACCAATACAATTTCTCACCCGAATACCCCTGGTTAAAAAATGCCATACGAAATGCACATGTAGACATCAGGTATCAAGCATGTATCCCTATACAGATTGTCGTGAAATTGGCAGTATTGCTGGGCATACGACCTTTTCACTAATGCCGTGTTACAAGTTTTTCTACTCACCAAATATCTCCTTGATATAAACAGGGCTGTGCATGGATCGTCTTATCTGTTCGTCTGAAGGCAATTTTCTCCAATCGCCATAAATGTTACTTAAATAAGAGTCTACATTTCCTGGCACAGGAAACTCTATGCCCTCAAATTCCATTTTGGACAGAGGGAAAATGTCCTTCTTGAAAAACCTGCTCTTGTAAAAGCCAGAACCGAGACATACACGATACTCGTCCCTCGGATTGAAGAGTCCAATTAGGTGTGCCAAAGGGATAAGCAGGACAAAATTTATCACACACACCACCTTTATAGCCAGATGTCTCAGCAAGCGGTTCTTGATATATTGGGTAGGATGCTGCATGTTCAGATAGAAGAATTTGGCAAGATGGGCAGCAAACATAGTGGCCTTTTCTATATAGAACACATCAAGCCCAATACCTTGAAACTTAAAATATTGTGCCCGAAAATCAGTCGTTTCCACTGACCCTATTTTCTTGCGGAACTTACCGAAAACATTCACATAGTCGGGATCTGTCTTTGTACACTGAAAAAAATACTCTTCACTTTCCATTCCAACAAGAATTTTCTCCAATTTCCTGTAGTCTTCTTCGAGCATGGACACATCCAAATCGTCATCCCAAGGAATGAACCCCTTGTGACGGGCTGCGCCCAACAGAGTTCCAGAACACAACCACCATTGTATATCATGCTCCTTGCAGATTTCAGCGAAGACTACCAAAACCTTGAGCATTTCCTTTTGGTCCCTCCTTAGCACCGAACCTTCGGGGTTATATAATCTCATCTTACGTTATTTTTATTATTATATAATTTGTCAAAAAGGAGTCTCCACTTCTCCGAAACTGTTTCCGGTGCATACATCGATCTCTTGGCCACAGATTTCTTCCGTATACCCAACTTCTCCTCATCATCCATTATCGCAATCTTCAACAAGGCTTCAGCATACTTTTGTTCGTCAAAGGCCGGAACAATAAACCCACACACTCCATCAGGAGCAAGAACTTCCCTGACACCCGCCGTGCATCCAAAAGCCACGCATATACATCCATGAGACTGTCCCTCTGTCAATGCTAGGGGCCACCCTTCGGTATCGGAAGTCAATGCCACTACAGATGCCCTTTGATAATATTCTGACACATTGTTTTGTCTGCCCTCAAAATATATACGCTGCAGATGCATGTCTTCGGCCAACCTCTGAATCCTGTGCCAGTCAGCACCATCACCCACAAGAACCAGTTTCCAGTCCTGCATCCGATTCTGTACGGAACGCCATATCCTTAAAAGCCGGTCAATACGTTTGGACCAATTTTCAAATCTTCCTACAAAAAGGATTATATTTTCCTTATTGTAATTTACATTCTCAACAGGAGGCTCCGAATTTTCAATGGCATATATATGAGAAGAAACCTCCTCAACACCTAAACCAGAAAGCGTTTCCTGCACGTATGGTCTACAAAGGACTGTGTATGCATCTGAAGTTTCGTAATCTCTCCTCGTACGTGCCACTGCCATTCTCAATGCCAACGTTCCATCCTCAAATCTTCGTTTATTAAAGAGATGCCACATTAGTTTTCGAAAAAATCCTTTCTGCCTACGATGCGCTATTGCATGTCGCTGCCAGAATGGCTCTCCATGACATGCAACAATTGTCTTCACACCAGTCCTCTCCTTTATTTTCTTTATTCCGGGAATAGCCTTACCTAACTGAACAAGTATGTCTATTTCATCCTTAAGAATATTACGTTCTATTTGCTTGGCCCTGCCGTTGGATATAAGCTGTGTTGGGATCTTACGTAAAGTGAAGTTGCTCAACATAGCATCATTCAACAATGTTTTAGAAATCCTTGATGCATAGACAAACACTTCATAGCCTCCATACGATTTCAGGTAGGAAGCTATATCCATCGTCACTCGTTCTGCACCTCCTGCAGGAAAACGATTATGCACAAAAGCAATCCTTATCATATATGCATCATATTGCCAGACCTACACATCATATATCCCGTTCATCACACAGTAGACAATGACATCAGCCAAAGAGCGTGCTCCAAGTTTCTCCATTATATTCTTTCTGTGCGTGATGACGGTGGTGACACTGATATTCAGTTTGTCGGCAACCTCCTTGTTGATACATCCCTGACACAGAAGCAGGGCCACTTCCATTTCTCTGGAAGAGAGCAAGGTTTCCCTGGTCGATGCGGCATGAGTATGTTCCATGCCATGCCCTCCTGTATGGAGTGGCATGGTGTCATGGTGTCCACGACGTTGCAAAGACAACAGATCGCGTATCAGTGCCGCCTCACCCTGGCAAACGTTCAGCGTTGCCACACCATTTATGGACATTTCGCCCCCCACCATCACTATGCTGCGACCTCTCTTGGCACGGAAGTATGCCGTATGCTCGAAATATATACGGGAGGACACGAAATAATGGATAAACTCCGCCTCATCCTTTGCCTGCAACTCCTCGAAGGATTCGCACGCCACGACCTCGGCCACAGGTATCAGTTCCTCCAATATCCTCTCCAGGCCCATACATGCCAGTATATTGGAATCTACTATGGCAATCTTGAATTGCATAGGATGTATATGTGGATGCATCTTCTCTTTTATTCGTTATTCAATATTCTCTACACTATCACCCGCTACATTCTCCCCCTAAGATAGGGGGGGTACCCCGAAAGGGGGGAGGGGGTATGAGATATCCGCTCACCGCTCACCCACTCCTCTCTCCCCCTAAGATAGGGGAAGTACCCCGAAGGGGGGGAGGGGGGGATGATACAACTCACCCGCTCACCTTATATAATATATACGCGCGAGGCTACAACTGCTGCATATCATACAGACGCTTATAGTACCCGTTCTTTGCAATCAGTTCGTCGTGACCGCCACGCTCCACAATCTCGCCTTCGTAGAGGACGAATATCTCGTCGGCATTCTTGATGGTGGACAGGCGATGGGCTATGGCTATGGTTGTACGGCTCTTCATCAAGCGTTCCAAAGCCTCCTGTACAAGGCGTTCGGACTCTGTGTCCAAAGCGGAAGTAGCCTCATCCAATATCAGTATGGGAGGATTCTTCAGTATGGCACGCGCTATGCTTATTCTCTGACGCTGGCCGCCGGAGAGACGTCCGCCACGGTCGCCGATCATTGTATCATAGCCGTTCTCGCTTTCCATGATGAAGTCATGCGCATTGGCAATCCTGGCCGCCTCGATAACCTGCTCCATAGTGGCATTCTCCACTCCGAAGGTTATGTTGTTGTAGAATGTATCGTTGAACAGGATAGCCTCCTGATTTACATTACCTATCAGCGAACGCAGATTGCGTATCCCTACGTTCTTGACATCCTTGCCGTCTATCAGTATCTGTCCGCTGCTCACATCATGGTATCTGGGAATCAGGTCAACAAGAGTCGACTTGCCGCTGCCCGACTGACCTACCAGAGCAATGGTCTTGCCCTTCGGAATGGTCAGGTTGATATGCTTCAGCACATCCCTACCCTCCTGATAATGGAAACTTACATCGCGCAACTCTACATCCTTTTCAAACGAATGGAGTTCCTCCGGTTTGGTAAGTTCCTTGATAGGATTGTCTGCTTTCAGGATAAAGTCTATACGGTCCATGGAAGCCAAGCCGTGAGGTATCTGGTATGATGCCTTGGACAAGTCCTTCAGAGGATTTATCACGCTGTAGAGTATCACCATATAGAAGATGAAGGTAGAGGCATCTATCAAATTTGTGCCGTTCAGTATGAGCCAACCGCCAAACCACAACACCACCACTATTATAGCCGTGCCCAGAAACTCCGACATCGGGTGAGCGGCATTCTGCCTTACCACCATCTCTGTCATCTCCCTGCGGTATTCGTTGTTCTTCTCATAGAAGCGCTGCGACATCTTCTTCTCTGCAATGAAAGCCTTTATGATGCGCAATCCTCCCAGAGTCTCGTCCAGATGGGCAATAATATCGCCCCAACGGCTCTGCACACTGGCCGACTGGCTTTTCAGTTTTCTGCTCACCTTGCCCATCACCCATCCTGCCAAGGGAGCAACTATGAAGACAAACAGCGTCAGTTGCCAACTCACCGTGAACAGGGTCACGAAGCAAACCACTATGGCAATAGGCTGGCGTATCATCATGTCCACAGACGACATCACTGCCGTTTCCACACACTGCACATCGGCACTCATGCGTGCAATGATGTCTCCCTTCCTCTCCTCGGAGAAGAAACTCAAAGGAAGCCTCAGCACCTTGTCATACAACTGCGTGCGGATGTCCCTGACCACTCCGGTACGCAAAGGCACCATCACAGCACTGGAAGCGAAGTAGCCGAAGGTCTTTATTCCTGTCATCAGCACCAATGCTACGCCCATGATAACCAGCGTCAGGAACGCCCCGTGCTCGCTTATCAGTTGCTGCACAAAGGCATAACCGTTGTTCACCACCACGTCCTTAGACAATGTGTCCCATGTCCATTCCTGATAGGTATATACCGTCTGGTCTATCTTGAACAGAATGTTCAGTATAGGTATCAGCACCACAAAGGAGAAGACGTTCATCCATTGTGAGAAAAAGTTCAGCAACACCGCCCCCGCCAGATACTTCCTGTACGGTCTCAGGTATCGGCCCATTATCTTCAGAAAATGCTTCAGCATATCTATTTTACTTTATTTAATAATCGGTTTACGTTATCCGCTCACCCCCTTACCGTTAATGCATGCAAATATACAGAAATTCTCCGATACCACCAAATACCACAAACATATTCCAACACCAGAAATCCGGGTGGAATAATCCGGAATAAGTCACTATACTGTTCGCGCCAATGAAACTATTATCATAATAACGCCAATGACCTATTTGCGCAAAAAATGGACCATTACAAAAAGTATCGGTCCATTTCTCGGTATTCTAATTATTTGTAAACTTACGTTTCAATCTTTCGCGCAAATTCCTCAACTCTACTTCATCGTACTCCGGAGCATCAAGCCAAAGACTCAAACGTTGCCACCACTCGGTGCTTCCTAAATGAGTCTTAACAGAGAATCTGCGCAGCCACTGTGCCTTACGGCTTGCCGATTTCTGCTCATGCAACAGGAAGAAATAAGTTCCCCATACCAAGACGGCTGCCACCAGGATTACCACATAGAGTTGGCATTCAACAGACATACCCAGCAAGACCAGCAAATACCAGACCCCCACAACCAAGAGATTGATAAAAATCTCGGTCAGTGCAGTTATGCTGTGACTTATTCCCAGACCTACGAAAGCATGGTGCAGGTGTGTCTTATCCGGTTCAAAAGGACTCTTGCCTTGCATCATGCGCATCGTCATCACACGCAATGTATCTGCAACAGGCACTGCCAGAAATGCGAGGACAAAGGCAGTCATACAATAATTGCCACTGGTTGCATATATGTAACCGCCATCATGCATTGTACAAATGACAAACCATGTCATAAGCACACCCATGACCATGGTGCCGGCATCTCCTATGAACATACGACTGGATTTGCCAAAGACATTGTGAACAAAGAACGGCAACAATGCCGCAGACATGGAAAACGCGAGAATCGCATTTGTAACATCCTTCGCATTCAAAAAAGCGAGTCCAAACAACAGGCTGCACGTCACACACAAGCCTGAAGACAAGCCGTTTACGCCATCAACCATATTAATAGCATTGATGATACCTACACCGGCAAACACAGTCAAAGGAACCGCAATCCACCATGAGAACTGGTAGACACCCCACAAACCGTGCAGAGAGTCTATGCATGAACCCGAAGCAAAAATCAACCCAAGGACAACAAGGATTTCTATAATAAACCTTGACTTGGGGGTCAGTCCCAGAATATCATCCAAAGTTCCCACATAAAGCATTATAACCATGCCGAGTACGACTGGCAGCAAACGGGTAGACGTGAACAGAGTGGCACTACCAGTCACATCCTGATTAAATGCATAATATATCACTATACCCATCAGCAAACCGAACACAACTCCAAAAAAAACAGCGAGACCACCAACAACAGGCACAGGACTCTTCTGTAATTTGCGAGCATCCGGGTTATCAACCAGGTTCTTCTCCTTTGCTATCTTCAGAACCTTGAAGTATACCCATTTTACCGCTGTAAATGCAACAATTGCAGACAACAGCACTGTAACAAGAACATAATAATTCATAGTTATCATTTATTTTCTTGAGCGCAAAGTTATAATTTTTTCTCATCTAATACAACTTCCCGTCAAATTTTGTGTTAAAGAACACACATATGCCATTTCCAAGTATCAATACAAAACGACACATATACACACAGAAGGTTTAACCACAATTCAATTATTGTCGGAACTCCTTTTGCCCCCGTGACAGAACATACTCGCCTTCGGTAACGACAAAATTCACCGCCACTGGCGGCAAACTTTACCGCCACTGGCGACGAGACGAATCGCCGAGGGCGGTAAATTCCATCGCCGTCGAGGACTCAACACATGGACACATAGACCGCTTCGGTTTTATCCGGGCAACCACCTTCGAACATGCCTAAATTCTCAATTTGAAAAATTAAAGAAGGCATTCTTTTTGGCATTTGCTCTTTTTTTTGTAGTTTTGTAGTCGGAAATAAACAGAAAAAGCAATATGGGAAAAGTTCTTATCATCGGCGCCGGTGGCGTCGCTACTGTGGCCGCCCACAAGGTGTGCCAGAACAAGGATGTGTTCACAGAGATTAAGATAGCCAGCCGTACAAAGGCAAAGTGCGATGCGCTGGCAGATGTGCTCAATAAGAAATACGGCACCAACGTTACCACCGCCCAGGTGGATGCCGACAGCGTGGAGGAACTCGTTGCCCTGCTCTCCGAGTACAAACCCGAAATAGTGATGAACCTGGCCCTGCCTTATCAGGACCTCACCATTATGGAGGCTTGCTTGCAGACAGGTTGCAACTATCTGGACACTGCCAACTATGAACCCAAGGATGAGGCTCACTTCGAATACTCATGGCAGTGGGCTTACCGCGAGCGTTTCGAGCAGGCCGGACTCTGTGCCATCTTGGGTTGCGGTTTCGACCCCGGCGTGACAAGCATCTACACCGCCTATGCCGCCAAGCACCACTTCAAGGAGATGCACTATCTGGACATCGTGGACTGCAATGCAGGCAACCACCACAAGGCTTTCGCCACCAACTTCAACCCCGAAATCAACATCCGCGAGATTACACAGAAGGGTCTCTACTATGAGAACGGCAAGTACATCGAGACTGAACCGATGGAGATACACCAGCCTCTGACATATCCCGGCATAGGTCCCAAGGAGAGTTATTTGCTGCACCATGAGGAGATAGAGTCTTTGGTAATCAACTTCCCCACCATCAAGCGTGCACGTTTCTGGATGACCTTCGGCCAGCAGTATCTCAACTATCTGGACGTAATACAGAACATCGGCATGGCCCGCATTGACGAGGTGGAGTACAAGGCTCCCAAGGCCGACGGTACTGGCGAGGAGGTTGTGAAGATTGTTCCCCTGCAGTTCCTCAAGGCCGTCCTGCCCAATCCTCAGGACCTTGGTCAGAACTACGACGGCGAGACTTCAATAGGTTGCCGCATCCGTGGTATAGGCAACGATGGTAAGGAGCACACATACTACGTTTACAACAATTGCTCCCATCAGGCGGCCTACGAGGAGACCGGCATGCAGGGTGTAAGTTACACCACCGGCGTTCCGGCCATGATTGGCGCCATGATGTTCCTGAAGGGCATCTGGAGCAAGCCCGGTGTACACAACGTGGAAGAGTTCGATCCCGATCCGTTCATGGACGAACTCAACAAGCACGGCCTGCCTTGGCACGAGATTCACGACGGTGACCTGGAACTCTAAGATACCACACAAACGGAGTATATACTGATACTGGACTACCTTCGTGACGTTTTGATTCCAGCGGCCAATCTTACGAGAGTATGCGAATATCAAAATCTCAGAGGGGAACGGGATGCTCTAAGTTATACTTCTATAGATAATTACGTATAAATATTCTTATGGCAAAAGAAAAGCAACCAGTAGAAATAGACGAGAAAGCAGCGAAACTGAAGGCTCTGGAAGCTGCGTTAGGCAAGATAGAGAAGGACTTCGGCAAGGGCAGTATAATGAGGATGGGCGAACAGAAGGTGGAGGAACTGGAGGTGATTCCCACTGGCTCCATTACCCTGGACCATGCTCTTGGTGTGGGTGGTTATCCCAAAGGAAGAATCATAGAAATCTACGGTCCAGAAAGTTCCGGAAAGACCACACTGGCCATACATGCCATAGCCGAGGCACAGAAGATGGGTGGCATTGCGGCATTCATTGATGCCGAGCATGCTTTCGACCGTTTCTATGCAGAGAAGCTGGGTGTGGACGTGGACAACCTGCTTATTTCACAGCCCGACAATGGCGAGCAGGCGCTGGAGATAGCAGAGCAACTCATCCGTTCGGCAGCGGTGGACATTGTTGTAGTTGACTCTGTGGCAGCCCTCACACCCAAGGCCGAGATAGAAGGTGATATGGGCGAGAACAAGGTGGGTCTGCAGGCTCGCCTCATGAGCCAGGCCCTGCGCAAACTCACTTCCACCATCTCCAAGACAAACACCACGTGCATCTTCATCAACCAGTTGCGCGAGAAGATAGGTGTGATGTTCGGCAATCCCGAAACCACTACCGGCGGTAACGCCCTCAAGTTCTATGCCAGCGTACGACTGGACATCCGCAAGTCCACTCCCGTCAAGGAAGGCGAAGAGATTCTCGGTCACCTTACCAAGGTGAAGGTAGTAAAGAACAAGGTGGCTCCTCCATTCCGCAAGGCAGAGTTCGAGGTTATCTTCGGCGAAGGCATCAGCCGTGTGTCCGAAATCTTCAATCTTGCCGTGGATATGGGCATCATAAAGAAGAGCGGCAGCTGGTTCAGTTACAATGACAGCAAACTCGGACAGGGCGCCGAGGCCGTCAAGGGCATAGTTCGCGACAATCCGGAACTTATGGAGGAAATTACTGCCAAGGTGACTGAAAGACTGGCAGAGAAAAAGGACTGATACTGACAAACTGACATATTAACTGCATAATGCAAGGCTCGTGCACTCCATGGCACGGGCCTTGCGTATTATATAGCGAACGCTAATCGTTCATCGTTCAACATTAAACGTTATTCGCAAGCTCATCAAGCTTCGCAAGTCATCGTTCATATATAATAAGGAATATAAATAAAAATACATACAACTATGGGAAAGATTATTGGAATTGACTTGGGTACAACAAACTCTTGTGTATCCGTATTTGAGGGCAACGAGCCCGTTGTTATTACCAACAGCGAGGGCAAGCGCACCACTCCCTCTATCGTTGCATTCGTGGATGGTGGCGAGCGCAAGGTGGGCGACCCTGCCAAGCGTCAGGCTATCACCAACCCCAAGAAGACCATCTTCTCTATCAAGCGCTTCATGGGTGAAACCTACGACCAGGTCAGCAAGGAAATCGGTCGCGTACCTTACAGCGTGGTAAAGGGCGACAACAACACTCCCCGTGTTGACATTGACGGCCGTCAGTACACTCCCCAGGAGATCAGCGCCATGATTCTGCAGAAGATGAAGAAGACCGCCGAGGACTATCTCGGTCAGGAGGTTACAGAGGCCGTTATCACCGTGCCCGCCTACTTCTCAGACTCTCAGCGTCAGGCCACCAAGGAGGCCGGCCAGATTGCAGGTCTCGAGGTAAAGCGTATCGTCAACGAGCCCACAGCAGCCGCTCTGGCTTATGGTGTGGACAAGGGCGACAAGGACATGAAGATTGCCGTGTTCGACCTCGGTGGCGGTACTTTCGATATCTCCATCCTTGAGTTCGGTAGCGGTGTGTTCGAGGTTCTCTCTACCAACGGTGACACCCACCTGGGTGGTGACGACTTCGACCAGGTTATCATCGACTGGCTGGTAAGCGGCTTCAAGGCCGAGGAGGGTATCGACCTTTCCAAGGACCCCATGGCACTGCAGCGCCTCAAGGAGGCTGCCGAGAAGGCCAAGATAGAGTTGTCAAGCACAACATCTACCGAAATCAACCTCCCCTACATCACTGCCGACGGCGGTGTGCCCAAGCACTTGGTTAAGACACTGAGCCGCAGCGAGTTCGAACGTCTTGCTGATAGCCTCATCCAGGCTTGTAAGGTTCCCTGCCAGAACGCTATGCGTGATGCAGGTCTCTCAAACAGCGACATCAACGAGGTAATCCTCGTGGGCGGTTCTACCCGTATCCCCGCCGTGCAGAAGATGGTTGCCGACTTCTTCGGCAAGGAGCCTTCAAAGGGCGTTAACCCCGACGAGGTTGTGGCTCTCGGTGCTGCTATCCAGGGTGCTTCTCTCTCTGGCGAGAAGAGCGACATCGTACTGCTCGACGTAACTCCCCTCTCTATGGGTATCGAAACCATGGGCGGTGTTATGACCAAACTCATCGATGCCAACTCTACCATCCCCTGCAAGAAGAGCGAGGTGTTCTCTACCGCAGCCGACAACCAGACTGCCGTTACCATCCACGTTCTTCAGGGCGAGCGCCCCATGGCCAGTCAGAACAAGAGCGTAGGCCAGTTCAACCTGGACGGTATTGCTCCTGCACGTCGCGGTGTACCTCAGATTGAGGTTACTTTCGACATCGACGCTAACGGTATCGTTAACGTAAGCGCTAAGGACCTTGGCACAGGCAC
>JAFTUK010000055.1 GCA_017466325.1 Bacteroidaceae bacterium | reverse complement strand
TGGGAGGGACCCGGCATGCCGTGACCGCCTGTGTTATACGTTGTTATCTTTCGGACACGGCATGCCGTGTCCCTACTGCTTGATGCTCCCTATTGTTGGTTGTAATTACTCCCCTCCCTTGTGGAGGGGTAAGGGGGAGGGTCAGTCCACTATCACCCCGTCCTTCATCCTGATGGTGCGGTCGGTGAGCGATGCCAGGGTTTCGTCGTGGGTGACGATGACGAAGGTCTGTCCGAACTTATCCCTAAGGTCAAAGAAAAGGCGGTGCAGTTCCTCCTTGTTCTTGGTGTCAAGACTGCCCGAAGGTTCGTCGGCAAGCACCAGTTCGGGGTTGTTCATCAAGGCACGTGCCACCGCCACACGCTGCTTCTCGCCGCCGGAGAGTTCGTTGGGCTTGTGTGCGGCACGCTCGGAGAGCCCCATGAACTCGAGCAGTTCCATGGCACGCTTCTTGGCCTCCTTGTGAGAGGTTCCTGCTATGAAGGCAGGCATCATGACATTCTCCAGCGCCGTGAATTCGGGCAGAAGTTGGTGAAACTGGAATACGAAGCCTATGTGCTTGTTGCGGAAACGCGCCATGCGGTCGGAGGAGAGGTTAGTCACGTCCTCGCCGGCAATGACGACACGTCCCGAGTCGGCCTTGTCCAGAGTGCCTACTATCTGCAACAGGGTTGTCTTGCCCGCACCGCTGGAACCCACGATGCTCACCACCTCGCCCTTGCCAATTTCCAGGCTGATGCCCTTCAGCACCTGAAGGTTGCCGAAACTCTTCCTTATGTCTTCTATCTTTATCATGACCACTGGTCGGGGTATAGCAGCATTACGCTGGTATGACTGAAATATCTGTGTATCATCAGGGGCAGGCCTGCGAACGAACCTTTATAGGAGATGAAACCGGGTCGTGCGCTGACGAATACCACCATCTCGTCGGAACCGGCCCTTTGCGCCAGAGAGATGATCTTTGTCCACAGGGCCATCTCAATGTACTCGGCACGCAGAGACACATGGTAGCGCCACATGTAACTCTTTATGTTGGGCATGGTGTCGGGGTGGGCATGGAACTCCAACTGGCAATCCAGTTGCTCTCCCATACGGCAAACATGCTCCAGCCACTTGTAGAAGCCTGCCTCGTACTCTGCCTTCTGCGGAACGGCAACAATTACCTTGTGCAAGGTGCCGGGCGGGACTATCAGTCGCACGGCCATGACCTCGCGGTTTGTTCCCTCCAGCACATGGTCTATGACCGGCCCGAGGCTGGACTTGGGCATGCCCGTGGTGCGGTCGGTAAGGCATACCATCACCTCACCGCAATCGTATTCGCGTATGGTGTGCAGGATACCGCCCGCTATGTTGGTGCTCAGGCGCGAGAGGGTCTTCAGGTCAACCTCCGCGGCCGATGCCACCGAGGTGGCCTCCTCCAGCATGCGCTGGGCCTCGCGGTAGCCTTGTGCCTCCCCGTCGTAGTCGTTGAGGGTGACGGTAAGACCCATCAGACTGTCGGGGATACGGGAATTTCGTATTATCAGTGCCAACTGGGTCAGAAGTCCCACACTGTCCGGCTGGCTGTACGTAACCAGGCACTTGCCGTGCCATGCACCCTGGTTCTCCTCGGTGTCCGTGTCCATGAGGGCCAGGCGCCGTGCTCCTTCGCTGGTGGCAAAACTGCTTATTATGCAAGAGAAGAGTATCAGCATCACCGTGCCGTTGAGCACCGAGGCATCCATCAGGTTCACTTTCGGGTCGGTGCCTATCATCACTATGGCCAGAGCACCTGCGGCATGCGCGTTGGTAAGGCCGAACATCAGCAGGGAACCTCCCTTCAGGTCCTTGGAGAAGCGGCTCATGACATAGGAAGCCAGCCACTTGGAGAACGTGCCCACCAATACCATCACCACCACAATCCATATTGTATCCATGTCGCCGAATAGCACCCTAAGGTCGATGAGCATGCCCACGCCTATCAGGAAATAGGGGATGAACAGGGCATTGCCCACAAACTGGATATACGACATGAGGGGCGAGGTGCGGGGGATGAGCCTGTTTACCGACAGACCTGCGAGGAACGCTCCCAACAATCCCTCCAGTCCTGCCAGTTCCGCCAGGGCGGCACTCAGGAAGACCAACGAAAGGATGAAGATGAACTGCATTATCGGTTCGTCGTACCTGCGCAGGAACCAGCGCCCTATCCTGGGATAGGCATATATGATGAACGCCCCGTATGCCAGGCACTTCACCGTAAAGAACGCCCAGAACCTCCAGTCTGTCTCCTGCAACGAACCCACCGCTATGGCCAGCACAAGCAGGGCCACGAACAGGGCCACCGCCGTGGCCACTACGGAAACGGTAACCACAGGATGCCGCGACAAACCGAAACGGCTCACTATGGGATACGTTATCAGCGTATGCGATGCAAGGATACAACTGAGCAGGACCGACGTGATGGCACCGAAGCCAAGCAGATAGTGCGCAGCCAGAAAACCGAGGGCAAACGGCACGCAGTAGGTTATCATGCCGAACAGGAAACCCTTACGCCCATACTGGTGCACACTGCCCATGTTCATCTCCAGTGCGGCCAGGAACATGATGAAGTATATTCCCACCTGGCCGAAAATCTCGAAACTCCTGTCCCTCTCTATGATGTTGAAGCCATGCTGGCCTATCATCACACCGGCCAATATCAGGCCTATGATGTGGGGCGTGCGGAGACGGCGGAGCAGGATGGGAGAAAACAGGATAATCATCAGTACCACGAAAAACACCCACGTGGGGTCCGTGACCAATGCCAATGGCATGTGTATGGATGTCAGTATCTGAAGCATGTCCTGTGTGTATAATTTCATGCAAAGGTAATGTTTTTTGTGCTATTTATAGGCAAGAGCACACCTTATTTATAATATTTTCCGTAATTTTGCACGCAAATTATCAAACAGAGTAATCAAAACAAAAAAAGATAAACGATGAGAGTAGCGATTGTAGGCGCCAGCGGTGCCGTAGGTCAAGAATTCCTGCGCGTTCTGGATGAACGCAACTTCCCCATTGACGAACTGTTGCTTTTCGGCAGCCAGCGTAGCGCCGGAACCAAATACACCTTCCGTGGCAAGGAGATAGAAGTGAAACTCCTCCAGCACAACGATGACTTCAAGGGCGTGGACATCGCCTTCACCAGCGCCGGTGGCGGCACGAGCAAGGAGTTTGCCGAGACCATCACCAAGCATGGTGCCGTGATGATAGACAACTCCAGCGCATTCCGTATGGACGAGGACGTGCCCCTGGTAGTGCCCGAGTGCAATGCCAAGGACGCACTGGACCGCCCCCGCGGCATCATAGCCAACCCCAACTGCACCACTATCATGATGGTAGTGGCCCTGCAGGCTCTGGAGAACATCAGCCACATCCGCCGCATCCACGTGGCCAGTTATCAGGCTGCCAGCGGTGCCGGCGCCGCCGCCATGGCAGAACTGTTCGAGCAGTACCGCCAGGTGCTGGCCGGCGAGAAGCCCACCGTGGAGAAGTTCGCATACCAGTTGGCCTTCAACGTAATCCCCCAGATTGACGTGTTCACCGACAACGGCTACACCAAGGAGGAGATGAAGATGTTCCACGAGACAAAGAAGATCATGCACACCGATGCCGACTGCTCAGCCATGTGCGTTCGCGTGCCCTCTCTGCGTTGCCATTCTGAGGCCATCTGGGCAGAGACAGAGCGCCCCGTCAGCGTGGAGGAGTTCAAGGAGGCTGTACGCAACGGCAACGGTCTGCGCCTTCAGGACGAGCCCGAGAAGAAGGAATACCCCATGCCCCTCTTCCTGGAGGGATGCGACGATGTCTACGTGGGCCGTATCCGCAAGGACATCAGCAACCCCAACGGTCTTGCATTCTGGCTGGTGAGCGACCAGATAAAGAAGGGCGCCGCCCTCAACGCCGTGCAGATAGCCGAATGGCTCATACAGAACGACCCTACAATAGGTAAAAAAGCCTGATTTCAACGGATTTTTGAAAAGACATAGAGTCTGCATATAAAAAGTCCTGCACATAAAACAACTGCTGATGCAAGTTTATGTGCAGGACTTTTACTATACCTATTTCTACTTAACTGTTCTCCACCACCAAGAAGAGTTTGTCGTTGCGGCGCACTTTCTGTGGCATTGCTATGCTGATGTGCTGGCCTTTCTTTGCCACCGGTACGGGTTCGAGGTCGTAGCGTATTTCATCAGCCGTACTATATAGGGCACCGGTGGTGGGGCCGGTGACGAGTATCTTGGCTCCGCAAGGCAGTTCGCATGCCTCTATCTTGAATTCCGCCACACCAAGTTTGGAGAAATAGCGCACCACCTTGCCGCAATACACCTTCTTCTCGGTGGCGGCACTGCCGTGCACCTCGCTCCACTCTCCCAGGCTCTTGCCCTGATAGTATCCGTCCCAGAAACCGCGGTTGAACACGGTGGCAAGACGTTTGTCCAGTTCGTCCTTCAATTCCTCCGTGAAGGTGCCTTCCAGCACGGCATTGATGGCCTCGTTGTAGCACGACACCACGGTGCTCACGTACTCGGGACCTCGGGCACGTCCCTCAATCTTGAAGACGCGCACGCCGGAGTTCATCATCACGTCCATGAAACGGAGAGTCTTCAGGTCCTTTGGCGACATGATGTACTTGTTGTCTATGTCCAGTTCGGTGCCGGTTTCACGATCGCGCACGGTGTATGAACGGCGGCATATCTGCATGCACTCGCCACGGTTGGCCGACTTCCCAACGTTGTTCAGGGACAGGTAGCACTTTCCGCTCACCGCCATGCACAGGGCACCGTGGCAGAACATCTCTATGCGGATTAGTTCGCCCTTGGGACCGCAGATATTCTCCTCTATGATGTGGCGGTATATCTCTGCCACCTGCTCCATGTTGAGTTCGCGTGCCAGAACCACCACATCGGCGAACTGGGCATAGAAGCGCAGGGCCTCGATGTTGGATATGTTCAGTTGGGTGGACAGATGTACCTCCTGCCCTATCCTGTTGCAATAGGACATGACGGCAATGTCGCTGGCAATGACGGCACTGATGCCTGCCTCCCTGGCGGCATCCAGGATGGTGCGCATGAGAGGCAGGTCCTCGCCGTAGATGATGGTGTTTACGGTCAGGTAACTCTTCACACCGCATATCCTGCACTCGTGGGCAATCTCCTTCAGGTCGTCTATGGTGAATGCCGAGGCGGAATGGGCCCTCATGTTCAGGTTCTCGATACCAAAGTATATGCTGTCGGCACCTGCACGCAGAGCCGCGGCAAAGGACTCCCTGGAACCTACGGGAGCCATTATCTCAAAATCCTTACGTGTCATAGTTCTTATTTAAAAGAGAAGAAGGAGACCCTCCCCCAACCCCTCCACAAGGGAGGGGAGTGAAATGTATTGTAATCTGCTTATGTAACTACTCCCCTCCCTTGTGGAGGGGCAGGGGGAGGGTCCGTTGGGGGGCTGTACTATTTCAACATTGTCCGTATTTCTTCTATTATCTGGAAGAGTTCCTCCACCGTCTCGGCACGCAGCATCTTTATACGTGTCTCGCGGAAGTTAGGGATACCCTTGAATATGGGCGAGGCGGCAAGATGCCTTCTCACATGCAGGATGCCGCGGTATTCGTCTATCCTCTCCACCGAGGTGATTACCTGCTGCTTCAGTATGTCCATCTTTTCGTCCAGTGAGAGAGTGCCGCCCTGCAACTCGCGGAATATCCACGGGCGTCCGAATGTGGCACGTCCCACCATTACGGCATCCACACCGTAGCGGTCGAAACACTCGCGTACACGCTCCTTGGTACTGATGTCGCCGTTTCCTATGATGGGGATATGCATGCGCGGATTGTTCTTCACCTCGCCTATCAACGTCCAGTCGGCCTCGCCCTGATACATCTGCGCACGGGTGCGGCCGTGGATGGTAAGGGCCTGTATGCCAACGTCCTGAAGACGCTCTGCCAGGTCAACGATGAACGGCGTGCCGTCTGGGAGGTAAAGGCCCGGGGGGTCCCATCCGAGGCGTGTCTTTACCGTGACTGGGGTGTCGGGGACAGCCTCCACCACGGCATTGGTTATCTCAAGGAGCAGGGGCACGTTCTGGAGCATGCCGCTACCAGCCCCCTTGCCGGCAACCTTTCTGACTGGGCAACCGAAGTTGAGGTCCAGTACATCGGGATGTGCCTGGTCAACCACTATCCTGGCCGCCTCGCGCATGGCATCCACGTCCTTGCCGTAAATCTGTATTGCCACGGGGCGCTCGTCCTCGCAAACCTGCAGTTTGGCAAGACTCTTGTTGACCATGCGTATGAGGGCATCCGAACTAACAAACTCGGAATACACCATGGCTGCCCCCATCTGCTTGCACAGCAGACGGAAACCTATGTCCGTGACGTCCTCCATAGGAGCCAGGAATATAGGTTCGTGCCCAAGGTCGATGTTTCCTATCTTCATCCTATGCTCCTGCTTTCTGGCTGAACACCAAGGCATACATCTTCATCTGCTTCAACATGGCCAGCAAGCCGTTGGAACGCGTGGGCGAGAGGTGCTCCCTCAGACCTATATGCTCTATGAAGTAGAGGTCGGCATCCAGTATGTCCTGTGGTGTCTGGTTGTTGAGCACGCGCACCAGCAGGGCAACGATGCCCTTCACTATCAGCGCATCGCTCTCTGCCTGGAACTGCACCTTGCCGTCCACCATGTCTGCCTGAAGCCACACACGGCTCTGGCAACCGTCTATCAGGTTCTGCTCCGTCTTGTACTGCACGGGCAGTTCCGGCTGGTCACTGCCCATGTCTATGAGCAACTGGTAACGGTCCATCCAGTCGTCAAAGTCCTGGAATTCCTCTATGATTTCGTCCTGTATCTCGTTTATACTCATGAATATGTTTTTATACTGTTTCTTATTGATGATTTTGGCGGACACGGCATGCCGTGTCCCTACTCTCCCTCGCAACCGTTCATCACCCTTTAGGGAGGGAATGAATTACTGTTCGTTATACAGAAGTTGGAGCACGGTTTGCCCCACCGCCTTCAGTACGTTCTTGTCTATGTTCTCGGGGGTGTCGTTCACGGTGTGCCATGTGGGACCGAAACTGCTTGGTCCATAGTTGAAGTACGGCACTATGTCTATGCAGGGAATACCTGCTATGGCGTTTACGTTCACATGGTCGTCCACCAGGCTTCCGCCGTCCGTGTTGGGGAAGAACTGCCCGTAATCGAGGTCGGATGCCAGTTTCCATACTTTGTTGACAACATGGTTGGCAAAGTACACGCTAACCTGCTCCTTGGCAAAGGTGGCGCCACGGCCTCCCACCATGTCCAGAAGGATGCCATAGCGCGGATTGTAGCCTATCCGGCGCATCTGCTCTGCCCACACCTTACTGCCCAGGCACCATGTGTCCTGGTCGTCGCTTACCTGGGACTCTGCCCATTCCGGTGTGCCCATATCCTCGGCATCAAAGCATACGAAGTCTATGCCCAGGTCCTTCATGGGTTGTTGCTGGATTAGACGTGCTATCTCTATCATCACTGCCACACCGCTGGCACCGTCGTTGGCACCAAGGACCGGCTTCTTGTGGTTAGCCTCATCGGGGTCGTTGTCTGCCCAGGGACGAGTGTCCCAGTGGGCACAAAGCAGGATCCTGTATTGTGCCTGCGTGTTGGTGCTGGCTATTATGTTGCGGCAGGGCATGGAGGTTCCGTCCCACACCGTCACCAGTGTCTTCTGTTCGCTGACCACACATCCCTTGCTCTCGAACTGGTCTTTTATCCATTCGGCACACAGGTCGGCCTCCTTGGTACCGAGCAGGCGCGGGCCGAAGGCACATTGCTCCTCGATATAGCGGAAGGCACTGTCGGCCATGAACTCCGGACACTCCTTGTTGGCAGAGGCACTGGTCTTCTTCTCCTTCTTCGTGCCCGTGCAGGAGAAGGCAATCACAGATGCTACGATAATCAGTAATAAATATAATGTATGTTTCATTCCTCCATAATGTTTCTTAATTGGCAATGACGTGTATTCTTCAGGCCTTGAACCCCTGGGCCTCGCGCATCACCCTGAGGAAGTTCTCTCCCCAAAGCAGGCGCAGGTCGGCCTCGGAATAACGTTCGCGCAGCAGGGCACGTGTCAGGTTTATCAGTTCGCCTGCATGTGCCAGTCCCGGCACTCCTCCGTCGCCATCGAAGTCGGTGCCTATGCCCACATGCTCTATGCCCATGATGTTCACGGCATGGTTTATGTGCTCTATGGCATCGAGCACGGAGGCTTTGGAGTCCTGGCGCAGGAATCCCTCGTAGAAGGTCACCTGCATAACGCCACCCTTGCCGGCAAGGCTTTTCATCTGCCCGTCGGTGAGGTTGCGGGGATGGTCGCAAAGGCTCCTGCAACTGGAATGGCTGCACACTATGGGAACCTGGGAGATGTCCATGGCATCGTAGAAACTCCTTTCCGAAGCATGGCTGAGGTCCACCATCATGCCCAGGCGGTTCATCTCTCGTATCACGTCGGCACCGAACTGACTTACTCCGCCGTGCTCGTTGCTGCTCTTTCGTGCAGAGTCGCAGATGTCGTTGTCACCATTGTGGCACAGGGTCATGTACACCACTCCGCGCTTGCGGAAGTGTTCTATCTGTGCAATGTCATGTCCTATGGCATAACCGTTCTCTATGCCCAGCATGATGGCCTTCTTGCCTTCGTCCTTCAAGCGGTAGAGGTCGTCGGGGGTGTATGCCAGCCCCACCTCGGTACAGTGCGACGATACCGTCTCCTCTATCTGGGTGATGATACGGTTGGCCTTGGCCGTTGCTGCCAGGTGCGCCTCGCCGGTACGCTCGCCCTGCGGCAGGTACGCCACCATTATGGAGGCATCCAGGTGACCGTCCCTCATGCGTGGCAGGGTGACGAGCCTTTCCTCGTCCGTGCCGAACTTCATGGGTGTGTCGCAATGGGAGTCCAGAGAGAGTATGCGGCCATGCACCTTCTTTGCCTGGGCATAGTTGCATGACTCGTTTACCAGCCACTGGAAGATGGGCATCTGGCTCTTGTCGCCGGCCAGGATGAAGCACTCCGGGTGCCATTGCACGCCAAGGATGCTCTTGTGCCCGCTGCTCTCCACGGCCTCTATCACTCCATCCGAAGAACGCGCCGACACCTTGAACAACTTGCCCGGGCATCGTACCGCCTGATGGTGGAAGGAGTTGACGGGCAACTTCAATTCGCCCTTCTCGCTTTCGGCAAGGCTTGAACTCCTGAACAGTCCCCCAAGCAGGCTGTCCTTATCAAGGAAGACAGTGTGAGATGCCTGCTCGCGCACAAGGTCCTGACTGTGCTTTATGAGCGGAGCATCCTTATACTGTACGCCCAGGTCCTGGTATATGCTGCCACCCAAGGCCGCCGCCAGCATCTGTATGCCACGGCATATACCCAGCATGGGAATCTGGCGGTCGTATGCCTGACGTATGAGGTTCAGTTCGGGCACATCGCGCTCGGGGTTGATACCATGCAGTTGGGGTATAGGCTCTTCGCCCACAAGCAGAGGGTTCATGTCCGAACCTCCGCTCAGCAAAATACCGTCCAACCTGTCCAGAAGAGCGGACATTGCCGAAATGTCTGTGTATGGCGGAATCACAACGGGACTGCCCCCTGCCTCAAGGACACTCTGGTAGTATCCCTTGGCCAGTTCGCAGCCCTTGTCGCCGAAATTGCCTGTTATGCCTATGAGTGGCTTCATGATGCTTGTTTAAAACGGAAAGGTGAATCGAAGGTCGACGCCCGAAGGGGCTGAAATCAAAACGGAAAACGTATGGTGTCGTGGTAGGGACGCTGCGTGCAGCGTCCGCCAATGGTTGGTTGAGTGTTTTCTTGCGTTTTGTGGAGTTCTTCGGACGCTGCGCGCAGCGTCCCTACTGTTGGGTATTTGTTATGCTATCCCCTTTCCGTTCGTTAATCGGTTATCTTCTTCCAGTCCTCCTCCATCTGTGGTTTTGCCTCCTTGTGAGGTCCGCCGATTGGCAATTCCTTCTTTATGCTCTGAGTCAGCGAAATCAGGGTTTCCGTGCTTACAACACCGTTTATCTGTTGCAACTTGCCGTTGAGGAGTTCCATCAGATGGGCATTGTCCTTGGCATACAACTTGATAAGCATAGTGAAAGGACCTGTGGTATAATGGCACTCCACTATCTCGGGTATCTTGGCAAACTCCTTCACCACGGCATTGTACATGCTTCCCTTCTCCAGAGTGATGCCAATGTACGTGCTTGTATTGTATCCGAGACTGGCTGGATTGACGTGGTATCCGCTACCCACTATCACGTTCATGTCTATAAGTCTCTGCACGCGCTGGTGAATGGCGGCACGGCTCACACCGCACTTGGCGGCAACATCCTTGAACGGTATGCGGGCGTTGTTTGATATGATTTCTAAAATCTTTTTGTCGAGAGAATCAATCTTTTCCATGGCATTCTTTACATTTTGACACACAAAGATACGGAAAAGCTGGCATTTTTCCAAAATATCACAATCAATTTCACAACAAATAACACTTACAAGCGCACATACAAGCACAACAACACACACAGCAACCCCAATAAGAGCATCTGGTCATCTGAACCGTCGTTGATGTCTCCCCTCCTATTTGACACACATACTACCAGACATCACCATTTGTCCTCAGTGGCGGTTAAATGAGCCGCCACTGGCGGTGAGATTTATCGTCGGTGGCGGTAAAGTTCACCGCCACCGAGGACTCGGCGAGGCGCCACATGGGACACTAAACAGAATCGCCTCCTTAGAAAGACATCTCCAAGGGGGCGATTTTACATCTATCGTTACAAATCCTTCTTAGGAATACTACCAAAATAACATCAAATCAGAAAAAGAATCTGAGGATGTCGTTACCTATAGCCAATATCATCAGACCCAGCAAGAGGAGCAACCCCACCTTTTCTATCACGTCCATCACCCTGGGAGATGGTTGCCTGCGCATGATGCCCTCGTAGAGAAGCAGGACTATGTGCCCGCCGTCCAGGCCGGGGATGGGCAGGATGTTCATTACGGCAAGGATGATGCTGATGAATGCCGTCATGCTCCAGAACGCGTGCCAGTCCCATGTGTTAGGGAATAGGCTGCCGATGGTAAGGAATGAACCTACCTGCTGAACGCCTTCCTTGTTGAAGAGATACTTCAAGGACACCACGTAGTCGGACAGGGTGTTCCATGCCAGTTGGAAGCCGGCAGGTATACTCTGCAGGAAGCCGTATGATATGTGCTCCGTCTGGATGTCCTTGAGTTGGGTGTCGTCCCACATGACTCCTAATTTGACATCATCGGAAAGTTGCATCTGGAGAGTGTCTGGAGTTGCCGCATTCGCGTGGAGGACAACAACGGAAAGACTGAGGGCGCGGAGGCTGTCCTCGTGAGAGCATCCTTCTGCTTCGATGATGTCCTGCCTGCGTCCCAGTTCCAGTGTGACGTCGCTGATGTCATAGGTGGGGACACTGCCCACTTCCAGTATGGTGTCGCCTTTCCTGATGCCTGATTTTTCGGCAGGGGTACCTTCGGCCACTAATCCCACGATGGGCTTTATGGGCATGGAGAAGAAGCGTGGCTCCTTCTGCATCTCCAGCAGGGATACCCCTTCTTCCGGCATCTCTATGTCCACGGCATTGCCGTCGCGCAGTACGGTTACCACGCTTGCTTCGGAAATGTCCATCATCAAGGCACCGCTGTAGCCTTCTATCTCTTCTCCGTCCACCTTTATGGGTATGTCGCCGTTGCGGAAACCTATCTCGTGGGCGATGTGGTTGTAGTTAAGACCATTGGGCAGATTGCGCATCGGTACTATTTCGCGTCCCCATGTGTACATTATGGCGGAGTATATTACCAATGCTGCGATAAGATTGAACAGGACGCCTCCCGCCATGATGAGGAAGCGGCGCCAGACAGGCTTCTGGTTGAAATCGCTCTCCTGTGGCTCTCTGGCAGCGATGTCCTCGGCGCTCTTTGTCTCGTCCACCATGCCGGCTATGCTCACGTATCCGCCCAAGGGCAGCCAGCCTATGCCATATTCCGTTTCATTGTCCTTGAAATAGGGGAACAGGCGTGTGAACCATTTGTCCCTTGTTGAGAATATGTGGAAGTAAGGGTTGAAGAACAGGTAGAACTTCTCCACCTTCACGCCAGAGAACTTGGCGAAGAGAAAGTGTCCGCCCTCGTGGATGAACACCAGCAGGCTCAGGCAGAAAATAAGTTGCAGTGCTTTTATCAGTATTATTTCCATTGGAATGTCGTCGTTTGTCTTTTAGACGGTTCTTATAATAGTTCTGTTGCGGTTATTCTTGCTATGCGGTCGGTTTCCAGATAGTCCTCCAGGGACGGCTCTTTGATATATGGTACACGTTCGAGTGTTTTCGCGATGACTTCCGCCATTTGCAGGAAACCGCACTTGCCCTGTCGGAAGGCCAGGTTCACCACCTCGTTGGCGGCATTTACCACGCAAGCGGCATTGCCACCACGGCGTATTGCCTCGTATGCCATGGCCAGGCAGGGGAAACGCTCCAGGTCGGGACGTTCGAAGGTTAGGTCCTGCATGTCCCACCAGTCTATGCGAGGGAAACTGCTCTCCAATCGGACGGGATAGGACATGGCCAACTGTATGGGAACCCGCATGTCGGGTGCGCCAAGTTGTGCCTTTACCGCACCGTCATGGAACTGAACGGCACTGTGTACTATGCTTTGTGGATGTACAACCACCTGTATGCGGTCGGCGTCTACATCGAAGAGCCACTTTGCCTCTATTACCTCGAAGCCCTTGTTCATCATGCTTGCCGAGTCGATGGTAATCTTGGCCCCCATGTCCCAGTTGGGGTGTTTTAGCGCCTGTGCCGCGGTCACATCCTTCATCTCGTCCAGTGTGAACTTGCGGAAAGGACCGCCCGAAGCCGTGAGTATGATTTTCTCAATGGGGCTTTCCTCTCCCATAAGGCTCTGGAATATTGCAGAGTGCTCGCTGTCCACTGGCAGCATGGGCACGTTGTATTCCTGGCAGAGTGCCGTTATTAGTTCACCTGCGACTACTAACGTCTCCTTGTTGGCAAGCGCTATGGGCTTGCCAGCCTTGATGGCGGCGATGGTGGGGCGCAGGCCGCTGAAACCAACCAGTGCCGTCAGCACCATGTCCACGGGTTCCATGGCAACAACCTGGCAGAGTGCTTCGCTTCTGGCATATACCTGTATGGGCAGGTCGACCAGTGCCTCACGTACGTGGTCATATTTGCTCTCGTCGGCAATTACCACGGCGCATGGCACGAATTTGCGAGCCTGGCTGATGAGCAGGTCGGCATTGTTTCCGGCCGTTAGCACGTATGCCTCGAACAAGTCGCTGTGCTCTTCTATAACCTGTAAGGCCTGTGTACCGATGCTTCCGGTAGAGCCTAATATGCAAATCTTCCTTTTCATAACTGTTTACAAGTCCAAAAGCCCTTCGGGCAGAATCATATATATGGTACGTTCCTTGGCGTCTATTCTCTCGATGAAGTCCTCTGTGGCAGGGATGAGTTTGTCCCCTACGAAGAAGATTGTATTGGCGGTGGAGTCCTCGACATGTTCTATCTCACCTATTGCTCCAGCAACGGCGTCCACGACCTGCCAACCGGTAAAGTGCCGCCATGTGTATTCGTCATCCTCGCTGGGTTCGGGTGTAAGGTCGTGAGGGAAATAGACATCCGCCCCGACGTATTCCAATGCGTCCTCAGCGGTATCTATGTCCTGGAACTTCAGTAGTGCCACGGAATCGCTGCGGAATCGCCACTCTTCCAGGAAGAAGGGCACCTGTATGCCGTCCACTTCCAGAAAGACATAGTCGGCATCGGCCCTGTCCCACACGTCGTCGGTGAAGTTCATGGACAACTCGCCGCTTATGCCGTGTGTGCGTGTCAGTGTGCCTATTTTGTAGGTGTCTATCATTCTACTCTGGTAATGTTTGCTCCAAGTTTGTTTAGTCTCTCCTCTATGTTCTCATAGCCGCGGTCTATCTGCCCGATGTTGTCTATGCGGCTTGTTCCCGAGGCACTCATGGCGGCAATCAGCATGGCGATACCGGCACGGATGTCGGGCGAGGTCATCTTTCCCCCTTTCAGCATGAACTGCTTGTCGTGGCCTATGACTACGGCCCGATGGGGATCGCATAGTATAATCTGTGCTCCCATGTCGATTAGTTTGTCCACGAAGAACAGTCGGCTCTCGAACATCTTCTGGTGTATCAGCACGCTGCCCTTTGCCTGGGTGGCAACGACAAGCAGGATACTCAGGAGGTCGGGGGTAAGGCCCGGCCACGGAGCGTCGGCAATGGTCATGATGCTGCCGTCCAGGAAAGACTCTATCTCGTAGTGTTCCTGCTTGGGGATATAGATGTCGTCTCCCCTGCGCTCCAGATGTACTCCGAGGCGCTGGAACACGGTGGGGATGATGCCCAACTGGTCGTAGCGGACGTTGCGTATCAGCACTCCCTCGCCGCACATGGCGGCCATGCCTATGAACGAACCCACTTCAATCATGTCGGGCAGTATGGTGTGTGATGTTCCGCCGAGTCTCTCCACACCAGTAATGGTAAGCAGGTTGGAGCCTATGCCCTCGATCTTTGCCCCCATGCCGCAAAGCATGATGCACAACTGCTGCAGGTAGGGTTCGCATGCCGCATTGTATATCGTGGTGGTTCCTTCCGCCAGTACTGCCGCCATCACGATGTTTGCCGTGCCTGTAACGGAAGCCTCCTCCAGGAGCATGTATGTGCCATGGAGACGGTCTGCCTTTATCTCGAAGACTCCCTTCTCGGCATCGTACTTAAAGTCAGCACCCAGTTTCTGTATGCCCAGGAAATGGGTGTCCAGACGACGGCGTCCTATCTTGTCGCCTCCGGGCTTGCTGACAAAGGCATGCCCGAACCTGGCAACCAGCGGGCCTACGAACATCACGCTTCCGCGCAGACGGGAGCATCGTTCCAGAAACTCCTCGCTCTGCAGGTAACTGAGGTCTACACTGTCTGCCTGGAAGGTCATGTCGCCCTGTCCATGACGTGTGACACGTACCCCCACGTCCTGCAGCAGACGTATCTGGTTGTTCACGTCGGCTATGTCGGGCAGGTTGCTGATTCTTATGGGTTCGCTGGAAAGCAAGGTGGCGCAAAGCACCTGCAGGGCTTCGTTTTTCGCTCCCTGGGGTGTAATCTCGCCCTTCAGGGGGCGTCCTCCTTCTATTATGAATGCTGACATTATTTCTTCTTCTTTCTTTTCAGGATGTTTGTCGGCAGGGTGTGCAGATTGGCGAACTGATGTCCTTCCAGAGCACTGCTGAGGTTCTGTCCTTGGGCGTATGCGTCAATGTCGTTCGCCACCTTTTCTTCGCTCATCACGTCCGGATTCCAGGTGAACAGGTTCTGTCTCATGCGGTCTGCCGTCTGTCGTACAAGCGCGTCACGTTCTTCGCCTTCGGGCATTTCGTTCAGATGCTTCAGCGCCTCTTCGATGATGCGCCCGTAGTGCTTGTGGCGGATCCTGCCCTGTGGCAAGGACATTGGTGAGGGGTGCGATGCAACCTCAGCCTGGGGAATTATCTCCACGGGATAGTCTATGTCGAGTTTGAAACCGCTGATCAGGGCCAGATGATTCCAGAGTTTGCTCTGTACCTCAGGGTTGCCGGCCTTTTCCTGCACCAGGCTTGCCATTACCGACACGATGCCCTGTGCGCATGCCAGGCGTTCCTGCCTGTCCTCTATTGTCAGGCAATGGTTCACCATCTCCTGGACGATTCGTCCGTATTCCGACATTAGCAGGCCTGTCTTCTCCGTGTTGTATTGTAGTGTTCTGTTCATAATAGGTTCTTGGGCTTTGTGGCTTGAAATTCCTTCAGGTAGAAAGGTTCGAAGTAGGCGGTCGATACCGTCTCCCCTCTTCTAAGGCGCTGTTCCGCCAATGGTGCGGCATTGCTGGCCAACGGATGTATGCCGTCAATGAATATGGCATTGGGGTGCGTGATTGCTTCCTTGCACTTGTTGCTGCCATTGCCGAAGAAGACCACAGGACCGCGTTCCAGATATTCCAGATACGTGTTTCCGTCCACTATGTCGGCCTGAATGGGGCGTACCTCCTTCAGACTCCGGTCATAAACGGCAGAGTAGACCTCCATTCTTCTGGCATCTATCATGGGTACGAGCAATGAGTTCTCGGGTATCTCTTCATGATACAGGAGCACGGGTACGCACAACAGTTGCAGGGTAGGTATGGACACGAGGGGTACGTTGCGCCCGTATGCCACGCCCTTTGCCATGCTCACGCCGATGCGCAGGCCTGTGTAACTGCCCGGTCCTTCGCTTACAGCCACGGCATCCAGCGGGATGGCATGGCTCTCGGCAAAGGAGAGCGCCTCCTGCACGAACAGACCGCACTGAACGGCATGCGAGGGTCCCTCGTAGTCTTCTTTACGGAAGATTACGTGGTTGTCCTCCGCCACGGCCACAGAGCACACGTTGGTGCTCGTTTCTATGCTGAGTATTGTTGCCAATGTTATTCTGCGTTTAAGAAATTGCTTATTGCCTTCAGCGTCTCTGCCTTGGCGGTGTCCAGATCGTCGTTCACGATGATGCGGTCAAACTGCGGGGCGAAGGACATTTCGTATTCCGCCTTTGCCAGACGCTCCTCTATCTGCTCGGGGCTGTCCGTGGCACGGCCAACGAGGCGCTTTCTCAGTTCGTCCACGCTGGGAGGCTGGATGAAGAGCGCCAAGGCATGTTCGCCATAGAACTTCTTCACGTTGATGCCGCCTTTTATGTCAATGTCGAAGATTACGTTCTTGCCGTTCTTCAGTTGTTCCTCCACCTGGCTCTTCAGCGTGCCGTAGTAGCGGTCGGTATACACCTCCTCGTATTCCAGGAACTCGTCGGCCTCTATCTTTGCCTTGAATTCCTCTGGCGTGAGGAAGAAGTATTCCACGCCGTGCTGTTCCGTGCCGCGTGGGGGGCGCGATGTGGCGCTGATGCTGAATACCAGGTTCAACTCGGGGTGCTCTTTCGTGAGCCACTGCACTATGGTGCTTTTGCCGCTACCGCTCGGAGCGCTGAATATAAGACATTTTCCGTTCATGCTGAATTCTTTTTCTTCTTTTTACACTTCGGCATCAAAGTACGTTCAGAACCTGCTCCTTTATCTGCTCCAGTTCGTCCTTCATCATCACCACTATGTTCTGCATCCCTGCCTGGTTGGACTTGGAACCGGTGGTGTTTATCTCCCTGCCCATCTCCTGGGCGATGAAGCCCAGTTTCTTGCCCTGCCCGTATTCGCCGTCCAGAGTTTCGCGGAAGTAATCCAGATGGTGGAACAGGCGCTGCTTCTCCTCGTTGATGTCCAGTTTCTCTATGTAGAAAATCATCTCCTGCTCCAGGCGGCCCCTGTCGTACTCCACCTCGGGGATGGAAGAAAGGGCGTCTGCCAGTCGCTGGCGGATCTTCTCGGTACGTGCTTTCTCGTAAGGTTCGATACTCTTCATCAAAGTCTCTATGTTGTCCGCCTTCTCGCGGAACTTCTGCTCCAGAGCCTTGCCCTCCTGGGTGCGGAATTCCATCAGCTGGTTCACTGCCTGTTCGGCCACGGTGCGTGCCACGTTCCATTCCTCTTCGGTCAGTTCCTCCACGGTTTCCTGCTTGCTGACGGCATCCGGCATCTTCAGGATTACCTCCGTGAGATTTTCGGGCACGGGTATGCCGTATTGCGTGTTTGCCTCGTGGAACTGCTGGATGTATTTCTGCATCAGCGGAATGTTCAGTTTGGCTGTCTGCCCCACTTCGTCGCGCTCTATCCACAGGGAGAACTCCACCTTGCCGCGCAAAAGGGTGTTGCTGATCATGGCACGCAGTTCCATTTCCTTCTCGCGGTAGCACGCGGCTATGCGTACGGTCAGGTCCAGGGCCTTGCTGTTCAGGGATTTTATCTCGGCGGTAATCTTCTTGTCGTTGTATGTGGCAGAAGCCTTACCGTATCCGGTCATTGAAAGTATCATACCTTATATAATATAAAATTTGTCTGCAAAAATAGCAAAAATTCGGCAGAAAAGACTAACTTTGTCTTCGAAATGTGCAAGCAAGCGCCAAAAAAGACAATAACCGGAGTGTATGGGGGAAGTTTCAATCCCATACACCTTGGTCACACCTCCATGGCTCGGGAAATAGTACGCCAAGGTCTGGTGGACGAGATGTGGCTGGTGGTCAGTCCACAGAATCCTTTGAAGGACAGTGGTTTGTGGGACGATGGTTTCCGCCTCGAACTTGCACGGGCGGGAGTTCGTGATGTAGAGGCGGTGGAGGTGTCGGATGTGGAGTTCGGTTTGCCAAAGCCTAACTATATGGTCAACACCTTGGAAACGCTTTCCGCCCAATTCCCCGACCGTGAGTTTGTATTAGTGATAGGACAGGACAATTGGGATTGCTTCCATCGCTGGTACAAATGGGAAGACATCCTTCAGCGTTACCGTCTTATGGTACTCCCCCGGCAAACGGGAGAACCATGCGATAATGCACGGCGGGATGGGGGTTGCGGACGGGTCACCTTCGTGGATACGCCACTGATAAACATCAGCAGCACATGGATACGTTCGCAAATCATCGACAACTCACAATACAAAGGCGAGGGCTTGGACTCCAAGGTATGGGAAATGATAAGGGAAAAAATGTTATGACAAGGATATTTACAATACTTCTGGTTGCAGTGTTCATGGCACTGCCTTCCAGAGCTCAGGACACTCCCCTGCGGAAATACGACGTGGCTCCGTGGTCCTACGAGCACGTCTTCGTGGATTATGTCAAGGACTTCCATTCACATCTGATAAACTCCAATGGCGGACAGTACGTGGGGCAGGCCGACAACCGCTATGCCTTGTATGGTTATGGCCAATATATCAACGATTCCGGAGATATTGTCATAGGCAAATTCCGTCAAGGAGAACTCATGCAGGGAATTACTTTGGGCAAGGACAACGCTACGGTTGGAAGCAAGGTTTTTTATTGCAGTTATAGCCTGACATCAGGCAAGTTACAATACATCAGCAGGCACGGAGGACGCGAACTCCAGGAAGTGGCAGATAGCACCGACTATAGTTTTATGTCGCAAACCTTTGCCAATGGTGACAGGTATGTGGGCGAGTTCTATAAGGGCAAACGTCATGGCCTGGGCATATACTATTATGCCGACGGTGGCTTGTGGTATGGAAGTTTTGTCAATGACATACGTTGCGGTTTCGGTGCGTGGTTCAAGTTGGACAACGATATGGTCATCGGTCTTTGGGAAGGCGAGGACGAGCGCAGAAGGGTATATGTGCCCCTAAGATGATAGTGATATGGTAAACATTTCTCTCATAGGTCTTGGCCAGCGGGGACAGGTCACTCTCCAGCGCCTTGGGCGTGTGCCGAATGCCAATGTAATGGTCAAGTGCGACGTTGAGACGGATTGGCGCGAAGCCGCCACCCATCCCGATGTAGATCTTGTGTGGATATGCACCCCCTGGGAATGGCATATGCGCATGGCCGTAACTGCCATGCAGGCAGGAAAGGACGTGGCCCTGGAGGTACCCGCCGCCATGACGGTGGCAGATTGCGAGACTCTGGTCAGGGCGGCCCGCGAGACAGGCAGACATTGCGTCATGCTGGAGAACTGTTGCTACGACACGTGGCACCTCGGAGTCAGAGAAATGGTTCGCCACGGCATGCTCGGACGAATCAAGCACCTTGAAGGGGCTTACGCCCATACCGTACCCGAAGGCTGGATGCGTGCCCATGGGCGCAGGCAGGGAGGCAACCCCTACCCCACGCATGCCTTAGGACCCATGTGCCAGTTGTTGCCTGAAGGGGACACTCTGGATTATCTCGTTTCCCTGTCGTCGCCCATTCCCGGCGACCACACTAACACCTCGTTGATTCGCTCCGTTTCAGGCGTGAGCATGCTTTTGCACTATGACATTTCCACTCCACGCCCCTATAGCCGTATGCAGACGGTGTGTGGCACATTGGGCTTTTTGCAAAAGTATCCCCTGCCCACCGTGTGTCTGGAATCCAAGGAAGGCAATGTAGAACTGAGCGGCGATGAGGCCGTAAAATACGTCGAGGGCTTCATTCCGCCGCATTTCAAAAGTATGATAGACGAAGGGAAGGCAATCGGTGTCCCCAACGTGATGAACTATATGATGGACCGTCGTCTGTTAGATTCCATAGAAAATATACGGCAGGCACGTGCCGAGGGGCATCCGGAACCGATGTGTCTGGATATGGACGTCTACGATGCGGCTCTGTGGTCGTCGGTCATAGAACTTACGGACATGTCTGCACGTCAGGGTTCCGTTCCTGTAATGTTCCCACGTTTTGTTCTCCCCGAGGACAAGGGCACGTCCTCGCGATGACAATAGCGAACCATCATTTAAATAAAGCAGGGGATGCTTTCATTTGCATGTGAAAGCATCCCCTGCTGGTATGGTATGGATAGGATCTTAACCCAGATATGAGCGCAGTATGCCGGTCTTGTTGGCGTTGCGGAGTTTGCGGATGGCCTTTTCCCTGATTTGGCGCACACGTTCTCTGGTCAGGCCGAAGCGGTCGCCTATTTCCTCCAGAGTCATCTCCGGCTGTGCAATGCCGAAACTCATCTCAATGATGTCGCGCTCTCGCTCGTTGAGAATCTCCAGCGCACGTGAAATCTCCATCTGCAGACTCTCGTTTATGAGGGTGTGGTCGGCGGCCGGAGCGTCGGTGTTCTCCATTACGTCCAGAGGGCTGTTGTCTTCTCCCTCCACGAAGGGTGCGTCCACACTGACGTGGCGTCCGCTGGCACGCAGGCTGTCGTTGATCTTCTCGGGAACCTCGTTTACCAGTTCTGCCAACTCTTCAGGGCTGGGTTTGCGCTCGAACTCCTGTTCGAACTTGGTGATGGCCTTGCTTATCTTGTTTACGGCGCTGACCTGGTTCAGGGGCAGACGCACGATGCGGCTCTGCTCTGCCAGTGCCTGCAGGATTGTCTGGCGGATCCACCATACGGCATAACTGATGAACTTGAAACCGCGGGTTTCGTCGAACTTCTCGGCGGCCTTGATGAGGCCTACATTGCCCTCGTTGATGAGGTCGGGGAGACTGAGTCCCTGGTTCTGGTACTGCTTTGCCACAGACACCACAAAGCGCAGGTTGCTCTTTACCAAAATGTCCAATGCCTGACGGTCGCCCTTGCGGATGCGCTGGCTGAGTTCCACTTCCTCTTCCACGGTCAGAAGTTGCTCGCGTCCGATTTCCTGAAGATACTTGTCCAGTGACTGGCTGTCGCGGCTGGTAATGCTCTTGGTGATTTTTAGTTGTCTCATTATGCCTTTTTTAATTGTTTGTCATCCTGTTGTTCCGGCGAAAGTGCCGAAACTGCATATTTCAGCGCGCAAAGCTACGCTTTTTTATTGTAATTGCCAAGGAAAAGACGGCGAAATGTTAAAAAGAGGCCTCAAATTCAAAGTATTTTGGACATTCGGGGCTTTGATAAGGCATTATTTCTTACCTTTGCGCGAAAAATATTTACGATAATGGCACAACAAGAAGACGTTTTCAAGAAAATCATTTCCCATTGCAAGGAATATGGCTTTGTTTTCCCCTCAAGCGACATATATGACGGTCTGGGCGCAGTGTACGACTATGGCCAGAACGGTGTTGAACTGAAGAACAACATCAAGCAGTACTGGTGGCAGTCCATGGTGCTGCTCCACGAGAACATCGTGGGCATCGATGCCGCCATCTTCATGCACCCCACCGTATGGAAGGCCAGCGGACATGTGGACGCTTTCAACGATCCCCTGATTGACAACAAGGACAGCAAGAAGCGCTACCGCGCCGACGTGCTGATAGAGGACCAGTTGGCAAAGTACGACGAGAAGATTGACAAGGAAGTGCAGAAGGCCGCCAAGAAGTACGGTGAGGCTTTCAACGAGGCAGAGTTCCGTGCCACCAATGCACGCGTGCTGGAGAACCAGCAGAAGCGCGATGCCTTGCACGAGCGCTTTGCTAAGGCCCTGAACGACGGCGACCTGGCCGAACTCCGCCAGATTATCCTGGACGAGGAGATTGCATGCCCCATCAGCGGCACCAGAAACTGGACAGAAGTACGTCAGTTCAACCTGATGTTCTCCACCGAGATGGGTTCCACCGCCGATGGCGCCAACAAGGTATACCTTCGTCCCGAGACCGCTCAGGGCATCTTCGTAAACTACCTGAACGTGCAGAAGACCGGACGCATGAAGTTGCCCTTCGGCATAGCACAGATAGGCAAGGCCTTCCGTAACGAGATCGTAGCACGCCAGTTCATTTTCCGCATGCGCGAGTTCGAACAGATGGAGATGCAGTTCTTCGTTAAGCCCGGCACAGAACTGGATTGGTTCGGCCAGTGGAAGCAGACACGTATGGCATGGCACCAGGCCCTGGGCTTCGGCGCCGACAACTACCGTTTCCACGACCACGACAAGTTGGCCCACTATGCCAATGCCGCTACCGACATCGAGTTCCACATGCCTTTCGGCTTCAAGGAGGTAGAGGGTATCCACTCTCGTACCAACTTCGACCTGTCCAGCCATGCCAAGTACAGCGGCAAGAAGATAGAATACTTCGACCCCGAGACCAACGAGTCATACACTCCCTACGTTATCGAGACCTCTATCGGCGTTGACCGCATGTTCCTGTCCATCATGTGCCACAGTTATGAGGAGCAGCAGTTGCCCGACGGACAGACACGTACCGTACTGCACCTGCCCGCAGCCCTGGCTCCCGTCAAGTTGGCGGTGTTCCCCCTGACCAAGAAGGACGGCATGCCCGAGAAGGCCCAGGAGATCATGAACGACCTGCGCTTCCACTTCAACTGCAAGTACGAGGAGAAGGACCAGATAGGCAAGCGCTACCGTCGTATGGATGCCATCGGCTGCCCCTTCTGCGTTACCGTTGACCAGCAGACTTTGGAGGACAACACCGTCACCCTGCGTGAGCGCGACAGCATGGAGCAGCGCCGTGTGCACATCTCTGAACTCCGCGGCATCATCGAGGACCAGGTGAGCATCACCAGCCTGCTGAAGAAGTTGCTCTAATCCCTATTCCATATCCATCCCTTAAAGCGAACCGGAGAGTTGATGAAGAAATATCTGTATATACTGTTGGCGGCAGTCCTGGGGCTGGTGTCTTGTAGCGAGACAGACAATACCTATAACCCCTATGAGGATTGGCAAAGCCGCAATGCAAAGTGGTATGAAGACACCGTGCAGGTGGCACGTCAGGCCATAGCACAGGCAAAGGCCGAGCATGGAGAAGATTGGGAGGAGCACTGCCAATGGCGCATGTACAAGTCCCTCTTCAGGTCAACGGCCTCCGTAGGTCCTGTTACGGACAGTATCTGCATCCGCATCCTGGAGCGTGGCACAGATCCTTCAGAGAAAGGTTCTCCTGCATACAACGATTCAGTGCACATCAGTTACAGAGGTTGGCTCATGCCCACCTACAACTACACGGGTAATGGTTCGGAGATGGGCATGGTTCAAGACGTCTTTGATACCAGTTATTACGGAGAGTACAATCCGGAAACCTCGGCTCCCACTCTGATGAGCGTGCGTAATCTGATAGAAGGTTTCAGCACCGCCATCCAATATATGGTAGAGGGCGACGACTGGATGATTTTCATTCCCTACACCTTGGCATACGGCACTGAGGGAAGCGGAAAGATTCCCGGTTATTCCACCCTCCAGTTCCGTGTCCACATGGTACGCTGGTATGAAAGCGGTACAGGCATACCTGGCGGATGGGAGTAAATAGAAATTCAAATACACATAATAATAATAATTGTAACCACGGAGGGCGAGTTTGACTCGCCCTCCGTGGTTTTTTTACTTGCCGCAACAGTCATTTACGACTTTATCCCAAATCGGTCATTTGCGTTATGATGATAATTGTCTTTATTTTTGAACAGATGTTTTGGTACTTTGAAGGAGCAATGGGGTTCCATTATAACCGAGAAACGACAAAACAAATGACAAAAAGATGGTTTCATTGGCACATAACAGCCTAATGAGCGATTTGAGGCTATCCATTATTCAAGGAATAGCTTCTTCTTAAGCGACAATCTGAGCCCTCGGTGGCGGTAAAATGAGCCGCCACTGGCGGTGAACTTTATCGCCGAGGGCGGTGACTTTTACCGCCACCGACGACTCGGAGAGCGCACATGGAGGACAGGCAGAAAGAATAGTAAGAACTACTCCTTGCAATCGGGTATGCTCACAAAGTCAAGAAAGGCAGACCCGCCAAATCAGGGGTCTGCCTTCATGTATAACGCTAAAGTGGTCATCTGCCGTGCAGAAAGGAACCGCTACCCAAAGAAAAGAATCTCAACGTATAAACAGCATTTCGCGATACTTGGGCAGGGGCCAGAGTTCGTCGTCAACTATCATTTCCAGTTTGTCCACGTGGGTGCGGATTTCCTCTATGAGGGGTGCCACGTTGTCGTGGTAGGCAATGGCCTTCTCACGCTCGGACTCCAGACGGTTGGCCACCTTGCGGGCACCGATGAGCGAATATACGTGCTCGGTGATGAAGGCGGTGTTTTCCGCAATCTTCTCTATGAGGGCAAGGTTTGTGGCGTTCATGGCCTTTGCCTGCTCGGCGGGGAAAGCCTGCGAAATCTTGAGGACATTGTCCAGAAGTTGTGTCTGGTAGCGTGTGGCCACAGGAACTATGTGGTTCAGGCAAAGGTCGCCGAAGATGCGTGCCTCTATCTGTATCTTCTTGGTGTAGGTCTCCAGTTTTATCTCGTTGCGCGCTTCCAGTTCGGCACGGGTTAGAACCTTCATGCGTGTGAACATTTCCACGGTTTCTTCGCTTAGGTACTGGTCGAGGATGACGGGAACGCTTGTCTCCACATCCAAGCCGCGTCGGGCGGCCTCCTGCTTCCACTCTTCGCTGTATCCGTTGCCGTCGAAGTGGATGGGCTTACATGTCTTTATGTCCTCGCGGATGACATGCAGTATGGCCTTCATCATGTCCATGCCGGATGATATGAGTTTGTCCACACGGAGTTTGAAGTCCGTCAGTTGCTCGGCTACGGCGGTGTTCAGCACTATCATGGATGCGGCACAGTTGGCTTGCGCTCCTACGGCACGGAACTCGAAACGGTTGCCGGTGAAGGCAAAGGGAGAGGTGCGGTTGCGGTCGGTATTGTCCACGAGGAGTTCCGGTATCTGCGGTATGTCCAGCATCACGCTCTGGCGTGTGGCCAGGTTGAAGACGTCGTTGTCCTCGCTCTTCTCCAGTTTCTCCAGTATGTCTGCCAACTGGCTGCCGAGGAAGGAACTGATGATGGCAGGCGGTGCTTCGTGTGCGCCAAGACGGTGTGCATTGGTGGCACTTACGATGGAAGCCTTGAGCAATCCGTTGTGGCGGTACACGGCCATCAGCGTCTCCACTATGAAGGTGATGAAGCGGAGGTTGTCCACCGGTGTCTTGCCGGGGGCATGCAGGAGTATGCCGGTGTTGGTAGAAAGGCTCCAGTTGTTGTGCTTGCCGCTACCGTTTATGCCCTTGAAAGGCTTTTCGTGCAAGAGGCAACGGAAACCGTGCTTGCGTGCCACCTTCTTCATCAGGGCCATGATGAGCATGTTGTGGTCTATGGCCAGGTTTGTCTCCTCGAAGATGGGGGCCAGTTCAAACTGGTTTGGCGCCACCTCGTTGTGACGGGTCTTGCAGGGGATGCCCAGTTCCAGTGCCTGGATTTCCAAGTCCTTCATGAAGGAAACCACACGCGAGGGTATGGAACCGAAATAGTGGTCGTCCATCTGCTGGTTCTTGGCGGAGTCGTGTCCCATGAGGGTGCGTCCGGTCATGGCCAGGTCGGGACGTGCCGAATAGAAACTTTCGTCCACCAGGAAGTACTCCTGTTCCCAGCCAAGGTTGCTCTTCACACTGCTTATCTCGGGATAGAACATGCGTGCAACATCCAGGGCGGCCTTGCCTACGGCCTTGATGGACTTCTTCAGGGGAGCCTTGTAGTCGAGTGCCTCGCCGGTGTAGGAGATGAACACGGTGGGAATCATCAGCGTGTCGCCCATCACGAAGACAGGGCTGGCAGGGTCCCATGCGCTATAGCCGCGTGCCTCGAAGGTGGAGCGTATGCCACCGCTTGGGAAACTGCTGGCATCAGGTTCCTGCTGTACAAGTTGCTTGCCGCAGAAATCCTCCAGCATGCCGCCCTTGCCGTCGTGCTCCACCATGCCGTCGTGCTTCTCGGCGGTACCTTCGGTGAGGGGTTGGAACCAGTGTGTGGTGTGTGTTACGCCCAGTTCCATGGCCCAGCGCTTCATGCCCTCGGCAACGGCATCGGCGGTCTTCAGGTCCAGTGTGGTGCCACGGTCGATGACGTCGCACATCTTTTCGTACACATCGGCAGAAAGATACTTGAACATCTTCTGCTTGTTGAACACGTACTTGGCAAAGAACTCGCTGGGGCGTTCCTTGGGTGTGGGCACTTCGATGGCCTTCTTGCCGAAGGCTTCTTCCACTACCTTGAATCTAAGTGTTGCAGGCATTTTGAGAAACGGAAATATGAAGCAGACCCTCCCCCTTGCCCCTCCACAAGGGAGGGGAGTATATAGATTTGCTAACGAGGGGATTGTTGGGTCCTGGTTATATCTTTGGTTAGAAAACCTTGCTCGCCCACAAGGTTGGGAGTAATTATAGTATAGTATTTTGAATTGCGTGAAACAATTTTCAGTACATCATACTCCCTCCCATAAAGGGGAGGGTTCGGGGAGGGGTCTTCTACTTGTTCAGCGACCAGGTGAAACCGTCCTTGGTGTCCTTCACCTCAAAGCCGAGGGCAGAGAGGTTGTCGCGTATCTGGTCGGACAGTGCCCAGTTCTTTTCGGCCTTGGCCTGCTGGCGCTGCTCCAGAACTATGTCCACCACCTTGCCGAAGGCTTCTTCGCGTGCCTTGTTGCTGCCGTCCTTTTCCTCGGAGAGGCCAAGGATGTCGAAGGCAAAGGTATGGAATACCTCAGTGAGGGCTGCCACAACATCTTCCTTGATGCTGGCCTTCTTGTCGATGACGGTGTTCAGCACACGGCAGGCATCAAACAGGTGGCTGATTACCATGGGAGATGCCATATCGTCGTTCATGGCGTCGTAGCAGTTCTGGCGCAGGGTGTCCACATACTGCATCTCCACCCAGGGCTGTCCCTTCACCTTCTGTCCTTCCTTCAGGCGCTTCAAGGCCTTCCAGCCGTCCATCAGACGTGCCAGACCCTTCTCGGCGCTCTGCAATGCCTCGTTGCTGAAGTCCACAGTACTGCGGTAGTGGGCCTGCAGGATGAAGAAGCGGATGGTCATGGGCGAGTATCCGCGCTCCAGACGCTCGTGCTCTCCGGCAAAGAACTGAGGCAGGGTTATGAAGTTGTTGTACGACTTGCCCATCTTCTTGCCGTCGATGGTAATCATGTTGTTGTGCATCCAATAGGTCACCATGGGGTGTCCCTGGCTGGCCTGCGCCTGTGCTATTTCGCACTCGTGGTGGGGGAAGACGAGGTCAAGGCCGCCTCCGTGTATGTCGAAACGCTCGCCCAGGTACTTCTTGCCCATAGCCGTACACTCGCAGTGCCAGCCGGGGAAACCTTCGCTCCAGGGGCTTGGCCAGTGCATGATGTGCTCAGGGCTTGCCTTCTTCCACAGGGCAAAGTCGGCCTGGTTGCGCTTCTCGCCCACACCTGCCAGGGTGTCGCGGCTGGCATCCTTGATGTTCTCCAGCGAGCGGCCGCTCAGTATGCCATACTTGTGGTCCTGATTGTAGCGCTCTATGTCGAAGTAGATGGAACCGTTGCTCTCATAGGCATATCCGTTGTCCATAATCTTCTGCACCAGTAGCTGCTGCTCTATGATATGACCTGTGGCATGAGGCTCTATGCTGGGAGGCAGACAGTTCAGTGCCGCCATGGCCTCGTGGAAGCGGTTGGTATAGTACTGTGCCACCTCCATTGGCTCCAGTTGCTCCAGACGTGCCTTCTTGGCAATCTTGTCCTCACCCTCGTCGGCATCATGCTCCAAGTGGCCCACGTCGGTAATGTTGCGCACATAGCGCACCTTGTAGCCCTGATGCTTCAGGTAGCGGAACAGCAGGTCGAAAGTAATGGCCGGGCGAGCATGTCCCAAATGTGCATCGCCATATACCGTGGGGCCACAAACATACATGCCCACACGACCCTCCACCAGGGGACGGAACAGTTCCTTCTGGCGGGTCAAAGTATTGTAAATAAGAAATGGTTGCATAGTCTTTTCCTTTATTTCGGGTACAAAATTACGATTAAGCGAGCGAAATACAAAATAAAACGCCGATTTATTTTGTATTTCCGAGCGTGAGTAATTTGGAACGAAGTTCAATGTTACGATTAAGCTTGCGAAAAAGCAAAAGAATTTTGATTTTTCCGAGTGTGAGTAACTAAGACCAACGGTCAATGTTACGATTAAGCGAGCGAAATATCAAAGCAAACGGTGAACGAACCCTATCCGCTCACCGTAAACCGTTCACCGCTCACCTTTTTACTCCACCACCCAGCGTTCCAAATTGCGCGTCTCGCTGGTGATATTGGCACCAATCTTCACCACTTCCCTGCCGTCTGTGGCGAATGGCAAGGCATAGTCCCTGGAGTTGATCTGCGCAAGGGCTTCCTCGGCGGTGCCATCGTGCTTCAGTTCTATAATGTAGACGTACTTGTCGGTGCCTACGAGCAAGTCAATGCGGCCGCGTGAGGTGCGGTATTCTGCCTGCACATAGAGCCCCATCAACTTGGTGATGATATATATTACATTCTGGTAATGCACCTCCAAGTCCCTGACAAGTTCATATGGGATGTCGGCCATAAATGCCTGGAGCAGTTCCATAAAGCGGTTGGAGTTGCCGCGCTCCAGACTTTGAACAAACTGACCGATAATGGATGCATTATTTATCTGCCGCGAATAGGTATAGTACGGCAAGAGGAAGTTCACGAATCCCTCCTTCACCTCATCATTCGGATAATCCAGCGTGTATGTCTTGAAACGCTTGTCATACCCCTTTATGGTCAGGTAGCCGCTCTGATAGAGCACGGCAATGGGATTGTCCACCTTTATCTGCACGCTGTCCAGTTCGTTGGCACTTGCCTCATAGCCCGACAGTTCCTTGGGATTAAGGTCAAATTCCTTCATTAACTGCACAAGGTAGGTTGGTGTGCCCGTGCTGAACCAGTAACTGCCATATTCCTGATTCTTCAATGCAAGCAGTATGCTGAAGGGATTATACATACCGGGAGTGTCAGGGCTGAAATGGTATCCGTCGTAGCGTTGGCGCAGGGTTTCATAAGCCTCTTTCTTGGTTTGATCGTTTACGGAAGCCAATTCCCCTACTTCGTTGTCAAACGTATCGTGCAACTCACGCTCTGATATGCCGCAAATATCATAGTAGTGCGGACTCATGGATATATCCTCTATATTGTTAAGGTCGCTGAAGACGCTGACCTTACTGAACTTGCTAACACCCGTCAACAGAGCGAAACGTATGTCGGCATCCGCACTTTTCAGAACGCCATAAAAGGCCTTCAAAGCGCTGCGGAACTCGTTCTGCAAATCCTCGTTGCCTATGGCCTGAAGCAAAGGCTTGTCGTACTCGTCCACCAGCACCACTACGTTGCGCCCCGTCTTCTCCTTGGCGGCACGGATCAGTTGGCGCAAGCGCCCCTCTGGACTTTCATCTACAGCAACACTTCCGTATTGATGTTCGTAGATTGTAATTTGGTCATTAAGCAAGGCGTAAAGGTCCTGTAACTTGGTGAAAGGTTTGGCATTCAGGTCAAGATGCAACACGGGATGCTCCACCCACTCTGTCTCCAACTGCTCCATGGCAAGTCCCTGGAACAAGTCCTTTTGTCCCTTGAAATAAGCCTCGAGGGTAGATATCAGCAAACTCTTGCCGAAACGGCGGGGACGACTCAGAAAGTAGTACTTGCCGCTTGACAACAAACGGTAGATGACCGCCGTCTTGTCTACATACACCCACCCATTGGTCCTCAACTCTGAGAAATGCTGTATACCTATAGGATACTTCATACCTGCCACCTTTTTATTCAATTCACCATGCAAATATACAATAAATCCCCAATACATCCAAGTGCATTGGGGAAGATTTGCTCGGCACCGAAAGACATCATCATAAATCAGCGTTTTTCTACCTAACAATGTGTTTTCATTTGCAATAAGCACATCTTCTGGAATAGTTTTTAGTGCCTGCTACCACCTATAATCACATTCCCTTGAAGAACCTCAAAAGAATACCATTCGCTACCATTAAGTCTGCTACTAAGATAAACGGTTGCAGTATTATCACCCTTATATACATAAATGGAAGCCGTATTGCTGTATGCTTCTCCTGACCTGTATGCTTTCACCTGAATATCGACACTTCCTTCAGTTAAACCATAATATTCAATGGTAAGGTATCCTGTCGCGAATTTGAAAGAAGTCTTCTTGATAATGAACGGTTGACGTCCTGTTACTATTTTCTGTAATCCTTCATACTTTTTTTCTACGTCTGTTCTTTTCTTGATCTCTGTCAGGTATAGCGTATTGAGCTTATCATTCCTAAGGCATAGATCTGAAATTTTCCTGCTCCTGGCATTCAGAGAGTCATTCTGCATGCTTATTGTGTCTTTTGCATTTGAAAGAGCATGACGTGTAAGGTTCAAATTATCGTTAAGGGAGAATAGACCTACGGCACACCCCAGAAGTACTACAAACAGAATTAAAACAAATTTATATTGTTTCTTTTGCCTGAGTGTTTGTGCGTGTTCTTTTTCCAGAGCATCCAGTTTCGCTTGTAGTTCTTGCTTTTCTTTATACGACTTACTCAGTATACCTTTGTAACTATTAAGTTGTGCAGTATTGAATCCCTTGGATTTATAGATGTAGGTGTATCCGTTGGTATGGGTTGACTTGAATATTTCATTTGGTTCATCATCAACAATGAAGTCCTTTTTTGAATCTTTTGACGTTCCATAACTAACAGGCGGAAGTGGTACACAATACTGTTCTAATCCATTGAATCCTGCCCTGAGCGATTCTGTAAGAAGTTCTATCTCCTCTCTGTTTAAATATAATTTCTCCACATTACTAACTAGTTCGCCTTGTTCATTGAAATGAACTAACTTACCATTGGTTACAAGGTATGAAATTGTATTTTCAAATAGAGGAAAGAGTCTGTCAATTCTCTCAATAGCCAAACCGTTCAACACTACACACAGACCTATATAGCAGTTCTGTTGAAGTTTTCGAATGTATCCATAGTATACAAGATTGCCATCACGATGGATGGCAATCTGTGTGGTTGATTTTGCATTGGAAGAGAATGTCTGGAAAATATTAGAGGAATAGTCGTCAGGATACTGCGAGTAACCACTATTGAATTCTCCAAAAATATATACCGATGCATTCATGGTCTATTTCAACTTAAAATTAATGGTTTGGTTCATATTGTCAACAGCATATGCCGCAACTCGGTCAAGGACTTCATTACCTAGAAGAAGGGGTGCATTATTATTGGCGGATACAGTTGCCGTTACGTTACTGCAGCGTATTTTGCCATCAAGTACAACCTCCTTCAAATTTATAACCATGTTTTCAACAATACTGCCGTCGGCTATCTGTGATTGCCCAATACCGAGTATGTCATCTTTGGTAAGGTATCCCTTTTTGTAGAGGTAGTTCGCTTCTGCCACAGAAATCAGAGTTCCAGAGCAGCCGGTATCAAATATCATTTCAAATCCAAATCCATTCACAGATACATTCACGTACTTTACGCCATTCCTCTCTGAAAATGGTATGGATATAACATCCGCCTCGGTCATCTGCCCATAATCTGCGCTAACTTCATTGTTATAAACCTCCGCACCATCTCCATTGTCATAGAAGGCTGGCCGTTCTTTTTTAGCATCACATGCTACAAACATAATGCCTGTGAGAAATATTATGAAATACTTAAACTTCATTTTATTTGACAGTAATCGTTTTAGATAGATATATTTCTCCATTTACATTATAGGTGATTTTGTGAGTACCTTGGGACTTGGGAATGATATAGTTGTCACGAATTATCAGCGCATTTGTGTCACATTCCCATTTACCATGTAGTTCCTCTGATACATTTTTAATAGAAAGTTCATAGTTATCTCCAGAGCTAACTTGCATATATTTGCCGTTTCCCTCATTAATATTGGTTACATCAATTCTTGCATTAGGGTACTTTAAACGGAACGATTCTGCAGTTTGTATAACCGCAGATTGTACAGCATATGTTTCTTGGGAAGTGGTGACAGCTTCAGGTGCACCTTTTTCAACAGAATCTTCTGCCTGCATTGTTGCTCCATGCGTACATATTTCCGTGACATCAGCGGAAGCGAGTAAGTTGGTTTTAGGCGAATCTTTGCTATTGCAACTTTTTGGGAGAGTTACTCCTATGATTCCGAGAAGTACCATCATTACGAAAAAATCGGTAAAGGGATGAATTTTCTTAATCACAGAAAGTAAGTTTTTTTGTTTGTCATCAGAATTGGCAGAAGAAATGCCAAGCATTTCTGAGATGCCACTCAATCCAGAAAGATTTTTCTTGATGTCTGCAATTAACTTCTCTGTTTTTTCTAACTTCCTTTCATTTTCTTCGTAACGAGACTTATAGACTTGGGCGTTTTGCAATTTTACATTCAACTCATTGATTTGGGCGCTTAATCTGCCTATCTCCTTGGAGACTTTGTCATTCTGAGCACGTAACTGGCTGATAGTTTTATCAGCATCTTTGTACTCATTCTTGACACTCTGAATACTCATTTCTTTATCTCTTTGGGCAGAAAGAATGTCTTGCTTGGCCTTTTGCTGGGCAGCAACAATTTGTTGTTGTGCATTTAAGGTTACATTCTGCATTTCAGCATTCATCTTGTTTATGATCTGTTGTTCTTTAGAATTTGGATGAAATGATGAAACAGAAATCTTCCCTGTTGACTTCACATGGTTTGCCACAACATTTGGTATTGCCTCTAACAAATTGATTGTACTAAAATCATTTTGTCCATTGCTTTTAAAAGCACCCAATGATATAAAATCCTTGTTACTCGAGAATTGCATAAGGTAATGCTGTAACTCCTTCTCAAGAGCCTTGAAAGTATCATTGGCCTGAATGAAGTGTGGTATCATGAAACGGCATCCTCCTCCTGCAGTATATTCCATAACGCTACCTATAACAAACTTATTGAAAGCAGCTTCAAGCAAATTATAGATATTCTGAATGTCTGCATAATAATAGTTTATTCGCAAGGTTAAAGCAAAATATCCACCTGTACGGTTTGTGCTGTCTTGTATTTTATCATGATAATAAAAGTAAGTATAGTAAGCGTTGGTTTCGCCACCAAATTGCATTACCTCCAGAAACATTTGCGAAGGCACATTTGACTTGCGCCCATAGAACGCCTCTATATACTTTGCATCTTCACCAGGGTTGCCCCAAATGTCTTGACCATTTGGGACACCATGGACGAATAGTTTGATACTGTACGCCATATGATTTAACCAGTGATTTTATTCAGGATACACTTCCACAATTTGACACAATATTCGCGAGGTCCTTCTTGATAAGTAATTCCATTTACAGCTTCCGTGTAGAAACCTGTTTGGAAAGGAACAAAATCGCAGTTGTATTCCTTCCATAGTTTGCTTATAGGATTCTGATTCATAAAAGGAACGAAGATACTTGGATACAAATTCTTCACTTCTTTGATTGCTTCTGAAGTATTGATATTGCCAACGGTATGCACAAAGTTTGTTTTGTCAATTTTATTAAAAACAAAAACTGCACTGTCCTTGGGTCTCATTTGTTGTTTTAAACGACTTATTTTGCTGACATAGTTGGCTCTGTCGGTTTGATCCATCCAGTCAGGTTCGACCATAATTGTCCAAACCTTGCGGTTTTGACTTGAAATAATGGTATTTACATAGTTCGGGAACTGTGCGTTTGGTTTCTTGGGATTAAAATAATACTCACCAGGGGCTTCAAGAATTTGACAGATTCTACGTCCATTCTTTATGACCTCTACGAGCATAAAACTGATACGGTCAGTTGAGGCTGCTGCATTGTCACTATTCATTCTTTCATCGAAGTGCTCGCAGATGTCCACATAATTTGTATCTGATGTAGGGCGGAATGTACGGATAGGAGACACCGTATAACCTTCTGCTTGCAGGAAACGGGTCATTCTTACCAATGTCATCGTCTTGCCGCATGCTGGGGGGCCGAAAAGGATGACTAGCGGCGCATTATGGTCAGAAATGGTAACTCTTATACTATTAGGGTCATTTAGTTCTGCAGAACTCAAACCATGAAGTACACCTTCTGATTGTACAGGAGTTTCGGCATGAGCGATAGGTTCTGTATTTAGATGCTCTACAACAGGAACTTCGTTTTCTGCAACAATAGGAGCTACTTCTGCCTCTGGTATTGGATTGGAATTGTTTGTTACTGGCATTGTTTTATAAAGTTAAAGGGTTAATATTCTTAGTCTTCATGTTTTTTGAATGCAATATCAAAGAAAATAAACGCTGCCACATCTACAAGGATTGAAATGAGAACCCAAAAGAAGAATCCATGACCATTGTACTCGCCTTTTAGGAAATCGGCCCAGGTGTCAAAGACACTAATCAGACGTTTAACTTTTGTCACTGCATTGGGCGAAGTATAAGTTGCTTGGTCTGTCTCATCCTTGAAATCAACAAATTGCTGATAAGTGCGTATAGTGGCATAACCAGCATTGAGTTTTTCGCATACTGTCCTTATGTCATCGGCATCATTAAGATCTAATGTTCCGTCTTCAATGTATGTTTTCACTAATTCCAAATTTTTATAATCCTTGTCTGCTTGCTTCTGATGATTGTTATTTGGGGGAGTCATTTCTTTGACGATGCTCATCAAACGGCTATCAAGAAGGATGTAAATCTTTGTTCGATATGAATCATATAGCCTCTGACGATCCTGGACAGATGTACCTCTGTATGAGAGAGGCTCGATTCTTGCAACTCCAAGTAGTTCTGCAAATCCTCTAAGAATTTCTTTTGCTTTGGGACCAAATCCAGGATTTGCGTCATTTTCTATCTCGGCCTTCAACTCGCCAAGTTTCACATCTACCTTGTTCTTTAACTCTGCACATTTGATTTGAATCTTTGTTTCAGTAACAGTGTTGTCTTTTATTTGAACCAGATAACCCTCTGTGGTTGAAATGTCGCTTATTACCTTGTCATGGATTACGCTTCTGTAGAAAAATGTATGCGTATTTGTTGGCATACTGCATGCAAGCCAGAAGATAAGAGTGATGACAATTCCACCAAGTAAACGCAACCCTCTTTTCTCTAAATAGATATTCTGATTGAAACTATCCACTATCATTTTGGTTCCCCAAGAGGCAATAAAGAAGAAACCAATGGTAACAATCCAGCACATAGCAATAGGCAATGTAGATAGTAACAGATGCAAGGACTCTGCCGTTGCCCAGCAACTGGCGGCAGCAAATGCAAAAAATGCAAGAACACAAAAGATTTTCAAGAACTTGTTTTCGTTCATAATTATTATACATTTCTTCAGGTTCCCAACTGAAGAATTAAATTGGTTAATAATCTGAACGAACATATAAAAAGAAGCGTGGGAACTGCCTGTCGTCTGTCCCACTCTCTGAGGCCTTCGCATTGCCCGATACTGTTGAACAGACAACGCTAGAGCCCACGCCGATATGACCTACATATTCCATACATATATCTGTGACAGTACGTCTCGTAAAGATACAATTCGTACTGACAGAATACACTGATGGATGTAAAAATCACACCCGGGTCATCTACCGTTGCTAAGTTCGAGACAGTATCTAAAGTTTGCGAAGTTTCAGAGAGTCCTGAACAAAGCGCCAAGTAAACGCCTTTCCATAAGTTCTCGTCCATTTGCCCCACCCATCCTCCTCTGATGAAGGGTTGCCGCACCAAAGGCTCGGCGTGTGCTCGGACGATGCAAATGTCAAATGACGGTTAGGGATATTCCTTTGTCAAAAGTACACTTTGCATGGCAAATTTACACATTAATTTATTAATAAAAGCAAAAAACATGAAAAATATCTAATCTATGCCTTTTTCTTGACAGGAAGAACAAACTAAATAAGAGCAGAGTGTACTTGCATGCTCTCCGATAAAAAACAAAAAGACGTCTCAAAGACCTTATTATGTACACCTATTACACATGCTCCACATGCTACCCCAAAACGCTATATTATACTTGCAGGCGTAAGAGTACTATACTTACAGGTGTAAGACTATTATACTTATCGCTGACGGCATATTATACTTTTTGCATGTTATATTATTGTGCGCCAGCAAAGACTTCATAAAAGCACAAATACAATTATTGCCGGCAAATAAACTGGATTTTATTTGCCGGCAATAAGCAAGGTTTGGTTTTCAACTGCTTTTTACCTCTACTTCTGATACACCCTCACATAATCTATCTCGTAGCGCATGGGCATGGCGGAGAGGTCCACCTTGCCTCCGGTGCTGCCCATGGCAAGGTTCAGGAGCAGGTACATGGGGGCGTGGAAAGGGTTGTCGCCATGGCCGTGCGTGCCGTTGATGGTCTTGCTGAGGTCTATCTCGTTGAGCAGTTCATCGTCCAGGTAGATGCGGATGAAGTCCTTGTCCCAATCCATGCGCCACACATGGAACTGTGTTGCCCAAAGAGGGTCCTTGCCGGTGAAATGGGTGAAGGGCTTTACGCTTTCGTCCCAGACGCTGCCGCCGTTGTCGTTGCCCCAACAGGCATTTGCCAGGATGCTGGGCACGCCACGCTTGGGGTAGAACTCCATGATATCAACCTCTCCGCACGAGGGCCATCCGTACTTGTCCTTGCGGCCGAGCATCCATATTGCCGGCCACGAGCCACGGCTGGCGGGGATACGGGCACGGACAATGAAACGGCCGTAGAGGAACTCATGCAGCCCTCGGGATATGACGCTGGCCGAGGTGCACTCTATGCGCTGGCGGTTGTGCTTCCAGTCCTTGCTACCCTCCTGATACCAAGGACAGGGGCGGTCCTCCCTGCGGGCGGTGATTAGGAGTATGCCATCCTCAGTCACCGTGGCATTCTCGCCCTGATACCATTGCCATTCGCGGTTGCGCACAAAACCATGCTCATACGTCCAGTTGGCAGGGTTGGGGCGTCCGGGAGTGTCGAACTCGTCGTGCCACACCAACTTGTAGCCTTCGTCCAAGGTTTGCGGTACCTGTGCATCTACGCCAAGAACCATGCCCACGAGCATGAGGGCAGAAAGGAGTGTCTTCTTCATATTGGTATATATTATATATAAGGTATTGTCAGTGTTGTTTCCCCAAAAAGGGCTTAATAGGTAGTATTCTCTTCTCTATTCTCTTCTTCAAATGAGCATTGGAAGTTTATCTTTTGGAGTGAATCAGGAGAGATTCTTACAAAAAGACGGTCTTTAATATGCGGGAAATTGGATTTGTCTTTGTGAAGTACTAAATTCCCCTTTTGGAAAGTACCACAATATCTTACACTGTCTTGAAAGAATTTATCGTTCTGTCTCCAGTGATGATAGCCATGCTTTAATGCTTCGTCAGAGGAATGATGCATTATACTTACAGGTCCGCTAAGGTATTGTGTTTTTCTTGAATCAAGAGTAAACACGATACTATCCTTCTTGTTAGAGATTTGTTCTAAACGCAAAACAAAGAATCCAGGATAGAAACCCTCTCGAGCATCTCTGAACTCATCGCTTGTTCCCCAGAAATAGCCATCCACTATCTCACCGTTTTTGTAAGAGAACTCTATTATATTGTCTTCACTATCATGTAAAGGATAGTTGGAATAATAATAGTAATAAGAAGTGGAATCTGTATCTGAAAGGAGGGAGATAGATTTTAGACTTTTGAGTGTTTTTGTTATCAGATTGTTTTTTGTAGTTTCGTCCGCTATTGAATCATCTTGCCAATGATAGATGTTCTTCGCACCTTTGAAAGTCCCATCCTTGTAGAACTCCAATATCATGTAGTCCGCATATGGCAAGACACCTACCTTTGGTGTACAGCAATCTTTGATAATAAAAAATGTAAAAAGGTTTTTCTGCTCAATGTATTGGCATGGTATCCAGCGTATGTCGCGAGGCCAAGAGTTATGGTCGAGCGTGTCTGTTATTATGAAAAGGCATGACTCGAATGGCAGTTCCCTGTCCTCTCCTGCACTGGTGAACAGCGTGTGGTTTATGGCAGGATTGACTTGTTTGTGAAAATAATCCTTGAACTGCTCGAAGGAAAATTGCTTTACCGAGGAAAGGACATCCACAGTCTCTTTGTGCTGGGCAACAACAATGCTTTCTTTAATCTTTCCGTTTGATTTAAGGGTGTATTTGCGCGTACACGATGGGTATACCAGATTTTTGTATTGAACCAATAGGCTGCAATCATCCAATGTTTTTTGTTCTACGAGAAGACTTCGCCCATCTTCCAATGCTTTTATGCCGATAGCGTAGGCAGCGGTGCCGGAATGGCAGAGTGTCTTACAATCTATCATCTTGCCATCGCGTGAATATGTAATGAGCATGTAGTCAAAGCCATCGTTCTCCATGAACCATTTGCTATTGCCATCTTGATAGTCTCTGCAATAGCGTTGCAGGGCAACCGCTATGAAATTCTCGAACTCTATGTAACTTCCCTTTTGCCAACTTATGTCTTTCTGTTTGCAGTGGCAGTCGTCATTTGCAGGGGGAAGGAATTCGGAATACAGGCTTTCACTCTCGATAAACTCGTATGGGCTGCCGAAAGATGCACTATCCAACTTCTCCACCTTTTCGTGCTCGGATAGGAAGGCCTGGAAAGATACTTGCTGTGCGTGAACGTGTGAACACACTAATATCTTTAATGCTAAAATCGTTAGGCGTAGCTTCATATAGATATATTACATGGAGTACCTGACCATTGATGAATATCCTTCGGAGAATAATCAGATAAATAAGCTATTCTCAAGTTATATTTAATTACAAAAGTCCTTGCCCCTTGAGTTCCTCCACCATCTTGCAGAGTTCGTCGTACCATTCCTGGCCGAAGCGGCGGACGAGGGGAGAGCGTAGGAAGACATACAGGGGCATGTCCATTTCCTTGCCCTTGATGATGGCATCCTTGCAGATGTCCCAGCGGTGATAGTTTATGCCCACAAGGCCTCCGCCAAACTCCTTCACACGGATGGGATAGAGGTCGCAACTGATGGGCTTTGACGACAGGAGGCATCCACGGCATCCGCGGAAGGCGCAATCGCGGCCGCCAACGATGGTGGTGACCATGTCGCCGTCGGGGTCGGCATACGCCACACCCTGCTTGTCTATCATTGCCTGGGCACCGGCACTGAGTTGTGGCCACAGGGTGTCCAGTTCGTTTTCTATGCCGGCAATCTCGTCCATGGTGACGGGTGCACCGGCATCGCCCTCCTCGCAACAGAGGCCGTGGCACTTGGAGATGTCGCAACAGAAGCGCTCCGTAACGATGTCCGTGTGTACTATCACATCGCCCACCATGAGCATCGGGGGCAGTTCGTTCTTCTCTACCATTGTATGGGTGTTTTGCCTTTACTGATGAGATACTTGTTTGCCTCGTTGAAATGTCCGCATCCGAAGAAGCCGCGGTATGCCGACAGGGGGCTGGGGTGCGCACACTGGAGGATGTGGTGGCGGGAGGCGTCTATAAGTTTGGCCTTGCGTCCGGCAGGTGCTCCCCAAAGCAGGAAGACGAGCCCTTCCCTATCCCTCGACAGGGTTTCTATGACGGCATCGGTGAAGGTTTCCCACCCTCTGCCCGAATGGCTGAAGGCCTGGTGTGCACGGACGCTGAGGCAGGTGTTGAGCAGGAACACTCCCTGCCGTGCCCAACGGGTGAGGTCGCCACTTTGTGGTATGGGAGCGCCCGTTTCTGTCTGTATCTCCTGGAAGATGTTCCTGAGAGATGGAGGAAAGGCAATGCCGTCCTGAACGGAGAAGCAAAGTCCGTGTGCCTGCCCGTCGCCATGGTAAGGGTCCTGCCCCAGGATGACCACCTTCACCTCGTGGAACGGCGTCTGGTCGAAGGCATTGAAGATGAGCCGTGCAGGCGGGAAGCATTGCACGGTGCTATACTCCTGGCGTACGAAGTCGGTCAGTTGCCGGAAGTATGGCTTTTGAAACTCGGAGGAGAGCCGGGATTTCCAACTCTCCTCCATGCGGATGTCTTTCATAATCGGAAAACGGAAAACGGAAATCGGAAAACTATTAACCATGCAGTTTTCCGTTTTCCGTTTTCACCTTTCAGTTTACTTTATCAGGCACTTGCCAGTCATCTCCTCGGGCTGTTCCAGACCCATGATGTGCAGGATGCTGGGAGCCACGTCGGCCAGTACGCCGTCTTCCACCTTGGCGTCCTTGTTGGCGGTAACGTAGATGAAGGGCACGGGGTTCAGAGAGTGTGCGGTGTTGACGCTGCCGTCGGGGTTCATGGCATTGTCGGCATTACCGTGGTCGGCAATGATGATTACCTCGTAGTCGGTAGCCTTGGCGGCCTCTACAACCTCGCTGACGCACTGGTCAACGGCCTTCACGGCCTTCTCTATAGCCTCGTAGATGCCGGTATGACCCACCATGTCGCCGTTGGCGAAGTTCACCACGATGAAGTCGTACTTGTCCTCCTTGATGGCCTCTACCAACTTGTCCTTGACCTCGAAGGCACTCATCTCGGGCTTCAGGTCATAGGTCTGCACCTTGGGACTTGCCACCAGGATGCGCTCCTCGCCCTCGTAGGGAGTTTCGCGACCGCCGTTGAAGAAGAATGTAACGTGTGCATACTTCTCTGTCTCTGCGGTGTGCAACTGCTTCAGGCCCTTGCTGGCCAGATACTCGCCCAGAGTGTTGGTGACGTTCTCCTTGGGGAAGAGGATGTGCACGCCCTGGAAGGAAGCGTCGTACGGAGTCATGCAATAGAACTGGAGGCCGGGAATGGTGGTCATGCCCTGGTCTTCCATGTCCTGCTGTGTCAGCACGATGGTCAGTTCCTTGGCGCGGTCGTTGCGGTAGTTGAAGAAGATAACCACATCGCCCTCCTTGATGGTGCCGTCCACGGTGCTGTTGTGGATGGGCTTAACGAACTCGTCGGTAACGCCGTCGTCGTAACTCTCCTGCATGGCGGCAACCATGTCGGTGGCCTGCTTGCCCTCGCCGGCTACGATGAGGTCGTAGGCAACCTTAACGCGCTCCCAACGCTTGTCGCGGTCCATTGCATAGAAGCGGCCCACGATGCTGGCAATGTCGGCATTGCCTGTCTCGGCGCACTTGGCGGCCAACTGCTCGATGAAGCCCTTACCGCTCTGAGGGTCGGTGTCGCGGCCGTCCATGAAGCAGTGCACATAGGTGTGGCCGATGCCGTACTCCTTGCCGATTTCCACCAACTTGAACAGGTGGTCAAGGCTGGAGTGCACGCCGCCGTTGGAGGTGAGGCCCATGAGGTGGACGCTCTTGCCGTTCTTCACCGCATATTCGTATGCGCTTACTATTTCCTTGTTCTTCAGGATGGAACCGTCGGCACAGGCGCGGTTTATCTTCACCAGGTCCTGGTACACGATGCGACCTGCACCGATGTTGAGGTGACCCACCTCGGAGTTGCCCATCTGTCCGTCGGGCAAACCAACGTTCTCACCGCTTGCCAGCAACTGGCTGCAGGGATAGTCCTTCCACAGGCTGTCCATATAGGGGGTGGGAGTGTTGAAAATAACGTCGCCCTTACCCTTGTTACCGACTCCCCAACCATCGAGAATCATCAAAAGTGCTTTCTTTGCCATAATAGTTTCGTTTTATTATCTGTGTTTGTTGTTATCCATAGTTATCGCATGCGCCTAACATGTGCGCACACGTTGCTTTGCTACGCAAAGTTAATAAATTTATTTTAAATTCCCCTATCGCTGTCCTCATTTTTAATCCATATACGCCACGGTTGCCTTCCGGGCGTGGCACAACGGTGCATTTCCGTCTATATTATTGTCGGCGATGCTTGGTATATTGAAAAATATTCTTACCTTTGTACAGGCGAAGCACATTGCACCGAAAAGCGTGAAACACATACTGAGGTTTCTATTTACCATTGTAATGGCAGTTGCTTTTATCAATGGTGCAAGCGGTTCTGATTCCACCGGGCAGGAGAATCAGGGCTATGGCGCATACGCCGAAACAGCATATTTCAGTACGGACACACAAGACATTGCCCCGGAACTGTACGTTCTGAGGCAGATGCCGTCTGCCAACGGGATACGTCCGCAGAAATTTGCAAAGAAGAAAAGTACCACACTCAACAACCGCTTTTATTTTCTGCCTGCCGACAGGGTGACAAGCCTAAAGGTGCGGCATTTTATCTGCAATCCCCCAACCGCATCCCCATTTTCGTTTGCCAAGCCTACGGACATGCTCGTCAGTTTTGGCAGACTTATTATTTAGTGAATGTCTTTTTCCGAGGGCTGTGGCAACCCGCCACGAGCCTCATCGCCTCGTGTTGTAAGGCATATCGCCCCGTGTTCCGAGTCCCGTAGCAACGTATTGCATGGGCACTCGCAATACATGGCATTATACCCTACTTTCATAGCATTCATTTACAAACAAATAAACAACAATGGGAATTCTACAAATCTTTACCCTCTTAGGAGCATTGGGTATGTTCCTTTATGGCATGAACCTGATGAGTTCAGGTCTGCAGAAAGCGTCGGGCGACAAACTGAGGAGCCTGCTCTCTGCCATGACATCAAACCCCTTCAAGGGAGTGCTCACCGGACTTGGCATCACAAGCGTAATCCAGTCCTCTTCGGCCACTACCGTAATGGTGGTTAGTTTCGTCAATGCCGGACTTCTTACCCTGTATCAGGCCATAGGCGTAATCATGGGTGCCAACATAGGTACCACGGTAACGGCATGGCTCGTATCATGGCTTGGTTTCAAGGCCGATATCTCCATCCTTGCCGTTCCCCTGATGCTATTCGGCTTCCTCTTCTCCAACTCCAAGAAGAACCAGCGCCAGAACATCGGCGAACTCATCGTGGGCTTCTGCCTTCTGTTCCTCGGCCTTTCTTTCATGAAGGAATCCGTACCCGACCTCAACGAGACACCCGAGGTGCTTGATTTCGTCAAGACCTGGTCAAGCCACGGCTTCGGTTCCGTGCTCCTGTTCCTCGTCTTCGGCACGATACTGACCCTCGTGCTCCAGTCCTCCTCTGCCACCATGGCCATCACCCTCATCATGCTCAGCATGGGATGGATACCCTTCGAGATGGCATGTGCCATGGTATTGGGCGAGAACATAGGCACCACCATCACCGCCAACATTGCAGCCTCGGTGGGTAACACCCAGGCAAAGCGTGCTGCCATGTCGCATACCATCTTCAACGTGTTCGGTGTGCTCTGGGCACTGACTCTCTACAAGCCCTTCCTTAGTTTGGTTGGCTTCGTCACCTCTACGGTATTCGGTTTGCCCGATCCCTCGGCCGAAGGCTTTGCCGTGAACGGTCCCAATACCGACGAAGGTGTGGCAGCCCTCTATGGCCTGTCCATGCTCCACACCCTGTTCAACACCATCAACACCTTCATCCTCATCTGGTTCATCAAATACATAGAGAAGGCCGTGGTGCTTATCATCAAGGCGCCCAAGGATCAGGAAGCCGAGGTATTCCGCCTGAAGTACATCTCCGCAGGTCCCTTGGCCACACCCGAACTCTGCATGGAGCAGGCCTTCAACGAAATCATACACTTTGCACAGATTTCCAGAAAGGGCCTTTCCTATGCCAAGGCTGCCATCGGCGAGAAGAAGGAGGACAAGTTCGATGAACTGAGCAAGAAACTCATCAAGTACGAGGAAATCTCCGACCGTGTAGAATACGAGATTGCCACCTTCCTGAACGGAGTCTCTTCCGATAGCATCAGCGAGGACACCTCCAAGCAGATAAAGGCAATGTACAAGATCATCAAGGAACTGGAATCACTGGGCGACTCTGGCGAGGCAATAAGCCGCATCCTGTCCAGAAGGAACGTGCACAACAAGTCCTTCGACGACGACACCATCAAGAAACTGGAAGGCATGGTGGATGCCGTGGACAATGCCTACGATGCCATGATAACCAACCTGTCAGGTGTCCATAAGGGAACCCTGGAGGAGATTTCCAACGCCTACAATGCCGAGGACCGCATCAACTATCTCCGCAACGACCTGCGCGACGCAGAGATTGAGGAAATAGAGGACGGCAGGAAGAACTACCAGACGAGTGTCTACTACATAGACATCGTGAACCAGTTGGAGCGCATGGGCGACTTCATCATCAACATCTCGCAGGAACTGGAAAAGAACTTCGTGCGCAGATAACAACGGTATCAAATCTCATCATGCACAATAGTCCCAATCGAAGCAACATTCGGTTGGGACTATTCTATTAACCAAAAACAATCCGTCTCCAAACCTTCAATGACATATAGTTTGGAGACGGATTGACGTATTATTGTTTAGCGCCCTACCCTACCTGGCTGCCGCCCTTCACGTCATTTATGGTGGTGGTTACGGAGAGGTCGCCATTGAAGTTTACGGCGGAGAGTATCATGCCGTGGGATTCCTCGCCCATCATCTTGCGTGGCTCGAAGTTGGCAATGAACAGGACACGCTTGCCTACGAGTTGCTCGGGTTCGTACCACTGGGCAATGCCGGAGAGGATGGTACGGTCCTGGCCGCTGCCGTCGTCCAGGGTGAACTTCAGCAGTTTCTTGCTCTTCTTCACCTTCTCGCAAGCCTTCACGAGACCAACACGGATGTCAAGTTTCTCGAAGTCCTCGAAAGATACGGTGGGCTTCACGGGTGCTGCCACGTAGGCAGCCTCCTCGTTGGCCTTTACGGTGTCCTCCAGTTTCTTCACCTGCTGGGCGATGGCCTCGTCCTCAATCTTGGTGAAGAGCAGTTCGGGCTTGGGCATCTGGTGTCCTTCCTGCATGAGGGCGGTGCTGCCGAGGTCTTCCCATGAGAAGGTGTCCATGGCAAGCATCTCCCTGAGGCGCTTGCTGCTGAAGGGCAGGAAGGGTTCGAAGGCTATGGCCAGGTTGGCGGTGAGTTGCAGGGATATGTTTATGTTGGTCTTCACGCGCTCGGGGTCGGTCTTGATGACCTTCCAGGGTTCGCAGTCGGCTATGTACTTGTTGCCGATGCGTGCCAGGTTCATGGCCTCCTTCAGAGCATCGCGGAAGCGGAAGTTCTCCAGCAGAGCCTCTAGTTTCTCCTTCACACCGCAGAACTCGGCCAGAGTTTCGCGGTCATAGTCGGTCAGTTCGCCACAGGCAGGCACACGTCCCTCGTAGTACTTCTGGGTAAGTTGCAGGGCGCGGTTCACGAAGTTGCCATAGACGGCCACCAGTTCGTTGTTGCAACGTGCCTGATAGTCGGCCCAGGTGAAGTCGTTGTCCTTTGTCTCGGGAGCGTTGGCTGTGAGCACATAGCGCAGTTCGTCCTGACGGCCGGGCATGTCCACAAGGTATTCATTGAGCCATACGGCATAGTTCTTGCTGGTTGAAATCTTGTTGCCCTCCAGATTCAGGAACTCGTTGGAAGGCACGTTGTCGGGCAGGATATAACCACCGTGGGCCTTGAGCATGGCTGGGAAGACGATGCAGTGGAATACGATGTTGTCCTTGCCGATGAAGTGCACCAGACGTGTCTCGGGGTCCTTCCACCAGGTCTCCCACGAGCCCAGTTCGGGACGTGCGTCGCAGAGTTCCTTGGTGTTGCTGATATAACCAATGGGAGCGTCGAACCACACGTAGAGCACCTTACCGTCGGCACCCTCCACGGGAACGGGGATGCCCCAGTCCAGGTCGCGTGTCACGGCACGGGGGTGCAGACCTCCGTCCAGCCAACTCTTGCACTGGCCGTACACGTTGGGTCGCCATTCCTTGTGCTCCTCCAGAATCCACTTCTCCAGCCACTCCTGGTCCTTGTCAAGGGGCAGATACCAGTGCTTGGTCTCTTTCTGCACCAGGGGGTTGCCCGTCTCGGCATTGTAGGGGTTGATAAGTTCCTCGGGAGAGAGCGTTGCACCGCACTTCTCGCACTGGTCGCCGTAGGCATCGGCGGCATGGCAACGGGGGCACTCGCCCTTGATGTTGCGGTCGGAGAGGAAGCGTCCTGTAGCCTCGTCAAAGAACTGCTCCGTCACCTTCTCCACGAACTTGCCCTCCTCATAGAGTTTCTTGAAGAAGTCGCTGGCAAACTGATGGTGTATGGGGCCGCTGGTGCGCGAGTAAACATCGAAGGAGATGCCGAACTTCTCAAAGGAGTCCTTGATGATGCCGTGGTATCGGTCCACCACCTCCTGCACGCTGATGCCCTCCTTGCGGGCACGGATTGTTACGGGCACACCATGCTCGTCGCTGCCACCTATGAACAGCACGTCGCGCCCCTTCAGTCGCAGGTAGCGCACATATATGTCTGCCGGCACATACACGCCAGCCAGGTGTCCGATATGTACAGGACCATTGGCATAGGGCAGAGCCGAAGTGACGGTAGTTCTCTTGAAATTCTTTTCCATTTCTTGTCGTATATATTATTCTGCCCACAAAGGTACTATAATAATTTTAGACGACAAAGCAGAGATTAAATAAAAACGAGGAGCGACCATCAAGTCGCTCCCCATCAATCTATTTACTTATGTATAAGTTGGCTAAATTACAGTGCACCTGCGGTCAGGATGAGCACGAGCAGACCCAAGATGGCGTACAACTCGGGGAACACGGCCAATACCATGGTGGTACCGAAGGCGTTGTGGCCTGCGCCGATGGCGCTGATACCGTTGGCACATACCTTGGCCTGACGGATAGCAGAGAACAGACATACCAGACCACATGCCAGACCTACACCGAATACGGCGCAAGCGGTTACCATGTCAACACCGGCTACAGCCAGGTCCTTCAGCATGAAGAAGCCTACGAAACCATACAGACCCTGAGATGAGGGAAGGGCAGAAAGACCCATGTATGAACCGCTGGCATTGGGGTTCTTCTTGTAAGCACCGATAGCGGCATTACCGCAGATAGTCACACCATAAGCACTGCCTACACCAGACAGGGCAACACACAGGGCAATGCCCAGATAAACCAAAAAGATTTCCATACTTTCTTGTTTGTTTTAATTTAATTGATATTGATTTTTATTTGATTTTACGTAAAGGATCATAGGGCTTGCCTCCGCCGGTGAAGTCGGCATTCTTGAAGAATTCCACGAAGGTAAGGCGCATGGGGTGCACGAAGGCACTGATCATGCTGAGGGCAAAGGTTATGCCATGACCCAGAAGCAGGATCAGTACCATTACCAATATGCGTGCCCACAGGGGGAAATCCGCTGTCATATCCAGCGCCAGGGTATTGAACACACCGCCAAGCACACCGCCGGTAAGACCGAGGGCAAACAGACGGATGTAGCTCAACAGGTCGCCCAGCAGTCCGGTGGCCATGCCATAGGTTTCCCATACGCCTCCTCCGATATTGCTGAGCACACCCAAGGCCGGTTTCTTATAACTTGCCGGGTTGTTGTAGAGGAATATACCCAATGCACTTATACCTATTATTCCGAAGAGGATGTACCTGATCCATGCAGCAAGTTCCACCCCACATGCAGGCAAGCCATACAATACTATGGCTCCAAGCAAGGCCACTACCCATGAGAAGGTTCCCACGGCATAAGGCCAGCCGTAGTTTCTCGCTGCCTTGCATCCCTTCAGTATCATGCCCAGAATTACCTGCACAAGACCTATTATCACTGACAGCACCATCATGGGGCTATAACCGAAGATGGGACCGACACCGTTGTCATTCAGGAAGAAGGGTTTGATTGGCTGTATGAAGGCCCAGTCCTGTTGTGTAAGGTCTATGCCGAACACAGTACCCGTGGCCAGACCACACACAATGGTGGCACCGCCCAGCCACATGGCCAGTTTGCCGTAGCCCTTCATGTCCTCGGCCGGCTTCCTCGCAAGTATAAGTCCCACCAGGAGTATGAGCAGTCCGTAACCGGCATCGCCCATGCACAATCCGAAGAAGAGCATGAAGAAGGGGGCAAAGAACTGCGTGGGGTCAAGGTCGTTGTAGTTGGGCAGGGAGTACATCTTCAGGATGGGCTCAAACAGACTCGAGAAGCGTCCGTTGGTGATATGCACGGGAACATCGTCCTCAAAGGCAGGATCCTCCATCTCGTAGTAGATGTGTTCCCTGTCGAGGTATTCGGTAAGGGGAGCGGTAGAATCGGCACGCACCCAACCGAGCATCAGGTGCAGGACATCGCCACAGGTCTTCTCCGAACTGAGATGCACCTTAGTAAAGGAAATCTCGTTCTCCACCTCCACACGTCCTGCCTCCAGAACGGGGAGCAGACTATTGGCCACGGCCGACATCTGCTGGCGCACCATGAACTTCTGCTTCTTCACCTCGCCTATCTCGGCATGCACCTGAGAGAGTGATTTCTGTGGCAGGGTGAGGTGTTCCGCCTGTATCTCCGGACGTGTCTCGGAGAAGGTGACAAAGTAAGTCTTCTTGTCATACTCGTTGACGGGTACGGCAAAGAACTGGTCCAGCCACTCTGCCTTGAACCTCTTGCTGGTGCAACGGTAGAAGTGAATCTCCATACCTATGGTCTCGGCCAGGTTCTGCACCTTCTCGGGAGAGAAGTCGCCCCAGGGGTCGAGCATTTCAAACTCCTTCTTCAGTTCGTCCTCCTCGTGGAGCAGGGCGTTCTCCTGCGCCTGCAGGCCCTCCACCTTCTCCAAGAGGCTGAGTGGAGTGTCGTACTCGGGAGTCTGCACACCTAACTTCAATGCATACTTTTTGCCGTAAATCTTCAGGAAGTCGAGTGCTGTAGAGTATCGGCGCTCCAGATAGATTGCCTCCTGCAACTCGGTGCTGGTGGCACCCTGCTGCAACTGGGTGACGTGTACGACGCCCAGTTCGCGGATGGTCTCTATGAAACTCTCGTATTCGCGGTCAGTCACCAAGAAGGTGAACTTCTTCATCTTTTCAATCATAAGCCTCTACCTCCTCTCCTTCTGCTGATGATTCGGGTTCCACTGCCTGTGCGCGCTTGGCCTGAAGGCTCTTCAGAATCTTCTGGCTGGACTTGGACAGGTTCTCCTCGTCCTCCATGAAGCGCTTAATCTTGCGTATGGCCTCCTGATAGCCGGGAATCTGCACCTTCTCAAAGAGGTTCACCTTCTGTGTGGTCTTTCGGCGGGCATGGTCCAGCAGGTCCAGTTTTGCCAGCACGAATTCGCGCTCCACGGCCGTCTTGGCCAGTCCCTGCAGGAGTTGTATTCCGTCGAAGTACCACTTGGGGGCAGAGAAAAGTCCGAAGGGCTGGACCTCCAGGCTGATGTTCAGCAACAAGGGCACGCGCACACCGGCAATCTTCTTCTCGCCGAGTTCCACGTCCTTGAGCGACACCAGCGAGGCGTCAAACTCTCCCCACAGAGCATACATGGACTCGTAGCCTTCTATCTGCTGCTGGAGCCTTTCCTCCAGCACCTCGGCCTCGTCCTTGCACTTCTTCACCTCAAGACGCAGTGCCGTCTCCTTGCTCTTGATGATAGGCAAGGTACGCTGGCGCATCTTCAGGTTCTTCTCCAGGGCCTGCAGCGACGTTTTGTTAAACTGATATTTTATTGCCATGACTATTGGTAGGTACTACAAATTAGTTTAATTATTTGTAGGTAAGTTCCATTAGAACTTTGGTGATTTCTTGTCTCTCGTTTGTCTCTTCCTTGTCTTCCATCAGTCCCATAGCCCGCTATGTTCCTTCTATCAGACAAAGAATATACGGCACGATAGGCAATAATTCACTCAAACCTAATTTATAGAACCTACCCTTTCTTAGTCCAATACTGGTCGGTAAACTCCTTCTTGATATTAAGTTCCTCCAACTCGAAGTGCTTGTTGAACAGGGACCATGTCACGTCCAGCATCTCCTCGGTGTTCAGGTTCACGTCGATGGCCAGAAGTTTCTCTGCGTAGTCCTTTGCATAGTCCAGGCAACGGTTGTCGTAGTCTGTCAGGTCGAAACCGTTCTCCAACTTTGTCTTTGCGTTGGCGGCATCGGCATACAGACGGATGGCAGCGTTCATCACCTGGGCATGGTCCTTGCGGGTCTTCTTGCCTGCTACCAACTGCTTCAGACGAGACAGCGAACGGAAGGGGTCTACTACCACCTTGCCCACATCACTGTCGCGGCGCAGGTACAACTGGCCCTCTGTGATGTAACCCGTGTTGTCGGGCACGGCATGGGTGATGTCGCCGCCGCTCAGTGTGGTTACGGCAATGATGGTGATGGAACCGCCACCTACGCTCTCGGGGAACTGCACGGCCTTCTCGTAGATCTTGGCCAGGTCGGAGTACAGCGAACCGGGCATGGAGTCCTTGGAAGGAATCTGGTCCATACGGTTGCTTACGATAGACAGAGAGTCGGCATACGATGTCATGTCGGTGAGCAGTACCAGCACGGTCTCATGCTTCTCCACGGCAAAGTACTCGGCTGCGGTAAGCGCCATATCGGGAATGAGCAGTCGCTCCACGGCAGGGTCCTCGGTGGTGTTGATGAAGGATATGATTCTGTCCAGCGCACCTGCATTGGAGAAGGTGTTGCGGAAGAAGTAATAGTCATCGTTGGTCATACCCATACCGCCCAGGATGATCTTGTCGGCCTTGGCACGCATGGCCACCATTGCCATCACCTCGTTGAAGGGCTGGTCGGGGTCTGCGAAGAAGGGAATCTTCTGACCGGACACCAGGGTGTTGTTCAGGTCGATACCTGCAATACCGGTGGCGATGAGTTCGCTGGGCTGCTTGCGGCGCACGGGGTTCACTGAAGGACCGCCGATTTCCACCTCCTTGCCCTCAATCTCGGGACCTCCGTCGATGGGATGTCCGTAGGCATTGAAGAAACGGCCTGCCAGGTCGTCGCTCACCTTCAGAGAGGGAGCCTTGCCAAGGAAGGTAACCTCGGCATTGGTGGGGATACCGCCGGTACCCTCAAACACCTGCAGGGTAACGTCGTCGCCCACAATCTTTACCACCTGGGCCAGACGGCCGTTGATGGTTGCCAGTTCGTCATAACCCACGCCCTTTGCCTTCAAGGAGCATGTGGCCTTGGTTATCTGGCTTATCTTTGTATATACTTTCTGAAATGCTGTTGCCATACCTTATATATATTATAACATTGCTTCTACCTGCTTCTTGAAGTCGTAGTACTGCTCGCTCTTGTAGACAGAGTAGTTCATCTGCTTGCACAGGTTGATCATCTTCTTGAAGTACCTGGTAACTTCCTCGAACTCCACGAACTTATAATCCTCCTTGTCGCAGATGGCGGTAACGAGGTTCAGTATCTCCTCCTGACGCTCCAGGGGAGTAACGGCATCTATCTCGTCGAAGGCATCCTGCTGGAGGATGACGAAGTCGATAATCTCGGACTTCCAGAAGGTAACGTGATACTCCACGGGCACACCGTCGTCACCCAGAATGTTGATCTGCTCGGCAATCTCCTTACCGCGCTGCATGCGTGTCTTCAAGGCGAGAACCTTGGGAATCCACTCCTCGTTGATGTGTCCCTTGATGTACTCGGCAAACTCGGGATACTCCAGATACTTGGAATAAGAGTCGATGGGGTTGACGGCAGGATAGCGCTTCTTGTCGGCACGGTCCTGTTCCAGAGCGTAGAAGCAACGTGCAACCTTCTTGGTGTTCTCGGTTACGGGTTCCTTCAGGTTACCACCGGCGGGAGACACGGTACCGAGGAAGGTAACGCTGCCCACCTCGCCATTGTTCAGGTAAACGTATCCGGCACGACCGTAGAAGTTGGCCACCAGCGCTCCCAAGTCCATGGGGAAGGCATCGGGACCGGGAAGTTCCTCCATACGGTTACTCATCTCGCGCAGAGCCTGTGCCCAACGGGAGGTGGAGTCGGCCATCAGCAGCACGCGCAGACCCATGGAGCGGTAGTACTCGGCCATGGTCATGGCGGTGTACACTGATGCCTCACGGGCGGCAACGGGCATGTTGGAGGTGTTGGCGATGATGATGGTACGCTCCATCAACTTGCGGCCTGTATGGGGGTCGATGAGTTCGGGGAACTCGGTGAAGATTTCCACAACCTCGTTGGCACGCTCACCACAGGCGGCGATGATAACGATGTCGGCCTCTGCCTGCTTTGATATGGCATGCTGAAGCACGGTCTTACCCGTACCGAAGGGACCGGGAATGAAACCTGTACCGCCCTCTACAATGGGGTTGAAGGTGTCTATGGTACGCACGCCTGTTTCCAGCAACTTGAATGGACGGGGCTTCTCCTTGTAGTTGGTCATGGCGAACTTCACGGGCCAGTGCTGTACCATGGTCACGTTGATGTCCTCGCCAGCCTCGGTGGTCAGCACGGCAATGGTGTCGTTCACCTTGTACTGACCTGCGGGAACTATGCTCTTCACCACGGCAGTGCCCTCCATCTGGAAGGGAGCCATGATCTTCAGAGGCTGGTGGTTCTCCTCCACCTTGCCCAGCCAGTCGCTGCCCTGCACACGGTCGCCGGCCTTAACGATGGGTTCGAAGTCCCACAGGCGGTCCTCGTCCAGAGGAGCGGTGTACTGGCCGCGGCGCAGGAAGACGCCGTCCATCTTGTCGAGGTCGTTCTGCAGACCGTCGTAGTTCTTACTCAGCATACCGGGGCCCAACTGGATTTCCAGCTGGTGTCCGGTGAATTCGGCCTGGGAGCCTACCTTCAAGCCACGTGTACTTTCAAACACCTGAACGTACACGTCGCTGCCCACGACCTTGATGACCTCGGCCATCAGGCGGTCGCCGCCAGTCGTAATGTAGCATATCTCGCCCTGCAGGACAGGTCCGTCCACACGGAGTGTCACCATGTTGGAGACTACGCCACTAACTATACCTTTTGTCATATCTTGTTATGTTATTTCCTTGAATAAGTTGGGGGGATTGAATTATGCACTTACGCCTATGCACCCTTGCGCTTGTACTCGTCGGGGACTTGGGCGGAACCTCGCAGGTCGTCGATTATCTTTTGGAAGCGTGCCTTGCCGTGCTCCACGTCCAGATTGGCCCAACGGTACTGCATCTCCAGTTTGCACATGTAGGCAAACACGGCATCGAAGTTGAAGGGGTCGAAGAACGTCTGTTCGTCCAGCCAGAGCCACTTGAAAGTGTCTATCATCTTCTCCTTCTTCACAGGGTCGGTTTCCTCCACGATCTTCTTGAGTTCCTGGATATTGTCCATACCCACGTGCCTGATGAAGTCCTTGGCGTTGTTCTCGCGTATCATGGTCTGCACCTCGCCCTCTCCCTTAATGTAGTCGCTGGCCTTCCATCCCTGCTTGGCGGCCAGCATGGCCGTGAGGATATTGTTGATATCCATGTTCAACTGATACCAGCTGCGGACAAACTCGTTGGAGCAGGTGTTTATGGCGTACTCATAGAACTGGCAGAGCATCTCGTCCTCGGGGAAGTAGCCCTTCTTGTCCTTGTTGAAGTTCCATTCACGTGCAAACTCGCTCATGAACGCAGGATAGCGGTGCACGTTGAAGTTCATTTCCTGAGCGCTTGTTATCAGGTCCTTGTACTGCTCCTTGTTGAAGTTTCCGTTGTATTTGATATCGGCCTCGGGATCCTTCAGCAATGCCACCAGATTGCGGCAATCCTGAAGCATGAAATAGTATTGGGCCATAAGGCGTGCATCCCATGGAACCAGCGCTTCGTGCAACTGCTCCATGAATTCCTCCATGTCGCATCCCGGCTTAGGGTCCGAGAAGTTAATCTCGGGCAAACCGGCCATAAGACAATAGTAGCTTGCCATCTTCTTCCTTTAGAACAGCATCTGCACAAGTTGTGGACGCAGGAACGACTTAAAGTAATCCTCAAACTCCTCCTTGCCGAAACTTACCTTGTAACTTCCGTCGGCAGGCTGGATGGTGAACAGGCTGTTACGGCCATTCACCTTCTCTATGCTCACGCCCTTGTCCAGAACAGCCTTTGCCTCCTTGACGAAATATGCCTTCAGGGCGTCGGCATCGGCAGACTCAATGACGATGGGTTCGTTCTCCACCCACTTGCTGGCCAGGGCTACGGTAAACTTGCACAGGAAATCCTTGTCGGCAGTCAGTTTGTCAACAGCCTGACCCACTGCTGATGCGGTGAGCACATTGGCAATCTCGCTCTTCAGGGCACTCAGGGACTGGGCTGTGTACAACTTCAACTCGTTCTTGGTGTTGGTTTCCAACTCAGCCACGGTCTTCTTGCCGGCGGTCTCTATCTCAGCGGCCTTCTTCTTGGCCTCTGCTATGATCTGGGCGGCCTGTTCCTTGGCCTCCTGGACAATGCGGTCGGCCTCGGCCTGACCCTTCTCTACGCCCTCACGATAGATTTTCTCTGTGAGTTCTTGAATTTTTTCCATTATTTTAGGTTTTGTTTTACGTTACGTTCTGCCATAAAAGCCCAAAAACAAGGCTTTAATCCCCGCAAAGGTAGCAAAAAGAAATGAAGTAACGCACGCGCGAGGAACGGAAAATGCCCGCGTGCATGCTTTTTAGGACAATTAAGTGCCATCGGGGAGCAAAACTCGGTAATATTTACTACCTTTGACTGTCGTCTTAGTTACTTTCGCTCGGAAAAATCAAAAAAACTTTTGCTTTTTCGCTCGCTTAATCGTAACTTTGACTCCCGTCTTAGTTACTCACGCTCGGAAAAATCAAAATTCCTTTGCTTTTTCGCTCGCTTAATCGTAACTTTGGCACTGTTATGAGCGAGAAATCTCTGAAAGAACGCACGGCACGCGGCCTCATCTGGGGCGGTATGAGCAATGGCATAATGCAGTTGCTCGGTGCTTTGTTCGGTTTGGCGCTGATGCGACTGCTCACTCCTGCCGACTGGGGCAAGGTGTATATGCTCAACATCTTTGCCGCTTTGGCAAGCACCTTGCAGGAGAGCGGCTTCATTGCCGCCCTGTGCAACAAGAAGGAACCGACCGACCGGGAGTACAACGCCGTTTTCTGGTTCAACCTGATAGTGAGCGGAAGCCTGTACATCATCCTGTGGTTCCTGGCACCATTGATTGCCGGATTTTACAACGACCCCGACCTTATCCCTCTGGCACGTTTCCTGTTCCTCGGGTTCCTGCTTTCGGGCCTTGGTACAGTGCAGAGGGCTTATCTTTTCGGACACCTGATGGTGAGGGAGACAAGCATCTGCGGCATCACGGCCATGCTTGTATCGGGAGCCGTGGGCGTGACCATGGCGTGGAACGGATTTGCCCATTGGGGCATAGTGGCACAGAGTGTGACGTTCGTGTTCGTGGTGCAACTGATGAACTGGTACTACTCAAGTTGGCGCCCGTCCCTGCGCATCGACCTGCGACCGGCATGGCAGATGTTCAACTTCAGCAGCAAACTGCTAATTACCAACATCTTCAATATTCTCAACAATCATGCCTTCAGCGTGCTCTTGGGCAAATACTTCGGCAACCGCCAGGCAGGTATCTACGGCACGGCACGCAAGTGGGACGACATGGCCGCCGGCACCATAAACGGTATGGTTGCGGCCGTGGCACAACCCACCCTGGCACAGGTGGCGGACGACACGGGGCGCTATGTGCAGATATTCCGCAAGATGCTGCGTTTCGTGGCATTCGTCTCCTTCCCCGCCCTGCTGGGCCTGGGCATGATAGCCGAGGAGTTCATCCTGCTGGCAGGCGGAGAGAAGTGGATAGAGAGCGGCAGGATACTTACCCTCCTGTGCATCCACGGCGCCTTCTTCCCCATCACCACCCTGTATAGCAACCTGACCATAAGCCGCGGACATAGCGGTGTGAACATGGCTTGCACCATAGGCCAGTGCCTGGCAGTATGGGCAGGACTCATCCTTTTGTACATAAACGGATACGGCATGTTGCAGATGGTGGTGTTCTTCATAGCGCTGAACGTCCTTTGGCTCGGCATCTGGCAATGGTGGGCAAAAAGGCTCATCGGCATGAAATGGCGTTGGGCGGCTATGGACACCATGCCGTTCCTTGGTTTCTCCATCGCAGTACTTGCCTTCACATGGTGGATTACACTGCCCATAGAGAACCTTTGGGCGCTCATGCTTTCCCGCATAGCCATGGCTGCACTGCTCTATGCCGGCATCATGTGGATAAGCGGCGCAAAGATCATGCGCGAGGCCATCGGCTACATCCTGCACAAAAAATCCTGAATTTCCACCCGTCACCCCCATCATTGTATCGGGACAACAAACCAGTCCTCCTACTAAGAGTACTCCAGTACTCCTACTATGAAGACTGGAGTACTCCTATTAAAAGGACTGATACAAACAAAGTGAACGAGAATGGATGAAAAGAGAGCAACAAGCCAAGAACCCTCGTAGTTATTGTGCCATTCTAAGAAATAAGCAATACTACCATATTGACCAGGAAACCTCAAAAAGAGTTTTAGTGTCTGAGGAATCAAATCAAAACGGCAAGCCTCCGTACATGTTCGCGTCATCCTCGCATAGCATTCCGGCAGAGGTGAGGTTCAGTTTGGAGAGGTCCTTTATCTTTGAACGGTATAGTTCTGCTATGCCTGTGTCTTCCAGTCCTTCGCGCCTTTTGCGGCTCATCTCTACAAATTCTTTTTCACGTTCTATGCCAAGAAAACGGCGCCCGAGCAGAGTGGAGGCTATGCCTGTGGTGCTGCTTCCCGCAAAGGGGTCAAGAATCCATTGGCCTGGCTGGGTGGAAGCAAGGATGATGCGCGAGAGCAATGCCAGGGGCTTTTGAGTCGGGTGCTTGCCGCAGGACTTTTCCCATCGGCCTATAGTAGGCAGTTGCCACACATCGGTCATCTGCTTGTCATCGTTCAGTTGCTTCATCAGTTCATAATTGTACTGATGTGCCACCTTTCTTGACTTGCGTGCCCAAATGACAAACTCGGTGGAGTATGTGAAGTATCGGCAAGAAATGTTAGGTGCAGGATTGGTCTTTGCCCAAGTGATGACATTAAGTATCTTGAATCCGAGTTTAATCAGTTGTTGCTGAACGCTGAAGATGTTGTGATGCGTGCCCGAAATCCATATCGTTCCGTTCTCCTTGAGGTGGCGGTGGCATTGCGTGAGCCATTCAAGGTTGAAGGCATCCATATCCTCCGTGGTGGTGGGCTTGTCCCACGCTCCCTTGTCCACACACACCACCTTGCCGCTCTGGCACGATATGCCTCCGCTGGACAGGAAGTATGGAGGGTCGGCAAAGATCATGTCGAACCTGAAATCGAATTCCCTTAGCAGTTGAATACAGTCGCCATGAAGCAGGGTGAAATCGCGATTGGGTGATTTATAGTATGAAGGAATCATTGCTCGGGGACAGGCAAACCTAATTTTTGAAGTGGTATATAATCAAAATAAAAATGACAATTTACACTAATAATGTAATCCAACACATCCCTGTATTTGGGCTTCTTGAACCACTGGCTTAATATATAAACATATTCTACTTCAATATTCAACTGGGATAACAATTTAATATATTGTTTTCTCTTGAAATCACAAGTCTGTAACTTTTCATCAACACTACCTTTAACACTCTGGTTTTTTACTTCAATAATGAACAGAGTGTTATTGACAATTACATAGATGCAGTTGTCTGGGAGTAGCTGACTTGAAATTATTTTTTTCCAGTCAACGCCATTTGCCTTCAAGAATCTGTAAAACTCGTGTTTCTTAAAAACATAAGCTACTACATCTCCATTATAAAGGACGTCGGAACCCTTTACCTCATAATTCTTTTGCTGAGAAAGATAGGTAGCAAGATCTACCTTGCCTTCGTATATTAATCCAGTGATGGTATTACCACCACCTACGCCACCCTTGATCATATTAAATTTGACTGTTTGACGAGTTTTATAAATTCAGCAATATCTGTAAGATTATATATGCTTGGAATAATAGAATAGGCCTCCTGTAATTTATTCTTTGCACTCCTCCAACCAATGCCGTCTGTTATCCACACGAATTCATATCCTTCCACAGAATTTATCTTTGGTGCAATGTCCGAATAGGAACGTGCCACCTCGTTTAGTTTGGAACCGCCGCCACTATAGAAATTAACCTCAATGAGATATACCTTGGCAGGAGTTTCGATGACAAAGTCAAAGCGCTTTTCGTCCTCGCCCAGGACCTCTGTCAGTAATGGATATTCGCTTGAATAGACTTCCTTGCCGAACTGGATGTTCGCTTCTTCAAAAATTGCCTGAACGGTGTCCTCCATGATGTGCCCGCTTCTGTTCTTGCGAGCATTTGAATCCAAACCGGTTTCTATGCCAAATACATAATCCACCAAATCCTTGATGCGGTTACTCCTGAGCAGTTCGGTCAACCCCGTCTCGTTCAGGAATTCAACCACTCCTTCGGGAGAAGCAAACAACTGCTTCAGCAAAACGCATTCGCCAAGCGAATCTATCACCTTCTTCTTGCCATCGTCTCTGACGGCAATCAGGATGTCCATCACATTGAAGGCACTGCTATCCCTTTGCCAAATATCATTGACAGCAGCCTCTGTGTCGGTTTTGCCAATGAGATAATTCAGCATGTTGAGACTGATTTCTATGTTGCGTACATTCTGCGATATCTTCTCAAAATCGCAGAAGAATCCCAAGGTCTGGTTGGTGTCCTTCAGTTGGGACATGAACACCTCAAACTCCAATTCTGTATGTGCACTCATCTTCGGCTACGTGGGTTGCTTGTTGGTTAATTATGGGATATATGTTTCTCGCTCCTTTGACGGCCGCATAGTTATGGACAAGGATTTCCGTCAATTTACCCCTTTTGGATGCTACGGAATTGATGCTTCTTGAAGCCCAAACCCTGTCAATGCTGTAATCGGCATAAAGGTCGTCAAAGAAACGATCCTGCTCATTCTTGCCCAGGCAATCGGAATTGCTCAGCATGAAACTGTACCCATGTTCGTGCACTCTGTCACAGAATAGTTTTAACCTGCGCTGAGCATCGTCGTTGAATGCCTCCTTGGTATAGTCATTGAAACTGGAAGTGTCGCTCAGCGGACGGTATGGAGGGTCAAAGTAGAACAAGGTATTGCCCGTAGCATGATTCAATGTCTCTTCGAAATCAGCGTTCAGGATAGTCACATTCTGCAACAATTCGCTATCAGCATATATGGTTGAAGCATCGCAGATAGTAGGCGAAGAGTATTTGCCAAACGGCACATTAAACTTGTTGCTCTTGTTCACACGATACAAGCCATTGAAGCATGTACGGTTCAGGAAGAAGAACAACGTGGAGTTCTCTATGTCGTCCAGAGCCTTTGTATTATACCTGTCGCGCATCTGCAGGAACATTTCCTTTCGCACATCCTCATTTGAAAGAGAATAATACTCCTTCTGTATCTTGGAAAGTGAGGATACAAGAGCATCTGGATTGTCCCTCACCACACGGTAACAGATGATGAGGTCTGTATTTATGTCATTTATTACGGCCGACTTGATATTGGGATGCGTCTGCAACATATAGAAGAGCATTGCTCCTCCACCCACGAAAGGCTCTATGTAGGTAACGTTCTCCCTTGTGTCAAAGTCAGCGGGAAGCAGCGCTTCCAGTTGGTCGATGAGTTGGCCTTTTCCGCCCACCCACTTGACAAAAGGTTTTGCCTTAGCCATTGCTTGTATGTTTTTGTTCTGCTTGCAAATATACGATTAAGCGAGGGAAGTACAAAGTAGATTATATGTTTTTTATAGTAGGAACTAACCTGAAACATAGTTCGATTGTCATTTCCCGTTCGTAAAGTTCTCCGTTTTGTTTCTCTTCTTCAACGTCAAACCTTTCTAATCATCTCCAGATCCTTGGGGTAGGTTATCTTGATGTTCGTAACCTCGCCCTCCACTATGCGTATGGGCACATCGGGCAGGTACCTTCTCACCACGCCGCAATCGTCGGTGGGGGCAAAATGCGGGTCCTGCAGACCGAGGTTGAAAGCCTGGCGGAGAACCTTCTGGCGGAACCCCTGGGGTGTCTGCATGTTACGGAGCACGGCACGCGGCAAGGTCTCCACAATACATTCGTTCTCATCCACGCGGACAATGGTGTCCGTACTGGGTACCGCCACTCCCACGGCATCGTATCGGGCAAGAGCCTCCACGCACCTGGAAATGATTGCCTCGCTCACCAAGGGGCGCACGGCATCGTGGATAAGAAGCAGGTCCTCGGGATCCGTGCAGACCTCCAAAGCCGACAGGGTGCTGTGGTAGCGCTCCTTGCCACCAGGGCGGACGTGCTTCACCTTGGGATAGGCAGAGGCCATCTGACTTACCTCTTCTACAAAATCCTGACGGGTGATGATTACAATCTCATCCACCAACGGAGAGCGGTGGAATGCCCTGATGCTGTGTTCAAGCACCGTGCATCCGTCCACTTCCAGAAACTGCTTGGGACGGTCAGCACCGAAACGGTTGCCGCTTCCTCCGGCCAACAGTATGGCTATGTTCATGTCTTCTAAACGATTATTCTTCGGATAAGACTATTGTAGTTCAAGCACACAGGCGCTCACGCTTCCAGAGCATTGCATGCTTCTACCTTTTTGCGTATCTCCTCTATCTTGTCGGCATACATGGCATAAAGCCTCTTGCCGTTTCGTTGCGTCTGCTCCTGGGTGAAAGAACCATTCCACAGGCGCATACCTCCCACGCTGAGTGATTTGAACTTGGCATCGTACCATCCAACCTGCAAGCCCTGCAACCATGCGCGGGCACACAGTTCGTAGTCGTCAAACTGGAAGGGTGCGAAACTGAAATCGATGTGATGAAGATGACGGCAGAACAACTCCTTGTTAAGCCACATTGGGGCACGGTTCACGCTCACCACAAACAGGAACTCCCTGTCGCCGTCTGCCTTCTTGCCGCCATGGGCAGTCTGTCTGTCGTGTTCAAATTCCATATCCAACCCATCCTTGCCTCCCAAAATAGCCAGGTGTGGGTGAGCATCAAAATATCTCAGGGCATTGTCTATCCATGAGGTGTCATCAAAGTCGTCATCGTCCTGCAACAAGGCGATATACTTGCCGTTGGCAAAGCGTATTGCCTTATCATAAGTGACATTCTCGTAAAGGTCGTTGGCACGCACGAGAAACTCATTTGCTCCGGTCAGAGACTCGGCCAGGGCCTGTGTATGGCTGATGTCCGAACCGTCATCAATGATGACAATCTCCAGGCTATCGCCCCAAGCACGCAGTTTGGGCAGAATGTGCCTTATCTGCAAACTCTTGTTGTGCGATTGCAGCACTATACTTACCAACGGTTCCTTTACATAGCCCTTTGCCAGCCAGGTGGCATAACTCTTTTTGGCCTGCACAACTCCCGTACGCTTCTGGAAGGAGAGTTTCAACTTCTCGATGAAGAGTCTGATGTCAAACATGTCTTTAATGTCCTATTCTTGGGTAGATACCTGTCATTTCTCTGTTAGTGTGGTCAAAGTTACGATTAAGCGAGCGAAAAAGCAAAAGTATTTTGATTTTTCCGAGCGGGAGTAACTAAGACGGGAGTCAAAGTTACGATTAAGCGAGCGAAAAAGCAAAGGTATTTTGATTTTTCCGAGCGGGAGTAACTAAGACGGGAGTCAAAGTTACGATTAAGCAAGCGAAAAAGCAAAATAAATTTGGCATTTCTCTCGCTAAATCGTATCTTTGATACGCCTTAAGCACGAATAAACCATGAAAGAAGCCTTAGTAGACGTTTCCGTACTCATTCTGTTCTTCAACCGCCCCAACCAGTTGGGGCAAGTCTTCGAACAGGTAAAGAAAGCACGCCCGGCACGACTGTTCCTTTATCAGGACGGTCCCCGAAGCGAGAAGGACATGCCCGGCATACTGGCATGCCGCGAGGTGGTAAGCGACATTGACTGGGAGTGCGAGGTGCACACCCTGTATCAGGAGAAGAACTACGGTTGCGACCCTTCGGAATACATATCGCAGAAGTGGGCATTCTCCATGAGCGACAAATGCATCGTACTGGAGGATGACGACATTCCGAGCCAGAGTTTTTTCCACTTCTGCAAGGAGATGCTGGACCGCTACGAGCACGACACACGCATAACCATGATTGCCGGTTTCAACGTAGAGGAGGAGACAAAGGACGTGCAGGAGGACTATTTCTTCTCTACCAACCTGAGCATCTGGGGATGGGCTTCATGGCGAAGGGTCATAGACCAGTGGGACGAGCACTATACCTGGCTGGATGACGAGCAGACGGTGGCACAACTGGAACAGATCGTTCGCGAGCGTGGCTACCGCGACGACTTCCTGCCCATGTGCCGCAAGCACCGCAGTCAGGGCAAGGCTTTCTATGAAACCATACTATGGTCACACATGCTCTTGACCAACGGCCTCAGCATAGTGCCCAAAAGAAACCTCATCAACAATCTCGGAGCCACGGCCGACAGCACACACTTCGGCGGCACGCTGGAGACTTTGCCACGAGGCTACCGCCGCATATTCACCATGAAGCGCTACGAAATGGATGCATACATGCCGGTGGGCAAGGCCGCCTCCCCGTTGGTGCACCCAAAGCACATCATTGAGCATGTGCCGTACCGCCAGCGCGTGTACCGCATAATGGGATGGATGAATCCCGGCATCAAAGTGGCACGGAGTTTTGAGGAACTGTTCCTGAACCTACGCTATGGCAACTTCTCATATATAGGACAAGCCATAAGGAACAGAGTGAAGAAATGGATGGGCAGAAAGGAGTACAACTGACAATGAAGGTCCTGATAATATCCACTACAGAGCGTACCGGAGGTGGCGCCATAGCAGCCAGACGCCTGCTGACGGCACTGAACAAAAACGGCATCAAGGCCAAGATGCTGGTGCGCGACAAACAGACAGACGATGTCAACGTGGCAGCCTACGGGAACACCATCCCCAAGGCGTTGGAACGCCTGCGCCTCATGTGCCTGCTTCGGAAACCTTTCCGGCAGACATGGCAATATGATCTGGCATCGGACGGAATAGATATCCTTTCCACACTGGAATACCAGGAAGCCGATGTCATTCACCTGCATTGGGTAAACCAGGGCATGCTATCGCTGAAACAACTCAGGCAGATGATGTTGTCGGGCAAACGTATCGTCTGGACAATGCACGACGAGTGGCCTTTCCGTGGCATAAGGCACTACACGGAAGAGGGAAATGCCACGGAAGACAAGAGAATATCTGCCCTGGAAGAGAGGCTGTTCAAGACCAAACAGGAGATATACGGCCTGGGCAATATAAGGTTTGTGGGGTGCAGCCAGTGGATTACCGACCTTGCACAAGAGGCCATGCCACAAGCCAACGTCAGGCACATAAACAACTGCATTCCACACAACATTTTCCATCCCCAAAGCCAGCAGGAGGCAAGGGAGGTCTTTTCCCTGCCACGCACACAGAAACTGATTCTCTTCACTTGCCAGAAAGTTACCGACAAACGCAAGGGCATGACATACTTGCTGGAAGCACTGAAACACCTGAACGAGCCCAAACCGCATCTGGTGGTCGTGGGCGGGAAAACGGAAGAGATACTGAACTCTGACCTGGGCATGGACACGGACAAAATACACTTCATACCATACGTGAACGGAGAAAAGGAAATGGCACGCCTGTACTCGGCAGTAGACTGCTTTGTAACTCCGTCCCTACAGGACAACCTTCCCAACACCATAGCCGAGGCAATGTCCTGCGGCACTCCATGCGTAGGATTCGACACGGGTGGCATACCGGAAATGATTTCTCACATGAAGAACGGCTACATAGCACGATACTGCGATAGCGAAGACCTGGCACGAGGCATAGAGTGCACGCTGCTCCACCCCGAATGGAGAGAAACCGCCCGGCACAGTGCCGCACACGATTACAGCGAAGACCGCGTAGCCAAAGAATACGCAAAAGCCTATGAAATACATTAGACGGCACATCTTCACCTTGCTCACGTTCCTGCTCATTGCCGCACTGAGCCTGATGCCGGCACAGGAGTTCCCGCAAACGGACATCCAGTTTGCCGACAAATGGGCGCATTGGGTAATGTACGGTTTCCTCACTCTGGTGATGGGCATAGAATGTGTGCTCAGAGACGAATACCTCAGGAAAAAAGCCTCCACTTCAGGCCTGCACGAGCAAGCACATAAAAGCAAAGGAACCGCCATCCGGCAGTTCCTCGTTATCGCTATCATAGCCTCCGTTTTCGGTGGTCTCATGGAATTGGGACAGGCCTACCTCACCACAAGCCGCCACGGCGACTGGTTAGACGTGTATGCCAACAGTTTCGGAGCATTGTGTGCCTTTGTCTGCTTGTCTCTATATCATTGTTTTCATAAAGCAAAGTAGGGACACGTGTGCCCCTACCTTGTTTAATTCCAAGAACCGAAATCCCCTCCACGATTTGTGTTGCTCATGTAGGCATCGGAACCGGTAACGTCACCGTAGACGTTTATTGATGTTGACATCATAATGGTTGTTCCCAGTGTGATACATTCACATATAGGGATTATATATTTTTTTCTTGTTCATAATATATTAATATAAGGTGTAATTTTCGTTGATAGAATGTTTGGAGTGGGCTACTTCAGTACCTTCTTGCCGTTGACGACATATACACCCTTATGCGCCTTCTCTACACGGCGGCCTGAAAGGTCATATATTTCCGTTTCCTGTTTTGACTTCAGTCCCTCCGGGCGTCGACCTTCGGTTTCGTTTTCCGTTTCCACGATGCCGGTGGCGTCATCATCAAAGTTGAGATAAAGGGTACGTGCATTGCCCACATTCGCAGGTACACAGAGGTATGCCTTGTTGTTATATACCTTGAAACCGCCATCCTTGCGGTAGAATCCAATTCTATCATTTTCCACGGCCAGGACATAGGTGGTAAAACCACTGGGGACTTCCACCTCCTGACATTCATCCGTGCCCGCATAGCCATGCAACATGTTGCCTGTTATGGCAGAACCTCCTGCTGTAGCCTTGGTGAGGAGATGCTGTCCCTGCTTGCCATAGACTACAGCACCTGTTTGTGCAGGAATGATGCCGTCAGTGATGGATGTCATGGTAATAGTTCCCTCATCGCCGTTCATAGTCGGGGCGTTGGTAGCCACATAGGCAGTCATTCCGGCAGGGATGGTCATGGGGGCATTGGCGTAGAAAGTACCAATCTCATAGGTCCCGATATTGCAGATTGCAACGTCTTTCTCGTCAAATCCTCCTGTTACGGTGAAACTGCTGTTACTGCTGGGATCAAGGGTAGTCAGGGTGAAGGCTGCGCCACCTATCTCTTCCACCTTGATGATGCCGCCGTTCATCTGGCGGGTTGCTGTAGTGAAGTCCACATCCAACTTCCCGACATTCACCTTGGGCAGGTTTACGACGCATTTGCCATCGAGAGCCTTGACATCCTCGGCAAGAACATACTTGAAGGTCTTGCCATAGTCGGTGGAGAGGCTGATGCGCAAACGGCTGTCGGCGGTGAAGTAGTTCTCGTTGACACCCCACGATACAGTCACCTGCTCGCCTGCCGTGTACTGGTTCTTGGCAGGAGCGAGTTTAGCATTGAAGGCTGTACCCCCGACAATCTGCACCTGGCTTTCCCAGATGGCATAGGTGCTGTAGAATGGAGTTGCCTGCAATTCAGAGTAACTCCATGCTGTGCTTGGCACATCGTTGACAAGTATGCTAAGTGCATAGTTGCCCGGTTCCATATTTGGAACGTCAGTGCCATCCTTCAGGTAGAAATAGTCATCGTACATAATATCAGCAATGTAGGTCGGCTGGTAGGTGATGACATTGCTTTCCTGTGGGACGAACGAAGCGAAGTGGGGCATGGAACCTCCCTCCTTGATGTTGTCCACATTGGCACTGCTGCATCCTATGGCGGTGTAGAGCAACCGGTGTCCTTCGGCATCGGTAGCCTGCACGTCGATAAAAAGGCAGGCGCCTTGGGGAATGCGGTAGGTCTTCTGCATCGCCTCGGCATTGAATTTGGGGGCATTGTTGTCCACCTTGACATTTTTGTATGATGAGGTGCCTTTTGCCCTGTTGCGGATAGTCTTGATGGAGGGGTAGGCAAAGAAGTCATCACCGCCGGAGTCCATCAGACTGCCCTCGCCCGTGGTGGTATGCGGTGCGCCAAACATGTGGCCAAGTTCGTGGGCCACCACCCACTTGTCGGTCTTGGCATAGCCGCTTCCTTTGGCACCACTTATATAGGCACCGCCCTCGACAGAGAGACCAGAGTTCTCGGCATAGCTTTTGCGATGGGTAACCCACATGCCCACATCGTAGCTGCCTTCACCGATAGCATCGTTGATATAGTTCGTGCAGTTGCCGATTTCTGGGAGATCATCGGACTTATCAAGGGCATTGATATGCTCTGTCATCACCAATCGCTTGTCCATCACCACATCAAAGCACATGCCCAGGGGGACGAACACCTCGTTGACGAAATCCTCGCAGGCTTGCCAGAAAGGTATCACCTTGTCCTGATAATCATCATCGAAAAGGCTATAATCACCCTGAAGGTCATCCTCAAATGCACTTACCGTCACGGGAATGGCCAGGCGATAGAAACGTAGTGTTCCGTCACCGGGGAGGGCATCTTCGGCCTGCAATGCAGATGGTAGCAATAGAGTGGCTGCCAGAGCCACAGTTAATAGTTTCTTTTTCATAGGCTATATAATTTAATCGCATTGTCCTGACCCCAGTCTCCATGATGGCCTTCATGAGTAACACAAACCGCAATTACAATCCTGGCTTTCACACACTGGTGCTATATATTTCCTTTTGCTCATTATTTCTCGGAATATTGTATCTCTAACTATATTATATTATAAGGTGCAACTTGTCGAATCGGGACGGAATGGTCATTTAAGCACCTTATTGCCGTTCACAATGTAGACACCCTTCTGTGCTTTCACCACACGGCGTCCGGACAAGTCATAGAAGTTTTCCGTTTCCACTTTTTCGCTTTCCGTTTCAAATATGCCTGTTGCATAGTCATCGAACGAGAAGTATATGGCCTTAACAGAACTTTCTTCATATTTTTGTTTAGGTTTGAATTAGTCATCGTGTCTGCTGATAGAAATGTACCTGCAAAGCATGGTTTCAGCATGTAAATATACAATTATTTTAACAAACTTTTTACCCCCCCCTCGGACTTTGACACAAATTAACGGCAAAAAGCATGATGCCAGAGTGATGTCCGGACGAAAGCAGACCAGGGTACATATAGATAACTCTTGTCGGTTGAAGTGGCGGCGTAATTCTGCCGTTGAGTATACCCGAAATCGTCCTCGGTATTGTCACAGGTCCGTCCTCGGTATTGTCTCGGCGAACAGATACTATATTCAAGCCTTTGTCCTCGGTAGGGCGGAAACGTATGGTATTGGAGAAACCGATTGTAAAAACACACAAGAGGCAGACACAGCGTGCCTGCCTCTGTTTATGTCTGTGAAATTGCTTGCTTCTACTTCTTCACCGCCAGTCTCAATACAAACCACAAGTGCTGTCCGATAGCGGCCAGACATCCGTAGTGGCGGCACATGATGCGGAAACGTTCGAAAAGTGACTTGCGATGGTTCTTTGTTGTCATGCCCTCGGCCAGGTAGTCCGTAAGTATCAGGCGTGTGTTGAAGAGGGGCATACGTTGCTGTTGTGCTTCTTTCATGATGCGTATGCACCAGTCGAAATCGCCGCTGAAACGGTAGCGCAGGTTGTAGTGGAACTTGCGTGCCATATCCGTTCGTACATAAAAACTCTGGTGGCACACCAGCATGCCGCTGAGGAAACTGCGCCATGAAAGGACTTCGGGAGCCTGCAAACGACGGTGACGAAGGAACTCTCCCTTGTCGTCGACGATGTCGGTCTCGCCATAGAGGACAGCCGGCCAAGTCTCCTCATCAAACTCTTTGCCGTGTACCGAGGTCACGCCCTCTACAATCCTTTCCAACGTATCATACGAGTGAAACTTGTCTCCTGCATTCAGGAAGACCAGATAGTCTCCGTTGGCATTGTCGATAGCCTTGTTCATGGCATCGTACAGACCGTTGTCCGGTTCGCGTATGAACTGGATGTCGTGCGGATGGTCACACACCGAGTTGTCCTCGGCATACTCCTGTATCAGTGCAAGCGTACCGTCGCCACTCAATCCGTCGACTATAAGATGCTCTATGTGCGGATAGGTCTGGGACGCAACACTCTGCAACGTGCGTTCCAGAGTCTGCTCGGCATTGTACGTTACGGTAACTACAGTAAACTTTGGTTGGTAAGGCTCATCCAAAGTGTTGCTCTGTGTCTTCGTGCTCGACGGAGGCACAGGCGAAGCAGGGTCTACTTCTGGCATTTTCTTTTCTTTAATATTAGTGTTATTATCTTTCCTACTATTATCAGTCCCAGCAAGGCCAGTGCACCATAGGCTATGGCCTCGGTGGTGTGTACGGTTTGCGGGTCGAAGGTCATGACCACCTCGTGCTTGCCGGCAGGAACCTGTATGGCACGCAAGATGTAGTTGGCACGTGCCACGGGGACTTCCTCACCCGACACTGTTGCCGTCCATCCGGGATAGTATATGTCGGAGAACACCAGCACGCCACCCTTCTCTGAGTCTATCTCGTAGGCAAGGCGGTTGGCCTCGTAACTTGTCAACTTCACACTGACACGGAATGAATCTGCATCGGCAGGCACACTGCCCAGCATATCCTGGAACTTCCTGTCCACAACGGCCACACGGCGGAGGTCATCCTTGCCAATGGCTGCCAGTTCGTCATCGGCATTGTCCACCCAATGTATGGAAGACACTGACCAGGCATTGCCCATGGCATGCGGATTGAACACGGGCACCTTGTTGCCGTCGCTGGTCTTCATGATGACAGACTTCATGTTGAGCATGTCCAGCACAGGGAAGAGGCTGTCGCCATTCACCTTTGCCAGATCTCCACCGGTTTCGGCCGCAGCCTTCTGCAGGCGTACCATCTCAGGACTGATGTGTGACTCTATTACCTCCTGATATCGGCGCAACTTGGCTGCATGGTAACCGCCGATGCTCTTGTGCCAATATGATGCATCGTTGCTGTTGAAGGTGCTTACGGTCATGTCCAGTGTACGGTAATACATATCGGGGTCCAGCAGAATCATCTCATCGGCATGGGTGCGCTGGAAGTTCTGCTCCACTGGGCGTGGGTACACAAACATGTCATCGTTCAGATAACGCTTGTTCACCGACCACATATCCCACAGACAAAGGAGAATAATGAGCAGTGTCATGGGAATAGCCTTCAGTTTGCCAAAATAATGCAGCACCATCAGGATTGTGCCGATAACGATGATCCAGAAGGAACGCATGGCGTCCACAGAGAACACATGACGGCGCATCTCGCTGAGGTTATCCAGCAAACCGTTCACAAACTGCTGGTCAACATAACCGGCACTGACCAGTCCCTGTATGCCGTTGTACTCGCTTGTGGACACATAATTGCCGAAGAAGGCATCAGGCACAAGCCAGAACAGGAGGCATATACCGGCCGTTATGGCAAAACTGAGCCAAAGGGCGTTTATCTCCTTATTTATTATAGGCACGCGCACGTGCACGCATGAGGGATCTTGCACAAATCTCTTCAGTGCCATCATGGCCATAAGGGGGATGGTGAACTCCGCTATCACCAGGATGGATGCCACTGTACGGAACTTGTCGTACATGGGCACGTAGTCCAGGAAGAAATCGGTCAGTCCCATGAAGTTCTTGCCCCACGACAATGCTATGGAAAGCATGGTGGCCAGAAGTAAGGCCCAGCATACGGGTCCACGGACGATGAGCAGACACAGCACGAACAGCATGCACACGAAGGCGCCCACATATACGGGACCGCTGGTGCCGGGCTGCTCGCCCCAATATTGTCCCAACTGCTGGTACAGGGGGCGGTACTGGCTGTCTGCCTTGGACATGGCCGTCTCGCTCTGCGACAAGGGCATGCTTGCACCACCCTTGGTGTTGGGCACGAGCAGGGTCCATGTCTCACCTATGCCATAACTCCAGGCGGTAATGTAACTGCGCTCCAGACCGCTTGACGTCTGGTCGGCAGCGTCCTTGGTCTTATGTGTCAGTTCTGTCTTGCCGCGCATGGTCTCCTTGCTGTATTCCCATGTGTGGTAAAGATTGGACAGGTTGATGGCCACGCCCAGCAGGCAACCAACGGCAAAGGCGATACTGCCCTTCAGCCAGCGCATCATGCCCTCACGGCTCAGGTCGGAGAGCAACCATCCTATAGACAGGGCAAAGATGGGCAACAGGAAGTAATAGGTCATCTGCACATGGTTGGAAACAATCTGCAATGCCATGAACAGACCGCTGACCGCTATGCCCCAACCGCGCTTGCCTCTATAACAGAGTGCCATACCACCTATGGTGGGAGGTATGAAAGCCAAGGTATATAGTTTCCAGATATGTCCTGCCGCTATGATGATGAAGTAGTAACTGGAGAATGCCCATAACACAGCACCCAAGGCAGCCATCCACACCTTGAAATCAAAGCAGCGGAGCATGATATAAAAGCCCAGCAGCATGATGAACACATAGGATGCCACGGTGGGCAGGAACAGGCTGTACCACTGCTTCAACTCTGCCAGCGAGTCGGTACTGTCGTAGGACGGTGCCATCTGGTATGTGGGCATGCCGGAAAAGAGCGTATTGGTCCAACGGGTACGTTCACCGTTGTGCTTCTCACGGTACTCGTTCATCTCCACACCTGCACCTACGCCTCCGGTATGGTCGTGCCCGGACAGCACCTTGCCATCCATGATAGGTTCCCAGAAGTATGCCACGCTGATGATGGCAAACAATGCCACCACGCCTACTTCAATCAAATATTTCTTGTAGTTTTTCATCATATTATAAATTCGTTCATCGCCAATCGTTATCATCCTTACACAGGGATGCTCAGCGTCGCATGTCATTCCGCTGTTGCGTTTTCGTTTCCCGCTTTTCATACCCCTCTGCCCTGCGGGCACCTCCCCTGTCTCAGGGGAGGAAAGTGGATGGGGTATGTTACCTTTCCGTTTTCCGTTCTCCGTTTTCCGTTTTCCTTACCTTCCCGCGCGCTTTCTCTCCAGGTGGTCCAGTATCACCTTGCGCATGCGCATGGAATGGGGGGTAACCTCCACATATTCGTCAGCCTTGATATACTCCAAGGCCTCCTCCAGGGAGAAGATGGTGGCAGGGATGATGCGGGCCTTCTCGTCAGTACCGCTGGCACGGACGTTGGTCAGTTGCTTTGCCTTGCATACGTTGATGACAAGGTCTATGTCGTGAACATGCTCTCCTATAACCTGGCCGGCATACACCTGGTCCTGAGGTTCTATGAAGAACTTGCCCCTGTCCTGCAGATGGTCTATGGCATATGCATAGGCATTGCCGCTCTCCAGGGCAATCAGCGAACCGTTGGTACGGCGGTTTATCTCGCCCTTGAAAGGCTGGTACTCCTTGAAGCGGTGCGCCATGATGGCCTCGCCCTGAGAGGCGGTGAGTACATTGGTTCGCAGGCCGATGATACCGCGTGAGGGGATGTTGAACTCTATGTTCACACGGTCGCCCTGACTGTCCATGCTGGTCATTTCGCCCTTGCGGCGCGTAACCATGTCTATCATCTTGCTGCTGAACTCCTCGGGCACGTTTATGGTCAGTTCCTCGATGGGTTCGCACTTCACGCCGTCAATCTCCTTGTAGATAACCTGTGGCTGGCCAACCTGCAATTCATAACCCTCGCGGCGCATGGTCTCCACCAGTACGGAGAGATGCAGCACGCCACGTCCGCTCACAATCCAACGGTCGGTGTAACCCTCCATGGTAGAGACACGCAGGGCCAGATTCTTCTCCAGTTCCTTGTCCAGACGTTCCTGTATGTGGCGGCTGGTGCAGAACTTGCCTTCCTTGCCGAAGAAAGGAGAGTCGTTTATGGTGAAGAGCATGGACATCGTCGGTTCGTCTATGCTGATGCTGGGCAGAGCCTCGGGATTCTCGTAGTCGCAAATGGTGTCGCCTATCTCGAAGCGCTCCAGTCCCACCAGGGCACAGATGTCGCCGCTTCCTGCCTCGGCAGTCTTCTTACGTCCCATGCCGGTGAAGGTGTGCACCTCCTTGATCTTGGTGCGCTCCTTGCTACCGTCGCGGTGCACGATGGTGATGTTCATGCCCTCTCGCAGGGTACCGCGATGCACACGGCCTACGGCAATGCGGCCGGTATAGTTGGAATAGTCCAGACTGGTTATGAGCATCTGCGGTGTACCCTCCAACTGCTTGGGGGCAGGCACATGCTCCAGGATCTGGTCCAAGAGGTATGTGATATCCGTGGTGGGAGTGCTCCAGTCCTCACCCATCCAGTTGTTCTTGGCAGAACCGTAGATGACGGGGAAGTCCAACTGCTCTTCCGTGGCATTGAGGTCGCACATCAGGTCGAAGACCATTTCGTACACCTCCTCGGGACGGCAGTTGGGCTTGTCCACCTTGTTCACCACAACAAGGGGTTTCAAACCTATTTCCAGAGCCTTCTGCAACACGAAACGCGTCTGTGGCATGGGACCCTCGAAGGCATCCACCAGAAGGATGCATCCGTCCGCCATGTTCAGCACACGCTCCACCTCGCCTCCGAAGTCGGAGTGCCCCGGGGTGTCGATGATGTTTATCTTCGTGTCGCGGTACATGATGGACACGTTCTTGGACAGGATGGTTATGCCACGCTCGCGCTCCAACTCGTTGTTGTCCAGCATCAGTTCGCCCGACTGCTGGTTATCACGGAACAGGTTTCCGGCCAAAAGCATCTTGTCCACCAGAGTGGTCTTGCCATGGTCTACGTGTGCTATTATCGCTATGTTACGGATATTCTGCATGTCTCTACTTTTATCAGTTTCAATCTTATTACCTAAACGCGCACAAAGATACAGAAAAATGGTCACATGACCGCCCTCAAGGCCGCCAAATGTACAAAATAAGGCACTTAACGGAAAAAAACTCGGGCACAGATGCGTCTTATTCGGCAGTTTTTCATACCTTTGCACCCGCATTTGACCGGAGGCAGTGCCCGAACGTATGGAAGCTGCACGGCAAACAAGTTACACAATTCAAACTATCAAACACTATGTATTTGAATTCAGAGAAGAAGACCGAGCTCTTCACCACCTATGGCAAGGGTGCTGCTGACACAGGTAGCGCTGAGAGCCAGATCGCATTGTTCACCTTCCGCATCAAGAACCTCACCGAGCACATGAAGCAGAACCGCAAGGACCACAGCACCGAGCGCGCTCTGACCGGCCTGGTAGGTAAGCGTCGTGCCCTCCTGAACTACCTGAAGAAGCGCGACATCAACCGCTACCGTGCCATCGTTAAGGCTCTGGGTCTGCGTAAGTAATGCATCACAGGTCTTCTGCAGGACAGAAGTAACTGACACAAGGAGGTTGCCCGCTTGGGCAACCTCCTTTCTTTTCCCCTAATCAATCGCCATGTCCCAACTCCCAACCGCCACACCCCCAATGGCCATGAATCCCGTCCTCGGTGGCGGCAAATCTCATCGCCAGTGGCGGTGAACTTTATCGCCGAGGGCGGCTCATTTTACCGCCACCGAGGACAAAACCAATGCGCCAAGAGAAGCCCAAGAGGCAACGGGCAGATATGGACGAATAGGCACTACAAACATAATCTGGCTGGCATACACGGAAGCGGAGTAAGGCACAGGCATATAAAGGAAAAGCATCGACAATCGTTAGACTGCCAATGCTCTTTCTTAGGTCGGGATGACAAGACTCGAACTTGCGACCTCGCGCCCCCCAGATTTTAATCATAAAAAGCATTAATATCTTGAATATCTGTATGTTGCCTATCAGCCTTTTCTTTATGGTTGACTTTATGGTTGACTTTGATTAGTCAAATAGTTAAACATATTATTATCACTGCAAAGATAGTGAGAATAATTCTTATTATCAAAACTTATGTGTCAAAGATTGCAGTATCGTATGTAGTTTTTTCTACGTTTCAACTTACCATAAATTCCCGAATATCGTAGCGTTCCAATTCCTCAAAATCAAACAAAAAGCAACCAACCGTATTCAGTATTCAATCTTCACCATGTTTCACTTGGTTATGTCTGCTTTGTTGAGTATAATGTTTTAGATCAATTTAAGTAATAATCAAAAAAAACATGTTTTTATGGAGAGACTAGTAAAAAGAAAAAATGGAGGTTCAAAGGGTAATGCCAAACTCTAGCCTCTAAAAGAAGAAGAACAAGTAGCCTACCTACTTACCGATGTAAAAGAAACGGTAGTAACTGAAAACTTTTACCAACCAATTCCTTTGAGCATTTTGAAGAAATATATGCCAGAAGGAATGATTAAATAATCACTCGTAGCGTTTAGCCTGTTTGCAAATTTATTTGTGAACAGGCATTTTTTATATCTTAAATTATCGCAATAGCCATCAGTAGGCAAAGTTTCAGATTCTAGATTGGTAAAGAAGTAAATAATGATTGAGCCTATCCATCCAGATAGGCTTTTTTTGTCTTTGTATTGCGTAAAAACTCTGTGTTTTTGTCTATTTTTGCTCTGGTTTAACTCTTGGTTTACTTGTGGGTTTACACAGATGTAAGCTCCGAAGTTGGATTATAAAATATTATTCTTTATCAGATTGATTACTCTCTATAAGCTTCTTGACCTTCTTTGCCAATGCTCTTGCTTCCTTAACTTCAAACTCTTTTGCAAATGAAATAAGATTATCGTGCAATGCTTGAAGTTGTTCTTGTGTAACTTCTCCACCAAACTCAACTTTCATCACAACTTCCTCTGCCACAGAACTAAAAACTTCACAGATATCCGTTTTCATGGCGCAGTTTAGCTTATCATAACTATAGCTAACACTATGATCCATTAGGCCATGAAACAAATCCATAATGTCATCTACTAATAATTCTATGCCCTTCATATTCCACTAATTTATTTAATTGTGAATGCCGTTAAATAATTTCTCCTATCCATTATTTTGAAATAGTACTATAAAGATATAGCATATCCAGATATTATTCAAATATGAAACATCATTTTTTTGCATCGTACCGCTTATTAAGGTATTTGTGAACGCAAAAGTCTAGTAATAGCATCTCATTATGTCCGTAATTCAAGTTTTGCTGAATCTGATTTTGGAAAATATATAATGTTAAATATAATCTCATTGATAAGCATGTGTACCACTCAAAAATCATGATTTATGAAAAAGAAGAAATTTGTTAAAAGAACAACAAGTTCAAACAAAACAATCCCTCTCAATATTCTAAAACTATATATGCCAAAGGGGATGTTCTAACACAAAGAAAGCGGTAAATGACCTTAGGTCAAATACCGCTTTTTCTAATTAGCTATTTTAGAAAACAATATTAGTAATTCATTTCACTAATCGAGAAGAACTTTTTCCAATCAGAATAGTAATATGAATCATAACAGAACTTAGGAACAACCAGGGTGCCAACATAACCTTCATCAAATGCATAAATAAGACTGTTGTCTGAAAGTCTATGACTAATTTCTGGTGCGGTTTCAGCTAAACACGTCACAGATGTCAACTTATTACATTCATAAAAAGCTTGATAACCAATCTTTTTTACATTTTTAGGAATTGTTATTTGGCTTAATTTCCAACAGCATTGTGAAAATGCCATAGGTTCAATCTCTGTTAAACTTTCAGGCAAACTTATGGAAACAATATTTCTACATTGATTAAAAGTGTTACTGGCAATCTTTGTAACTCCCTCGGGAATGGATATGGATTTGAGACTGTTGCACTGCCAGAAAGCTCCAGCACCTATAGAGGTAATGGTTTTAGGTAGATTTATGCTTTCTAAATCCCAGCAATCCTTGAATGCGCCACTACCTATAGTTATTACATCCTTAGGTAATTCTATCCTTTTTAGACTAACACAGTTTTCTAAAGCGTTTGTCCCAATGGATGTTGCAGAATGAGGGAGGATCAGCTCCTCCAATCCTCTAAATCCATTATTAAACATATTAGCAGGAATTACATTATCGTCGTTACATGTCTGCTTTTCCCATTTCACTCCTGCAAGACCATAATCTGCTTTATATTCAAAACTTCCCCCTTTCACTATATTGACATTTAATAAATCCAGACTTTTTAAAGAGTACGAGCTATAATAAAATTCTCTTAAATCAGCAATGTCATCACCATTTATATATCCTTCGATTATAAGAGATTTTACATCACTATTGACATTACTCAATTTCTCGCCAAGAGTTCCTGCTTCTTCCACTTGAATTTTTTCGGGTTTTGAGCTTCCCTTTTGCACTACACGAAAAGACTTCTTCTCATCTTTGCATATTAAAGAGATTGTAGCAACCCTATTTTCGTAAGTATCATTTTTTAATATATTCAAACGAACATATTGGTAGCCTTCATTCCCTTTATTCGGGGTTACAGTACACCAATCATTTTGTCCATCGGAATAGGTAACGGTGATAATCCATTTAAAATTTGCTGTAAAAGAAAATGACGCTTCGTAGGCCTCCTCTGTTAGATTATCTTTGTCTTTCACATCCCAATTACTTATAGCAGGAATTTGGATTTCTTGTTCTGGTTCTTGTTCCGGCTCAGTATCACAAGAATCCAAACTAACACACATAGAAACGGCAAATAAAGCCATTCCAATTTTTCTAATAGTTTTCATTTATCATTTCCCTTTGCCTCCCTGTCCCCAAGGTCAGCTTTTAAAATAAAAATAAGGTGTGGGAACTATATCTGCCTTATCCTAATATCTGGCTTCTCGCATTGCCAATGGAACAGATAAGACAATAGCCCACACCAATATGACAATAACCCACACCTATTGTGACGGGTATGTATCAAATGATGTGGTGCTACTGCTATCATCTTCGTTCCATTCAAACTTTGCGAGAATTTGATATTAGAAGATAATTTCAATAACACCTTTTCGATAAAGTCATTCAGAACCACCGCTGTGGTTGCTGAACGATGATGCAAAAATATGAATTAATGAGCGAAATCGCAAATTTGCGATTAAATAAGTGCAGAAAATGTTGCTTTTTATGCCGAACGGAAGCAAATCCGACCGTTGTGCCAAATTTATTTGAGGATTTCCGAACCGACGCCCGCAACAAGAGCAGAAGATGCTCGCATACTATACCTTGTAGGGAGGAGGACAATAGCCAACAATAGCTACTAAGGCCGTAAAGGCACGATATTTAGCGACGAAAGACACAAGAATGTACAGAAAATCATGCATTATCATACAAAAACGAGAAAATAAACGTATCTTCGCACAGAAAATAGGATAAATGTATTGTATCATGGATACTAACAACATTGATTTCGTCACATATTGTATTGGCAATTTGGCACGACGCCTGAACCTGACCCAACTTGACGTTTATACCAGACTGAAAACCTCTGGCATACTGACGGAATACATTGTCCCAAGTTATGATGTGCTGCATACATTCAGCAAAGAATATCTCATGGAAGACCTCATGGATTACATGAAGGAGAAAGGAGTCTTGTCCTGATGAAAGTATATCACGCCTCATCCGTCATTGTGGACCTTCCGGATGCTTCGCATTCGCGCGAACATTTGGATTTCGGCAAAGGGTTCTATGTTACTACTATAGAACGCCAAGCGGTGGAATATGGACAGCGTTTCCTTCGGCGTGGACGCAAAGCGTGGCTCAACGTATATGAGTTGAAAGAGGATTTTGGGAACTTGAAAACAATCTGTTTTGATGCCTACGATGAGGCGTGGCTTGATTTCGTCACAGAGTGCAGGGCTGGACGTATGTGCGGTGATTACGATATTATTCGCGGAGGTATCGCCAACGACAAAGTCTTTAGAACAATTGACCTATATTTTTCCGGAGACCTTAACAAACAAGATACCTTGAGAAGACTGATGTACGAGAAGCCCAACGACCAACTGTGCTTCCGTACCGATGTGGCAATAAAACGATGTCTACACTTTCTTAATGCCATAGAATTATGACAAAACACGACGAGGCCTACCACTCCATCCTTGAAGCAAAGTATGCCCGCATCATTGCCGCTATGGCTGAAATGCATGGGTTGTCTTTTGAGGAGGCTATGGACATCTTGTATCACTCTCCACTGTTTCCCCTTATAGAGGATGGCATTGCAGATCTGCATTGTAGAAGCGACCGCTATCTCGCAGAGGAAATCTGGTTGGCATACAAGGAAGCGGAGTAAGGCACAGGCATATAAAGAAAGAGCATCGACAATCGTCAGACTGTCAATGCTTTTTCTTAGGTCGGGATGACAAGACTCGAACTTGCGACCTCGCGCCCCCCAGACGTGTGCGCTACCAACTGCGCTACATCCCGTTCCTTTATGTTTTGTGCTCCCGATTTCTCGTTTGCGATGCAAAGGTATGACTTTATTTTGTATTCTCCAAATAATTTTTGTAATTTTGCACGTAAAATAAGGAAAATTCTCCAGGTAAACGTGAAAATACGGATATTTGCTCCGGGTATCTTGCATGCGGAAATAAAATTGCCGGCAAGCAAGAGTATCAGCAACAGGGCATTGGTAATACAGGCTTTGAGTGGTGGCACCGGGCCAATAGACAATGTGTCCGATTGCGACGACAGCCGTGTGGTGCAGGATGCATTGCGGCACATGCCACCGGTAATAGACATCAAGGCGGCAGGTACGGCCATGCGCTTCATGACCTCGTTTCTGGCAACGGTTTCGGGTGAACACGTTATAACCGGCACGGAACGCATGCGCAACCGCCCCATTGCGGTACTCGTTGATGCGCTAAGGTCTTTGGGCGCAGACATCTGCTATGAAGAGAAGGACGGTTTCCCACCGCTCAGAATACGCGGCAGGGAGTTGGCGGGAGGCAGGATTTCATTGCCCGGGAATGTCAGCAGCCAATATATAAGTTCCCTGCTGATGGTTGCCCCCACGCTAAGGCAAGGCCTTGTTCTGGAACTGACGGGAGAGGTGATAAGCCGTCCGTACATAGACATGACACTGGCCATCATGCGCCAGTTCGGCGCCAAGGCTCAGTGGAACGGCGAAAGGGAAATCCGTGTGGAGGCGGTGCCCTATTTCCCCATACCTTATTATATAGAGAGCGACTGGAGTGCCGCTTCATATTGGTATGAAATGGTGGCGCTGTCCGGTGACGATGAGGCGGAGGTTGTGCTTCCGGGCCTTTTCCGAGACAGCCTCCAGGGCGATTCGGCCGTGGCGGAACTGTTCTCCCGCCTGGGCGTGGAGACAAAGCATGACGGCAATTCCGTCTGCCTTGCCAAGAAGGCGTGCGATAGCGGGCCGTTTGTATGCAATATGGTCAACCAGCCGGACCTGGCACAAACCGTAGCGGTGACATGCTGCATGCTGGGAAAACACTTCCGCATCTCCGGTTTGCAGACACTCAGGATAAAGGAGACCGACCGCATAGCGGCATTGCAGAAGGAATTGGGCAAGTTGGGTTATCTGATTGGCGTGGAGGGAGACGACACCCTGTTCTGGAACGGGGAGACGGGCACGGACATGACGGGTACGGAAGACATTGCCATTGATACCTACGAGGACCACCGCATGGCCATGGCCTTTGCCCCCGTGGCACTGAAACGAGATAGCATTACAATAAACAATCCGGAGGTAGTAAGCAAGTCCTACCCCTCATTCTGGGAGGACATGAAGAAGGCCGGATTCAAACTGGCACGAGTATGAGCGACAAGGAAGTAACAGAAGGTGGCGACGGAGTGGTTATACCTGATGCCGAATGTTGCGGCATGCACGAGACATGCGAGAAGGACAGCCTTCTGGCAGCCGTGAGCAAGGATGTGGAATATTACGACGATGAGGAACTGGACCGCTTCCGCGGCATAGCCTCCGACGAGTTCCTGCCCCCTGAAATAGAGGAGTTCCGCTATGTCCTCTACACCATGCGCGAGGACGAGGTGGCCGGGTGGGTACGCTCCCTGCAACTGCGCCAGGTGGAGTTGCCCGACGAACTGAAGGACGAAGTTTTCCTGATAATCGGCGAGCGCCGGCAATAAAGATGCCCCCACATCCGTTATTATTAGGTCTGACAGATGAAGAGAAGGAAAGTAGCGATAGTATGGACCATGGTGCTGGCATTGGCCGGTGCCCTCGTGTCGTGTTCTACAAAGAAGAACACGCCCATGACTCGTTTCTACCATTCCATGACGGCCCATTATAATATAATGTATAATGGAGAGGTGGCCTTCGAGAAGGGACAGGATGCACAGACCGACGGCCACAGGGATGACTACAACAGCCTGCTCCCCATGTACATCAGCACCAACAAGAGCACTGCCGGCATGGGCAAGGGCAACTATGCCACCGCCATAGAGAAATGCGAGAAGGCCATAAAACTGCACAGCATCAAGAAGAAGCCCAAACTGAAACCCGGCCAGAAGCGCACCCAGGAAATGAAGGATTACCTTGCGCGCAAGGAGTTTAACCCATATCTGTGGCGTGCATGGATGATGATGGGCGAAAGCCAGTTCAACAGGGGTGAGTTCATAGAAGCGGCTTCGACATTCAACTACACCATACGCCTCTACTCCACACAACCGGAAGTGGCCAACCTGGCCCGTGCGTGGCTAGCCCGGTGCTATGTGGCGTTGGATTGGCCTTACGATGCCGAGGATGTGCTGCGCAAGATGCAGAGGGACAGCCTTGACTTCAGGACCCAGCAGCAGTACGACAACAGCCGTGCGGCATGGCTCATACAGACAGGGCAGTACGAGGAGGCCATACCCTTGCTCAAGAAGACCATCGGCAGGCAAAAGGGCAGCATAGCCCGCGCCCGCCTCAACTATCTGCTCGGGCAGTTGTGCCGCGAAACGGGACAGCGCGAGGAGGCATACGATGCCCTGAAGAAGGTTATCCGTGCCAACCCACCCTATGAGATGAGCCTCAATGCCCGTGTGCTCCAGTCAGAAATGGCCAGCACCACGCAGACACGCAAGATGATACGCAAGTTGCAGCGCATGGCCAAGAGCGGCAAGAACAAGGAGTATGCCGACCAGATATACCTGGCCATAGGCAACATATACCTGAATGCAGGGGATTCCCTGCGCTGCACCTATGCCTGGGAGGATGGCCTGAAGGAGAGCAAGGGCGGAAGTGCCAAGGCAACATTGCTCCTGCGTCTGGCCACTCTGTACTGGGAACAGGAAGACTATGCAGAGTCGGCACGCTGCTACAAGGAGTGCCTTTCCTCTCTGGACAAGGAGCACGACGAATACAAGGAGGTGGAGCAAAGGGCAAAGTCGCTGGAGGGCCTTGCCGAACCGCTTGCCGCCATAGAACTGCAGGACAGCCTGCAACTTCTGGCCAAGTTGCCCGAGGCCGAGCGGGTGGCTGTTGCCGAACGCCTGGCAAAGGAATACATCAAGAAGGAGGAAGAGGAGGCAAAGCGGAATGCCGCAAACGGCACTTCCGGCAACAATGCAATGGCTTCCCAAGGTACTGCCCAGCAACAAAGCCAGAACGCCAACAGGCAGACGGAGCAGGACAAATCCGGGCAGGGCTGGTATTTCAGCAACCCCAATACCGTGCTCCAGGGCAAGAACGCCTTCTTCCGCAAGTGGGGCAAGCGCAGGAACACCGACTACTGGCGATGGGCCGACAAGAGCGGTTTTGCCGTGGACGGAGAGATGCCCGAGGGACTGGCTGAACTGATGGAGGCCGAGGAAGGGGAAGACACCGGCACTGACTATGAGGAAGAGGAACTCAACGACAGCGTGGAGAACGACCCCAGAAACAAGGCCTTCTACCTGAAGCAGATACCCGTAACGGAGGAGCAGATGGCCGCATCGCACCAGATACTGAGCGACGCCCTGTTCCAGGCCGGCGTGTTGGAGCAGGAGAGGCTTGGCAACTTCCCCCTGGCACGCAAGACCTTGCTCCGATTCATCGGAGACTATCCCGAACACGAAAAGGTTGGCGATGCCTGCTACCACCTTTTCCTGATAGGCGGCAGGTTAGGTCTGGACGAGGAATCGGCACTGTACCGCCAGAAAGTCGTGAACGAATATCCGGACAATGCCTATGCCCAGTTGCTGGCCAACCCCAGATACGAACTCATTGCACGCGGAGGCCGCCATCTCGAGGACTCCATCTATGCCGATGCCTACACGTCGTATCTGAAGAACGACTACGAGCACGTGAAGGAAAGTTATGCCTTCTCCACCGAGAACTACCCGGAGGGCAGGCACAGGGCACGCTTCATGTTTGTCCATGCCATGAGCCAACTGTATTCCGGAGACAGGGACGGTTTCCTTGCCTCGCTCAAGGAACTGACGGAGAAATACAGTTCGGAGGAGATTGCCAAACTGGCAGCCGAGATAATGAAGGGGATAAGCGAGGGACGCCTGCTGAACGATGAGCGCTGGGATGCCAGCGACATCTGGGCAAGGCGTGGCAGTGCCGCCTCATCGGACAGCACCGCCACGGCCGACACGCTGAAGGCTGACCGCCTGGGCAAGTTCGCCTTCGTGCTGGCCTACCCCAAGGGAGCGTTGGACGAGGACCAACTGCTCTTCGAGGTGGCACGCTACAACTTCACCTCCTTTATGGTGCGCAACTTCGACCTAGAGATAAGCGACCTGGGCGACATCAGCATGCTGGCCGTGAAGGGCTTCGTCAGTTACGACGAGGTGCATGCCTATGTGCAGGATTTGTATTCCGACAAGCACATGGCCACCGTACTGGAGGGCATACGCACATTGCTCATACTGGAGGACAACCTCAATCTCCTGGGCACGAAGTACAGTTTCGAGGACTACAGCAAGTTCTATGACGAGAATTTCGCCCCCATACAGATATCCGAGGAACTACGCATAGACAACGGCACGGTAATCCGTGGTGAGGACGAGGTAGACTATTCCGAGGAGGAGGAAGAAGCCCCCGACCAGGAAGAGGAACAACTGGAAGAAGAAGAGGACGACTTCCCCTTCGGATTTTGAGAACGGAAATCTGCGAGTAAGCGAGAGCAATCAAACTTGTTTGAATTGCCGAGCGGAAGCAGATTCAAGACGACGAAGTCGGATTAAAACGGAAAACGGAAAACTTCGGAGTCCTCGGAGTCCTCGGAGAACTCAGAGTCCTCAGAGAACTCGGAGTATTCGGAGAACTCAGACCTCATCCGCTCCTCTCTACCCCTAAGATAGGGGTAGTACCCCGTAGGGGGGAGGGGGTATGATATAACCGCCCCCCCGCTCATCCGCTCACCGCTAAAACAAAGACATTATGGCATACAGACTCTTATGGGTTGACGACGAGATAGACCTGCTCAAGGCGCACATGCTCTTTCTAGAAAAGAAAGGCTACGATGTGGACACCGCCAGCAACGGTTATGACGCACTGGACATGTGCCAGAAGGAGAACTACGACCTCATCCTTCTGGACGAGAACATGCCAGGCCTGAGCGGATTGGAAACCCTCTCCCGCATAAAGGACCTGCACCCCACGGTACCCGTGGTGATGGTCACGAAGAGCGAGGAGGAAGACATCATGAACCAGGCCATCGGGGCAAAGATATCCGACTACCTCATCAAACCCGTCAATCCCACACAGATACTTCTTTCACTCAAGAAGAACATACACAGCCGCGAAATAGTCAGCGAGGCCACGCAGACGGCCTACCAGCAGAACTTCGGACGGCTGAGCATGCAGATAAACGACTCCCTCACCATGCAGGACTGGATGGACGTCTACCGCACACTGGTCCGCTGGGAACTGGAACTGCAGGACGTTGCCGCAGAGATGAAGGAGATGCTGGCCATGCAGAAACGTGAGGCAAACAACGAGTTCTGCAAGTTCGTGCGCAAGAACTACATGAAGTGGATGGAGACCCTGGTGCGCCACGAACAGGACGAAAACCGCCCCCTCATGAGCCCCGACATCTTCAAGACTCAGGTATTCCCCGCCCTGGACAAGGGCGAGAAGGTCTTCTTCATAGTCATAGACAACTTCCGTTGGGACCAGTGGAAGATGCTTCAGCCCGAAATGGCAGAACTCTTCAACGTGGAGGAAAACATGTATTGCAGCATACTGCCCACGGCCACACAATATGCCCGAAACTCCATCTTCTCCGGGCTCATGCCCATAGAGATAGAGGCCATGTTCCCCGACCTCTGGGTAGACGAGGACTCCGAGCAGGGCAAGAACCTCAACGAATCCCCCATGGTGCGGACACAGTTGGAACGCTTCCGCCGACGCAACACATTCTCCTACCACAAGATAAACGATTCTGCCGGTGCCGAGAAGTTCGTGCAGCAACTGCCCGCCCTCCTCCACAACGACCTCAACATTGTGGTGCTCAACTTCATAGACATGCTCAGCCATGCCAGGACGGAAAGCCGCATGGTGCGCGAACTTGCCAACAGCGAGGCGGCATACCGCAGCATCACGCAGAGTTGGTTCCGCCATTCGGCAGTATCCGAACTCTTCCGCACGCTGGCATCCATGGATTGCCGCATAGTCCTGACCACCGACCACGGTTCCGTGCGTGCCAACAACCCCGTGAAAGTGGTGGGCGACAAGAACACCAACACCAACCTGCGCTACAAACTGGGCAAGAACCTTGCCTACAATGCCAAGGAGGTCTACGAAATCCGCGACCCCCGCAAGGCAGGCCTGCCAGCCCCCAACATCAGCACGGCCTACATCTTCGCCCAGAACCAGGACTTCCTTGCCTACCCCAACAACTACAACTACTACGTCCAGTACTACCGCGACACCTTCCAGCACGGAGGCATCAGCCTGGAGGAGATGCTCGTCCCCCTGATTTCCCTGCAAGGCAAGAAAAGGTAAAAAAGCGTGGTGGGGGGGGGCACCGTCACACAAAGAAAGAGGACACGGCAGCCGTGTCCCTACTGTTGGGTGTTCCGTTTTCCGTTTTGACTTCAGCCCCTTCGGGCGTCGACCTTTGGTTCACCTTTCCCGTTTACTTTGCCTCTGCGTTCTCTGTCGCGCATCGCGAGCGACTAATCCAGCGATAGCGTAGTTTGCTTTGGAACTCTGCGTCCTCTGCGTGAGGTTTGTTTGAGAGCGGTTAAAGTGATTAATTTTGCCCACAGAGGACACAGATAGAACCGATTGGCACAGATAACTGATGCACACGGCAATCTGTGAATATCAGTCGCATCTGTGTCATCCTTTAGATTTGCGAAGAAAAAGAAAGGTAAGCAAAAAGTGCTATCTTTGCAAAAAGTTAACCAAAGGAGAGAGGTGAACTATTGTGTCATCTAGCTAATGAACTATAACCCAGAAACAGTCCTCTTCTCCTTTCCGTTGAACGGAAGAGCCAACTATATTTGTAGATTCATAGATCTAATAAAGGATGTAGTTAGTT
>JAFTUK010000054.1 GCA_017466325.1 Bacteroidaceae bacterium | reverse complement strand
GAGGACTGAGGACACTGAGGACACCCCCAATGCTGTGTAAAGATTTTTGTTAAAATATATAGTTAAGAAAACAGAGGTGCGCTCACACGTCATTGCACTGTTACGATAGAAACACCGACAGAAATAGGCATAGCACACACTATTGATTATCAGTGGGTTATATGATTAGAATCGGAGGAGTAGCAGTACATTTAGAACATCCAGCACCGCCGTCGTTTTGTCTTTGGCGGTGCTGACATATTGTCATGCGCCTGCTCGCTCATGTTCACGGGTGATTCCATGCGAGGACCGAGCCTTGGCGATACGAGGATTTCCCCACCCAGCACCGTGCAGAGAGGGATGTAAAGGTTTTTATAGAGTACAGATTCTGTTCGCCAGGCTGGCACCGTGAAACAGGTGCTATTCTGTGGATTCCAGCGCCAGCGTAAACCTACTCTTGCTGAAAGGAAAAACTGCGTATTCTGTGGATTCTGTGTGAATATAATCCCCATGCTCGCACTGAGACTTTTATTTCCTCACACAGAATACCCGGAATACACAGAAATTATTCAATGAGTGAAATACAATGATTGTAAGACGATGGAATGAATCCACAGAATTTGTCGCAGACTTCGTCACGACGGCTGGCGCGGTGAACGTTGACTGCTTTGTCTTGATGAGCTTGCGAATAACGTTTAGCGTTGAGCGTTTAACTGTGAGCGGTGACTGCTTGCCAATGCTAACAAAGATGGCACCACGCAATGTGATGCCATCTTTATTTATTGTATGAACCTCCGAAGAGGGTGTCCTCAGTGTCCTCAGTCCTCAGTCCGTTTTTCTCCTTCATACTCACCCCCCCTTGCTTTTAGAACAGATGACGAAAAGAAGGCTTCATTAGGGAGTAATAGTCTAATGAGCGATTTGGGTTTAACCTTTTTTTAACTCTACTTTGCCGTTACTTTGCCCAAAAAGTGGTAACTTTGCAAGCGAATTAGTTTAACTTAAGGTAAAAGATTTATGGCAAAGATTACAAAAGAGGCTGCCTTGGCATATCATGCCGAGGGCAAGCCTGGTAAGATAGAGGTAGTTCCCACCAAACCTTACAGTACCCAGACCGACCTTTCCCTGGCCTACTCGCCGGGCGTGGCCGAGCCTTGTCTGGAAATCCAGAAGAATCCCGATGACGCCTACAAGTACACCAGCAAGGGCAACCTTGTGGCCGTGATAAGCAACGGTACTGCCGTGCTGGGCCTCGGCGACATAGGCGCCATGAGCGGCAAGCCCGTAATGGAGGGCAAGGGACTGCTCTTCAAGATATACGGCGGCATAGACGTGTTCGACATAGAGGTGAACGAGAAGGACCCCGAGAAGTTCATCCAGGCGGTCAAGGCCATTGCCCCCACCTTCGGCGGCATCAACCTGGAGGACATCAAGGCGCCCGAGTGCTTCGAGATAGAGCGTCGCTTGAAAGCCGAACTGGACATTCCCGTCATGCACGACGACCAGCACGGCACGGCCATCATCTCCAGTGCAGGTTTGCTCAACGCTCTGGAAGTGGCAGGCAAGAAGATAGAGGACGTGCGCATAGTGGTGAACGGTGCAGGTGCCGCGGCCATATCATGTACCAAACTCTATGTGGCTCTGGGTGCACGCAAGGAGAACATCCTCATGCTGGACAGCAAGGGCGTGATAACCGACGACCGCGAGAAACTGACTCCCGAGAAGCAGGAGTTTGCCACACCGCGCCGCGATGTGCATACCCTGGAGGAGGCCGTCAAGGGTGCCGACGTGTTCCTGGGCCTCAGCAAGGGCGGCGTTCTCTCGCAGGACATGGTACGCTCCATGGCAGACATGCCCATAGTGTTCGCCCTGGCCAACCCCGAACCCGAAATCACCTACGAGCAGGCCATGGCGGCACGTCCCGACGTGCTCATGTCCACGGGCCGTTCCGACTATCCCAACCAGATAAACAACGTAATCGGTTTCCCCTACATCTTCCGCGGGGCGCTGGACACCGCCGCAACCGCCATCAACGAGGAAATGAAACTTGCCGCCGTGCATGCCATTGCCTCCCTGGCCAAGAAGCCCGTGCCCGACGTGGTCAACGAGGTGTACAACGTAAACAACTTCACCTTCGGCAAGGACTACTTCATCCCCAAGCCCGTTGACCCGCGCCTCATCACCGAGGTGAGCATGGCCGTGGCAAAGGCCGCCATGGAGAGCGGTGTGGCACGCAAGCAGATAACCGACTGGGACGCATACTCCGCACACCTGAAGAACATCATGGGACAGGAGAGCAAACTCACCCAGCAACTCTACGAGACGGCACGCCGCAATCCCCAGCGCGTAGTGTTCGCCGAGGGCATACACCCCACCATGCTCAAGGCTGCCGTGGAGGCACGCAACGAGGGCATCTGCCATCCCATACTCCTTGGCAACGACGAGATGATAGCCAAGAAGGCGGCAGAACTGGAACTCTCTCTCGAGGGTATTGAAATCATCAACCTGCGCCACGACCGCGAGGCTCCCAGACGCGAGCGTTTCGCACAGATCCTGGCAGAGAAGCGTGCCCGACAGGGTTACACCTTCGAGGAGGCCAACGACAAGATGTTCGAGCGCAACTACTTCGGCATGATGATGGTGGAGACGGGCGAGGCCGACGCCTTCATCACCGGTGTCTACACCAAGTACAGCAACACCATCAAGGTGGCCAAGGAGGTTGTAGGCATCAAGCCCGGCTACGACCACTTTGCAACAATGCACATACTCAACTCCAAGAAGGGCACGTTCTTCATCGGCGACACCCTCATCAACCGCCACCCCGGCACAAACACCCTGGTGGACGTGGCACGACTGATGGAAGGTGCCGTGCGTGTCTTCAACCACGAACCCGTCATGGCCATGGCCAGTTACTCCAACTTCGGTTCCGACACCGTTGGTTCACCTGCCGAGGTACACGAAGCCGTGCGCATCCTTCAGGAGGAAGACCCTTCACGCCTCATTGACGGCGAGATGCAGATAAACATCGCCCTGGACAAGGAACTCCGCGACCGCAAGTACCCCTTCACCCGTCTTCGTGGCAAGGACGTGAACACCCTTGTGTTCCCCAACCTCTCCAGTGCCAACATGGCCAGCAAGCTCATCCAGTACATGTCGCCCGACGTGGAGGTTATCGGCCCCCTGCAGATAGGTCTGAACAAGCCCATCCACTTCACCGACTTCGAAAGCAGCGTGCGCGACATCCTCACCATCACCGCCGTGGCCGCCATCGATGCCATCGTGTCCAAGTGCAAGTGCACCGAGAATTGCCTGATCTGATTGGACGGTGAGCAGTCAACGATGAGCGAATGAGCGGTGAGCGGATGAGCGGTGAGCGAAAGTTCAGAGTACTCAGTCATATATAGAGCGCCAGCGGAACATCACCGCTGGCGCTCTTGCCATCAGGCATTAAGGATCTTACCAAACGGACTTAAAATAACGTGAGTTCGACGAATTTAAAATAGAGTAAGCTGTGTATCCAGTGTTCTTTGTACATTGATACACGGCTTTTTCGGAAACATACAATATGCAGCAATAGCTCCCAATATGTTTACGATAAAATTGTCAAAGCATCTGTGTCTGGAGTGTTCGATCTGAGCAATATTCTTCAGTTCGTCATTGACAGTTTCTATTATGGCTCTTTTTCTTAGGAGGAGTTTGTCCGATACACTCATCAAAGCTCCTTTCATGTTGCTTTTGAGTTTCGTGATAAGTTGTATTCCATTCACAAACAATCTCTGAAAGAGTTCTTTGCCAATATACCCTTTGTCTCCTACTAACTTTCCATAGAGAAACTCAACAAAGGCATTGTATTTCAATGGTTCTCTGTCATCAATGTCACCTGGTGTTATCATGAAATTGAGCAGTTCACCTTTCTCGTTACAGATAAGATGCAATTTGAATCCAAAGAACCAGCCCATGGAACATTTGCCCCTTTGCGCTATGCCTTTAAATGTCCTATGAATATGTATCCTTTGGTTGCGGCAGACGCGAATAGGAGTACTGTCAACAAAACTGATTCCGGTACACTTGCCCAAAAGCACTCTCTTGATGAATAAGGCTAAGGGAATTGCTACTTCTCTTTCAAGTTCAACGAAACGATTATACGAAACCACTTTTGGAAAAAGATGGCGCAGGTGTTTGCAGACATAATCAAGATAGAAATGCTTGAAGCAGCGGTACCCTGAATCATGAAACAATATGATGATAAGCATGATTTCTGCCTTTGAGAGGGTTGTTTCTCGATGATAGGGACGCTTCCCATCGTTCTTTAGCGTATATCTTGCCATCATACGATCAAAAAACTTGCAAAATTCATCTGCCATAAAAAATAATTCTGTAACTTTGTCCTCGGTGATCATAGCGATTATTGTTTGTAATTCTTTGTAATTGAGCACTATAAAGATACAACAATTTTCGCTAATCACCAAATTTATAAGCAGTTATAATTCGTCGAACTGACTTGAACTGAAAAAAGTTGTCACTATACAGGGCATAAAAAGTATAGTGTAATGCAAGAAAAGATCAAGACGAGATGGGTCTGGAATGAGAAACTCCAGGAACATCAAATGGTGGAG
>JAFTUK010000053.1 GCA_017466325.1 Bacteroidaceae bacterium | reverse complement strand
TGGGTGGGCGGAAAAGGCCAACTCATCGACCAACTGGAAGCGCTGCTTCCCGCTGACTTTGACACAAGGGAGAACGTTACCTACATAGAGCCGTTATCATAAAGTACCTTGGAGAATTATGACATCCCCGAACTTGCAACACTGATGGATGATTAACTGCACTACCTAAAACAAGATGGCACCACGCAATGTGATGCCATCTTTATTTATTGTATGCACCTCCGAGGGGGGTGTCCTCAGTGTCCTCAGTCCTCAGTCCGTTTTCCGTTCTCCTTCATACTCACCCCCAGTCCTTGCTTTTAGAACAGATGACGAAAAGAAGGCTTCATTAGGGAGTAACGGTCTAATGGGCTTTGGGTTAAAGTCCGTTCTTCTTCAGTTGGAATAGGAAACGGCGCAGGTACAGAAGCCCTGCCATGGTGAGGCCGAAGGGGAACCCCCACCAGATGCCGGTGGCGCCGCCGTCCATGATGATGCCGAAGAGGTAACTGAGGGGGATTGTCACGATACCGTAGCAGAAGAAGGAGTATTTCATCAGTTTCTTCACGTCGCCTATGCCTCGGAGGGCATTGACGTAGCACGTCTGCATGCCGTCGCCCACCTGATAGAATATCATGGGCCAAACCATGGCCACCACGGTGGCGGAGATGGCGGCAAACAGTGCAGGGTCGTCGTCGGACACGAAGATGCCGGTTATCTGCCTGCGGAAGATGAATACCAGCGACGTAGCGATTATGCCTATGACTATCATCAGATGATATCCGGCATGGGCGGAAAGGCGTATGCCCCTCCATCCGCCAAGGCCATGGTAGTGCGCCACGCGGATGGACACGGCAGAGCCTATACCTATATAGAACATATATATGAACGAGGACACCTGGCATCCCACCTGATGTGCGGCCAGGGCAGAGGTGGCATCCCACGATATGCCTCCGCGCCCCAGGGCAAGGGCCACACCAGAGAAGGCAGCCAGTTCCATGGTCAGTTGCAGGGCAATGGGCCAGCCGAGGCGGTTATGCCTGAGGAGCGAACTGCGTGTCACCACGGCCGTCTTCCACAGGGTGCGGTATATGGAGTACCTCTTGTTCAGCATGAAGCATGCGAAGTAGAGCACGAGCATCAGTATCCTGCTGGACACCGTGGCCCATGCCGCACCAGCGACACCCATTTCCGGAAAGCCGAGGTTGCCGAAGATGAGTATCCAGTTCCATACGATATTCCATACGTTTCCTGCCAGCACTATCCACATGGTGGTGCGTGTGTCCGTGAGGCAATCGTAGAAGCACTTCATGCCCGAACAGACGTTCATCACCAGGAGCGAGGGTATGAGTATGAGCATGTACTTGCGGATGAGAGGCAGAAGTCCTGTGTCCACTCCCATCAGGGGCAGGGCGGCATAACTGGCATACATGAGCAGGCACACGAAGATGCCCTGAAGGATGTCGGCAAGGAGCGAGGACTTCAGTTCGCTGACTATGTCCTGATGCTTGCGCTGGCCGTAGAGTTTGCCAATGGTGGGTACGGCCGCCATGCAGAAGCCCATGCCCAGGAGTTGTGCCATTATGAGGAGGGAGTTGGCAAAGCCTGCCGCCGCCAGTTCCGAGGGCGAGTGCTGGCCGAGCATCAGCGTGTCGGCCATGCCCTGCAGGGTGAACCCCACCTGTGCCACCGTGATGGGGAGGCCCAGTTTGAGCAGGTGGCGGTATTCTCCTATGTAGTTGGTCTTTTCCATTGTTGATGATAGACGTCCTTTGAGTCCTGGGTTATGCAATGTCCATGAATTTCCTTAGCGCATCCGGCGAGGTTCCCCTGCGCGAGGCATAGTCGGCCAGTTGGTCTTCGCCTATGGTTCCCACCTTGAAGTGCCGGCATTGGGGATGCGCTATCATAAGGCCCATGGTGCTGGCATGCGGTATCATCGCCCCATTCTCTGTCAGACTTATGCCCAGCGAGGCAAAGTCCAGCAGGTCGGCAAGCACGAAGTTCAGACTTTGGTCGGGCAGTGACGGATAGCCCACGGCAGGGCGCTTGCCACGGTAGCGCTCGGCAAACATCTCCCCGGGTGTCAGGTTCTCGTCGGGGGCATATCCCCAAATCTCTTTCCTGACTATCTCATGTCCGCGCTCGGCCGACGCTTCGGCAAGCCTGTCGGCAAGTGTCTGTCCGAGCAGGTCATCCACACGGAACGGCACCATGGATGCAAACACGCCCATCGTTTCCGCCGGCATGCTGACGGGAGGCAGGAAGTCGGCAAGGCAGAGGTAGGGAGGACTTTGCTGGCGCAGGAGCGGAAGTACATGCGTGTCGCCCTTGTCTCCATAGAGCAGTATGTCCTCCTCAGAGGAATGTGCCTTGAACAGGCGCACCCGGAATCTGGTTTGGCGCTTCTCCTCTGCCCAACGGGCAAGCAGCATGTCCGCTTCTGCACGGATTTCCCTACCTTGCTCGGAGTTCACTCCCCAGGCATGGTAGAAGTACACCCAGTTGATGTAGGGTATGAGTTCCTCTATGTGGAATTGCAGGGTTCTTGTCATGTTCTTGCCAACGGTATTCTGTGCTATGGAAAACGCCTCGTGGAGCGATGCCCTTCGCCTCGGGGAGCGTTTATTCCTGCCCTATCATGGCAAGGAATTCGTCTTCGGAAACAATCCTCACGCCCAACTTCTCCGCCTTCTCGAGTTTCGAGGGTCCCATGTTCTCGCCGGCCAGGATGAAACTGGTCTTGCCCGATATGCTGCCCACGTTCTTTCCGCCGTGCTGCTCGATGATGCGCTTGTATTCGTCGCGCGAGTGGTGGGCGAAGACGCCGCTTATCACTATGCTCTGCCCTTGCAATGTGGTGCTATGCGTGGAGAGTTGCTCTTCGGAAAGCGTGAATTGCAGGCCTGCCTGCCTGAGCCTCTCTATGAGGGCACGGTTTTCTTCGGATGCGAAGTAGTTGATGATGCTTTCGGCTATGACATTGCCTATGCCGTCCGTCTCCAGGAGTTGCTCCATGGTAGCAGACATCAGCGAATCTATGTCCTTGAACTTGCGTGCCAGAGTCTTGGCCGCTATCTCGCCCACGAACCTTATGCCCAGGGCAAAGAGCACCCTTTCAAAGGGCACTTCGGTGCTGCGTGCCACGCTGTCCGCCACCTTCTTGTCGTGGGTGATGCGATAGAAATCGGACACGTCGTGGAGCATGCCGTTGCGATAGTATTGCTGTATCAGTTCGGGACCTACCTGACTGATGTTCATTGCCTTGCGAGAAACAAAATGCTCCAGGCGCCCTATTATCTGCGGTGCGCAATGCAGGTCGTTGGGGCAATAGTGCGATGCCTCTTCCTCGCCACGCACCAACGGGGTGCCGCACACGGGACACCGCTGGATGAAGTGGATGGGAGAACGGAAAACGGAAAACGGAAAACGGAAAGGTGGGTGCTTGTCATCGGAGGTCTCTGAGTACTCGGAGTACTCTGAGTATTCCGACTTCTCGGAGTATTCCGACTTCTCGGAGTATTCCGACTTCTCGGAGTTTTCCGTTTTCCGTTTTCCGTTTTCCGTTCCCTCCTTTCCCACTATCTTTGGTATTATCTCTCCTCCCTTTTCCACCAGCACGTGGTCGCCGATGTGGAGGTCGAGGGCTTCCAGCACGTCGGCATTGTGCAGGGTGGCACGGTGCACCATGGTACCGGAGAGGAGGACGGAATCCATGTTGGCAACGGGAGTTACCACACCCGTGCGCCCCACCTGGAACGTGACTTCGCGCAGGATGGTGCATGCCTGTTCCGCTTGGAACTTGTAGGCAATGGCCCAACGGGGCGACTTGGCCGTCATGCCCAACGCCTTCTGCTGGGCAAGGGAGTTCACCTTGATGACAATACCGTCCGTGGCCACGGGAAGTTCCTTGCGGTGCACGTCCCAGTAACTGATGTACTCCCAAAGTTCCTCCAAGGTGTTGCAAAGCCTCATGTCCTTGCTCACCTGAAAGCCCCACGAGCGTGCCGATTCCATATTCTCATAATGCCCCGTGGATGGTATGTCTTCTCCAAGGAGATAGTACAGATAGGCATCAAGGCCGCGTTGGCTCACCACCTTGGGGTCCTTGCTCTTCAGCGTGCCCGATGCCGCATTGCGGGGATTGGCAAAGAGGTCTTCGCCGGCCTGACTCCGCTCGTCATTCAATCGCTCGAAACTCTGCCAGGGCATAAGCACCTCGCCACGTATCTCAAACTCCTCGGGGATGTCTTCCCTGGAAGAATCAAGCACGAGGGGGATGGAACGGATGGTGCGCACGTTGGCCGTAACGTCGTCGCCCTGCACGCCGTCGCCACGGGTCAGGGCCTGCACAAGTTTGCCGTCCCTGTAATGCAGGGAGATGGAAAGGCCGTCGTACTTCAGTTCGGCACACACCTGGAAGGGCTGGCCGTGAAGGCCGTCGGAGACGCGCTGGTAGAACTCGCGCACCTCCTCCAGATTGTAGGTATTTGCCAGGGAAAGCATCGGGCGGCGGTGAGGCACGGTGCGGAACTCGTCGTTCAGGTCGCTGCCCACGCGCTGGGTGGGGGAATTGGGGTCGGACATATCCGGATACTTCTCCTCCAAGGCCTGCAAGCGGTGCATCATCTCGTCGAATTCCTTGTCGGAGATGGTGGGGGCATTCAATACATAATAATTATAGTTATGCCGGTGCAGTTGTTCCCTCAGGCTTATGATGCTTTCTCTTTCGTTCATGCGTTGTTAATTTATATTGCAAAAGTAATAAAAAAGGAGCACACCCGCCCTTTATATCATGAAAAAGTTGTAATTTTGTGCCCAAATAAATAAAGAAGCACGTATCGCGACAAGGCACAAAGGCCGGCGGTGCGTGACCCAAAGAAAGAAGCATGGCTCAAAATAAATTCAAGGGCTTGGGAGTAGCACTCGTAACGCCCTTCAATGCAGACGGAAGTATAGACTGGGATTCTCTCTTCCGCCTGGTGGAATACCAGATATCGCGCGGCATTGATTTCCTTTGCGTGATGGGAACAACGGCGGAAACCCCGACACTGACATCGGAAGAAAAGACACGTATCCGCGAGGAAATAGTACAGCGTGTGGCCGGACGTGTGCCCATCCTGCTCGGATGCGGAGGCAACAGCACCGCCGCCGTGGTGCAGGAACTGAAGACCGGCGACTTTACCGGCATAGACGGCATACTCAGCGTCTGCCCCTATTACAACAAGCCCTCCCAGGAAGGCATCTACCAGCACTTTGCCGCCATAGCCAAGGCAAGCCCCGTACCCGTGGTGCTCTACAATGTGCCCGGCCGTACCGGTGTGAACATGGCGGTGGAAACCACTCTGCGTCTGGCACGCGAGTTTGACAATGTGGTGGCCATCAAGGAAGCGTCGGGCAACATCAGCCAGATGGACGAGATAATCAAGAACAAGCCCCAGGACTTCGACGTAATCAGTGGCGACGACGGTATCACCTTCCCCCTCATCACCCTGGGTGCAGTGGGCGTAATAAGTGTGATTGGCAACGCTCTGCCCTACGAGTTCAGCCGCATGGTGCGCCTGGCCCTGCGCGGAGAGTATCCGCAGGCACTGGAGATACACCACCGCTTCACGGAACTCTTCAAACTGCTCTTCGTGGACGGCAACCCTGCCGGCGTGAAAGCCCTGCTCAGCGAAATGGGCCTCATCCAGAACGAACTGCGCCTGCCCCTCGTGCCGGCACGCTTGGGCACGGAGAAGCGTATCTCCGAACTGGCCACGGAACTGGGCATAAGAATCTGAACTTGCAATCCAACAAACCTAAACCTTCCTAATATATGCTTACAATCAATTCATACGAGGAGTTTGTTGCCTATGAGGGCAAGGAACTCGGTGTCAGCGAGTGGGTGCAGATATCCCAAGACAGAATAAACCAGTTTGCCGATGCCACGGACGACCACCAGTGGATTCACGTGGACGTGGAGAAGTGCAAGACGGAAAGTCCCTTCGGACAGACCATAGCACACGGCTATCTGACCCTGAGCATGATTCCCCTGATGTGGAACCAGATTATCGAAGTGAACAATCTGGAGCGTATGATGAACTACGGCATGAAGGACATGCGCTTCGGCCAGCCCGTCCTGTCCGGCCAGAGCATACGCATGAAGGTATCACTGGATGAGATTCAGAACCTCCGCGGTGCCATCAAGACCAACGTGAAGTTTGTCATCGAGATACAGGAAACGGGCAAGAAGGCCGTGGAGGGCATAGCCACCTTCATCTACTACTTCAAGAAATAACGGAGAAATTATCCAATAAGGACAAGGGCAGTCTCCGCGTATGCTAAACCTGCCCTTGTCTTCTTTTTGTTTATGAGGATTTTCGTCATATTATCCATACTCGCCCTCCTGCAATGCCTCGTGCCGGCACAGGCACAGGTTTCCCGTATCAGACAGGATTTCATCGGCTACGGTTTCCCTGGGCATGAGCATTGCTCCATGCGCATCCTGCCTGGTGCCAAGGCTATGTTCCTGGACCTGGAAACGGCTCTTGCCAAGGCAAAGCACTATGTACATATCGAATACTATAAATGGTACAACGACAGCATAGGCAGGCATCTGCTCGACGTTCTGGCGGAGTGTGCTTCCAGAGGTGTGCAGGTACGCCTGATGTATGACGCTTTCGGCAATAGCGGCAAGGCACCGGCCTTTACCCGTGAGTTTGCGGAGCAGTATAAGGCCAGGGGGATAAGGATGGTAGGATTCGACCCCATGCGCTTCCCCTACGTAAACCATGCCCTGCACCGCCTGCACCGCAAGATGGTAATCATCGACGGCAGGATGGTGTATACAGGGGGCATGAACGTTGCCGACTACTATATCCACGGCAAGCCCGAACTTGGCAAGTGGGGCGATATGAATGCCGTGCTTACGGGTCCCATAGTGGAGGAGTACCAGCGTCTGTTTGCCGACCTTTGGTATAGGGAGTGCGGAGAGAAACTGGACGAGAGGGCTTACCGTAGTCCTGATGCCCGTCTCTACGAAGAACAGCAGGGAGGCTACGAGGCCTTCGTGGTGGACCGCGAACCCGGCAAGAAGAGCGCGCGCATCCGGCAAAGTTACATTTCCTGTCTGGACAATGCACAGAAACGTGTGCGCATCATCAATCCCTACGTCATTCTCGTCAGCAGTGTGCGCAAGGCCCTGCGCCGCTGCATAGAGCGCGGCGTGGAGGTGGAAATCCTGCTCGGACACAAGGGCGACAACCTGATAAGCGAGGTAGGCACGGCACGCGAGGTGTACAACCTTGCCCGACGTGGTGCCAAGGTGTGGCTTTGCAAGGAATGTTTCCATCACGACAAGGTGATGATAGTGGACGACTCGCTCTGTACCGTAGGCACGGCCAACTTGGACGCACGTTCGCTCAGTTTCGACTACGAGGTGAATGCTTACTTCTTCTCTCCCGAGTACTGCACGCAACTGAACGAATACTTCAACCGCCACCTCAACTCTGCCGTCATGCTTACGGAGGACAACTGGAAGGAACTCTATCCCCGTTCCAAACGACGCCTTGGCTGGTGGACAAAGGGCATACGCGGCATCCTGTAGGCCTGCGGACACGGAGCGCGGCACCTATACCTTATTTATAATAATACACATACACACATTCCCCCTTTGGTATGAACAACACTATCGTAAGACTTCTTCAAGACTGGGGCGTCAATCCCGACTCCATGTACTGGCTCTACTGGTGCTTTGTCGTTTTGGGCATTGCCATTGTCATATACATCGTGAACCTGCTCTGCAACCGTGGTATCATCCCTCTGGTCAGGAAACTCAGGGAGGGGACACGCTCCAAGTGGGACGACATCCTGCTGAATGACATCGTGCTGAAAGACATCACACGGCTGCTTCCCCCGATTCTGATAACGATACTCCTGCCATTGGCATTTTCCGAGGACAACCATGTGCTGGAATTCCTCCTTAAGGTAAATACCATATACATGATTGTGGTGGTGGCCAAGTTGCTGTGCTCCTTCCTCAGTTCCATGTACAACCTTACCAGCAGCAGCGACAAATTGAAGAGCCACCCCTTGAAGGGTGTATATCAGATGCTGAAGATAGTGGTTGTCTGCGTTGCACTCATCATCATTGTAAGTATCCTCATCAACAGGAATCCGGAATACATCCTTACTGCTCTCGGCGCTTCAGCAGCCGTGCTGATGCTTGTCTTCAAGGACATGATAATGGGACTTGTGGCTGGTGTGCAACTCTCTGCCAACGACATGCTTCGCCCCGGCGACTGGATTTCCATGCCAAAGTACGGAGCAGACGGCGATGTCATAGAGGTAACGCTGACCACCGTGAAGGTGCAGAACTGGGACAAGACCATCACCACCATACCGCCATACGCCCTTGTCAGCGACTCCTTCCAGAACTGGCGTGGCATGAAGGATTGCGGAGGACGGCGCATAAAGCGTTCTGTCTACATAGACATGCGTTCCATCACCTTCTGCACCAAGGAGCAACACAAGGATTTTGCCCGCCGTGGCTGGTTGGACGGAGTGGAGCGCGAGGACAAGTTTGTGGTAAACCTGCACGTGTTCCGCAACTATCTGGAGAACTATCTGCGACACCATCCGCGTGTAAGCAAGCGTCTCACCATCATGGTGCGCCAACTCCAGCCCACAGCACAAGGCCTGCCCCTGGAACTCTATTTCTTCTCCGACGGTACTGAATGGGTACCATACGAGCATCTCCAGGCGGAAATCTTCGAACACGTCTTTGCCATGCTCCCCACCTTCGGCCTTCGTGTGTTCCAGTCCCCCATGGGCATTGACTTCAACGGAGGGCTGTCTGGAGAGTAAAACGTTGAATGTTTATGTCGTGTCCATGCAAATTTTGCAAAATGCGTTGATAGGAAAATGAAAAAGCGACTTGTCATCTTTGATCTGGACGGCACCCTGCTGAACACCATTGCCGACATAGCTACGGCCACCAACCATGCACTTCGCACACTGGGATATCCCACCCATAGCGAAGATGCAATACAGGGTTTCGTTGGTAATGGGGTCAGCAAACTGCTGGAACGCTCCCTGCCCGAAGACTCACGCACCGAGGAGAATATTTCCCTTCTGCGTGCACATTTTACGGAATACTACGACAGGCACAATGCCGACCTCAGCACGCCATATCCCGGTATTTCGGAAATGCTCTCCCGTCTTCAAGAGGACGGAGTCATGCTTGCCGTTGCATCCAACAAATACCAGTCTGCCACGGAAAAACTCATTGCCCGCTATTTCCCCTACATCAACTTTGTCTGTGTCCTTGGCCAACGCCCCGGGATTCCTATCAAGCCCTCACCCGACATCGTCCACGAAATAATGGAGAAGGCCAATGTCAGCAGGTCCGACACCCTTTATGTCGGCGACTCAGGTGTAGACATGCAAACTGCCATCAATGCCGGCGTTGATGCCGTAGCTGTCTCCTGGGGCTTCCGCCCCCGTGCGGAACTGGAAACATTCCGCCCCCATGCAATTATAGATGGGGCAGGGGACTTGCTTATGTTGCTTGAAGGAAGGCACATATAAAGAGGATATGCCTATTTCCTGATGGTGCCGGAAGTAGTGAAAATCCTCGTATCATCAAAGCCCTCGCCTCGTGAGGGTTCTGTCCGTGTTATGGAGAGAACAGGCGCATGTCAATATGACGGCATGAGGAATGAAAAGTGAACCGAAAAACGCAAAAACGTGAGAGTATGCACTGATGGGTGTAGAAGAATAATCAATTTAAAAACTTACATTTTAATTGTCAGTAAAATAATGCCGTACTCCTCGCCCAACTTCTGATAAGTCCCTATTTCAGCACAAGCAATATGATTGCCAATATGTTGCCTCCTAAGCAAACCAAGACACGCATAGAATTGCCCAACCTCAGCGCTCCCGAATACCTCACCCTCACACGCCAGATGCAGACAGAATACCTTCAAATGGAGGACAAAATCTACCGCAAGGGCATACAGAATGCGCATGCCCTGTTCTTCAAAGCAGATACCGAGACACCGACATACAATGACTATGTCGGGTACTTCGGCCCTGCGGTCGTCCTGCCGACCGATAAGTCCTTCTCTCCCGAAGCGCATGGGGGGCAATTTTGTCAGGGAAATATTAGAGAACTGAAAAAGTCCTCAAAACGACAAAGTATTCGTTCAAAATAAAGGCATTATCTACATAAAGCCTAATGAAATGCCTGGTTAAATGTAATTTAACAGAGCATTTCATATACCACATAAATGATTTCATACAGTCAGGATTTTATCGCTTGTCTGTATGATTTCTTTGTTTTAAATTTGCAAAGCTAACCAATCAATTCATCAATTGATGACGGAATAGACTGGTATTAGCAATGATTGGAATCAGTTCAACAAAATTAAGCCCAAATCGGCAATTTGAATTAAAGGAGGAAATGTCATGAAAGTAAGTGTAGCGGGATTTAAGAGTAAAGGTAGGAAAGTGTCTGTATTAGGGTACCCAGAGTTGGAAGGAAACATAGGTATTCTGGACAAGGAAGGGATGGCATTCTTCTTCGGAAAGAACAGGGAGTTTTTTGTCGGAAATACCAAGAGTGGACAGATACGCAAGTTCTCGTCACCCGGATACCTGTTGGTGAATGATAGGGACATTGACTTGGATGCTATCGCAAAAGCGTGTCCCAATGGTTTATGTAATGCCCGAAGGAAGGATATTTGTTATGCCGGGATAAACAGATGGGACGGATTTCAGGATGGCATCTGTGCCATTTCATGGGTGCTGTATCCTGATGGCATATATTTTGCCGATAGCGACGGTTTTGGGATTGAGGACAACAATGAAGAAGAGGTGTATGCAATCATAGACAGCAATCTTGACATTATCGAACCATTCCGCCCAATAAAGGATGTGGCAGCATATTTGAAACAATTAAGGAAAAATAAACGTGACGCATTAAACAAAACTAACCAAACTATGAACACAAGAATCTATAATCTCATTATCATTGATGAAAGTGGTTCCATGCACAGTATCAGACAACAGGCTATTGACAGTGTAAACGAAACTATCCAGACAATTCGTGCTGCACAGAAGAAGCACGAAGAGCAGGAACATTATGTAAGCCTTGTGACTTTCAATGACAACGTAAAGTCTGTTTATGAGTGTGTGTCTGTGAATGATGTAAGTGAACTTACGGCAGAAACTTATCGTCCTGATTGTTGTACCGCATTGTACGACGCTATGGGAATGTCACTGAATGTACTTCGCAAGAAGGTTGGGGAGGATGTCAAGGTACTGGTGACAGTCATTACCGACGGTTACGAGAATGCTTCTAAGGAGTATAGTGGAAAAGCCATTAAATCGCTTGTAGATGAACTTAAGGCTAAGGGATGGGTCTTTGCATACATCGGTGCCAATCATGATGTGGAAGCTGTTGCTTCAAGTCTCTCCATTACTAACACGCTGAAGTTCAGTGCCACTTGTGATGGTACCGCAGAAATGAGCCAGAAACTGGGAAATAGCCGTACGCGCTGGTTTGATAAGATTGCATACGGATTCTCTTCTCCTGCTGAAGACAACTGTGATTTCTTTGACGAATGCTAATGTTATTCGAGCTTCATTATTATAGGTTAGACTCATGAAAAAAGAAATTACATTCAAATTGTGGTTGCTTGTCCTTTGCAAGGGGATTTACCAGCTAGTTCAGAAAATATCCAGATTGTTTGGTTACAAGGAACCTACAACTTTCGGCAAGACTGTATGGCTAATATTTGCCTCTTGTTTTACATTTTTATTCCTGATATTCACAGGAGTGATTGGATATGCATTTATAGATGCGATTGTGTATAAGAAGTGGATTCGTCCCTATACGTCTGAATGTGTATATCATGAGAAACATCTCAGTAACCACATAGTTTTTCAGGATATGTACTATCGGACCGAGGGGCGTGTGTTTGACGAATGCTTGAAGAAGGTGGTTATAGAAGATGTTGACTGGGTTGTGCTATCTACAGACAAGGACAGTTTGGCCGTTTTCTCCAAGAACGGGAAGAGAGGCTATTTGAACAGATTCACTGGAGAAATAGCAATACCTGCCGTATACACAAGAGCATGGGTCTTCTCCGAAGGTCTTGCTGCCGTAGAAAGGGACAATGAACTCGTCTTCATTGACCATTCCGGAAATGTAGTCATCGACAAGGATTTCAAAGTTCATTACGATGACCCCAAATATGCTTTCCACGACGGTTATTGCGTGGTAAAATCTGATTTGTCTGGCACGTCAGGCTTGATAGACAGGCAAGGCAACTGGGTATTAAAACCTGAATATGACAACATTTCTCATGAATACGGATTCTGGAAGGTGGAGAAAGATAATTTATTCGGATTATACTCGGATGAATTTGAGGTGGTTTACGATGTGATATGTCCACATATTGACATCAGTGAGGACGTCGTTGAGATTCGTTTCCCCGATCATACTGCCAAGCGTTATGATCATGCAGGTAATGTTGTTGTTGATTTCGTGATAGATAATGTAGAAAACATGAATTATCCCACAACGGAGCTGTATACATGCGAAGACGAAAATGGCAATTCCTTTAATTCTCCAATATACAAAGTGGCGAAGTGTCAGAAGTATATGGTGTACAGTTACCATTACATCGAGTATTATGGGTTGATTGACAGGAATGGAAAGCGGATTACTCCTCCTGTATACTCTTCTATCGAGGCGATTGCTGAAGACCTGTATCTTTGTCAGCCACATGGCATCATAGTTAACGGAAAAGGTCAACCGATAAAATAGATTGCTGTAGGTATGCCCACACATAATACAATACGCAGGAAGGCTGGTCTGTCAAATGAGTTTTGATATGTTGGGCGGATTATCATGCAGGACAACAAGATAATCGTATTGAAAGTAAATTTTATTGTTTTGTTATTTTCATCTGTCCCTAGTGTAGTTTTTTATTATACAAGGGACTTTTTGTGTCTTGCAAGATTTTCAATACGATGTGTGCTAAGCGGAGCCAAAACTTGAAACAGAGAACAGATAGCGGAGTCCTGATAACAGATTGCAGATACAAAGAAGAAAACATGAATAATGAACTATTGTCTACCAAAATGGCGTAGAATGTTGTGCTTTTGACAATAACTTGCCATAACATGCTTGACAAACGAAAAAAGTATGTATCTTTGTTAACGAAATAAGATAACAAAAACGATACAATACTAATTATGTCAGTAAAATTCTATCAACCCGAGAACCAAGTACCTCTGGAGATGCACAAGGTTCGTGTAATCCAGAAACTAAACCTTCTTCCCGTAGACGAACGTTTGCGTGCCATCCAGCAGGCTGGTAACAATACATTCCTGCTTCAGAACAAGGATATCTATCTGGACATGCTTACCGACTCCGGTGTAAACGCCATGTCTGACCGCCAGACCGCCGCCATGCATCTTGCAGACGACGCCTATGCCGGCAGTGAGACCTTCAACCGTCTTAAGGCCGCAATGAAGGAAGTTTTCGGTACGGACAATGTGCTGCCAGCACACCAGGGACGTGCATGCGAGAACATTCTTGCAGAGCGTTTTGTCAAGCCGGGTATGGTTGCCATCATGAACTTCCACTTTACCACCACCAAGGCTCATGTTACCCGTTGTGGCGGTGAGGTTCTTGAACTCGTACACAAAAAAGGTCTTTTGCCACAGAGTGATGATCCCTTCAAAGGTGACTTTGATTTAAGGGAACTCAAGAAGACCATCCGCGAGTACGGCCCTGAGAAGGTTGCGTATGTACGTGTTGAAGCCGGCACGAACCTTATTGGCGGCCAGCCCGTAAGTCTGGAGAACATGTTGGCCGTTGCCGACATTTGCCACGAGTTTGGTGTCCCCAGCATTCTGGATGCCTCGTTGTTGCAGGACAACATCTACTTCATGAAGACCCGCGAGGCCCAGTGCAAGTATATGACCCCAAAGGAAATCTATCATCTGTTGGCCAACAAGATGGATATCATCTACTTCTCTGCACGCAAGTTGGGCTTTGCACGTGGTGGTGCCATCATCAGTCACAACACCGATCTCATCAAGAGCATGATGGAGTACATTCCTTTGTATGAAGGCTTCCTTACCTATGGTGGTATAGATGTCCGTTCCATCGAATCCATGGCAGAGGGTCTGTACGAATCGCTCGACATGGACTATTTGAGCCATGGCCCAGAGTTCATATCCTATCTGGTAAATGAGTTGGATGCCTACGGTGTTCCCATGATCAAGCCGGCTGGCGGTCTTGGTGCCCATCTGGATTGTCAGGGCTTTGTTCCCGACATGCCACACGACCAGTATCCCGCTGCTGCTGTTGCTACGGCACTCTACATTGCCGGCGGTATCCGCGGTATGGAGCGCGGAACATTGTCAGAACAGCGTGAACCGGACGGAACGGAGCGATTTGCTGAACTGGAACTTATGCGATTGGCTGTTCCAAGACGTGTATACACGTTGTCTCAAATCAAATATGTTGCTGACCGTGTGAAATGGCTTTGGGACAATCGAGAACTGATAGGAGGTCTTAAATGGGTTGAGGAACCGAGCGTGCTACGATTCTTCTTTGGACGCCTGAAGGAAATAGGGCATTGGCAAGAGGAATTGGTATCCAAGTTCAAGGAGGACTTCGGAGACAGTCTGTAGCATTTAATTTACAATCGCATGCCTGTATGGGTATGCGATTGTTGTTCTATACCATATTAACACAATGCATCTAATGATATGATTAAGCGTATTCTACTTTTGTCAGCATATGTGCTGATGTCGGCAAACCTGTTTGCCCAAACCCTTTCCGTAGGACAATATAATATAAGGTATGCCAACCCTATGGACAAGAAGGACGGCAATGGTTGGGAAGTCAGACGCCAGAAAATGTATGACCTCATCAACTATGAGCAATGGGATCTGTTCTGTGCACAAGAAGTATTACACAATCAGATAATGGACCTCAAGGCAAATCTTGACGGTTACAACTATGTGGGTTCTGGTAGAGACGATGGCAAGACAAAGGGCGAATATGCCCCCATCTTCTACAAAAAGAGCAGGATTAATTGTCTGGATAACGGAGTTTTCTGGCTTTCAAAGACACCGGATGTGGTAGGTTCTAAGGACTGGGATGCCGCTTTGTGCCGTATATGTACATGGGCTTACCTTGAGGACAGAAGCACGAAGTGGCGCTTCTGGGTATTTAATCTCCATATGGACCATAAGGGCGAGGTGTCCAGGCTTGAAAGCGCAAAGTTGGTTTTGTCCAAGATAAAAGAAAAGTGCGGCAATGAGCCGTACATCCTGGCAGGCGACTTTAATGCCAATCAGAATGAAGCGCCATACCGCTTCCTTATGGAGTCCGGAGACTTGAGAGACACATATAATGCCGCAAATCGCAGAATGGCAGAAACCGGTTCCATGAACACATTCATACCGACCAAAAAGACAGACGAGCGCATAGACCATGTTCTGGTTTCTCCGCAGTTCAAGGTTCACAGATACGGACTTCTTACATACAACTATTGGAGTCCCATTGAAGGTGTGGAACTGCCAAGCGAGGCCGGTGCAGACTCAATTCCCACCCACACGATACAGATGATTTCAGACCATTACCCAGTTAATGTTTCTTTGGAATTGCCACGTCTCAGAGCCTCTCAGGATTGGGCACAATACGGAGTCTTTGAGAAGGAAAACGCTACAGACAAGAACGTGAAGGTGGTGTTCATGGGCAACTCCATCACATGGAACTGGCGCAGGTTCTATCCCGAGTTCTTCAAGAACAACGATGGCTATGTGTGCCGCGGTATCAGCGGACAGGTTACTGCCCAGATGCTGGCACGATTCCGTTCCGATGTCATCAATCTGCACCCCAAGTATGTTGTCATACTGGCAGGCACCAACGACATAGCAATGAATCAGGGCTACGTTTCCATTGACCATATATATGAGAACATCGTATCCATGTGCGAGTTGGCAAAGGCCAATGGCATCAAGCCAGTCCTCTGCTCCGTGCTTCCTGCCGACAGATACAGTTGGTCATGGGAGATAGACAAGGAAAGGGCCATTAACTCCATCCGCGAACTTAACGACAAGTTGCGCGAATATGCCAAGAAGAAGAAATTCCCTTATGCCGACTATTTCTCGGAGATGGTTGACGAGAATCAGGCCTTGAAGAAGGAATATCAGCAAGATGCCGTACATCCCAACAAGGAAGGCTACCTTGTTATGGAAAAGGTTATCCAGAAGATTCTCAAGAAGTAAACGGCAATAGCATGAAGTATATCAAGAAAAGTGTTGTTATAGCAACATTGTCCCTTCTCCTGTCTCCGCTCTGTATTATGGCATATACAGAAGATGCCGTTATGGTACGGAGCAGATGCATGGACAAGGACGTACCCGTGAATGTCATTCTTCCGCAGGAGTATTCCGACACGATGCAGTACCCCGTTGTATATCTGCTTCATGGCTATAGCGACAAATACACGTCCTGGTCACGCGAAGGTGTAGTGGGAAGGCTTGCCGACATGTACAACTTTATCGTTGTCATGCCGGATGGAGGCTATGACAGTTGGTATTTCGACAGCCCGGTAGTAAAGGAGTACCGCTATGAAACATTCGTCTCCCAGGAATTGGTTTCGTATGTAGACAGTTGCTATTCTACCATCAAGGACAGGAAGGGGCGGGCCATCACCGGTCTCTCCATGGGCGGACATGGTGCATTTTACATCGCCATGAAACATCAGGACACGTTTTCCTGCATGGGCAGTCTTTCTGGTGGATTGGACATACGCCCATTCCCCAAGAACTGGAACATTGCCGGCCGGCTTGGTGCTTACGAGCAGTATCCTGAAAGATGGGAAGAGAATACAGTCATCAACATGACCCATCTTCTCACTCCCGGTTCAATGAACATTGTTTTTGAGTGTGGTACAGGCGATTTCTTCTATAAAGTGAATTGCAACATGCACGACAAGTTGCTTAAGGAGGGCATTCCACATGATTACTATGTACGTCCTGGAGGACATTCATGGACCTATTGGCTCAGGAACATCAAGTACCAGTTCATGTATTTCTCCGATTGTTTTAATAAGAAAACCAAATAATCAATAGTATGAAAAAGTTTTATTTCCTAATGCTTTGTTTGCTGACATTATCCGTGTCAGCCATTGCACAGACGGTAAAGAGCGTGTCGTCGCCCGACGGCAACATCAAGGTTGATGTACGCATCGGCAACGGTATCACCTACGATGTCTATTGTGGCGAGGAAAAAGTGTTGACGGATTGCCGTATGTCCATGGATATTGAGGGCAATGTACTCGGTTCTTTGCCCAAACTCCAGAGTGTCAAGCGTCAAAAGGTCAACGATGTAAAACGCCCATTCCTGAAGTTGAAGTTTGCGGAAGTACCCAACAACTACAACGAGATGACCCTGGTAATGAAAGGCAACTATTCCGTTGTATTCAGGGCTTACAACGACGGTCTCGCATACCGCTTTGTCACATCTCTGAAGGGAGAGGTTAAGGTAAATCACGAGGACATAACCGTGTTCTTCCCCCAGGATGCTCAACTTGTACTGCAACAGAGCGACCGATACAGGACATCCTATGAGGAGCGTTACTCCTTCGTCAAGTCTTCCGAATGGCTGAGTTTCCAAAAGATGGCGCATTATCCCGTCCTGGCCATAACTTCTGGAGGCACTAAGATACTGATGAGCGAGTCTGACCTGTGCGACTATCCTGCTCCTTTCTTCAGGAGTAACGACGCCAATGGTTTTTCATCCGTCTTCCCCCGCGTTCCTGCCGTTGAAAAGCCCCGAAGCGACAAGAGCAATGACGTGCTTTTGCGTCATCCCTACATTGCCAAGACCCAGGGAACAAGAAGTTTCCCCTGGAGATATTTTGTCATTGCCAAGGATGAAGCCGCACTTGTCACAAACACCATGACCTGCCGTCTTGCTCAGGACAGCAAGTTGCAGGATGTTTCGTGGATAGTTCCTGGTCAGGCCAGTTGGGAGTGGTGGAACGGCGCAGTTCCCTATGGTCCGGACGTGAACTTCAAGGCAGGCCTGAATGTGGAAACCTACAAGTATTTCATGGACTTTGCGTCCAAGTACGGTATACCATATATTGTTATGGACGAAGGTTGGGCCAAGAACAATATGGACCCCTATACTCCCAACCCCGATTGCGACCTTATGGAAATCATAGCCCACGGCAAGAAGGTGGGTGTGGATGTTATTCTCTGGCTCACCTGGCGTTGTGTGGAGGAGAATCCCGGCATGTTTGCCCAGTTCGAGAAGTGGGGTGTCAAGGGTGTGAAGATTGACTTCATGGACCGTAGCGACCAGTGGATGGTCAACTTCTATGAAAGAACCGTGAAGGAGGCCGCCAAGCACCATATCTTTGTCAATTATCATGGTGCGTTCAAGCCCGCAGGACTTGAGTACATGTATCCCAACCTTCTCTCTTACGAGGGTGTTACCGGTATGGAGCAGATGGGTAATTGCAAGCCGGAGAACAGTATCTACATGCCTTTCATCCGAAACGCCGTCGGACCTATGGAGTACACACCTGGTGCCATGAACAGCATGCAACCGGATAATTACTCCGCACGTCGTCCCAACTCTGCATCAATAGGTACAAGAGCCTATCAGATGGCCCTGTTCGTTGTCTTTGAGTCAGGTTTGCAGATGCTTGCAGACAACCCGACATTGTATTACAACAACGAAGATTGCATCAAATTCATATCTTCTGTTCCTGTCCTTTGGGACGAGACCAAGGTTCTTGATGCCAAACTTGGCGAACATCTTGTTCTGGCCAAGCGCAATGCCGACAAGTGGTATCTGGGCGGTATGACAGCAGAGCGTAAGGAACCGTTGGAAGTGGACGTCACCCTGGATTTCCTGCCTGAGGGCAAGACCTATAAACTGACCTCCTTCGAGGATGGTTCTAATGCTGACAGACAGGCAATGCACTATACAAAGAATGTCCGCGAGGTTCGCAAGGGCGATACCATCAAGGTACGCATGGTTCGTAATGGTGGATATGCGGCTTCTCTCGAGGCTTTGTAAGGCATCAGACCTCTGATCGCTATATGGTTTTGAATGCAGGATCCCAATTCATGGGGTTCTGCATTCTTTTTCATGACAGTGTATCTGGTGGCGCAACCTCCAACTTTCTTTTGACTTCGATGAATCGGATATAAGAATTCTGGAAAATCGTACATGATGCGCAATATTTCCTTCGGTAATCATTATCAGAAGAGTATATTGCGCTGATATATGACTTCGGTGGCGGTAAAGTTCACCGCCACTGGCGATTAAATTCACCGCCATTGGCGGCTCATTTTATCGCCACCGAAGACAAAAATGGGAGATAGTGAGAACGTCTCTCGATTATTTCTTGTCCGTTCTGGTCAGCACGAAGTCGGTGGCGGAAACCCAGTCGCATTCGGGCGTGTCATTCGTAGTGGCAGGGTCGGTGGTTATACCGTAGGTGATGGTTTCACCCTTTTTCACCTTTATGCCCTCTATGCTCAGTACTGCCCATCCGAAACCTTCTCCATCGTTGGCCATGGCCAGGAGATTGCGTATGCTGTCGTTGGCAAAGTGCGGATAGATGTTCTTCACTTCGGGCAGGGTTCCGTTGCCGCATGCCCATTTCCACAGGTTGCCTCCCTTGTTGCCGTATGCAGGGATGTACTGCCTGTTTTCCGTGTCTCCCACGTTGGCAAAGAGGTATGCACCGTTGTCCTCTGCCCTTACCAGTGCCGACAGGGTGTATGTGCCAGGAGCAACGGTGTCCGTCTTCTCGGCGGTGAATATCAGTTCGTCATAGTCGCACGCATCCAGATATCGCTTTTCCGCATCGCCGGTGGGGTAGTCGCCTGTCCATGTGCAACGGTTGCATGTGTTGGTGATGATGGTGAAACCGGTTTCGTCCAGATACGGTATGTCCAGATGCGGCTGGGGCTTGAAGGTGGGAATGGGGGTGCGCATCCTTCTGTTTCTCCACTCGTCATTGTTGATCTGTTTGGCCACCTCAAAGCATTTGGTTATCGAACGTGAGATGGAGAACACACCCCAAATCAGACAGCCTAGCATCAGCAGGGCAATGAGGGTCTTCAGCCAACCTGCCATGGGTTTGCCGGAACCGAAAATCCACCTCAACAACAGGACGAACAATACGGCCAGGATAATCAGTATGCACACTACGCCCGAGGTGAACAAGGTGCCGGTAGATTCTGTAATAGCGCTCATAATACGTGCTTCTGTCTGTGACAGGATCATGCTGCCCATACCTCCGATTATACCGAACCATCCGGTAATCAGTGCAATTACTGCCAGTATGAATACGCCCAGAGGACCGAGGATAAGCAGGGCGAACAGTACCTTCAGACAACCCGAACCGTTGTTGCGGTTGCACGATGCCCCCTGATTCGTCTGTGTGCTATGATCCTGGATGATTTGTTCGTTAATATTGTTAGGAGTCAGTTTCTTGCCCTTCATCAGCAGTTTGTCCTCCGGAGTGCGTGCCAGGGGTATGATGAGCCACAGAATCAGGTAGGCGAGCAGTCCCACTCCCTCCACAAAGAAGAGTGCCAGCAGGAGCAGGCGCCACAGGATGTGGTCGCCGAAACCTATGTAGTTGGACACGCCCGAGCACACACCGCCCAGCAGCATGTTGTCGGGGTCGCGGAACAGGCGACGGTTCTTGAAGTGATGGCGTATGCGCTCCCACAGGGATGCCGTGCTGGGGTCGAAGTTGTCCTCTTCGGTGTATGTGTTACCGCTTTCTACGCTCTGCCCACCGTTTTCCGTTTTCCGTTCTTCGTTTTCCGTTTGCTGCTCTCCGGCAATCTCCTCGGCGTTGCCTATCTTGCCAATAATCTCCTTTATTATCTCTATGCTGATGGCATCTGTACCCTGTTCCTTCTTCTCCCACAGGAGTTCTGCCACGCGGTGTTCTATGTCGTCGGCAATCTCTTCGCCACCGTCCTTGGTGCTGAAGTAGCGCTTCATGCTCTGCAGATAGTTGTCCAGCAACTGGTATGCATCCTCGTCTATATTATATAAGGTGCCGAACAGGTTTATGGTAATGTTCTTTTTCATTGTAGTAAGTTTTATAGTTTTTCTTTGCAGTATTGACTTAACGTCGACCTTTAGTTCCGTTTTCAGATTTAATCCGAGTTTATCGTCTTGAATCTGCTTCCGCTCGGCAGAGCAAATAAATTTTCTCTGCTCTCGCTTACTCGCAGTTTTCCGTTTTCAGTTTATTTACGGTGCCGGCCAGTTCGTTCCAACTCTGGTTCAGTTGCGTCAGAGCCTCCTCCCCGTCCATGGTCAGGGAATAGTACTTCCTGGGCGGTCCCTGTGTGCTCTCCTGCCACTCGTACTTCAGGATCTTGTCCTTCAGCAGGCGGTTCAGCAAGGGGTACAACGTGCCTTCCACCACTATCATGTCCGCCTCCTTCAGTTGCGAGATGATGTCGTTGGCATAGCACGGCCTGTGCCTAAGCAGTAGCATGATGCAGTATTCCAGCATGCCCTTGCGCATTTGTGCCTTTGTGTTCTCTACGTTCATACGATAGGTGTTTTAGTATTACACGACTCTTTTTTTATGTTCTCGCTGCAAAGGTATGCATAATATTAGTACTATGCAATACAATGTACTGTAATTAACATATATTTAACACTTGGCCGCTTGCCTCTGAGTACTAATTTCCGTACCTTTGCCTCGTCGTTGCAGAAGATATACTGATACTTGATATTTTTCAAATATACACGTTATGGAATATGTGTGGTTGGCATTGGCAATCATCAGTGCCTTGGTTGGAGTGGCAGGAGCCATCCTGCCCATGCTGCCCGGTCCTCCGGTCAGTTATGTTGCGTTGTGGATGCTGTATTTGTATGATAAGGGCAGTGTTTCGTCCACAAGTCTGTGGGTAATGGGGGGATTGATGCTGGTGCTTACCGTCATAGACTATGTTGCCCCGGTATGGCTCACCAGGATAGGCGGTGGTTCCAAGCAGGCCATGCGCGGTGCCACGGCAGGTCTGCTGGTGGGATTGTTCTGTGGGCCGGTGGGAATGATAGTCGGCCCCTTCATAGGTGCATTGCTTGGCGAACTACTTGTCAAGACACCCCCTCACCAGGCTTTTAAGGTTGCCTTATACTCATTCCTTGCCTTCATCCTCACCACAGGTCTGAAGTTCTTCTATTGCATTGCCGTGGTATGCATGGTAGCAATAGCGATGTGGTGGTAGGGCACTGCTGTCTGCTATAAAGAGAATCCCACGAGGCTTGCACCGCGTGGGATTCTTCATCTTGTCATTTGCTATGTGTTTCAGGTCACTTGACCTCGATGGCGCGGTGCGCCTTGTTCTCTGCTTCCTTGTCGCGCTTGGGCAGTGCGATGCTCAGTATGCCGTCGGCCACCTGTGCAGAAATGTTGTCGGCATCCACATCCTCGGGCAGACGGTAGATCTGCTGGTAGTTGCTGTAGTAGAACTCGCGGCGCAGATAACGCTCCTTGTGTCCTTCCTCCCTTTCATCCTGCTTGTGTTCCATCTTGTTTTCGATGGCTATCTGCAGGTTGCCGTCGTTGGTGACGTGCACTCGGCAGAACTCTTTTCTTATGCCCGGTGCGGCCAGTTCCATGGTGTAGCCTTTTGCATCCTCCTTCACATTGATGGCTGGTGTGGTGTCGTTAACTCTGTGCATCCAGTTCTTTCCGAAGAACTCGTCAAACATAGTTGGCATCCAATTGCGGTTGTTAATCATCATTGGTAACATAACTTAATCTCCTTTTACCTTTAATTATATAATGTGTGTTTTTCTCTTGCAGGTCCGTCGCCATGCGCTGTAGGCCTGCACCATTATATCCGCAATTCCCGTGCCAAGGCACTGAGTGTTAAGGAGTTTGAAAAACGGACAACATTCTGGCAGTTGTGTTAACATGTTTAACACAGGCTCTGACGTGCTGTCCGTTTCCTTGCCAAAGTGGCAAAATTATATGTATACAACTGAAAAAACAAATGGTTTTAACGTAGATCTATTATTTCATACCCAGGATACTCGTTAGCAGTAAAATTGAAATATGAGTTGGTAAGACCTGCCCCTGACTTAAAGTTGTTTATGCTGATTCTTGTCCAATTTCCTTCATTGCACACTCGGATACACAAGGGATAGAAGGTTTCACAGTCTATACTGATGATGATAGTTGAGGGTTCCTGTTTACGTTTTTGAGGTTTAAGGGTTACATTCCAAACCTTGCGACCACGCAACTCTGTTTTATTTGACGACAAGTTGAATCCATGTTTGTATATTCCAATAAATGACATTGGCGATGATACTTGAATTTCTTCTGGAGTAGGGGAGGTGAGCGTTACCTCCTTGTTGTCTGCAAGCAGATTCCATTGTTCTTTCCCATTAAACCATGTACATATATTTGGAGTCTTCATTACATATTTTTCACCAAGAATATCCATAGTTCCCGTTATTGATTCCTGTGGTTCTGCTCCTTGGAATGATGTTGTTGTGAAATTGGCAGTAACTCCACCAGATACCAACATACGTTCTGCGGTGCGGTCCAAAATGTTACGTGCTGAGAGTTTATCCTGAGCAACAGAGGAAATGTAGGGCAATACAATAGCCATCAGGATTAGAGCAATCTTTTTCATACCGATCTATACCTTATAAATTATATAATGCGATTAAACTATCGCATATTGTCAATGCGGAACTGCAGGTCTTCTTCGCTGACGCACAATACTTCGCGTGGTTTGCTGCCATGTGCCGGACCTACAATACCGGCAACTTCAAGTTGGTCCATAAGTCGTCCTGCACGATTGTAACCGATGGAGAACTTACGCTGTATCATGCTAGTAGAACCTTGCTGGGTCTGCACTACCATCCGAGCAACTTCCTCGAACATGGGGTCAAGATTCTGCATATCTACATCAGGACCATCACCCTCTTCACCGTCCAGGGCTACTGGTGGTAGAGGTGCAGGGCCAAGATAACTCTGCTGGCATGCTATGTATTTTGTAATGGCCTCTACCTCGGGAGTATCTACAAAGGCACACTGAACACGGACTGGTTCTGCTCCTCCGCCAAGTACAAGCATGTCACCTTTACCTACCAACTGCTGTGCACCTGCACGGTCCAGAATGGTACGGCTATCAACCATTGCACTTACCTTGAATGCCATTCGACCAGGGAAATTGGCCTTGATGGTACCGGTGATAATGTTGGTGGTGGGACGCTGGGTGGCAATGATCATATGTATGCCAACGGCACGGGCCAACTGGGCTATACGGCAAATGGGAAGTTCTATTTCCTTGCCAGCAGTCATGATGAGGTCGCCGAACTCGTCTATGATAACAACGATGTATGGCATGAAACGGTGTCCGTTCTCCGGATTGAGGTGACGTGACTTGAACTTCTCGTTGTATTCGCGCAGATTGCGGGCACCAGCTTTCTTCAGAAGGTCGTATCGGTTGTCCATCTCCACACAGAGGGATTTTAGGGTCTGCACAACTTTCTGCACATCGGTGATAATGGGTTCGTCACCTTCCGTTCCTTCTACCTGTGCCAGAAAATGGTTGATGATAGGTGAATAAACGCTGAATTCAACCTTTTTCGGATCAACCATAACAAGTTTCAACTCTGCCGGATGCTTCTTGTAGAGCAAGGATGTGATTATGGCGTTCAGGCCGACAGACTTACCCTGACCGGTGGCACCTGCCACAAGGAGATGCGGCATCTTGGCCAAGTCCACCATGTACAATTCGTTGGTGATGGTCTTGCCTAAGGCCATGGGAAGTTCGAATTGTGTTTCCTGGAACTTGCGGCTATTTATAATGCTTTCCATGGAAACAATCTGCGGGCGCGCATTGGGTACCTCTATGCCAATGGTGCCCTTGCCGGGAATGGGTGCAATGATACGTATGCCCAATGCAGAAAGGGACAAGGCTATATCATCCTCAAGATTCCTGATTTTTGAGATACGTACTCCAGGCGCCGGGGTGATTTCATATAGAGTAATAGTGGGTCCGACTGTGGCCTTAATGCTGGATATCTTTACACCAAAATCTGAAAGAACCTGAATAATTCTGTTCTTGTTCTGCTGCTGTTCCTCCATATCAATGGAGGTGTCGATATCATAATGCTTCAGCAGGTCAATGGTTGGATACTTATAGTTTTCAAGATCCAACTTGGGGTCGTATGGCTCCAATTGACGTGTTCCATCAAGATGCGCTTCTTCCTCTTCAGCACCCTTGTGGACAATCATGGTCTTATCGTCTTCTTTGTTTTCTGTGGATTTATCGTCGGATTGGGACTCAGTTTCATCATTATTAGCAGAGACTATCTCTATATCTAATGACTCTAAAGAATTACTTTCAGTTGTGGTCTGAGATATATTGTTTTCCAATGCAATATCATTAAACTCAATTGTAGTAGAGGTTTCTTCTGGCGAAAGTCCTGTATAATTCGTGGCTTCGTCAAGTTTCTCGGTTTCATCGTTGATGTCTGCAGTTACCGAATCTGCAGTCTCGTTCTGGTGTCGGTTTCTTGCCGACTTGATATAATCTACAGGAGAAAGTATCTTGCGTATAATTCTGATAGTTTCATCGGAGAGGTAAATCAAATAACCGATAGCGATGGAAATAAGAATAATAAATGTTCCAATGGTACCAATTTTGGTTTCAAGAAATGTTACTTCTGTTATACCTATTCCACCTCCAAGACAAATTGGACTTCTGAACTTATCCAAAATGGGTTGCAGGAGGAAATGTGAAAAAGCCGAAGACCAAATCATCAGAATGGAGCAATTCAGGAACCATTTCCAAAGTCTGACCTTATATACCTGCATAATGCGTAGTGATGCAACAATAAGGAAAAGAGGGATGAATATTGAAGAAACACCCCAACATTGATCTATGAAAAATTTTGCTGTGGCCAAGCCCAGTGTGCCCATCCAATTGTGTACACGGTCTCCTTCTGTCAAAATAGAGTCTTCGGTAACAGTAAAAAAATAAGATATAAGACTCAGTAGGATAAAACTACTGACGACAAACAATATTGCGCCAATACAGAAACGTGTGATTTCTGCCTTAGACATATTGTCGGTATCATCAGACACAGTGGTATTGCTTGAGTTATTCCAGAAAGAGCGTATTTTCTGGATGATTGATACGTTAGACTCTGTTGGGACCTTTCCTTGGCCTTTCTTGACTGTTTTTTTATCTGTTTTATTGTTTGCCATAAGTCTCGTTTGGAATTTCTTTGCAAATTTAGTGGAAAAAAACGGAAATAGTGGAATAAATGGCGATTTTTTCTTATTTTTGTAATCGAATAGCTTGTCGGGACAATTGATTTCTGACTCTAAAACAAACAAACTATACAAGATTCGCCCTTTTTTACTACAAAATGAAAACAGTATTAAGTAGATACGACAAGAAACTGATTGGTCAGTTGCCAAAAGTTCTGTTTCAGGGACGAATTATTGTTATACAGAGCGAGGGGGAAGCAGCAAAAGCTGTAGAGTATCTTCTTAGACAAAAGATATTGGGGATAGACACAGAAACCAAACCTGTATTCAAAAAAGGAGTGTCTATGAATCTGGTGGCATTGTTGCAGGTTTCAACGCACGATACATGTTTTTTGTTCCGATTGAATCACATTGGCTTCACTGACGACCTGATACGTCTGATGAGTGATGAAGCAGTGCTTAAGGTTGGGCTCTCGCTTAAGGATGACTTTATGCAACTATGCAGACGCAAGCAATTTGAAGCCGGCAAACATGCCGAGTTGCAAACGATGGTAAGGGAGATGGGAATCGTTGACCAGTCGTTGCAGAAACTTTATGCCAATTTCTTCGGGCAGCGTATCAGCAAGACGCAACAACTGTCCAACTGGGAGGCAGATGTGCTTACGGAGGCCCAGAAAAGGTATGCTGCAACAGATGCATGGGCCTGTATTCAGATTTACGAAGAAATCCTGCGCCTGGATGCAAACGGCTACATGCTGGAAATCATACCGGAACCAGAAAAAATAGAGAAGCCAGGACCAAGTGCATATGAAATAGAAGCAAAGAAGAAACAAAAAGAGCAAAAGGGCAACAATGCCAGAAAGCGAAGAGCCACGAAGGCCAAAGCCAGCAGGCATAGGAACAAGGCCAGGAAAGAGAAGGAAAAACTACAAAACATAGCATAATAATTTTTTATAATCAAATAATGTCTAACATTAAGACCATAGTACTGAAAAAGGGAAAGGAGGAGAGCCTCATAAGAAGACATCCGTGGATTTTCTCGGGAGCAATACACCATACGGAAGGTGAATTTCAGGAGGGTGACGTTGTCAGAGTCCTGACTGCCCAGGGCGACTTTATTGCTGTCGGACATTGGCAGATAGGGAGTATTGCAGTGAGAGTCCTGTCTTTCATGGATGAAACGATAAACGGTGAATTCTATGAAAACAAGCTTTCCGTGGCTCTGGATGTAAGGCGAAGTATCGGTTTACTCCGAAATGGCAAAGACATTGATGAGCAGGACATAAACACCACATATCGTCTTGTGCATGGTGAAGGTGACGGTCTGCCAGGACTGGTAATTGATATGTATGACGGCACGGCAGTCATGCAGGCACACAGTGTGGGTATGCATGCCGACAGAATGCTCATTGCCAATTCTTTAAAAAGGATAATGGGCGAAGAACTCAAGGCCGTATATTATAAGAGCGAAACTACCTTGCCCTTTAAAGCAGACTTAGGACAGGAGAACGGTTTCCTGATAGGACAGTCCAATAATGACATAGCAATTGAAAACGGATTGAAATTCCATATAGACTGGTTGAAGGGGCAGAAGACGGGATTCTTTGTAGACCAAAGAGATAACAGGTCTTTGTTGGAGCAATACTCAAAGAACCGCCGTGTACTGAACATGTTCTGCTATACGGGTGGTTTCAGCGTATACAGTATGCGAGGAGGTGCAGAACTTGTACATAGTGTAGACAGTAGCGCAAAGGCCGTTGAACTGGTCAACAAGAACATCGCATTGAACTTTCCTGATGACACAAGGCACAAAGCTTTCGCTGCCGATGCCTTCAAATTCCTTGATGAAATGGCATCAAATTACGACCTTGTAATACTTGACCCGCCAGCATTTGCCAAGCATAGAGATGCATTGAAACAGGCGCTAAGAGGATATACCAAACTGAATGCAAGGGCGATGGAGAAGATGCCCAAAGGCAGCATCTTGTTTACATTCTCATGTTCTCAGGCTGTCACTAAGGAGCAATTCCGTACCGCCATATTCTCTGCGGCTATGCAGACAGGCAGACAAATAAGGATACTACACCAGCTTCACCAGCCTGCCGACCATCCCATAAACATAAACCATCCAGAAGGTGAATACCTGAAGGGACTGGTCGTTTATATTGAATGACAAAAATAAATTAGGCAACGTTTTAATCAAATAATCAGGATTTATATGAATACCAAAATCAGACTTACTATACTCAATTTCCTGGAATTTGCCGTGTGGGGCGCATATCTGACAAGTATGGGAGGATATCTGGCAAGTGTCGGCCTTGGAGCATACATCGGGTATTTCTACTCCATACAAGGATTCGTGTCCATAATCATGCCAGCCCTTATGGGAATCGTTGCAGACAGATGGATACAGGCGCAAAAAGTACTGAGCCTTTGTCATTTTCTGGCAGGAAGCATGATGATTGCTGCAAGTCTGTATTGCATCCAGGTGGCAGATAATGTTGATTTTCCCACCTTGTTTGCATTGTATTCTGTAAGTGTTGCATTCTTTATGCCAACCATAGCTCTTGCCAACTCGGTTTCATATAATGCACTTGACAAGGCAGGACTGGATGCGGTTAAAGCCTTCCCGCCAATCCGAGTTTTCGGTACCGTAGGCTTCATCGTATCAATGTGGATTGTTGACCTGAGCGGTTGGCAGACCACTTCATTACAATTTCTTTGGAGTGGAATCCTGTCCATTATACTTGCTTTATATTCCCTGACCATGCCCAAATGCGCAACAAACGATAGCAAGACCAATAGCAGTATCGTGCAGGCACTTGGATTGGAGGCTTTCAAACTGTTCAAGAACTACAGGATGGCCTTGTTCTTCATATTCTCAATGCTGCTTGGATGTTGCTTGCAGATAACAAACGGATATGCAGGACCTTTCTTGCAGTCATTCGGTATAAACGAAGCATATCAGGGTACATTTGGGGTTGAACATTCCAATATATTGATTTCGCTTTCTCAGATGAGTGAAACTCTATGCATATTGCTGATTCCCTTCTGTCTGAGTCGTTTTGGCATAAAGAAGGTTATGCTTATGTCTATGGTTGCCTGGGCGTTGAGATTTGGATTCTTTGCTATAGGCAATCCTGGTGATGGAGTATGGTTGTTGATTCTCAGTATGATTGTATATGTTATTGCATTCGACTTCTTCAATATCAGCGGTTCATTGTTTGTTGATAAGGAAACGGATATCAGCATTAGAAATTCTGCTCAGGGAGTCTTCATGATGATGACCAACGGGTTTGGCGCCTCACTTGGAATGATAGTGGCCGGATGGGTAATGAACATGTACACGGTAAACGTAGACGGTCTGATGATTGACAAGAGCGGAACTGGCGGTTGGGCCGAGGCATGGACAATATTCGCAATATATGCTTTTGTAATTGCCGTTATGTTTGCCGTATTGTTCAGATATAAGCATTCACCAGAAAAGACAAGATAAATATACCTGCCATGAAAGAAGTCCGTTTTTTCTATACTCCAGTCATTTCCGGTTCTTTGCCAGAAGACGAGGCAAAGCATGTGGTACGTGTGCTACGAATGAAGGAGGGTGATGAGATAAATCTGATGGATGGAAAAGGCACTTTCTACAGGGCAGAAATTACCACGGCATCCAATCACCATTGCCTGTACAGAATTATAGAAGAGGAAAAACAGGAACGTGCATGGAGTGGCAGCATACATTTGGCCGTGGCACCCACCAAACTAAACGAACGGATAGAATGGCTTGTGGAAAAAGCCACAGAAATAGGGTGGGATAGGGTGTCATTCCTGAATTGCCAGTTTTCAGAACGTAGAAACATCAAGACAGAAAGAGTAGAGAAGATTGTGGTGTCCGCAGCAAAACAGTCCCATAAGGCATGGATGCCAGATGTTGATGAAATGCAGACATTCAAAGACTTTGTAAGGCAATGGGGACTTCAAGAAGGAAACGTACAAGACGGAGTCCAGCGCTTTATCTGTCATTGCAATGAAGGAAAGAAACCACACTTGAAGGATATGCTGAAGAATGGACAGGATTGTATTGTAATGATTGGGCCTGAGGGTGACTTTTCAACTGAAGAGGTAAAGTTTGCAGAAAAATATGGTTTTCAAAGCGTGTCCTTGGGTACAAGCAGGTTGCGCACAGAAACGGCTGCTTTAGTAGCCGTTCATTTGATGCAACTTAGTCAGGCAATTGCTGATTGATAATTCTATACGCAATTCTTAATAAACAAGATCTCATTATAATCCTGATTAAAGTCTTCCCAATACAACTATATTATGGATTCTCTTATCAAATTGTATACATCATATGCAGGTTGCGAGCCAACGTTATGTGAGAAAATTGCAGGAGGCGGCAGCAACCGTGAATACTATAGGATAACGGATAGCACTGGGGGTACCGTGATAGGTGCCGTTGGAACATCCCATGAAGAGAATGATACCTTTATATATTTAGCCAAGCACTTTGCAAAGATGGGGTTGCCGGTACCGCAGATATTAGCGGTAAGTGAAGACAGGATGGTTTACCTTCAAAGTGATTTGGGCAGTACAACTCTTTACGATGCACTTAAGAACGGACGCGAAAACCCAGAGGGATACGGCACCAATGATGTAACACTGTTAGAACAGGCAATAAGATTATTGCCACAAATACAGGTTTGCGGTGCAAAGGGACTTGATTTCAAACAATGTTATCCACAAGAAGCAATGAACGAACAGAATGTAATGTTCGACTTGAATTACTTTAAGTATTGCTTCCTGAAGACCACGGGAATCGATTTCAATGAGGCAAAGTTGGAAGAGTCGTTTATAGAATTGGCCCATAATTTGGGGAAAGAGAGCAAGCCTTATTTCCTATATAGGGATTTCCAGGCAAGAAACTTGATGCTTGACAAGAACGGAACCCTTCATTTCATCGATTTCCAAGGGGGTAGGAGAGGTCCTTTGCAATACGATCTGGTTTCATTCCTCTGGCAGGCATCTTCACACTTCAATGCAGATTTGAAACAGCATTTGATTGACGAATACATAATTGCTCTTAAAGAACACGAGGACTTTGATGAAGGTGCCTTCAGAAGAAGCATACCGCAATGGGTTCTTTTCCGTACACTTCAGGTTCTAGGTGCTTATGGTTTCAGAGGCAAGTATGAACAGAAGAAATATTTCCTGGACAGTATCCCCGCGGCTATAGATAATCTCCGGGAGGTCCTTGCCGAAGAAAGTTCTTGTCCCTATCCATACCTGCATGACGTATTGAAAAGATTGGTTTCTTTACCAGAATTCACATGCATAAATGAGAAGAAAAAGATGCTCCCGTCAACTTCCGTTCATGACAATAAAGGGCAACTTAAAGTAAGGGTATTCAGTTTCTCGTATAAAAAAGGTATTCCCGAAGACAAGTCGGGAAACGGTGGTGGATATGTTTTCGATTGCCGGGCCACACACAATCCCGGCAGATATGAACCGTATAAGAAACTAACAGGTCTCGACCAACCGGTAATTGATTTTTTGGAGAATGACGGTGAAATCATCACCTTCCTTAATAATATATATAGGTTGGCCGATGCTCACGTAGAGAGATATATGGAGCGAGGTTTTACCTCCTTGATGTTCTCTTTCGGGTGTACTGGAGGACAACATAGAAGTGTATACAGTGCTGAACATTTGGCCGATCATATCAATGAGAAATATGGAATAGAGGTATCAGTGATTCATCGTGAACAAGGTATCGAAAGGATTATGCCAGCGAGAAGAAAGGCCATGATTTTTGCCGCCGGACTTGGCACGCGTTTGAAACCATTAACTGACACAAGACCCAAGGCTCTTGTAGAGATTGCTGGCAAACCGCTTATTGAGCACGTATTATATAAACTTGTTTCTGCCGGTTTCAACGACATAGTTGTCAATGTCCATCATTTTGCTGATATGATAGAAGAATGGGGACGGAAAATCGTTAATGAACCTTATTATAAGGATAAAAACATTAGAATTACATTTTCCGATGAACGCGACGAACTTCTTGAAACAGGCGGTGGCATATTACATGCGTCGTCGTTATTGACGTGTAACAATCCGGAACACAAGTTCTTGGTGCATAATGTTGATATTTTGTCTAATCTGCGTCTTGAAGAACTTTGGGCGTATTCAAGCGAATCTTCAGATGCGGTACTTGTCGTCTCAAAACGTAAGACCGCCAGATATCTGATATTTGATGACGATATGAAACTTGTTGGCTGGACAAATATACAGACAGGTGAAGTAAAAAGTCCGTTCAATGAAGTCCATGAAACCATAGCCAAATTGCATTCAAATGAACTGGACATAGAAAAATACCATCTAAGAGCATTTGCCGGAATACATTATATAAAGACAAAACTGATTGATAGCATGTATTCTTGGCCAACCAAATTTAGTATCATAGATTTCTATTTAAAGAACTGTGATAGCCACGAAATCAAGGGTTATACATTTGAGGATTTAAAACTGATAGATGTTGGAAAACTACACACATTAGAAGACGCAAATAATTTTGCCCGTATTTTACAAGAATAGACATTATGTTTACTGATAATGCCTAATTATTATTTTACTTGATATTATAATAGTATTATAGAATATATGTACCGCCTATCCATTCTACCATTGGTTCTTCGTTCTTTAGCAGATGCCAATCGGTGAGAATGGACTCATGATTGAGGATAATGACTAATGGACCCTCTATAATCTGACCTGAGGGCAACACTAATCTATGGTAACCGAATTTCTTCATTAGCGGCGACGAATGTTTCTAAGAGGCTTGTCCCTTACAATTTTTATTGTACGCTCATCGTTTTGATCGTTGCGAATGTCGTAAGGATTCTGGCGAATATGAGTAGGTTTCTGATTTTGTATCTGTAAGGTACTGTCTGACTGAATTAGTACCTGTGTCTCAACCAAGTCTGCTTTTCTTGTCAAATCATGATAACGGACAAGGACAAAGTTGTTCAGAGCCAGTATGCCGAAACCATCTTTTCTGAGGGGCAAGTAGACGGTACCGTTTACGCTTCGTACAGGAACATCACGGAATTTGGCAGGACAAGTAAGTCTTATCTCATATTGCCTGTTACTTCCCACTCTTTGACTTGTACCTACAATGCTATCGTTCTCATAGTGGATGGTAAACAAGGCATAGGCCTCGTTATAATGGTCGCTGCTCAGGAACTGTGTTTTGAATGCCCACATGAAATAGTCTCCCGGCAAATAGGTGCTATCTGCCTCGATAGTGAAGGAATATATGTTGTCCACGATATTTGGAATAAGCACGACACCTTCCCTGAGGTTCCATACGTTGGCGGTATCACCTTCCGTTGCCAGATAACTGTAACGGTTTTTCTCCTGACGTTCTACGCCCTGGGATTCAGCCATGTAGTTCAGGCGTTCGCTTACACGTTCGCATATCTTTACGAATTTCTCGGAATTCTGGCACCAATATACCAGCGAGGTGTCTAGTTCGGCTTCCGTTATGTCGTGCTTCTTCAAGGCGGCCTGTGTGAGGATGTATCTGTTCGCTTGCAGGTCTCCTACCTGTAATTCCGCCATGGCAAGTGCCAGATGATAGTCAACCAGAACATCTTCCATGTCGTCCTCGGAAAGTACGTTGGAAGGCCTGTTGGGAGCACATGCCAGGAATAATGTCAGACAGATAAGCGAACAGATATGTTTCATTGCGTTTGAGAGCAGTATATTACTTCATTATGGCTTGAAGTTGCTTGCGGCAAAAGAGCAATACCGCAATCACGCCACAGGAGATGCACGCGTCGGCAAAGTTGAATATGGGCGAGAAGAAGATGAAGTGCTCGCCACCGCATAATGGGAGCCAATCGGGCCAGTTCCATTCCACCAGGGGGAAGTAGAACATGTCCACTACCCTACCGTAAAACATTGTGTCGTAGCCTGTTCCCCAGGGTACGAACTCGGCGACAATGGGTGCAGGAGGATTGTTGAAAACCATACCGTAGAACAGGCAATCGATGATGTTGCCCGTGGCACCTGCCAGGATAAGGGACAGGCAGATGAGAAAGAGATAATCTATGCCTTGCTTTATCTGCTTGCCTATTATATATATAAGGAAGGCCACGGCAACGATGCGGAACGAGGTGAGGAAGAGTTTGTCCATCAGTTCCATTCCGAAGGCCATGCCGCGGTTCTCAGTGAAGAGTATCTTGAACCAAGGGGTTATCTCTATCATCTCATGCATATACATGCTGGTCTTCACCCATATCTTTATTGCCTGGTCAATGACAATAGCCGCCAGCGATATGCCGGCGGCCGTCATGATCTGATTTTTCCTTCTGCTCATGCCTTGTGCGTGATTAGACCTTTTCCACTGCTATGGTCTCGCCGGCGAAACGTACCTCTGTGGCGAGTACCTGGCTTGCCACGTAGTCGTAGTTTGCCTCAAGGCATGCACGTGTATCCTCGTTGTCGGGCAGGGTAACGATGATGCGGTCCGTTATCTCGAAGCCGCTGTCCTTGCGCAACTGCTGGATGGAGCGGATGATTTCGCGTGCCATACCCTCCAGACGGAGTTCATCGGTAATGGTGAGGTCGAGGGCAACGGTGAGCGTACCGGCATTTGCCACGCTCCAGCCGGGGATGTCCTCGCTATAGATTTCCACGTCCTCAAGTTCGATAAGCACGTCGGCTCCATCAACGCACAGGGTAACGCTGCCCTGCTCCAGCATGGTTATCTGCTCCTGACCCATTTCTGCCACGGCAGAGGCTACGGCCTTCATCTGCTTGCCGAACTTCTTGCCCATGGTGCGGAAGTTGCACTTCACCTTCTTCACCAGCATGCCGGCACCTTCCACGAACTCTATTTCCTTCACGTTTACCTCGTCCAGGATGAGTTGCTTCATGGCCTCGATGCGCTCCTGCTGCTCGGCGTTGAGTGCGGGAATGGCAATGCGCTGCAAAGGTTGCTTCACGCTGATGGCTTCCTTCTTGCGGAGAGAGTGAATCATGCTGGTAACCTGCTGTGCAAGAGCCATTCTTTCCTCTTGCTCTACATCAATGATTGAAGTATCTGCCACGGGGAATTTGGCCAGGTGTACGCTACGCACACCTTCCTCGCCACAACCCTCGTGCAGGTCGCGATAGAGGCGGTCGGCATAGTATGGTGCTATGGGTGCCATGAGGCGTGCCACGGTCTCCAGACAGGTGTAGAGGGTCTGATAGGCAGACAACTTGTCCTGTGTCATCTCACCACCCCAGAAGCGCTTTTTGGACAGGCGTACGAACCAGTTGCTGACATTGTCCACCACGAAGGCCTGGATGAGACGTCCGGCACGTGTGGGTTCGTAGTCCTCGTAGCACTGCTCCACATCGCGGATGAGGGAGTTCAGCGAACTGAGTATCCAGCGGTCCATTTCGGGGCGTTCTGCCACGGGTACCTCGGCCTCGGCAAAATGCCATCCGTCCACATTGGCGTACATGGTCAGGAACGAGTAACTCTGGTACAACTTGCCGAAGAAACTGCCCGATACCTCCTTAACTCCATCCACGTCGAACTTGAGGTTGTCCCAAGGCTGGGAGTTGGTTATCATGTACCAGCGTACGGCATCCGAACCGTACTGGTCGATGGCTCCGAAGGGGTCAATGGCATTGCCCAGGCGCTTGGACATCTTCAGGCCGTTCTTGTCCAGTACAAGACCGTTGGAGATTACCGCCTTGTAGGAAACAGAGTCGAACACCATTGTGGATATGGCATGCAGGGTGAAGAACCATCCGCGTGTCTGGTCAACACCCTCGGCAATGAAGTCTGCGGGGAAGCAGATGCCGTTGTCCAGTTCCTCCTTGTTCTCGAAGGGATAGTGAATCTGGGCATAGGGCATGGCACCGGAGTCGAACCACACGTCGATGAGGTCCAGTTCGCGGGTAAGCACCGCACCGCTCTCGCCTACCAACTTGATGTGGTCAACATAGGGACGGTGCAGGTCTATCTTGTCATAATTCTCCTGCGACATGTCGCCAGGCACGAAGCCCTTGTCCTTCAAGGGGTTGCTTTCCATCACACCTGCGGTTACGGCCTTTTCTATCTCGTTGTAGAGTTCCTCAACCGAACCGATGCATATCTCCTCGCGTGTGTCGCGGTTGCGCCAGATGGGCAGAGGTGTGCCCCAGTAGCGTGAACGTGACAGGTTCCAGTCGTTCAGGTTCTCCAGCCACTTGCCGAAGCGGCCTGTACCGGTGCTTTCGGGTTTCCACAGGATGGTCTTGTTCAGTTCCATCATGCGTTCCTTGGCGGCGGTGGAACGGATGAACCAGGAATCCAGGGGATAGTAAAGGACAGGCTTGTCCGTGCGCCAGCAGTGGGGGTAGTTGTGAACGTGCTTCTCTATCTTGAAGGCAGAGCCCTCTTCCTTCATCTCTATGCAAAGCAGTACGTTGAGGTCCATGTCCTTGGCGGCGGCCTTCTCGTCGTAGCCGTTTACGTTGTATTTGGGGTCATAGGCATTCTTCACGTACTGGCCCTGGTGCTTGGCATAGGCTTCCTTGTTGACGCAGAGGTCGTAGAACTCGGGGTTCATGTCCTCGGGCAGGAAGTACTTGCCGGTGAAGTCCACCATGGGGCGTGTGTCGCCAGCCTTGTCTATGATGAAGAGGCTGGGTATGCCTGCATCCTTGGCCACCTTGGCATCGTCTGCACCAAAGGTGGGTGCAATGTGCACGATACCGGTACCGTCCTCTGTGGTCACATAGTCGCCGGGGATAACGCGGAATGCCTCGTCCTCCTTCACCACGGGCTTGCCACCCTCTATGGCGCAGGGTTTCACCCAGGGCATCAGTTGCTGGTACTTTATACCCACCAGTTCCGAACCCTTGCCCTTCCAGAGGATTTCCAGTTCCTGGCCTTCCTCGGCCTTGAAGTGTGCGGAAAGGAGGTTGTCGGCAACGATGTACACGGCCTCCTGCTGAGTGTAGGGGTTCTGTCCCTTCACGGCCACGTAGTCAATCTTGGGGCCTACGCACAGGGCGGTGTTAGAGGGCAGTGTCCATGGGGTGGTTGTCCATGCCAGGATGTACAGGTTCTCCTTGGGCAGGGCGGAGGCGGCTTCGCAACCATCCACAGAGAGAACGGTAAACTGTGCCACGGCGGTGGTGTCCTTCACATCGCGGTAGCAACCGGGTTGGTTCAGTTCGTGGCTGCTCAGGCCTGTACCTGCGGCGGGAGAATATGGCTGGATGGTGTAACCCTTGTAGAGCAGGTCCTTGTTGTAGAGTTGCTTCAAGAGCCACCAGAGTGTCTCAATGTACTTGTTGTCGTAGGTGATGTAGGGGTTCTCCATGTCCACCCAATATCCCATCTTGTGGGACAGGTCTGTCCACTCGGAGGTGTACATCATCACGTTCTCGCGGCAACGGCGGTTGTAGTCCTCAATGGAAATCTTTGTGCCGATGTCTTCCTTGGTGATGCCCAGTTCCTTCTCCACGCTGAGTTCCACGGGCAGACCGTGGGTATCCCATCCTGCCTTGCGCTTCACCTGGAAGCCCTTCATGGTCTTGAATCGGCAGAAGGCGTCCTTCAGCGAGCGTGCCAGTACATGGTGGATACCGGGGTGTCCGTTGGCAGATGGCGGGCCTTCAAAGAAGATGAACGAGGGGCAGCCCTCTCTCTCGGTCATACTCTTGTGGAACACATCTTCTGCGTCCCATTGTCCAAGAACCTCGCGATTCACTTCGCTCAGGTTCAGTTTCGTGCGTTCAGCAAATTTCCTGCTCATATATTGTAATTTATTCTTTCGGGCGACAAAATTACAAAAAAAAATCCTCATACGCAAATACACGCGCATGAACTTTAATCTATATCCGCTACTTCCTCTTCTTGCCTTTTCCGTAATAGCGGATGTCATCCACGGTGTAGTGGTTCATCAGGCAAGAGCGGTCAACATTGCCGGTTATGCCACGGATGCTGCCTGAGGCGGTAAACTGCCATACAAGGAAACGGATGTCCTCGCCCACCTCGGGCACCCCCTCGGAATACTTGGCCAACATGAAGGGGCAATCCAGGAACTTTCCGGCAAGGAACTCCTTGTAGAAGTTCTGGCTGGTGTATATCATGGGCTTGCATCCGAAGTATTTCTCCACCCCGTCCACAAAGGCACGCAGGCGCTTCAGGAAGGGCACTATCTGCGACTTGCGCCTGGGGGCGACTTCCACATCAACGATGGGGATGAGGTCCTGCGTCTTGGGATCGACAGCACTCATGAAGTTGGCCAACTGCTGGTGCGCCGGTGTCTTGGGCGAGAAGAAATGGTAGACACCCACCGGAAGTCCCGCTTTTCTTGCACCACGGAGATTGCGTTCGTAGGTCCTGTCCACAAGTCCGGTGCTTTCCGTAGCCTTCAGGTACACGAAGGAGACACGTTTGTCCTTGCTCACCTCACGCCAGTCTATGTTGCCTTGATAACGGCTCACGTCTATGCCGTATCTGTTGGAGGCATAGTATTTGGGGAGTGAAGGCGCCAGCACCGGCAAGGCAAGGTTTCTGACTGCTGGTTCTGGCGTATCGGCCACGGGGAGCGCATCGGGCACGGGTATGTAGTACGTGACCTGTTTCTTGTCGTCACCGCTGGCAAACAAGGCGTTAGCCGCAACAAACAGGAAACAAACCAACGAATAAAAGAATTTCCGGTTAGCCCCCACCCTCATGATGTCCTTGAAAACGTAATCACCCGCAGGTGCTTATTCACCGACTCAGAGTGGCCTTGAAATTGGCACTTCGTATGCTGGGGTACTGGCTTCTGGAGTCCACGTCGGGATGGTTCTTGAGGTGCTCCATTACCACCTCGAAGCATTGTCTCTGACTCTGGGCAAGCATCTCCACACCGAAGGTCTCGTCCACGAAGAAGCATTTGTGGGTCTCTGGATTCACCACGGCACGGCGGAAGGTCATGCTCACGTCGTACTTGCCGGGGCGTATCTCTTCGGCCGCCGCCAACTTGGACACGTTGCCATTGTTGCTTTCAGCGGGCAGCACACCGCCGTTGGCGCCTCTGGTCTTGAATTCCTCCAGAGTGGCGGCATTGGTCTTGATGACGATGAAAGTGCTCTTGTTGGGCAGGCGGAAATGCCTGGGGAAACTTGTCTTGTCCGAGCAGAACTTCAGGATGGCATCCGAGAGTTCCTCTGTCATCACAATCTGCGGGATGCTGCCTATGAAACCGACCAATGTTTCGGGAGTCGGGAACACTCCCTCGGAATCAAAATATCTTGCGTAGTAATTCATAACTGTTGAAAAATCTGTGCAAAGATAAGGATTTTTTTTGAAATGACATTCTATATTCAAAGATAATAAACCGCGTGTCCGCCCACATCTCACCTCTCGCCGTTCGCAGTGCAAAGATACGACATCCTGCCGGCGCTGTCAGAATTATGCAGAATTAATAACCGGAACGTCTTGATAATTAGCACAAAAAAATCAACGACAGGAGAGCGGCACCACCTCTCCCCAACACACTACATTATATAAAGTCAACCTTTTTCAGGAAAAGACATCCCTCTTCGTTCAACATTAAACGATAAACGTTCACCCCCCCAGCGTCCACCTTTTCCGTAAAAAGTCAACGAAACATGGGCTTGAAGTCAACCTGTTCAGTATGGATTGGGGGGATGTGACAGGTGGCCAAAGATAGTGCCAGATAGTGTATAATGCTTAATTTCAACATCTTGGATATAACATGG
>JAFTUK010000052.1 GCA_017466325.1 Bacteroidaceae bacterium | reverse complement strand
CTTCTAACGCCTTGGCTGAATCGTTTAACGCCAAAATAAAACTATTCAGAGCTAATCTTAGAGGAGTGATAGACAAAAAATTTTTCCTGTTCAGAATAGCCAAACTTTTTGCTTATCCACACTAATTAACTACTGAGCCGATAAAATGAACCGCCAGTGGCGCTGAACTTTGTCGCCAGTACTCCCGTGAGAGTACTACAGTTTCCCCGCGAGAGTACTGCAATACTCCCACGAGAGTACTGGAACATGATTGGGAAACATTGGCCACCGACTACAGAAAATAGGAGCTATGATAAATTAGAAGTACCATAGTTTATTTGTGACCAACAGCCAACCTTGCCAGATAGTCGTAGTGCTCTCCGTCAATGCACTTCTCGCACAGAAAGCCATGCTCATTGGCATACATGGAGAGGGTGTCAAAGTCAATGTAGAGCCAGTCGAAGGGTTCTCCCTTTACGCCACGGTATTGCATGCGGTAGTCTATCTCGCCATAGTAGGCACCGGCAAGGTTGATGTCGAAGGAACCGTCCTCGTTCTCGAAGACATAACGGATATCGGAGGAATCGAGCAGCACCTGTCCGCCGGGGGCAAGGATTTGCTTCAGGCGCATGAAGAACTCGGGCAGGCGCTCTATCTTGCCCACAATGCCTATTCCGTTCATGGCCATGAGGATGGTGTCGAACTTCTCGTCGAAGGTCTTGTCGAAGAAATCCACAACTCTGGCATCTATGCCCCGCTGCCTCATCACGTCCACGGAAAGCGTGGATATGTCTATTGCCATCACATCCATGCCTCTATTCATGAGTTCCAGGGAATGACAACCGGAACCTGCGCCTACATCAAGCACACGGCCGCGACACAGGCGCAGGGCTTCCTGCTCCTGTGGCGGCATGTCCTCCAAAGTCCTGAAAAGGGTATCTACAGGTATCTCGTCCTCGTAGAACTGACTGGAAAACACCCTCAGCCTTGCTGCCCTGCCCTTGGCATAATACTCGGCAATGGCAGCACCCATGGGGTCCTTTTTGGTATCTATAGTTATGCTCATTTGTGGTTATGTTTTGGGGAATGTGAAGAGGATATTGGAGTAATAGGAGTAATCGGAATATTACGAATTAAGTAGAGAGGAAAGTAACAGCCAGCAGTAGGGACGCTGCGTGCAGCGTCCGAAAGACCTGCAACGTCCCTACCCCAGCTCATCCGCTCACCGCTCACCACTCACCGTTCATTTTACTTCATCAATTCCTTTACCGCCGCCTGAATCTGAGTGTCCACACCGCGGAGCATGTCCTCGGGTGTAACGTAGCACTCGATGTCGGGTTCCAGTTGCTGGTTCTCGAGATAGTTGCCGCGGTTGTCCTTGGTGCCCACCTGGGGTATGCCGAATGTGTACTGGCCGATGTTCTCCCACCATACTGCGGTCATGGTACCGGGAACGGGAGCACCTATGAGTTTGCCTATACCCATTTCCTTGTAGAGCCAGGGAGTGCCGTGGGCATTGGAATAGTTGTCCTCGCATACAAGCATGCACGAGGGCTTCACCCAACGGTCGAAGGGGTCGTTGCCTATGAACTTGCCACGCGGGGTAAAACGTGAGTAGGCCTTGCCCGAGAGGGCTATGCATACATCGTTGTGCAACCATCCGCCACCATTGTGCCTGGTGTCTACGATAACGGCATCGCGCATACGGTTCTTCTCGGAAAGCAGGTTCTTGTAGAATTCGTGGAAGGAGGCGGCATTCATGGCTTCTATGTGTACATAGGCCAGACGTCCGCCGGAAAGGCTGTCCACCATGTGCTCGTTGCGACGCACCCATCGCTTGTAGAGCAATTCCTCCTGCTTGCCCCACGAGATTGGGCGTACCACTATCTCCTTCTTCTCGCCCTTGATGCTAAGGCGTGTGGCCTTGCCGGCCTTGCCGGCGAGCATGGGATAGTAGTCGGCACAAGCCTCTATCTTCATTCCGTCTATGGAAGTGATGATGCTGCCGGCCTTGATGTCCTTGCACACATCCAGCGGACCGCCCGAAAGCACCTCTGCCACCCTGATGCCCTCGCCCTGGTATGTCTCGTCGGGGATGATGCCCAACTGAGCCACAGGCAATGAACTGGAGGGAGCATGATAACGGCAACCGGTATGGCTCACGTTGAGTTCGCCAAGCAATTCGCTTGCCATCTCGGCAAAGTCATAACCGTTGTTGATATGGGGAAGGAAACGCTTGTATGTCGTGTAGAGGCGCTCCCAGTCGGCACCGTTCATGCCGGGGTCGTAGAGTTTCTCCTTTGTCTGGCGCCAGATGTGCTCGAAGTTGTATGCCTGAGTCTTGGCAGGCTGTGTCACGGTGAATGCCTCGAACGGTATGGTCTTGACAGAAGCGGAATTGAGATTGAGTTGGCACAGGGTACCGCCCTGACCGATGAAATAACAGGTGTTGCCGCTCTTGTCAAGTTGGAACGAACGTGCATCTATGCGTTGCATCTTCAACTCCGTACGCTCCTCAACGAAGTCGCGGACCCAGAGAGCCATGTTGCCGTTGTGGGGGGCAAGATAATAGAGGCGTGTACCCTCGTTGTTCATCACCGCATCGGACAGGTGCGATGACTGGAATGTAAGGCGCATGGTACGGTCGTCGAGGTTGTCCAACTGTAGTTCCAGTGCCTCCACCTTCTTCTCCTTCTCGGTACTGTCCTTCTTCTCAGACTTCTTGTCCTTCTTCTCGGATTCCTCGAGCAGTGACCTGTCTTCCTTGTTCATGCGGAACTTGTTGTAGGCTTCGTCATCGAAGAATGTGATATAGACATCGCGGTGTGCACCCCAACTGCCATGGCTTCGATAACCTGCCCTGTCGCTGGCAAAAATCATGGCCTTACCGCCCATGACCCAGCGTGGACGCGAGTCGGTGTAGCCGCTTTGTGTCAGGTTGACGGGTTCGTCCTTTCCCTCGGCATCTATAAGAGCAACGTCTACATTGTTCCATCCGCCATTGCCCATGTAGTTGGCCAAAAGCCACTTGCCGTCAGGACTCCAGGTGAAGTACTGGTCGCCGTCGGAATAGGAATATGTGTACTTGGCATCCATGGCGGTATGCATTTTACCCGACTTGACATCTACAACACAGATGGCCTCCCTGTTCTGGAAATATGCCACCTTCTTGCCATCGGGGCTGTATTGTGGCTGGAAACTGGTGGTAACGCCATCGGTAAGGCGACGTTCGTTCAGTTCGGTGCAATAGGTCATCACGGCTTCCTTGTCGTTCACTATCTCCGACTCGTAGATGCTCCATATACCGCCACGCTCGCTATCGTAAACCACAGCCCTGCCATCGGCACGGAAGTCTACACAACGCTCGCGCTCGGGGGTGCAGGTTATCTGCTTTGTGGTGCTGAAGTCAATGGTGGTAACATACACGTCACCATTCAATATGAAGGCCACGTCCTTGCCCTTGGGAGATACGGCCACATGCGTGGCACCACGGGTGGTGAGGCTGCGTATCACCTTGTCAGTATCTATGTCAGTATTTATCTTCACTGGCACACGTACTGGTTCCTTGCCAGGCACCATGGTGTAGAGTTCGCCGTCGTAGGCAAAGGAGAGCAGGCCATTGGACGAGATGCTCAGATAGCGCACGGGGTTACCCTTGAAACTGGTCAGTTGCCTGCTCACACCGCCCAGAGTGGAGTGGTACACGTTGAATGTACCATCCTTCTCGCTCAGGTAATAGTATCCCTTACCGTCGGGTGCCCATACGGGGTTGCGGTCCTCGCCGGCAAAGGTGGTCATGCGCTTGTACGCCCCACCCTCCTTCATGTATATGTCGCGCGCAATGCTGCTGGTATGGTGCTTGCGCCAGGGATCCTCGTAGCCCTTCACATTATTATATAATATACGTCCGTCCGATGCCATGCTCAGATGGTCCATGGATATGGCAGAGAACAAGGTCTGGCGCCCACCGCTCTTAGCCACCTTGTACAATCTGGTAAAGGTGGAACCAGGGAAGGTAAGTTCGCTCACCGTGGGATTGCCTGCACGGCGTATGAGCAAGGTATCATTGCCAAGCCATCCTGCCGGATACTCGTTGAAGGAATGGGTGGTGACTCGCTCGGCCTTTCCACCAGTGGCAGACATGATGAAGACATCCAGAGAACCTTCCCTGTTGCTACAGAATGCCAGCATACTACCGTCAGGACTCCACATGGGATGACCGTCATAACTGGCATTGGTGGTAAGTTGCTTTGCCTCTCCACCGGCAGACGGAACAGTGTAGATGTTTCCCATATAAGAGAAGGCTATACTATTGCCGTCGGGTGAAATGACACCGCCACGCATCCACAACGGATTCTCTGATTCGGCTCTTGCCAGCATACCTATCACGAGGCATGCAATAAGAGATAAGATTTTCTTGCTCATTGTATGTGTATTTTATGTAATGAAGTTCTTATCAAGAAGGTTCCCTCATAGAGTGTCCTAGGATGTCCTAGGTCTTCCTAGGTTCTCCTAGGTCCTCCTAGGGTTTCCTAGGATTTCCTAGCACCTCCTATTTCCTCTATCATTCTTGTCAGCCTTTCGTTCTCTGCACGAAGAAAACGGTTCTCTTCCTCCAGGCGCTTGATGTACTCGTCCTGCGACTTGCGGTAACCGGTACGGGCGGCATACATCCGCTCTTTTATTCCGCCTTCGGTGACGAAGCGTTGTTCAAGTTTCTCCACATAGGCACACATCATCTTGTCCGTCTGGTGGCACAGGGTAAGCAACAGGTTGGCAAACTCCTCTGCATTCATTCTTTCCACTAAGGGAGCATAGTCCTCGAAGTCGTTGTGCGAGTGGCAGAAGTCCTTCAGACGCTCCTGTCTTGGCTCCGTGGACGACCAGAGGCACAAATGGCGCGTGTTAAGGAAATCCACATAATCCTCTCTAAGTTCCTGCAGACTTCCACGTGCCACGTTCAGCAGTTTTATCTCCATCTCCGAACTGGTCATGCCGTCCTCGCTACCCTCTATGATGTTCTGCTTTCCCGACCGTGCCGCCTGCACCATCTGGTCCACAGTGCGGTCGCCATGGGGAGGCAGGAAACGCCTGCAGAATTCCACCGTCAACTGAAAGATGGCATAGCTCTTGCGATAGAAGAACAGATTCTTCCACACAACAGCCTTCTTCAGCACCGTGCCCTTCGTGTTATACTCCATGGCCTTTCTTTTCTTTGTAAGGGTTATTTTTTAGGGCTCCTAAGTTGTCCTAGGTCTTCCTAGGGTTTATAAAAACCCTAAATTCACTTTCCTCCTACAAAGATAGGAAAATATTATCAAGTAACAAGTTTCTTAGTAATAAAGTTCTTACTAAGAAGGTTCTTACATATCATCTGTCTCCTTGAAACAGGATAAAACTGGTTCTCTTTATTCAGGTGTGTATATGCTACATACAACATTACGACTCGTATGTTCACGGCAGATAGCGATGAACTCTTTGACGAGGCATTTGAATTGCCACTCCTCCTAAATCAGTAATAGTTTTATTGGAGATGGACAGGTAAAAGATTTTTATTATATCCACTACCACACAAAACATCCCCACAAACACCTTGTACAGTGCCTGTGGGGATTGGTGTATATTATATATAAGATATGTTACTTAATCACAACATTAAATGCATTCAAGTTGCTGGTTAAAAGTTTTGCTGAGAACTCTATAAAAATATCGGAATTTCGTGAAAATTAAAGGATATAGACTTTCGGAATCTTGAATCAAATATGTTAGTTAATCTCCTTCTTTATGTATAACAATAACCTCTTTGGAATTGATTGTTTCTATTACCCTTTTTATTGTAGTTTTATCGGCATGGCCAGAAGTATGTATATCTACGATGTTGTAGAATAATTCACGAAAATTCTTGTAACCAGGATTAGCGGCTATTTGTTCAGGAATAGTGTAGTACCCCTCCCAGGATGAATAGATAAGAAGAGTCTCTTCGATTGGAAGTTCTTTTAATAACTTTTTAACACGTGATATTTGCGAAGTTCCGGCAATAAGGACAAAACCCTTCTTTTTGATTCTATCCAATCCGTTAAGCCGTAACATACGTGGAGAAAAATTAAACAATCCTCGAGATAGTGATGACTCACGCTCTGTGAAGAACTTCATTGTGGATGCCATGAATTTTGAACATACATATAGTGTTTTCTTCGCCTCTGATGATGCATTTTTGATGGAAGCCAATCTTTCTATATCTGTTGCTGAAGCCAGAACAAAAACGTACTTGAATGCTTTCATAACATTGGCCATCTTTTCCGACACCTTACATTCATGGATGCATTCATCATTCCGGTTCAGCATTGTACCCTCCGTGATAAGGGTATCAATGTTTGTGGCATACTTCCTTAACGTTGGAAATAAACCTTTACCCATATAGCCATGTGCTCTATAGTCACCGGTATGCCAAATGCGTTTCCCATCTGCTTCTATAAGAAACATGTGTGAATCATAAATAGAATGGCAATTAAAGAAGGGTGTAATTGTGATATCACCAATGAAAATAGGACTTGGCTTCTTACCAGGAGATGTCCTACCCCATGAGTTCATCCTCGCAATTATCTTAATCTTATTTTCTGCATTTGACTTTTTAAAGTTTTCTTCTTCTATTTGTTCTTTTATAGAATTTGCATCATTTTGTAATTGTGCAAGGGAAAGTTCAACACCTTCCTTTAGAGTTCTATATTTTATAAGCAAAAGTTCCTTAGTGCCATCGCTCATATATTGTGGAACATAAGGAGGTATGTATTCAAACAGCCCAACATGATCTTCATGGCCATGAGTATAGAACACCGCTTCATGCTTTTTAGCATTAGTAGCAAAGATGTTTTCCACCATTAGCCTGTCTTGTTCGGGTGTTGTTGCTTCACCATTGCCGGGTAAGTTCTGTCCAAAATCAATAAAGACACGTGAAGTCGCAGTACTGATTTCAGTAATGCACCCCCCTATTTGCTCCAGGCCTCTATGTACTTTTATGTTCATCATTGCAGATTATTTGAATTACTAATTTCGTTTTCTATACTCTGTCTTATCCACCAAATAGCATAGCAGATGAATTTGAAACCTCTATTTTCGTCAAATTTCTCAGCTGCTTGCACCAAGCCTTTGTTACCTGCCTTTATGAGTTCATCCATAGACAAGTTGTTGTTTGCATACCTCTTGGCTACAGCAGCAACAAATCTTGTCCTGGATTGCGTAAGTCTTTCAATAGCAGTGTCTCTTTCTTTTCCTCCTTGCTGAATAGACTTTATTATCTGTAATTCCTCTTAAAGATAATAGCGAGCCTCTGTATCTACTTCTTGTTCTTTTACTCCATTAATTCTGGTAATCATTACTTTCTTTTCCATATATAAGTCGTTTTAAATGTTTCTCTTATACTATTATACGAAAAGGAAAGTGTGTAAATGGACTAAATCGCCACATGGTATGCAAAAACTTTGCATACGGTGCTAAAAATCTGTCATTATAGAGAACTTGACATCCTCCTTATGCAGAATTTCGCACAATCTGCGACGGTGTTCATCTCTACCTTTTGTATTCTTTTCCCAGCAATCGAATATCAATAATTCGGGAATAGGATTGATACATACTGGCCGAGACTCAGGAACAGGCAATTCTAATATTTTCTTTATATCATATAGCTTTTGATAGTATTCAAGAAGTTGAGAAGAGTATTTTTCAATAAACTGCTTGTATCTATTCATTTGATAAACGACCTCTGGAGTTGCATCAGTTTCATGAAGCATTCTATTATCACCCATTCGCTTGAGTTCAACAAAGGTAACCATACCGTCAGAGCATCTTACTAAATCTATACGGTTGCTTGTCTCACTATCATTATATGCAAACTCTGAATCAAGATGATACTGGCGAGATTGTACTATTAATGTTCCTTGGATATACTTTTCCGACCATTTCTCTTTAGGTACTACACCATCAATACTACCTTTTTGTGAATAAACAGTCTTTACCCTATCTAAAACATCATTAAGACAAGAACCTATTTTATCACTATATTCTACATACAGATTGTTATCTGCAGGTTTAGGAATTCCCAAATATTTATGATGTATAAAGACTTGCAGTTTCCTGTGTTTGCTGCAATAGTGTATTCGGGCAATGCTTCCACCTTCAAAATAAACATTCACTTGATTGTCTTTTCTCACTTCTATGTATAATGAAGAGTCTTTCTTGAATTGCTTCCACCAATGTGGATTATTATTTAGTTCAAGGAAAATTCTTGCATCTGGTTTTAATGTATCAAATGTAACTGGCATAATTTACTTATAAATGTTTTTAAAGAAAATATCTTCTTCTAAACTCTGTTATATAGGGAGATGTTGCTATTTCATGGATTATATCATTGTAATAAAGGCTTTCAAATTTAATATTATCACATGCTATTTGTTCTAAAAACTTATTTATCATTTCCTGACATGATTTAGCTTCTTTCTCTATCAGAAATCTTCGTTTACGGAAAGAATCTTTTATTTCATCATTTTCAATCCTGTCAATAAAAGTATCTGTCATTAACCAAATTACACTTTGTAAAACAATATGTAATTCGTTATCATCCTTATGTTTTCTATATATAGCCAATAAATGCCGACATATTTGTGAGAAATTATAGAATCTAAACTTTTGAGCTTCAACAAAAAGATTATACCAAACTTCCTTATCTGATGTTTTTACATCATAATAGTCTTTATTAAAGTATGATTTTGAGTTTTGCTCATTATAAGAGTAGTATGGTTCTAAATATTTACTTTCAATGTAATAAAGTTTTCCATCTCTTTTATATGTTACATCAAGATTGGCAGATTTACCTCCCTTCGAACGAAGTGGTTTCATTACTTTTTCTTCAAACTGAAGTCCTTCTATTTTTCCAATATTTTCTAATATTTTAAAGTAGTTAACAGCTAATCCTGTCGATGAATTTATTTGTTTGTATTCATTAGAATTACTTTGACCATCTCCATCTAGCATTTGTTTTGCTTGAGATTCTGATAATTTAATAATAGGCTCAAGGCAATAAACAGAAGATTGATATAATGTAGTTTTAATACCAATCTCTGTGTATAAAGTATTTATTAATTTATTGAATTCCATACTCTTTTAATATTTGTATTTAGTTAAACATTGTTCCAATCTACGTTTGATTTCTTCTCTCAATTCTATTGGCTCCAGTACTTCTACATTTTCTCCCATAGCCAATATTTGACTTGATAGTTCTGGAGTCAGGCACAGTTTGTATTCAAAGACACAAAACTCGCCATATTTGGAGGCTGTTTCTCTTTGTGATTTATGCAGTGGCAAAGAACGCAGGTATTCTATCTGGGATCCATACGCCTTGAGTTTTACCTTTACAGGAGAGAGTTCATCATTAACAAATATCCCTACCGTGTTTTCATAATACTTCTCTGCACTAAAACCTTTGGGGAGTTTAAAGGCTTGTTCCGTAATTGTCATTTCAAGCAAACGATCCAGGGCAATATTACGGATAGCATCCAATTCCTTTATATAACCGAGCACATACCATCGCTGATTATACGTTTTCATTGCATAGGGCTGAATGGTGTATGACGTTCTATGACCATAAAATGGTTGATAATCTATTGCCAGTTCCTTAGAATGCTGCATGGCATATATTATGCTTTGTAGATACTCAGTGCCATGAGGTATGTCTTCAAACAATATTCTGTCTTTCATGTTATGGCCGGCAATAATCATATTCGACAGATTGAAAGAGTTCAATAGCCACTTACGGGTCTTGTCGTTTTTCAATACCTCAGGATTAGCAATGTAATACTTGTATCCATTGGATGCATCACACTTGATTTGAACTCCAAACAGTTCTTCTACAGCTGCACGATGCTGATGGAATGTACGCAATGGCATGGGGGTATTGTTGCCAATATTGCTTTCTTTCCATCGGTTGCTTATCTCATCAAATGTCATCTTCTTCTCCTGTAAGAGAATGTCAAGCAGCCATATATACCTATTGAATGTCTTGCTTACCATAAACCGTCTACTTCATATGAAAGTTACCCAACGCAAAAATATAAATTATCTATGCAAAACGTTTGCACACCCAAACAAAAACTGCTATTTATGGGTAAATTATGCTTGGCCAAAGACTGAATAATAACTTTAGTTACATCTTTTCTTCCAAAAAAGTTCAAAAACCTCAGTTAAATTAGCTTTGATGTATGCTATGCGATAACATAACAATGCTCTCTTATAGAAGAAAGAATAATCTGCCAATGTGCGTTTCCGACGTTCAATTTCAGTCTTTATTATCCTTATGGCAAGCCTATAGCTCTCTTTGTCCTCGACACTCATATTCTTGATATAATCGTTTATTAACGTTGCCTGATGCTGGTAAACCAATAACCCACGTGTTTCTTTAAGGACAGATTCAACATACTCTATTTTAGCATATATAGGGTAAGTAAGAGGCCGAACCTCTGTCATCTTCAGATATGTATAGATATAGGGATTAAGCAGAAGACTATGACTGAATGCAACACAGGCAACAAGCTCTTCAAAATTCTGCGGCTTTATTTGAAGCAAATCATATTTGTCCCAATTGGATTCCATCATATACACTCTGTCTGTATTACCCTTGGATAACAACTCATATGTTTCATCATCATCAAGAGGTATTGACTCTATGTCGATTCTGTCTGCCACAAAAGCAAACAGTTCCCTTGCATCTGCTTCTTTCATTCTTCTCATATCTTTCTGCTTATTTTAATGTATAACTGATTGAATTTCACAATTGGTTGACCGAGATAGGTAGAAGTATTGTAATTTTTCTCTTTAGCATATTCAACAACTTGATTTCGTATTTCATCAGGGTAATATATGCTTAGTATTTTCTTATTTAGCAACTCATCCCAGGGTGTGGGAATACAAAATTTATTTATGTCAGCTATTTGAGATATACCCAATGAAATGGCAACCAAGCTATGATAGAAATCACCAAGTTCAGGTATCGGTTCTACACACAATCCTGATTTTATATCGTCTATAAAGCGCTTAATGGATAATAGATCTTCTTGAAGTTCTAACTCTATTATGTAATCCAATTCTGTTTCTAAAAACACAGAATACAGTGATGATGGCGTTCCAAAGTGTTTTTCAAATCCCCACCTTGTTTGAAATTTCAACGACTCAATTGCACTTTTTCTCTTGAGGGCATCCTTTCGATTTTTGTCTTTCTTATTAGCCATATTTATTATTATTGGTTCTATATATTATATATATACGATGAATTATTGCTATTTTCGGTAAAAAAGAGATAAGGTGTGCATAAACTTTGCATACAATATCAAAAATAAAGGTCATTATCATCACATCGCTAATTAACGATTTGGGTTCAATAATCAGTTGATTATATCCACTACGACACAAAACATCCCCACAAACACCTTGATAGTGTCTGTGGGGATGAGTGTATATTATATATAAGGTGCTCTTACTTGATCACAACCTTTTTGCCACCTATGATGTAGATGCCCTGGGGGAGGGAGGTGGGAGAAGCGGTGTTGCCCACGAGTTGGCCGCGGGTGTTGAAGATGGGCATGGGGCTGTTCTCTGCAGATGGGGGGGTGCAGGGAAGGTCGCTGATGCCTGTCTCCACATCATTCACGTATGAGAAACGGAGTTTGTAGCCATAGGTTCCGCTGGTTGGAAGTTTGTACTTGTCCAGCACACCTGCACCGCAGGAACCGTTACCGATACCAAGTTGGGCATAGTCGAAGTTGGCATAAACCCTGTCGGAGGCATCCATATCCCACTGATGCAGATACTGGTGCTTGTACTCGTCGGTATAGTTGTCAACGGTAAGGTTCACCTGACCTTCCGTCTCCACGCGGATACCCTTGCCCTCTTCGTTGAAGAAGGTAATCCAGCGGAGGTCCTGACGGTCGCCAGAGGTCTGGGGGCGGACATAGTCGACATGGAAGCCGCTTACGGGCAGTTCGTATATGCCAAGGTCGGAACCCTGCTTGCGGTCGATGGTGTTGTCCAGGGGTCCTCGGGCATAGTACTGAGTAAGGGACAAATCAGAATCCAATTCCATGAGCATGCCTATACGGCGGAGGTTGGTGCCCCTGACGGTATAAGAGGCATCGAGGTCTACAGAACCGTCGCGGTTTACGGTATAGATGAACTTGTAGTCGCACAGGCTTCCGGTAGCATTCTCGGTAATGGTTACTGCAGAGCCGTCGCCGCTTGCACTGACACTGAACGACCTGTTGTTTATACCGTTGCTTGTACTATAGTATGGATCTGTTCCGTAGGGAGCATCGTTTTCTATCCAACGGTAATTGCTATATGCAGGTGCCGTGGATGCATCCGTAGCATCGGGGATGACGCTGATGCCACCCTGCTTCCATGAGGTAATGCCCTTGGAGGTGTCTACCGTCATGCTGATGTCCTGTCCCTCTATGGTGTAAACAGAACCGCTGTTTGTTAGTGTGAGAGGTGTACCTGCGGTATTGTCGGGAGCAGACAGGGGGGTGCGACCGGTCAATGCACATTGCGTGCCTGCTATGGCATATCCCTTTTCCGCCCATGAAGTAGGCTCTGCCAGGCATACGGAGAGGTTGAGAAGATATTCGCCCTCCTCGGATACGGAACCATAAGGTATGGCAATGTCCTCTGACTCGCCTGAGGGTATTGAAGGAAGGACAATAGAACCGTCGGCCACATCCCTACCGTTGAGCAGGAGTTTCCATTCCAGTGTCATTCCCTCCAAATTGATGCTTTCGTACTTGTTGGTAACGGTTACGGTACCGTTTGTCTGGTCAACCTCGGAGAACTTTATATGCTGGTATATACGTCTTACCTCTGCCAGTTTGCCGGTGGGCTGGCGGTCGGCGGTGATTATACCGTTGTTCACGAAATTGCCCTGATGCGGTGCTTCGGGATAGTCGTTGCCGTTGCGGTACTTGTTGAAGCCGTTAACTTTCAGTTCGCCGTCCTTTATGTCCTGCGGGTCAACGATTGCCTGGTCTACCCAGTCCCAAATGCAACCGCCCATACCGTTCTTGCTGTTCTCCATCACCTCCCAGTATTCCATCAGGTTGCCCACGGAATGACCCATGGCATGGGCATATTCGCACATGAAATAGGGTTTGCCAACATAATCCACATAGGACCGGACAGTGGGTACGTCCCTATACATGACACTGTAGATGTCGGTGGGAGAAGTTCCGGCACGGGTGGCACCCTCGTAATGTATGGGACGAGGATCAAGCGCACGTGCCGCATCATAGGCATAGTTGAAGTTCTGTCCGCCGTCGCTCTCGTTGCCAAGACTCCATGACACTATGCTGGAGTGGTTTCTGTCGCGCAGGACCATACGTGTGACACGGTCCACTATGGGAGCACGCCATGTGGGAGAGGTATGTATGCGTCCACCGTCTGTCCAGTTCTTGTGGAACTCCACATCGGCCTCATCCATGTGATACATGCCAATGTAGTCCATCATGGCATTCATCTTGGGGCTGCGGGGATAGTGGCTTGAACGGAGTATGTTTACATTTGCCTGCTTCATCAGTACAAGGTCCTTCCACATGGTATCTATGCCAACGGTACGTCCTGTAATGGGATGGGTATCCTGGGCATTCACACCCTTCATGAGCACACGCTTGCCATTGACAAGGAACTGGCTGTTCCTGATGGTAGCCGTGCAGAAACCATACTTTGTGGCATGCACGCTTTCCTCATTGCCATCAGCATCCTTCTGTACAACCTCCACGGTATAGAGTGTGGGAGAATCGCTTGTCCATGGCTTCAGATCGCTGAGACCCTCGAACACCACGTCAAGAGTCTTTGAAACCTCTGTATTTGTGAAATCTGCACTGCCTGTCTGTGTCTGGAGAACATTGCCGTCGGGTGAAATGAGGCGCACTTCATACTGCTTGCTTACGATAAGGCTGTCCCTGTTGTCCAAGGTAAGTTTAACACTCATATTGCCTGACGTGGCATCATCGGAAAGGCTGCTTGATATGTAATGGTCCCTTACGAATACCTTTGGTACTGCCATCAGATAGACATCGCGGTGGATACCGCTCATGTGCCACATGTCCTGACCTTCAAGGTATGAACCGTCTGTCCAACGGATTACACGGACGGAAAGGTTGTTGTCGCCCGTACGTACATGCTTGCTGATGTCGAACTCGGCATCCATGTTGCCTCCCTCGGTATAACCAACATAGTTTCCGTTCACCCATACATAGGCGGCAGAGTATATGCCATCGAAGTGCAGAAGTATGCGCTCATTGTCCCAACCCTCGGGCAAGGTGAAGTCCCTGCGGTAACTGCCCACACTGTTCTTCATGCCATTCTTCATGGCTATGTACGGAGGATTATCGGCAAAGGCATAATCCACATTTATATAATAAGGTGTACCATAGCCTTGCATCTCCAGGCATCCGGGTACCGTTATGTCATCCCATGCTGAAGCATCCACGTCATTGCCGTAGAACTCCTCCTGAGGCATTGTGTACTCGTCGTCAAGCACGTTCCATATCAGTTTCCATGTTCCGTTCAGGCTCATCCAACGGTTGCTTTGGGTGGGATCAAGCCATGCCTTCTCATAACGGGCATCGGCACGCATGGCATCTGTACTCTGGTAGGGGATGTATGTGGCATGTCCCTTTTCCTTGTTCTGCTCGAACACCTTTTCATCCTGCCAGAAGATACCTTGCGGAAGATTGGCATTGTTTACCTTTGTGAAGGTGAAATGGGTGTCGGTGCTTCCGCTCTCCTTGGTAAAATACAACTCCTTGTCGGCACTTACCGCCAGATAATAGTATTCAAAGGATGGAGACCACTTGCTGCCTATGTTCTTGCCCACTTTGAGTTGGTATGCGTTCTCCACATCCTCAACCTCCAGTATCTCAAACATCTGGTTCCAGTTGGCGTTTTTCTCATCATAACTCTGACTCCACTGAAGAGGCTTTCCAGAACTCTCCATGGCTGCGTCTATGCACTTACCGCAACTCTCGTTGAGCAACTGATACCAGGTAGTGCTTCCACTCTGGTACATGGGTATGCTGAGTTTCCACATTTGGCCGTATGCCTTTTCGTCGGCTTCCTCAACAATTATAAGCGCATCGTTTTCGTTGCTGCCGCCATTGGACAGAACAAGATTGGTGCTCAAACTTTTGATCATATATGTGAAATATGGCAGAGGAATGGGATTTTCCTCTACATTGACTACCTCCTTCAATTCAAAGTAGGTACTGGTATTCGTGAGGTCATCCGCCATCCATAGTTCACCGTTTTCGTATTCTGTCAATACCTTGCCCGGGTTTCCGGCACACAGTAACTGTATGGCAGAACCTGCTATGCCAGGTGAGTGGATATTGAACACCTGGTTCTGATTGTTGAGGTTTGGTTTCCAATGAAGCAGTTTGCCTGGATTCTTGCTCTCCAGTGCCATGTCTATGGCCAACTTGGAACCAATGTTGTAGAGTCCGTACGTACCCTCTGTTCCATCGTTGATAAGTGCCCACATCTGGCTCTTGTCGTTCTCGTCCATACTTCCCATCACGATAGGAGCATCGGGATTATAATTGCCATTGTTGGTAATGGCCTTGCCTGTATTGGTGGATACAATACGATATACACTTCCCACCGTCTGTGCATGTATACCCAAGGCAAATGTGCATGCCATTAAAGCAATGCATAGACGTTTGAACATCAATTTTGTCTTGTCCTTCATAATATTAGTTTTTATTATTGTGTTTTTACATTATAATATAATTAGTTGTACTCACGTTGATTTATATTGTAATTGCCGAAATGACATTATCAATGACATTATAAGTGCATCCAGACCTCAATCTATTTGAATATTTGCTTCTTGCCATCCACTATATATACACCTTTTACGGGTGTCGCAACACGGCGTCCGCTCAGGTCATAGATGACATTATCTGTGGTCTTGTTCGCACCTGAAACATTATCAATGCCAGATGGGATTATACCAAATACCTTGTACATGAAATCATTGTATGCCTTCTGCAATTCCTCATAATCCTTATCTGTTGCCTCTGAGGGTAATGGCAACATGGCTTTCATCAAAGCCTGAGCCTCGGCTTCGGCATCTTTGATAATGTAGTACTTCTGGACGTCGTATATCTGCATTTCACCAATGTGGAAGAAACCTGCACTGACACCTTTCATATCACCGCTTGTACGAATTTCCAGCAAACGGATGGCAGAATATGCCTTTGGAAGGGTGAAGGCACGCTTAATGGTTTCCGTCTGACTTTTAAGCGGCATGTCCAACTCGCATACCACCTCTGTATTGGCAGAGGTGCCGCTACCGCTCACCACACCCAGTATTTTTGCCTTGATAAGATGATGACCGTCTGTGTCGCTTCTACGGCCGTAATGCATAATTACGTCACCAATTGTTCCTTCGGGCAGTGCTATTTCAAGATAGTGGACACCATCCTGAACGCTTCCAGTACTCCATGCAGAGTGCCAAAAGGTATTCTGTTTACCGTCTAAAAGATTGTTAAGCGAACCTTCACTAGGTTCGGTGTAGGGAGAAGAAAACTGACTATTACTGGTAATGAGTTTACTGCCTTGACCACAGGAATCCAATGCATGTTGTGCCTTTGATTTCAGCAAAGCAAAGGCCTTTGCAAGTTCACTTTCCTCTTCTGGCAATGTGGAAGCGTTTGTATCATATTTAGGCGTTACCTCAAATATGGCAGGAACTTCGGAACCCTGCCATGCCATACGGACGGCCAAAGCCATGGGATAAGCAGAAAGGTCTATATATTGGCATGCCTCGCTCAGGATCCCTACATTGGCCCACTGCTCTCCGTCGGTAGTTACGCTTATGGTTGGCTGTACAGAGGAAGGCAGACTGTATATGGTAATACCCTGTACAGCAAAGTGTCGGTTGAAGGAGTATGTAATTGGACTTGTTGCGGTAGCAGGGATGCCAGTTTGCGCATTGTCATCGGTCAATTCGCCCACTTCCTTGTTTTCTGCATCCGTACATTCTGCCAATGTGCTGTTCAGTGCGTGCTGTCTGTTTACCTCTATCTCGTAAAGGCGCATCCATTTGCTGGTGTTGGCCGTTGTAAGCCTAAGGCGTATGTAGCGCGCTTTATTTCCTGCTCCGTCGAAATCACAATAGACCATCTCGTCGCTGTAGGTAACGTTCTGCTCCAAATCAATATTCCAATTGTACGTGTCTGTGTCCTTGACTTTGAGGTTTGCCCATTTGGTTCCATCTGACGAATATTGTATTCTGGCCACATTGGGATAATCCCCGTTTACTGTACCCATGCAGAGTCTTACATCGTGCAGTATAGTTTCCGTACCCAAATCCAGAGTGTACACATCGCCTGACTGCTGGTTACGGTTCAAACAAGTGTATGTGTCGTATTTGCCGTCTACCATAAATGCTGCGGTGTGCCCGTCGTAGATATTGCCCTCTGGAAGAGTCACACTTTGGGCTTTGGCTTGGATGGCGATATTGAATGAGAATATATCCTCAGAAAGGGTAAACTCCTTTATTCCCTTGTCTGTATCGTTCAGGAATATGAAGTACGCTACGTGCTCCTGAGGCAATTCAGATGTGGATGCCAACTTTTTCCATTCCTTGCCGTTTGTACTGTATCTGGCGTATGGCAGAAGTTCTTCGGTAATGTTGATGTTGTCCAGAAGAATAGGCTCCACAAGTTGTACACCTACGTACTTGTTGATGTCCAGATTTCTTGTAGGTAATGCCAGAGATATCTTGCTACCCTTCATGGTAAGGGTTGCGTTGAGCAGGGGAGAGTTGCTGATTACGGTTGGAGTGCTGATGGCGGTAGGATCAATGAAATATGTGTCAATGCTTCTTTCTTTCAGGTATGAAATGAAGGGATACAGGTAGAGTCTCGATAACTGAGCCTGACGATAACTTACGCTGATGCCGTTGCCCATACCCTCTAACGCATATGCGGTGTAAAGGGTACTCTTGTCCAAAGACATAAGACTATCACTCACTTCCTTAACACTTAGCCAGTTCTGCATATGTCCGTCCTCTTGATTGTCCAAAATGCCAAGCATCTTTTCTATGACGATGGAATATGTGTGCAGAGTATGTAGCCAAGGGGCTATATCGGCGTATAACAGGCGGTCACTATGTATTTCAGAATCCTTCAAGGTAATCACCTTCTCGCAATCGGTCCTTATCTTCTGTATTACGGCAATGAGGTCCGAAGAGTTGGGAAGACCGCTTTCCAAGGAGTTCTTGTAATTATTTATCAGTGTCTGCATGCTCTGTGGTTCGTTCCATCGCAGATAGTAAGTGATGTCGTGATATGCTTGTCGTACCTCCTCATCCTTGATGATGGTCTTGAAACTGGCCTCCCAACTCTGTTCGTTCTTGAAACCTGCATTATTCCATGCATAGTCGGCAATGGAGAACAGCGAGGTCTTTGCTACCTGTCCTTGTTGCATGGGGTTGGCTATCAAACCCTGGCAATTGTTCAACCTTGATGGCAGACGCTCTCCATTACCCACTGAAGGCATGTCCACGAAGTTGCTATACATATCCATGGGAAAAATCTGTCCGTCGGCATTGTCGTTGCAGGGGTAGTTCCACCACCATGCCATGGCACGGCCGAACTCTTGCTTCACGGTGATCGTGTGGTCGTTGTTGGGTACTGACCATACACCCTGACCGGTAGAATAAACAGTTATGTAAGAGGGAACTTTACTCAAAGCTGTCATGAAACGCTGGCGCTGGTCAACACTGCTGGCAAAACTATTACAATAGATCTGCGGAACGAAGTGCAGAGGACGCACGGTATCCTCAGGTGCAGAACCTTCCGTATTCCATTTCTTTTCTATTTCCTTTTGCAGTTGGGTAAGCCTGTCGGCATTCTTCTTCATGTCCGCATCGCTGGATGGAATACTTACATCATCAACGAAAACACCGAATTGGCGGATACCTAATTCGTGCATCTTCTCGAATTTGCTCATGATATCGCTGATGACCGTGTTGCTGCCTAAAAACTCGTTACCCGGATGAATGGCCCAGATGAAGTTCACCTTTGTTTCCTCGCTCACCTTTGAAAGGTCGCGCAACATATCCTGTGTCAACCATCCGTTTTTCTCCTGTTCTGCAGAAATGGTGGTAGGATACGGATCTTTCCACATCTGTGAATGATAGGGATCGCTCTTTGCACCGAACATGTAGGTATTCATCTTGAATCGCATCATGTAACGCATTAAATCCTTTTTCACGTCCACACTATACGGGTAGCCATAGTAGCCTTCTACCAAACCGCGGTTCTGTTGGTCGGCATAGTCGTAGATGGTAGTAAAGTCCAATGCATTGTCATGCATCTGTTCCAACATCTGCTCCAAAGAGGCCAAGGCACAGAACACGGCGTTGGTGTGCTCTCCTAAAATGGTTATTCCATCAGCATTTACCTTGATGGCATGACGGTCAAACATATTAGCCTTAATAATGCTTTCCTTTTTTAATGCCAAGGTTTCATACGCATAAGTTTCTACATTCTCACCACTGCCTATGGTTCCCAATCGAAGTGTTATGTTTCCTGCATCAGTAGTTCCTTCTACGACCTCCATGCCATGTTGTGACAGGACATCTGCCAGTCGCTTCTTGGTCATAAGATCTATGGTACTCTCAAACACCACATTAACTTTATTGGTCATTGTCAAACTACCCCTGTTCATTGTTATTGAATGCGGTATGGGATAAATAACATACTTATCGGCATGCGCATAGATGAAATGAACAGACAACAATAAAGTTATCATTATTGCTCTCAAAATAAACTTCTTAATCATGGATATAATATATTATGGTGTGTTGTATTAACGCGTGTTAAAAGGATTCATATTATTTATATTCGCCTAAATTCTTGCAATACTTGCCTCCGAACATGCAATAAAGGCCGAGCAATACGAAGGGAACACTGAGCAACTGACCCATGTTGAACGTCATGGACGATTCAAAGTCAACCTGGTTCTCCTTTGTGAACTCTATGAATATTCTGGAAAGGAAAATCAAGAATATGCACAAGCCGAAATAGAAGCCGGAACCCACACTGATGTCAAACAAAGGCTTATTATCCTTGTTCACTCCCTTTATGTCAAGGGAGCGGCGGTATATCGCCCAACCTATGAAGAAGAATACTGCATAGCACAAAGCCTCGTACAACTGGCCGGGATGGCGTGGCTGCATGTCCACACGCTCAAAGATGAATGCCCAGGGCACATCGGTGGGACGACCGATGATTTCCGAGTTCATCAGGTTGCCAAGGCGTATGGCACAAGCACAGATGGGAGTGACTATGGCCACGTTGTCCAATACGTGCATCAGGTTCAACTTCACCTTACGGCTATAAAGCACTATGGCAAGCATCAGGCCCAAAGTGCCGCCATGCGATGCAAGACCCTCATAACCCGTAAAGTGCCATTCGCCGTCGGCAAACTTGCGTATAGGCAGGAACATCTCCACAGGATGGGAAAGGAAGTACTCGGGTTCATAGAAAAGGCAATGGCCAAGTCGTGCACCTATGAGTATGCCGAGGAAGCAATAGACGAACATTGGTTCGAACTTGTCCTCGCCCAACTTCTGCTCCTTGAACAAATAGTGCATCAACTGGTACACGGCAAAAAGACCTATGCACCATAAGAGCGAATACCACCTTACCTCTATAGGGCCAAGGCTGAAGGCCACTATATCTGGATTCCAAAGTATATATGCAGGAATTGTCATAACTTATACATTGAAGCGGAAGTGCATGATGTCACCGTCCTGAACAACATATTCCTTGCCCTCTACACCCATCTTGCCGGCTTCGCGAACGGCGGCTTCGCTTCCGTAATGTATGTAGTCGTCGTACTTGATAACCTCAGCACGGATGAAACCTTTTTCAAAGTCAGTGTGGATGACACCTGCACACTGGGGTGCCTTCCATCCGCGGCGGAAGGTCCATGCCTTTACCTCCATCTCGCCTGCGGTGATGAATGTCTGCAAGGTGAGAAGGCTGTATATGGCCTTGATAAGGCGGTTGCATCCGCTCTCGGACAATCCCATGTCCTCAAGGAACATCTGCTTCTCCTCGTATGTTTCCAGTTCGGCAATGTCGGCCTCCGTCTGTGCACTGATGATGAGCATTTCCGCCTCCTCGTCCTTTATGGCTTCTGCCACACGGGCGGTGTGCTCGTTGCCGGTGGAAGCGCTCTTGTCGTCAACGTTACATACATAAAGTACGGGCTTGGCCGTGAGGAGGAACAGGGACTTGGCCGCTGCCTGCTCGTCCTCCGTCTCAAACGATACGGTGCGTGCACTCTTGCCCTCAAGCAGAACCTTGCGATAGGTGTATATGACGTCCATCTCTATCTTTGCTGCCTTGTCGCCACCCACACGGGCAGCCTTTTCAACACGCTTGGCACGATTCTCGAGTGTCTCCAGGTCCTTCAACTGAAGTTCCATGTCGATGATTTCCTTGTCGCGGACAGGATCAACGCTACCATCCACGTGAACGATACCGGAGTCATCAAAGCAACGTAACACATGTATGATGGCATCGCACTCGCGGATGTTGGCAAGGAACTGGTTGCCCAGACCTTCACCCTTGCTGGCTCCCTTCACAAGACCGGCTATGTCCACTATATCGCATACGGCCGGTACTATGCGTCCTGGCTTTACTATTTCTGCCAACTTGGTCAGACGCTCGTCGGGCACACTGACCTGTCCCAACTGGGCATCAATGGTGCAGAAGGGGAAATTGGCCGCCTGTGCCTTGGCGCTCGAGAGACAATTGAACAATGTTGATTTGCCCACGTTGGGCAGTCCTACAATACCTGCTTTCATCTTATTATCTTTTATTATATTATTATCTGTTGTGTTATCTTATATTTATTTATTCATAGCACGGTGTTGAGTTTCCTGAGACTCTCATACTCTCCTACCACCCAGATGGTGTCCATGCTCTGTATTATACGTTCGGGACTTGGAGACACGAGATTTCCTGACTCATCTTCAAAACCTATGACGGTGCAGTGGTATTCCTGCCTTAATCCGCTATTGGCTAAAGTCCTGCCTATGAAGGCCGACCCGTTGTTAAGTGTGTACCTCCTGATCGTAAGAGGTTCTGCCTGTAGTGTGTCGTTGATACCTGTAGTTTCGGTGTACATCTTCTGGCGTATAGATTCTATGCTTCTATCGTCGCCCACCACTTCAAGTACATCGCCGGGGAATATCATATTCTCCCCACCGGGTATGTTTATACGAACCTTTCCGCGTACTATGGAGGCTATGTGCACATTGTTGTGCCTGCCGAAGTTAAGGGCAGAGAGTTTCTTGCCTGCCCATTTGCTTAATTCGGGTACGGTGAGACGTGCAAGGTGTATGTCGCGACCGCGAAGCATGCGTGAATAACTGCATACGCTATTCTCCCTGCGTCGGAGGTTCTGCTTGAAAGTACGCTCTATGCGTATGCTTACCATCTTGATAAGCCTGCTCCATATTATTAAACCCATTATCAGTGCAGAAAGCGCTATGTCTATGTACAATGGCATGTCGCTACTGTACTCTATCACACTATATATGATTCCGGCACTGAGAATGAACCTTATCAATATGGTGAGGTTTATGAAGAATACGTGCATACCGCCCTGTTCACGAAGGAACTGTACCTCCATACTATGGTTCTTGCGCATAACCACTGCCCTGAGGAATGGGGAGATGAATATCACTATAAGCGGAATGCAATATGCACCTATGAGAGGTTTCAGTGTTGCAAGGCCGAAACCCACGAAGGCAGAGGAAAGCACCAGATATGATACCGTCTGATAGCACAGGGCCTGCAGAAGCGCTTTCCACGTTCCTATAATGTTCTTGCGCATTACGTTCATGCTGCCGAATATGTTCTTCCTGCCGTGAATATTGCCCTTTATGCCACTTACCGCGCCATAATTGATGTTCCTCTCCAACATCCTGCTTACGGGATCGGACAACTTTATCATATATGGTGTTATGAACGTGGTGATGATACTTACCGCCACTACTATCGGATAGAGTTTACCGCTTGTTACGCCAAGTTGCTCACCAAGCACGGCCAGTATGAAGGCAAACTCGCCTATCTGCACCATGGAAAAACCGCTATGAACACTATCGCTCAACGAACTTCCCGTAAGGAGATAAGACAATGTGCCTATTATCATCTGACCGAACACTATACTTATAGTCAACACAAGTATCACTGGCCAATAGGCTAAGAGAACCTCTGGATTTACCATCATTCCCACACTTACAAAGAAGATGGCACCAAACAGGTCCCTGACAGGTTCCACCGCCTTCTCTATCTGTTCGGCCTCTACCGTCTCTGCCAATATGCTGCCCATCATAAAGGCTCCGAATGCAGGACTGTATCCTGCATGTGTGCTGATGAGCACAAGCAGGAAACACAAGGCAAGGGACACTATCATGAGGGTCTCCCTGTTCATGTAACGCTTGTAACGTTTCAATAATATGGGAAGAATGTATATTCCAACCAAGAACCATATCAACAGCACACTGGACAAACCAAACAGACTTTCCATCAGTGCCATGCCCTCAAACCTTCTTGTGGCGGCAATGGTGCTCAGCACCACCATCAGCAGGATGCCAAGTATATCCTCAATGATGAGCACGGAGAGTACGTTTCCGGCAAAATGCTTGTGCCGGAGACCCAAATCATCGTATGCCTTATATATAATGGTGGTACTGCTCATTGCCAGCATGCCACCAAGGAACATGCTGTCCATGCTGTTCCACCCGAACAATCCTCCTGCTACATTGCCCACACCTATCATTCCTGCCATAATAAGGCATGCACAGATGATGGGCGACACTCCCATTTGGATTATCTTCTTGAAAGAGAATTCAAGGCCCAGGGTGAACATCAGGATAATCACACCTATCTGTCCCCATTGCTCACATTCGTCCATATCTCCTATGGTGGGAGTATATGGCATATAGGGTCCTGCAAGAAAACCGGCAACTATGTAGCCAAGTACAAGAGGTTGCTTTAGTTTCTTGAACAAAACCGTAGTGACTCCCGCCACTATGAGTATGTATGCAAGGTCGGTTATCAGTGTAGGCAGAGTTTCCTGCATTTCCTTCTTATATATTATGCTATACTGGTTCCTTTCTTATTCTATATATATTATATGTTGGATCGCATCGTATTGCAAAGGGAATGACAATGTATTGTCAAAGCCTTTGCAATGTATTGTCACGGCCTTCGCCTCGGGAAGCGATTGCCTTTGCTTCGGGAAGTAATTGCCTTCGCCTCGGGTCAAGGGATTAAAGGCCCAATTTCTCGGATATTTCCAACATGCGGTTGATGGGACGTATGGCCTTCTCTGCCACCTCGGCATCAACGTGTATCTCCGGTGCCTCGTTCAGGAGACAATCGTAGAGTTTCTGCATCGTGACGAGTTTCATATATGAGCACTCGTTGCATGAACATGTACTGTCGCTTGGAGGAGCAGGGATGAAAGTCTTTTCGGGGCATGACTTCTGCATCTCATGAAGGATACCGCTCTCGGTGGCCACAATGAATACCTGTGCAGGGTCATTGATGCTATACTTCAGAAGAGCCGCGGTACTGCCTACCTTGTCGGCAAGTTTCACCACCGTGCCCTTGCACTCTGGATGTACCAGCACCTTGGCATCTGGATACTGCTTCTTCAGTTCCAGTATCTTCTCCACCGAGAATTTCTCATGCACATGGCATGCACCGTCCCAAAGGAGCATGTTCCTGCCCGTTATACTATTTATATATCCACCCAGGTTGCGGTCGGGGCCGAAGATGATGGGAGTGTCCTGAGGAAGCGACTCCACTATCTGGCGGGCATTGCTGCTGGTCACCACTATGTCGGTAACGGCCTTGGTGGCAGCCGTGGTGTTTACATAACTTATAACGGTATGACCGGGATGCTCTGCCACGAACTCTGCAAACTTGTCGGCAGGGCAACTCTCCGCCAGGGAGCAGGTAGCCTCCAGATCGGGAACAAGGACTTTCTTGTCGGGACAAAGTATCTTGCTTGTCTCGCCCATGAAGTGCACGCCACACATTACTATTATATCAGCATCGGTGGTGGCAGCCTTCTGTGCCAAAGCCAGTGAGTCACCGACGAAATCGGCTATATCCTGTATCTCACCGTCGGTGTAGTAGTGTGCCATAATCACCGCATTCTTCTCACGGCACATCCTGCGTATTTCCTCTTTAATGTTCATATTATTATCCTTTATTTATTTAATTTCTATATCTATGATGATAATGATAGGGTGTTGATAGTGTAGATAACTTATGTTGCCATATCATTTAATGTGCTAATCCTTCGTTCTTTGCATGCTTTTACATCCATGTAGATAAGGGTTGAAATAACCGTGTTTATAGCCTTTTTGCCTGTGTTTATAACTATTCTTCCCCGCTTTTGTTATCATGAATATCAGTGTTATGCAAGGTTTTTGAACATAGTTATCAACACGAATGTAGATAACTTTTCTGCATGAAATCCCATATTATCATGCCTGCCGTGACGGAAACATTCATGCTGTGTTTGGTTCCGAACTGGGGTATTTCCAGGCATCCGTCGGCCATGTCCACTATGTGCTGCTGAACACCCTTCACCTCGTTGCCCATGATGATGGCATACTTCTTTTCAGGTTCTGGATGGAAGTCTTGTAGCATGGTGCTGCCTTCGCATTGTTCCACCGCCATGATGGTGTATCCTTCCTGGCGAAGCCATTCAACGGCATCCTCGGTTTGCTTGAAGTATTTCCATTCCACGGTGTCTTCTGCACCAAGGGCTGTCTTGTGTATCTCTACATTAGGCGGTGTGGCGGTAATTCCGCAAAGGCATATTCCTGCAAGTCTCATGGCATCTGCCGTACGGAAGACACTACCAACATTGTATAGGCTGCGGACATGATCCAATACCACCACCAAGGGGTTCTTGTCAGCCACTTGAAACTCTTGCGGAGTTATGCGGTTCATTTCCGTTACCTTCAGTTTTCTCATCTTTTTTATTTAGGTTTGGACCCCTCCCCAACCCTCCCGCAAGGGGAGGGAGAGGTTACCATTAATTGTTTACTATATACTTCCTCCCTTGCGTAGGGGTAAGGTGGTGTGTCTTACTCAAAGTAATCCTGCTTCTACTTCTCTTACCACCCTTTCCACCAGTTTGTCATCGTTCTCCGGATCGTATTCTTTCTTTAGAGAGGCATTGAATGTCCATGCAAATACCTGATAGAAACCAGCCCTGAAAGGACCCAGAAAAGCCTTTACTATCTCGTATGAACTCTGGTTACACTCACGGTCAACGAGTTTTATAAGAAGTTTGCCTTGCGAATAGGTAAGTTTCTTCATCCTTGGAGAATAGGTTCTCCATATTTCCTTTTCTACCGCTTTTATGTGCTCGTCCTTGCTTTTCTTGTCAGGAAGCATTTGCAGGGTTTCGTAGGTTTCCTTTATAAGTGCGTTCACTTCCTGGGCAATGGGAAGTACCGTCTTTACGTTGTGTACAAGTTTGTTGTACCTTTTCCTTTGCCTGTTGCTCTTGAACTTCAAAGGAGCATATACCGGCATTTCCGGCAGAAGATACTGGTACATGGTGTCACCATCCAAAATATAAGGTTTCAGAATAAGGTATCTTTGAAGTTTAAGTGCATATCCTTCACCTTGCGTAGTTACTTTGTCCTGATGCACGAGACTTAATTTCTCGATGTTCTGCACAACATCATCCTGGGCATAGGAAATGCCGGTGAATGTTGCAAGAAGCATCAGTATGACAAGTATCTTCCTCATTCTTTTGTAAATTGTCCTTTTTTTCTGTATAGGTATATCAGTAACTTACGCTCGTATCAAATCCTGCTTTGCGTATTTTCTCTGCTATGCCGTCCATAGTTTCACGGCTTGCCTTTTCCAGGCCTTCGGTTGGCCACTCTCTGTCCAGAGTGTATATCATCACCTGTCGTGGCTTTATCTTTTTCAGTGTTTCTATGTATGGTTCAATGTATTCGTCCTTGCAGTTGTCCACGGACACCATGTTTCCGTCCTTGCCCTTGATATTGCCTTTCATGAACATGGTTTGTATTACGGCATGCCCATTCATTTCGGCAAGACGTTCTATTATGCTTTCAACATCATACTTTCCGGCTGGTTGGTCAACCAGTTCTATGTATTCCGGAGAAACGGTATCCAGTTTCATCAGTGCATTGTCCACCCTCATCAGTGCGCTGAACACTTCCTTGCGATGTATCTGCGTGCTGTTGGACAATACTGTAACCTTTGCCTTTGGAAAGTATTCATCGCGAAGATGCAGCACTTTGTCCACTATCTCTGGAAACTTTGGGTGCATGGTAGGTTCGCCATTTCCGGAGAAGGTGAGAGTGTTCAGGTCTTCTCCACTCTCCTTCATTGCCTTCAGTCTTTCCCTGAGTTTGTATTCTATCTCTTCAATCGTAGGCAAGGGTTTGCTTGGCCGATGGTCTTTGTTCAAACCGCATTCGCAATATACACAATCAAACGAACACCATTTGCCATCATCCGGCATAACGTTTATGCCAAGCGATATGCCGAGCCTTCTGCTCTTTACAGGTCCGAATATTGGTGATCTGTGCATCAATGTCATATATGTATTTACTTTTTATAGAAACTGGGCATAAACAGGAACAATACGGTGTATATCTCCAGACGTCCCACCAGCATGTAGAAACTGAAGAGCCATTTTGTAATAGGGTGAATTTCCGAGAAGTTGTTGGCAGGACCTGTGAGTCCTGCACCAGGTCCTATGTTGCTCAATGCTGTTATACTACTTCCAAGACTGGTTATCGTATCCATTCCAAAGTATGTCATTATCGTTATTCCGATTATAACCAGCACCACGTAGATTAGAATGAACCCCAGTGTTCTTCTTACTCTTTCTTCCTTTAGTATTTGTCCTCCAAGGTTTACGCTCAGAATTGCCCTCGGATGAAGTTGCTTTATAAATTCATTACGTATTGCCTTTGCACCTACTATGAATCTTACCACTTTCATGCCTCCTGCCGTACTTCCGGCACATGCGCCTATGGTCATCATCAACAGTGTAGGCATAAGGTAGGCATCACCCCATGCCACATAGTCATACTTCGATGCTGCAAAACCAGTACTGCTTATTATGGTAGATACGTGGAATAATGATGTACGGAATATCTCTTCTATTCCCATAGGCAGTGATGCCATGTTTTCTATAGTTGCAGGAACAAAATAGAAAAGCAGCATGAATATAACTATTGATATACATACTATTTTGAAAAACACATTGATTTCCTCATTATTCTGTATTATATACCACTTTCTCACTGCAGCATAATAATAAAGTCCGAAGTTAATGCTTGACAGAAGCATGAATACGGAACAGACATATTCTATGTACTTGGAATTGAAGTGTGCCATGCTTGCCGTATAATTGGAGAAACCTCCAGTGGATATTGTAGTAAAGGAGTGGCATACGGCATCAAATGCACTCATTGGTCCTGCATAATAAAGTGCGGCACAGCATACTGTAAGTATCAGGTATATTATCATCAGCCTTCTGGCCGTAGAACTTATTTTAGGACTAAGTTTGTCCAGACTTATACCTGTTGTTTCTGCCGAGAATATGTTGTTGTTTCGCATCTCTCCGGTAGGCATCAGTGCAAAGGTAAATACCACTATTCCCAGTCCTCCCATCCATTGCGTTATGCATCGCCAGAACTTAAGTCCGTTCGACATACTGTCAATATCAGAGATTACCGTTGCACCCGTAGTTGTGAAGCCTGACATTGTCTCGAAGAATGCATCTGTTATATCCATTCCATTTAGATAGATGAACGGTATCATTCCTATCAGGGAGAAGAGTACCCATGTCATTGTCACCACCATAAAACTGTCGGCGCGCGAGAAGTACTTGTGGCAATGTTCATTATTGTTTCTGCTTTGGCACTTTCTTATACTTATGTTCACTGCACCTATGAGAAAACTTATAGCTGCACACGACATGAACACCCACCAGTCTTCCTCTTTATAGAATAAACTGACGGCGCCCGTTATCAACAGGAATACTGATTCCAGTTGGAGCAATGTGCCGAATATGCTTTTCTTCATTCAGTGTTTTTTCCGTTTTCCGTTTTCTTTGTCCCCCTAAATAGGGGGACGAGGAGCAACGCTCCGGAGGGGGTATGTTAGTTTTCCGTTTTCCTATTTCACTTTTCCGTTTTATCATAAGCGTGCTTCGGATAGTCAATGGTGTAGTGCAGTCCTCGGCTTTCTTTCCTTTCCAGTGCGTGACGTGTGATAAGGTAACCCACGTTTATCATGTTTCTCAGTTCGCAGATATCCTTGGTGGGTTTCACTCTCTTGAAAAGATGTTCCGTTTCCTCAAACAGAAGGTCAAGACGTTCCCATGCACGGTGAAGTCTGAGGTCGCTTCTCACTATACCCACGTAAGTGGACATAATCTGGTTCACCTCCTTCATGTCCTGTGCTATAAGCACCTTTTCCTCGTTGGTCAGCGTGCCCTCGTCGTCCCATTCCGCAACTTTCTCATTGAAGGTGTAGTTGTCCACCACCTCTAAGGAATGGCGTGCGGCGGCATCGGCATACACCACGGCTTCTATCAGGGAGTTGCTTGCCAGACGGTTGCCGCCATGCAACCCAGTGCAAGAACATTCTCCCAGGGCATAGAGTCGCCTGATACTGCTTTGTCCGTCAAGATCCACCTTTATACCTCCGCACATATAGTGTGCACAGGGGGAAACAGGTATATAGTCCTTTGTTATGTCTATGCCTATGGACAGGCACTTGGCATATATGTTCGGGAAGTGCTTCTTTGTTTCCTCAGGATCCTTGTGCGTTACATCCAGGCATACGTGGTCAAGACCGTGAATCTTCATCTCGTTGTCTATGGCACGTGCCACTATGTCGCGTGGAGCCAGGCTCAGGCGCTCGTCATACTTCTGCATGAACTCCTTGCCGTTGGGTAGGCGCAATATGCCGCCATATCCTCGCATGGCTTCGGTAATGAGGTATGCCGGATGCTTTTCCTTTGGATTGTATAGTGCCGTGGGGTGGAACTGTACGAACTCCATGTCCTGCACCTTGCCCTTGGCACGGTACACCATGGCTATGCCGTCGCCCGTGGCAATGTCCGGATTGGTGGTGGAAGAATAGACGGCACCCGTACCTCCAGTTGCCACAACGGTAATCTTTGACAGATAGGTATCCACCTTGCCTGTTTCCGGGTTCAGGACGTATGCACCGAAGCACTCTATGTCCGGAGTACGTCTTGTGACACGGATACCCATGTGGTGCTGGGTGATTATTTCCACGGCAAAATGGTTTTCCAGTACCGTTATGTCGGGGTTGCTCTTTACGGCCTCCATAAGACCGCGCTGTATTTCAAAGCCAGTGTCATCGGCATGGTGCAGGATTCGAAACTCGGAGTGTCCGCCCTCTCTGTGCAGGTCAAACTCTCCATCCTCCTTCTTGTCGAAGTTTACTCCCCACTTCACCAGGTCGGCTATTCCTGCAGGTCCGCCTTTTACCACCTGTTCCACGGCGGCAGGATCTGATATGTAGTCGCCTGCAATCATGGTATCCTGGATATGCTTTTCAAAGTTGTCCAGTTCCAGGTTTGTCACCGAGGCTATTCCACCCTGTGCCTTGGAGGTGTTGGACTCTCCCAATGATGTCTTACACACAAGGGCCACCTTGCCCTTACCGCTCTGGCTCACCTTCAGTGCGTAGCTCATGCCTGCCACACCGCCTCCGATAACGAGAAAATCAAATTTTCTGATCATTTCCTTTCTTCTTTATTTGGTCGTGAATCCAGTGTCCGCCTTCATTTTATGTTTGGTGTGCGCGGAATTCAGTATCCGTTAATCTGCACAAAGATATGAAAATAACCTTATACACGCAAGCACGCGCCCGCGAATTCGGTTTTATTAACGTTTTTGCCTCATTATCATGTCCTGTGTTTATGTGTTTTGATAAAATTGTGTATTTTTGTCGTTGTATAGTGCATTTCAATATAATCCCATGAAAAGAACCATATTTTGCCTTCTCTCCGTTTTCCTGCTCTTGTCCTGTAAGACCAAGCGTGAGATAGTGCAGTTGGAACCGGAGATAAGGACCGTTTATGTTGAGCGTAACAAGGTTTCGGACGAAGACCTCATGCTTCTTGGCATGCTGAAGCAGGGGTTCCGTAATTTCAGCACCTCACCGATATATTCCACCGATACATGGGAGGGACGGTTGCAATCCCGTTTACTTGAACTCTGCAACTCGCCCATGTTCCAAAGCAGCCAGTTGGGATTGGTGGTTTACGACATTACGGATGGTAAATATATCTTTACAATAAACGGTGACCACCGCATGCGTCCGGCATCATGCCAGAAACTCGTTACGGCTATATCTGCCCTTGACCTTCTCGGAGGCGAGTACAACTATGTTCCCCGCATTGATGAGGCAGGAGAAGGCTGGTGCTGGGATGATGACATCACGTTGCAGATGCCGTATCGCGAACGCAAGAAATGGCACATGAACGAGGTTCTGCACATCATGATGAAGGACAGTGACAACCGTCTGGCCGAGAGTCTCTTTTGGCAACTGTCCACGTTTGGAGGCGGAAAGTTCGGTGATATAAAGTCTGTGGTGTCAAATATAGAGTCAGTATTCCAACGTGCTGGTATTCCAAAGGATAGCGGATACAGGATAGCCGATGGCAGCGGGCTTTCGCTCTATAACTATATCACCCCTCAGATGCTCAATGCACTGCTTGTGTATGCCTGGTGGCAACAGGACATACGTGCCCACCTTGTGCCATCCCTGCCCATAGGAGGTGTGGACGGTACCTTGAAGAAGCGCTTCCATGGCACATCTGCCTACAACAACATCTTTGCCAAGACAGGTACGGTGAGCGGTATATCGTCGCTAAGCGGATATGCCAATGGCGGTAACGGACACGTAATCTCTTTCTGTATAATAAACCAGGGTGTGCAAAGGGGAAGCATTGGCCGCAACTTCCAGGATCAGGTTTGCATAGCCCTTACCGAGAAGTAGTAAAATATATTTACTTGTATTATTGACTTATACAACGAAGGATATGTTTAGGATACTGATATCTTATATTATAGTTGTGCTTTTTTCCTCACTATGTTCCCATGCGCAGAAATCGGAATCATCTGCCAGTTGGACGGGCGAGTTATCCATAGGTACCAGTAAACTTCATATAGGGATTAACATAAAGACACTGTCCGATGGCACATTTACTGCTACAATGGACGTACCTGAACAGGGCGCCAAGAACATTCCTGTCAGTGTGTTGAAGAACGACTCCGATAGTCTCAACATATCCATTCCGGCTTTAAGGGCCGTTTATAGGGGTCGCAAGTTGTCAGCCGAAAGCATAGAAGGCAAGTTTTCCCAAAACGGTGCTGTCCTTGATTTGAATCTCAAACAAGGTAAATCCCTTTTGAAAAGACCTCAGACCCCCAATGCACCTTATGCCTATAAGACAGAGGAAGTGTTGTTCAGTAATGAGGCAGAAGGTGCAGTACTGTCAGGAACATTGACATATCCCATAAATTACAATGCCTCGTTAAAGAAGCAGACACCTGTTGTCCTTATGGTTACAGGAAGTGGAGGTCAGGACAGAAACGAGGAGATTTTCGGCCACAAGCCCTTCCTTGTCATAGCGGATTACCTTGCACGTCATGGTATTGCTTCCTTAAGGTACGATGATAGGGGAATAGGAAAATCCACAGGTCCCACCCTGGGTACGACAACGCAGAATAACCTTGCAGATGCAAAGGCCGGTATATCCTATCTTCGTAAACTGAACAAGTTCGGGAAGGTTGGCATAATAGGACATAGCGAGGGAGGTACCATAGCCTTCATGCTGGGAGCGGAAAAGAGTGTTGACTTCCTTGTTTCACTTGCCGGTAGTGCCGCTAACGGCATTGATGTCATAGTGGGTCAGAACGAGGCTATGATGCAACAGCAGGGTGTACCACAGGAGATTATAGGTAACTATGCCAAGGCATTGCGCATATTGTACAAGGACCGTGTAGAGGGTAAGGAAATCAACGACCCTGTCAGGTACACAGAGGACTTGTGTAATGCTGAGAACCTCACTTTGCCAGGCGCTCTAAAGACAAACCTTTCAAAGTGCGTTTCAGCCGGTGGTGAGTGGTTTACATGGTTCTTGCGTTATAGTCCTGCCGAGGCAATAAGAAAGGTTGCATGTCCCGTAATGGCACTGAACGGAACCCTCGACCTTCAGGTACTGAGTAGGGACAACATACCCGTAATCAGGGACAATCTGCCTTCAAACTCCAAGAACATCATCAGGGAATACGAATCCCTCAACCACCTTTTCCAGCACTGCACCCCTGCCACCGCCATGAATTACGGGGCAATAGAAGAAACCATATCCGAGGAGGTGCTCAGTGATATGGTTGGATGGATAAATGAATTGAACGACTGAAATCTATACATTATATAATAATACTATGAGAAAACTCTCTTTCTTTCTTTTTATCGCCCTGGTCATTGCAGGCACTCTTTCTGCCAATGCCCAGCATGCTGAGTATGATGTCATCCCCTTGCCCAAGGAAGTGAAGGTTGACTCTGCCAATGTGTTTGTACTGAAAAATGGTATGGGAGTGTCGTTTGATGCTTCCAATGAGGAAGTTTATAGGAATGTGTTGTTTTTCCGTCAGTGGATAGAGGAAACTACAGGCATAACACTGAAACTCGCACCTGGCGACAAGAAAGCTGCCATACGTATGAGCCTTGACTATCCTAAGGCCAAGGGTGAGGTGGAATCAGACCTTACAGAACAGCAAAAGGAGGCATATATAATAAAGGTGGACAAGAAGGGTATTGACATCATTGCCCGTCAGCCTATAGGCCTGTTCCGTGCTGCCCAGACTTTGCGCAAATCGCTTCCCATTGTCAAGAATGCCGACAAGGTGGAACTTCTCTATGCCGAGATATACGACGAACCACGTTTCGAGTATCGTGGCGTACTTCTTGATTGCGGAAGACACTATTTTACCGTGGAGTTCATAAAGAAGTTCCTGGACGTTATGGCCCTGCATGGCAGCAACCAGTTCCACTGGCATCTTACCGAAGACCAGGGATGGCGTTTCGAGGTGAAGGCATATCCAAGCCTTGCCCAAAAGGGCAGTGTACGTGCCGAAACGGTCATAGGTCCTGGAAATTCAGGTATATATAATGGTACTCCCTATGGTGGATACTACACTCAGGAGGAGTGCCGCGAGGTAGTACGCTATGCTGCCGAGCGTTATATTAATGTAGTTCCGGAGATAGACCTCCCCGGCCACATGCAGAGTGCCCTGCATGTGTTCCCGCATCTCGGATGCACCGGAGGCCCTTATCCCGTGCGCACCTATTGGGGTGTAAGCCGTGAGGTTCTCTGTGGCGGTAATCCCGAGACGCTGACATTCCTGAAGACCGTACTTGGCGAACTCTGCGATGTCTTCCCCTCCAAATACATACATATCGGCGGTGACGAATGTCCCAAGCACCGTTGGCAGAAGTGTCCCACATGTCAGGCAAAGATAAAGGAACTGGGTCTGAAGAACGATGGCAAGCACACTCCTGAGAACCAGTTGCAGAGCTACATTAACCGCGAGGTGGAATCCTTCATGAAGGAGCGTGGCCGTGCCATTATCGGTTGGGACGAGATTCTGGAAGGCGGCCTTTCCGGCGAATCCATCATCATGTCATGGCGTGGAACAAAGGGTGGAATAGCAGCGGCCCGTCAGGGACACAGAGTAATCATGAGCCCCAATGTATTCTCATACATCGACCATCCCCAGTTGAAGGACCTTGGCAAGCAACCACGCACTACGGACAGTTATATAGTTTCCGCCAGCAAGGTATATTCCTTCGAGCCCCTTATCCCCGACAGCCTCACCAAGGAGCAGCAAAGACTTATCCTTGGTCCCCAGGTAAATCTTTGGACAGAGCACGTGGCATATCCCCAGCATGCTTTCTACCAACTCCTGCCAAGACTGGGTGCATCCAGCGAGGTCCAGTGGTGCAACCCCGACCAGAAGAACTTCGACTACTTCAAGAAGCGTCTGCCGCGCCTGAAGAAGTTGTACGACCTGCTTGGTGTCAACTACTGCAAGCAGTTGGAATAACGGGATGTTTCCTCCCGAAGACCTAATCCAGTCCTCGGTGGCGGTAAAATGAACCGCCCTCGGCGATAAAGTTCACCGCCAGT
>JAFTUK010000051.1 GCA_017466325.1 Bacteroidaceae bacterium | reverse complement strand
AGCCGCCACTGGCGGTGAACTTTATCGCCGACGGCGGTTCATTTTACCGCCACCGACGGCTCGGCGAGGTTCCTTGGAGGACAGATGCGTGCTATATGGTTTAACCCCAATCGGCCATTAGATAGTTACGTGCTAATGAGGGCCATTATCATCATGACTTTAATGACAGGCCGTGGCTTAATTCACTTTCCAAGTAAGGGTCAGCAGGAAGGAACGAGGAACGGCATTGCTGGAAATCTCGGTGCTGGACATGGTGGTGACGGAGTGGTAATAGTTGCGCAACTGTGCCAGCATGTCGTAGCCCTTCAGTGTGAGGATGAGGCGATCGTGGAAGAAGGCACGCGAGAGTTGGGCATTCCAGATGAAGCGGTCGCCGTTAAGTGCCTCGCTCTGATAGCCACGTGTGGTGTTTACAAGGAAGGTGCTGCCCAGATGTATTTGCCATGGCAATGCGGATTGTAGGCGCAGACCGTAGGAAAGATCCACGGTGCTGATGTCGGTAAAGTCCGGTATGTCGCTCTTGGTATGCATCCATGTGGCGGAGAGCAACGCACGCAGGTCCCATTTTGTGGACGGGCGGTAGCGTACAATCATGTCGTTGGCCATTGCCACGTGGTGCGTGGTGTTCTTGACGCTGTTTTCCATGCCCTCGTGGCTGCTTAGGTCTATGTTGTGGTTATAGAGTGCATGCAGGTGGTTCTCCAATGAGAAACGGCTGTCCTTGTTGCCCAGATGGGTGTTTGCCCAGAAATCGCCGTTCAGCCCCCAGTTGCCCTCCACGTTGACGGGCATGCTGGTGAAGATACCAGTCTTTCCGTCGAAGTGGACGCTTTTGCCCAGTGCATTGTAGGTACGTCGGTATTCTACAACTGTCTTATAGTAGGCCGAGGCCGAGGTGGTACGCTCGTGGGTGAACTTCAGCAGCAGGTTGCGTGCATTATCCAGTTCTGTGTTGCCCATGAGTATGTGCAAGGGATTGCTCGTATTGCGGAAAGGGGTGCAGTAGAGCATGGGAGGCAGTGTGGAAAGCAGGTCGAGGTTCAGTTTGAAGACATGCTTCCCACCATACTCCAGTTCCAGCGAGGGTTCGCAAAGGATGTCGTTGCGGTGGTAGTTGTTCAGGCGTAGCCGCCGGTAGTCCATGTCACGGGAGACGAAGCGTAGCGGCAGGTTCAGCGTTGCGTACACGGGTATGCCCAACAGGGATTCGAGGTTGGCCTTGGTGTTCAGTGCCAGATTGTGTCGTTGGGTGAGTACGGTGGATGTGTAACTGTTCAGCGTGTCCCTCTCCATTATGGTTCCGTTCATGGTGCGCAGGGTGCTGTCCACCGACTCCCACAGACAATCGTAGATGTAATCTGCCCTGATGCGGTCAAGGATTCCCAAATGTCCGATGTCGTAACCGAATGTCAGTTCGCCTTGGGCCGTCTGCATTGGAATGTCCCAGAAATTATCGCGATACATGTTGTTACCCTGAAGTGTCGGGTTGCTGAAGGAATAGAACGTGTTGTCCCGGCTATTGGCGTTGGAATACATAATGTTAGCACCCCATCTGAGCATGCCGCGCCCTATGCGATGCCCTCCTTCGTAGCCAGTGTTTAGGGAGTAAGTTCTGCTAAAGATGTCTGTTTTCCGTTGCATGCGGATGAGGCTGTCATGTCTGTTGCACAGGTCTACATCGTCAAATCCGTTTTCCGTTTGTGAAGAATACGTGAGGTCCAGCCAGGCCTCGTGGAAACGCCTCTCGTTCTCTATGTGCAGACGTGTGGTGGCATTGGCCCTCAGGTCTTCCCTGAGCATGCTTCCTATGTTGTGCACCAGGATTTCCCTTTCTGGCAGGAACACCTTGGTGTTGCTGGTGCGTATGCTGGTGGTGTTGTCTTGGCTCACTCCGGCCGATGAGAGTACGTAGGATTCACGTCCATCGTCCAGATAACGAAGCAGGGATGCTCCGCCAGAGTAGTTGGTAAGTGTGCCGTCGGGCATTTCCTCGGGGTTCCATGCCGACTGGTTGCGCATCAGCTCGTCCTCGTTGAGATTGTCGGCCGAACCATATAGGAACAGGCGTGTGGACTTGTCGTTGTAGAGTCCCAAGGCATTGCCTTTGTATCGCAGGCCGTTGCCGCTTCCCACACCACCTTTCAGGTCCAGGGGTATGCCGGTATTGTAGTCTTTCTTCAACCTTATGTCCACCACCTTCACATCGTCGCCCATGCCATGGTCCAGCAGTTTGGAGGCGTCGCCGTCCTGCTTGTAGAACCATATTTCCTGCACGGCATAGGCTTGGATGTTGGTCAGTGCCAGATGTTTCCTGCCCTCACCGAATACCTCCCTGCCATCTATCAGCAGGTGTACTATCGCATCGTTGTCTCTGTTAATGTTACCGTCCTTGTCCACCCTGACGCCAGGCAGCATGTTCAGTAGCGACTCCAAGGAACTATGCTCCATCAGCGCATAGTCCTCTGTGCGGAAGATGACAAGTTCCGATTTCTCCCGACTGGTGAGTTCCTGTGCCCATGCGTTGGATGGATATGACAATGCCGTAAGAATAGCCAATGTCATGAGTATTTTGTTTGCAGACATAGGATAGGGTAGTTGGGGATTAGGTGTGGGACGTCTTGCTGAGTTGTGATGCCTTTGGCCGGATTGGTGTGGAAAAGATGCCTTACTATAAGCCGAAATGGTGCACACCGTTGCGTAAACAATGCTACGCCAACGTTGTACACCATTTCTTAATTCTTGTTCAAAAAATTATTCTTAGAACATCTGGTCGGGATACTGACCGGCCTCGTGCAGGGCAGCCAACTTGGCTACGGTCTCGGGACGGTCCTCGGGATAGGTAACGCCGAACCACTTAGAGGTAGTGTCGAGAACCTCGCAGGTAGCCTTGCCTTCCTTGATGAGGGTGTCCACCATCAAGGGGATGAAGAACTCGCTCTTCAGGTTGGTCTGGTTCTTGGGGTCAGACAGGAATACCTTGAAGAAGTCCTCGCTGTACTGGAAGTAGTCGGGAGTGAATCCCCAGAAATTCATGCTGGTAGGAGCGGTGTCGGGGATGGCAACCCATGTGCTGCCGTCTTCGTCCAGATACTCTACAACACCGTTGTGGCGCTCAATCTTGGTGCGCTCTACAACGCCTGTCAGCAGGTGTGTCTCGGGATCCATCTCGCAGATGCCACGGCTAACGGTACCGCTCTCGGACAGAGTGTTGTCCACACGGAAACCTACCATAGCATACTTGCCCTTGCTGCCCTCGGGCAGAGAGGTCAGGAACTTGGCCATTACCTGGAAAGCGTCGCGGTCATAGAAGTCGTCGCAGTTCAGTACGGCGAAGGGCTCCTTGATAACGTCCTTGCCCATCATGACGGCGTGGTTGGTACCCCAGGGCTTTTCGCGGCCTTCGGGAACGGTGAAGCCTTCGGGCAGTGCGTCCAAAGCCTGGAAGCAGAGTTCGCAGGGAACGTGACCTTCGTACTTTGCCAGAATCTGCTCGCGGAACTGTTGTTCGAAGTCGCGGCGGATAACCCATACGATCTTGCCGAAACCGGCCTGGATGGCATCATAGATGCTGTAGTCCATAATGCTCTGACCCTGAGGGCCGAGAGTGTCCAACTGCTTCAGACCACCGTAGCGGCTACCCATACCGGCAGCCAGAAGGAATAGTGTAGGTTTCATTGTGTAAATGTGTTTAAATAGGTTAACATAAAGTATTCTTTCGCTACAAATATACAAAGAAAAAGCATACGACGGTTCGTTGGAATACGAAAAAATGCCCATCTACTATGCTGAGACGGGCAAATTATGCTAAAAAGCAAGGTGTGAGGGCAGGCTGGACTGCCTTAGAACGGGTAGCCGACGGCAAAATGATAGCCAAGGGACTTGCCGAAGGAAGGCATGTTGTAGTAACCTGGCTTGCCCGTGTCGTAGGGTGCATGAAGACCAACGCCGACATCAAAGCGGATGACAAGGAATTCCAGATCATAGCGCAGGCCGGCACCAGTACCCAACGCCAGTTCCTTCCCTAAGTTCTTCCACTGGAAATGTCCGCCCGGGCGTGCCGGGTCATTCTTCGTGAGCCAGACATTGCCGGCATCCAGGAAGACGGCTCCGAAGAGGTTTGCCACAATGGGGAAGCGGTACTCTACGTTGCACTCGAAACGTATGTTGCCCACCTGGTCAAGATACGAATAACTGCTTTCCGCAGGGTTGTAACTGCCGGGACCTATGCCACGCACGCCGAAGGCACGGATGCTGTTGGCGCCGCCGGCAGAGAAGAGGTCGGCATAGGGCGCGGTCTTGTCGCCATAGTTCCAGATGAATCCAAGGTAGCCGCGAACCACCAGTTGGCTGCGTGGAGATACGCGGAGCATGTGCGAATACTCTGCCGTGTACTTTTGGAACTGGATGGCCTGCTTTGTGAAGAGGGACACGCGTCCCTGGTGCTTCTGTACCTTGGGACTGGTCCATGTGAAGGCATACTCCATGCTGGGAACCAGTTTGTCGCGCAGACTCTCGTAGAGGGCCGGGTTCTCTGTCATCAGGCTGTCGAAGCGTTGCGTGGTGCTGAGCAGGTGGTTGTATTCCAGACGTACTGGCGTGAACTCGTGAATGATGTTTTCGCCCTTTTGGAATGTCCACTTTATACGTGCTCCGGCACTGGCGCTGCCATAGTATCCGGCACGGTTCATCCACTTGATGTCCATCTTGAACAAGGTGGATGCCTGTATCCTTCTGTCCAGTTTGCGCCACAGGTTGCCGAAGAAGATGAAGCGTGGGTAGGTGAGGTTCAGGTTGCCGCCCAATTCCCACGAGTTGATGCCTGTCTTTTCGCCCTGCATGTTGGCACCGGTCTGCCATTCGTAGGAGGCGTTGACACCCAGGGTCAGCGTCTCTGCCCCGCGGAAAGCGTTGCGCTTGTTTATGGAATATGAAGCGCCAGGGCCGAGCAGACCGTTGGTCTTGTTGGTAATCTTGGCTTCGAACTCGCTGTCGTATGGTTTATCCAGCATGCATTGGATTTCCAAATCCAGGGTATCATTGAATTGCATGTTGTTGTACTTGCCTTTCAGCAGGGCGGTGTCCCGTGGCACATAGTTCACCTGTACGGAGGAGAAGATGCCCATGCCGGAGAGTTTGCTTATCATCAGGTTGTTCAGGTCCTGATTGTAGAGGTCGCCTTTCTTCAGGTACAGGTATCTGTAGAAGGCGGACAGACGCAGGGAAGGCTTGCGCTTCTTGCCTCCGCTCCATTGCATGCTCAGATTACGCAGGGAGAAGGAATCGGTCAGTTCGCGTGTATTGTACTTCAGTATGGTGATGCGTGTCTTGCCTATGTGGAAGGGTTGTTTGGCCGCCTGGGTCATGGTGGGCGAGGGGAGGACCTGCAGTTGTACGTGTTCGGGGCGCATCAGCGTGTCTGCCCTGTATGCAATGTGGTCGCTGCGGAAGAAGTAGTGTCCGCGGTTGCGCAAAAGGGAGGCTATGCGGTCGCGTTCGTTGGAAAGCGTGGGGACGTTGAAGGGATCGTTTCTCTTCAGCAGGGATGCGTCCATGCTCTGCCGGATGAGCGTGTCTATGCTCAGGGGGAAGTCGCGGTATTCAATGCTGTCCAGATGGAAGAGTTCTCCGGGCAGAATCTGGTAGGAGATTTTCTTCTTTCGTGGGTTCTTCACATCCTCGATGCGGTATTGCACATCGCCGCGGAAGTAGCCATGGTTGCGCAAGGTGTTTCGTGCCACTTGGGTACGGATGCCGGGACTTACGGTGCTGATGTACTTGGGTGTGGCTCCAAGGGTGTTCATCATCCATTTGCCGAAAGCGCTTTCGCTCTGGCCGTAGCGGTTCCATACCCACAACCCAATGGTAAATGGATGTGTCCAACGGCTCGAACCCATAAAAGAACCATTCGGCGCATAGGCAAGTGCGCCGGCCACTTCGGCACGTGCCGTGCTGTATGCCTCGTTGTCTATGATTTCCTGTCGGTGCAGGCTGTCCTTCTCTTCCTGTGTGAGTTCCTTCTGCTTCAGTTCCTCCACTATGGTGGTATTGCCACGAAGCACGTCCTCCACGGCGGTATAGGCATCTGCCACGGCGGTTATCACTCCTGTGGAGTCCTTGTCCTTCTTGCGTTTCTCCCCCCAGCGGTGTCCATAGGAAAAGTCCTTGATGCCGGCATAGAGGTATTCATCCTCTGGGATGTTCTTGGTCTGGTAACATCCCGTCAGTATCAGCACCAGGAGCAAGAGGAGAGGCAACCTGTATACCTTATTATATCTGTATACCTTATTATATATATTATTATATGTGGTCATGTCGTGGCACTTCATTATTTTCTCGTTCCCGTTATCACCTTTCCGTTCTCCGTTTTGCGTTTTGCGTTTTTTTTCGTGTCGCGGAAGATGAACAGTTCGCCTAGGTTCTCGGTCTTTCGGCGTAGCACAAGGCTGGCGCCCATTTCCATCACTTCGGAGTCGAGGATGGACTCCGTGTCCTTGTTGTAGAAGGCTTTCACGTAGCGTGTGCCCGAGTTGTCCAGACGGTATTCCACGGATACGTTGTTGATGATGCTCATGCCCGTGTTCTGTGCATCGTTGCCGGAACTTACCTTGCCGCCGATGATTACGCTGATGCGGTTGCCCCAGAAACGTTTGGCAAAGGAGAAGTTGTAGTCCGTCTGTGCCGCACCCGTGGCGCTGGTGGTGTTGTCTATGCCGAAACCTATGTCGATGGTGGACAGAGCCTTGCCTGCTATGTTGGAAATCTGGCTGTTCAGGAAGGAACTGAGGGCACTGGTAGCATCGAATCCCTCTCCGCTTCCGCTGTTGGGCGACAGGTACATGCCGGTGGTCAGCATTGCCACGGCGGCACGTCCGCGGTCCTCTATGGACATGGAGGCGAGTTCGTTCTGCACCGTCAGGTCCTCGGGGGCTTCCAGAGTGAACTCCAGACCGAGGTCGGAGAGGGTCTGTGTTATTTTCAGGCCCACGTCGAAGTTTACGGTTCGTGTCACGTTGTTGTTGGATACGGAAGCCTTCTTGCGCTCGCTTGCGCTGATGTTCAGTTTGGGGTTCATCATGTCGCCCATGAATTCCACATAACTTCCGCTGTCAATCCTGAAGTTCTTCAGTGACACCACCACCAGACTGTAGTCCATGCTTCCGGACAGCACGGTATAGCGTCCGAAGAGTTTCATGCCCGAGAGCATGTCGTAGGTCATGCGCAGTTCGCCTCCGCCCTCCAGTTCTATGTTGTCCTGCCCGTCCTCGCTCATCAGACAATGTATTGTCGTGGCTTCGTCGATGTTTACCTGGAAGTCCATCTTCACGTTCTGTTCGGGCAGGGCTATGGGCTTGGTCTCCGTGGTGTCGGAGAAGTCGGTGAATGTTACCAGGCTGTTCAACTGGTCGTCCACCACGAGGGGAGAGTCCTTCATCACGTACGTTACGTTCGTTTTGCCGTTGATGTTCAGACGGCCGCGGATGTCCAGGTTGTCCAAGGTTCCGCGCATACGTCCGAAGAGGTCCACGTACACCTTTCCGTATGCTTCGGCTCCCTTGCGTTTTGGCGCGTTGATGAGATTGAAGTCGCGTGCCACCACGTTCAGGTCCAGTTTTGCCTTGTTCAGGTCAGTGAAGTCGATGGTGCCGTCCAGAGTGAGAGGGTTGTCGCCGTTGGCATACGCCTGTATCTTGTCGAGGTCCAGGAAGTTCTTCTCTATCACTATCTCGTCGTCCGGCAGACGGAGGTCTATGCTATAGGGGTCGGAGCAGATGTGCATGCTGTCCGTGTCGATGGAACCCGACATGAGGGGTGCAGAGACAGGTCCCTGCACATCCAGCGTGCCGCTGATATAGCCCTCCAGACGTGCCATGTTGTCGGTGATGAAACCGTTGGCAATGTTCAGGGGCAGGCGTAGCAGGTTTGCCTCGGCCTCTATCTGCCCTTCTTCGCCCTGAGTCCAGTACTTGCCGCTCAGCAAGGCTATTTCGCGGTTGTTCTGAGACAGTATTCCGTCCACCAGGTGCGAACCGTCGGCATTTGGGAAGTAAATCATCTCCATGCCTATGTCGCCAAGCGGACTTCCCTCGAAGCCCATCTTCTTCACGTCCATGTCCACCGATACCGTGGCCTGTTCTTCCTCCTTCACGGCATGTATGTCGCCGTTCAGCATACCCGTCACCATGGGCATGAAGGGCAGGACGCGTGAAAGTTCGCCAAGGTTGAAGTTGGCGATGGACAATGTGATGTCCTGTTGTGCCGTTTCGCTCGGCGTGCTATACAGGTTCAGGGCGGTTCCGTCGTCGGCAAGCAGGTTCATGTCTGCCTTTATGTGGCTTGACTTGTCAATGGACACGAAGTTGTCGGCATTCACCTTGAAGCGGCGGTATGCAAAGATGGGGTCGAGCGGAGTAAGTTGCACCTTCAGTGCGCTATCCGCTATGCCCACGTTAAGTCCGAAGTCCACGCCCTTGTTGCCTTTTCCGTCAATGAACAGGAAACTGCTCTCCAGTCCCTTGGGCGTTACGAGCGCATTCAGCGAGGCATCGAAGTTGACCACCTTGTTCCTGGGACCGTTCTTCACCCTTGCCATCATCTTCACACCTTCGGCAAGGTTCTTTATGTTCCATGAAATGGAGTCGATTACAACTGCCGCGGTTCTCAGTTTGTCCATGTGTCCCTGACCGTTCAGACCCTCTTCGGGATTCGTTGTCAGGTCGAAGGCCATCTCGTTCATCGTTGCTCCGAGCATGGAACGCATGATGTTGGCCAAGGGGTTGTTGTTGCCGCACAACAGGTGCATGTCCACTCTGGGCAGGCGCCTGTTCAGTTCGTCCATGTCCAGCACGCGCTCTTCCCTCTGACGGGTCAGTTCCTGCATGAAGGCATCGGTCTTCTTCAACAGGGAGTCCATGCCCTCGTCGGAATGGAACTGGAGCCACAGGTTGCCGGCATTGGTGCGGGCCAACATACTTTCTTCGTCCAACTTTACCTCCAGGTTAAGGTCCAAGGGATAGTAGGTGGTGTCCGGCGTGGCCAGTTCCATGCTATGTATGCTGCCGTTCAGACGGTGTGTCTGCTTCATGTCCGTGGCCCCGTCCAAACTCAGTGTCATTGACGCTACAAGAGAATCCTTCGTTATGCCCAGTGCCTGGAAGTTAATCTTGTTCATGGACAAGGCGAAGTCGGCCTTGGAGTCCTTTTTGTCTATGTAGGCATTGGCACAGGCGTTTGCCATGAGAATGTCGTTGTCGCAATGCAGTTCTACGGTAGCCTTGCCACGTTTCAGAAGGGCGGTAAGTCTGGCATTGTCCGCATCCCATTCCTTGTATTCAAGATGCTTCAGGTCCACCTCCGCTTCCATGCCCGTAGCCTTTGAGAGAGGGTCGGTGCCATGTCCGTGAAGTTCGGCCGAGAGGGTAAGCAGGCCGATGCTATCCTGGGGCAGGAAGTTGCGGATGTCCATGTCGTTGGCATGCAACTTGGCCATGTATGCCATGTTGTCCAGGTCCAGGGAGGCCTTGGCGCGTACGTTGCCCTTGCCTTGCCAGAGAAGGGCGTCGGCCTTGTATGTGTTGCCGTATATCCTGGTGTCTGCCGACAGGTTCATGCGTGGGAAGTTCACCCCGGAGAGCCCCAGATAGCGGCGCACGAAGTCAAGGTTCATGGTGCTTGCGTCCCAAAGGAGATGTGCCCTCATTCCCTTGTCGGCCATGGCATCGGCAACGTATCCCTCTGCCTGTATGTCTATTGCCGTAGGCATGAACAGGTGCAGGGTGTCTATGGCAATGGAATCGATGTTGCCGTTGGCGGCAAAATGGGCGTTCAGGGGTAGGGCAGGGTATGCCTTTGCCAGATCCTCGGGTATGAAGTCCTTGGCTATGCCGAGCAGGTCGGAATGGTCAAGTGAAGCCTTGATGTTTGCGGACAACTGTCCTCCGCCCTTTGGTGTGAAGGCGTTGAAGTCCATGTGCAGGTTGCCGTCGATGAGGCTCTTTCTCTCGTCGGGAGAACCTGTGCTGATGTGGTATTTCTGCAGGGATAGCGCCAAGGTATCCACCCAGAGTCCCTCTGCACTGAGCGAGGCGGCGGACAGGGGGATACATGTGCCTGCCCCTGCCGTGTCCTTCATGCACAGATGCAGGGTGTCTATGTCTATCCCCAACGAACTGACGGCATATATGCCATCCTCCAGACGGATATCACCACCGGCGAGGTATGCCTTCCTGATTTCCGTGCTGACGGCCATCGTGTCCCCTGCCGTGCGGAAACCTATGCTTGTGTTGCTGATGTCTATGCGCCCCACCAGAATCGTCCAGGGTAGGGGAGCGCTCTCGGTGGTGTCCACTATTGTGGTGTCGCGCATGCTGATGTCCAGACGGCAATCCTCTATGGACGCGCCGCTCAGCCGTGCAAGGCCGTTTTTCAGGTCGGTGTCCTCGCGGTCGAGGTGCAGAAGTCCCAGATGTCCGCCTATGTGCATCTGCGGAATCAGGTCTGCCGAGTTGAAAATTCCCTCCCTGATGTCTATGCCATCCACACCCAGTTGCCCCTGGAATATCTTGCCGAAGTCCATGTCCACTACCACGGCCCCCGTGTGCAACAGGGTGTCGCCCTCCTGCACGGCGGTAAGGTCTTCCAGTTCTATGTCGAGGGGGAAACTGATGCCCACCCTCTTCAGGGTGATGTCCATGCCCGTTGCTTCGGAGGCTATGCCAATGGCCTTCTGTACTGCCCAGTTCTGTATGGGCGGAATGTACAGAAGCATTACCAGCAGGACGGGTATGAGTAGCAGGGCACCAAGCGTGATGCCTGTCCATTTCAGTATGCGTCGGATGATATTCAAAAGGATGGGGGCGTTAGAGTGTGTAGTGTGTCTTATTCCGTTGCCTCGCTGCTTAGGGCCAGCCAAAGTCTGTCGTCGGGTACGGGTGCCGTGACGGAAATCGTCTCGTGGCTCACGGGATGTTCCAGTGTCAGGTTTCGGGCATGCAAGGAGATGCTTCCGTCGGGATTGCTTCTCGGTGCGCCGTATTTCAGGTCGCCCTTTATTGGGCATCCTATCTTGGCTAGTTGGCACCGTATCTGGTGGTGCCGTCCGGTGTGCAGATGTATTTCCAGGAGGTGGTACCTGTCGCCAGAGGCAATGAGTTCGTAATCCAGGACGGCCTTCTTCGCCCCCGGCACTTCGCGGTCGTAGGCGCGTGCCGTGTTGTTCTTTTCCTGACGTGTGAGCCAGTGCGTCAGTGTGCCCTTGGGTATTTGCGGACGCTTCTGCACTATTGCCCAATAGGTCTTGCTTACTTTGTCGTGCTCGGCAAACATCTTGTTTAGGCGTGGCAGGGCCTTGCTTGTCTTGGCAAAAAGCACCACGCCCGATACGGGCCTGTCCAAACGGTGCACCACTCCCAGATATACGTTGCCGGGTTTGTTGTGCTTCTTCTTCAGCCAGTCCTTTACAATATCAGAGAGGGGAGCGTCTCCGGTCTTGTCGCCCTGGACTATCTCCCCTGCCTGTTTGTTTACGATTATCAGATGGTTGTCTTCGTATAGAACGGTCATCTGCTTGGATTACATGTTCATGCCGCCGTCCACCTGGATAACCTGGCCGGTAACGTAACTTGACAGGTCGCTGGCCAGATACAGGGCGGTGTTGGCGATGTCCTCGGTCTGTCCGCCGCGGCGCAGGGGTATCTTCTTCTTCCACTCCTCACGTACCTCGTCGGGCAGGGCTGCGGTCATGGCTGTTTCAATGAAGCCGGGGGCTATGGCGTTGGCACGTATGCCCTTGGGACCCATTTCCTGAGCCACGCTCTTTGCCAGGGCTATCATGCCGGCCTTGGAGGCTGCATAGTTGGCCTGTCCGGCATTGCCGTGAACGCCCACCACGCTGGCCATGTTTATGATGGAACCGCCACGCTGGCGCATCATCACGGGCACGCAGGCATGGATGAAGTTGAAGGCCGACTTCAGGTTCACGTTGATGACGGCATCCCACTGGGCTTCTGTCATGCGTAGCATCAGGCCGTCCTTGGTGATGCCTGCGTTGTTTACCAGAATGTCTATAGTGCCGAAGTCTTCCTTTATCTTCTTTACCGTCTCCTCTGTCTGTGCGAAGTCGGCGGCATTGCCGGCGTATGCCAGGCACTTCACGCCGATGGCCTCTATCTCCTGGCGTGTGGCCTCCAGGCCTGCGGCCATCTCGTCGTTCAGCACCAGGTCGGTGAATGCGATGTTTGCACCCTCAGAGGCGAACTTCAAGGCGATTGCCTTGCCGATACCACGTGCCGCACCTGTTACGAGGGCGGTTTTTCCTTCCAATAGTTTCATAATCCTTAATGGTATTTATTTGTTGTATTGCTTGCTTAGCGAGCGGTGGATGATTTTGTGTACTACACCTCGTATCAATCCCTTGGGCATGCCATCGGCAATGCGTCCGTATATGAAGGGGACCTCCAGACCTCTGACCGAGTATCGGATTATGTCCACCATGAGCGACAGGTCGTCTATTTCGAACTGTCCTTTCTCCACGCCCTCGGACAGTATGGTGGTCAGGAGTATCTTCTCGTTGCGGTCGAAACGCTGGCGGATGAGGCTCACGCGCCAGATGTCGCGGAAGAACTCGGCACGTATGTTGCCGTTGCGCTGCACCACGTCCTTTATGGCCTGCAGGTGTGCATAGATGAGGGCCACTAGTTTGTCCTCGGGGTCCATTTCCTACTGGGCCACTTCGGCCATCTTCTGTGCCATCAGTTCCAGTTCGTCCTGAACCACGGCATCATAGATGTCGTCCTTGCTCTTGAAGTATGTGTAAAGCGTGCGCCTGCCCTTGCCGGAAGCCAGTGCGATGTCGTTCATCGTGGTTTCCTCTATGCCTTGTTTGGCAAACAGCGTGCGTGCAACCTCTATCAGTTTGTTCCTTGTTTTCTCTACCGCCATACTATATATGTATATAAGGTGTATTTCAGTGCAAAGGTACGTTTTTTCCGTCACATAAACAATTATTTTGCATTTTTTCACTAAAACGTTTGGCAGTGTCGGGAAAAAGGCATACCTTTGCACTCGCAAACAAGAAACGACGCCTATGTCGCGTTCAAGTTTGATACGCAATATCGCGGGGTGGAGCAGTTGGTAGCTCGCCAGGCTCATAACCTGGAGGTCGCCCGTTCGAGTCGGACCCCCGCAACAGAAGTGGTGGTGGAACTCCCTGGTTAAAGCTTGTCTTTGCTGGGGAGTTCTTTTTATTTCTACAGGATACTGATGAAAGTATTATACATACACGGTTTTGCTTCGGCAGGTAGCACGGGCAGTGCCACCCAGTTGCGCAATCACCTCTATCCCAAGGGAGTGCAGGTGCTCAGTCCCGATGTCCCTGTAGAACCCCTTCGTGCCGTGGAGTTCCTCCGCCGGTACGTAGCCGAGCACCAGCCCGACCTTATCGTCGCAACCTCCATGGGAGCCATGTATGCCGAGCAGTTGCGCGGTATCAGACGTATTCTGGTGAATCCCTCCTTCCACATGGCACGCCTGCTCACCTTCCGTGGCATGGGCCGGCAGGAGTTCCGCAACAAGCGCGAGGACGGCGCACGCGACTTCAAGGTGGACAAGCAGATGATAGCAGAGTTCAAGGAGGTGGAGAAACTGAGTTTCCAGGGCGTCACACCCGAGGAGAAGCAACTCGTTTGGGGACTTTTCGGTACCAAGGACAAGAACGTGAACTGCCAGCCCGACTTCCGTAAGCACTACGGCACTGGGCAGATGACCCTCTTTGAGGGCGAACACTATCTGAACGGTGTGGTGCTTGGCAAGGTGATCATACCTCTGGTAGAGAAACTTCTGGGGATATGACCCTCGGAGCATGGGGCATATATATAAGGAATAAACGAAAACAGATATAAGATTATGTTTGAAAATCTTTCGGAGCGTCTCGAACGCTCGTGGAAAATACTGAAGGGTGAGGGCAAGATTACCGAAATCAATGTTGCCGAGACCCTCAAGGACGTACGTCGCGCCCTGTTGGATGCCGACGTGAACTACAAAGTGGCCAAGACCTTCACCGACACCGTGAAGCAGAAGGCTCTGGGACAGAACGTGCTCACCGCCGTGAAGCCCCAGCAGTTGATGGTGAAGATCGTGCACGATGAACTGGCAGAACTGATGGGTGGCGAAACCGCCGAACTCAACCTGCCCGGCCGTATCGGCGAGCCCAGCATCATTCTGATGGCCGGTTTGAACGGTTCCGGTAAGACCACCATGAGCGGCAAACTGGCCAAGATGCTCAAGGAGAAGAAGCACAAGAGTCCCCTTTTGGCCGCGTGCGACACCTTCCGTCCCGCCGCCATGGAGCAGTTGCGCGTGCTCGGCGAGCAGGTTGGCGTGCCCGTGTACATCGAGGAGGGTGCCACTGACCCCGTTCAGGTGGCCCTGAATGCCATCCGCGAGGCAAGGTCCAAGGCTCACGATGTTGTCATCGTGGATACTGCCGGTCGTCTTGCCATTGACGAGGAACTGATGCAGCAGATTTCCGACATCAAGAACGCCATCAATCCTCACGAAATCCTCTTCGTGGTGGATGCCATGACCGGTCAGGATGCCGTGAACACCGCCAAGGAGTTCAACGAGCGCCTCGACTATACCGGTGTTATCCTCACCAAGTTGGACGGTGACACCCGTGGCGGTGCAGCCCTGTCCATCCGCACCGTGGTGAACAAGCCCATCAAGTTTGTGGGTACCGGCGAGAAGATGGAGGCCATAGACCCCTTCCACCCTGCACGTATGGCCGACCGTATTCTGGGCATGGGCGACATCGTTTCTCTCGTGGAACGCGCCCAGGAACAGTTCGACGAGGCTGAGGCCAAGAAACTGGAGGCCAAGATTCGCAAGAACAAGTTCGACTTCTCCGACTTCTACAACCAGATTCAGCAGATCAAGAAGATGGGTAACCTCAAGGACCTGGCCAGCATGATTCCCGGCGTGGGCAAGGCGCTGAAGGACGTGGACATCGACGACAATGCCTTCAAGGGCATCGAGGCCATCATCCAGAGTATGACTCCCTACGAGCGCGAGCATCCCGAGTGCCTCAACACCTCACGCCGTCACCGTATAGCCAAGGGCGCAGGTGTGGAACTCCAGCAGGTTAACCGTCTCATCAAGCAGTTCGACCAGACTCGCAAGATGATGAAGATGATGACCGACAAGTCCAAGATGGCTCAGATGGCCAGCATGATGAAGGGAAGAATGTAAATTAAACGGAAAAGTGAAAACGGAAAACGGAAAACTGTCCTTAACAGTAATTAGTAATTAACGTGGAGCGTTGAGCGTTGAGCGGTAGGGACGCTGCGTGCAGCGTCCGTAGTTTTCCGTTTTCCGTTTTCCGTTTTCCGATAAAAAATTATACTATGCAGATAATAGACGGAAAAGCAACCGCTGCCCAGATAAAGGCAGAAATAAAGGCAGAGGTTGAAAGCATAATAGCCTCCGGAGGCCGTGCACCCCATCTTGCCGCCGTGCTTGTGGGGCATGACGGTGGTAGCGAGACATACGTCCGCAACAAGGTTCTTGCCTGCGAGGCATGTGGTTTCCAGAGCACCTTGCTCCGCTACGAGGACGACATCACCGAGGCAGAACTGCTTCAGGTTGTGGACGGTCTCAACAACACTCCCGAGGTGGACGGCTTCATTGTCCAGTTGCCCCTGCCCAAGCACATCGACGAGCAGAAGGTGACGGAGGCAATCCTGCCCGAAAAGGACGTGGACGGTTTCCATCCCGTCAACGTGGGACGCATGTCCATAGGTCTGCCTGCCTTCATCTCGGCCACACCTCTGGGCATCCTCACCCTGTTGCGCCGCTACAATGTGGAGACACGTGGCAAGAAGGTTGCCATCCTGGGCCGTTCCAACATCGTGGGCAAGCCCATGGCATCGCTCATGATGCAGAAGCAGTGGGGCGACTCCACCGTCACCGTCCTTCATTCCCATTCCGCCAACCTGGCAGAGGAATGCCGTCAGGCCGACATCCTCATTGCCGCCATCGGTAGCCCAGCCTTCGTTACGGCAGACATGGTAAAGCCCGGTGCCGTGGTTATCGACGTCGGCACCACCCGTGTGCCCGATGCGTCACGCCCCAGCGGATTCCGCCTTCAGGGCGACGTGGACTTCCAGGCGGTATCCCCCCTGTGCTCTGCCATCACCCCAGTGCCGGGCGGAGTAGGTCCCATGACCATCTGCATGCTCATGCTCAACACCCTGCAGGCATACAAACAGCGTGCATAATCCATGAATTTGCACTTTCTTTGAAAAAACATGCTCTAATATTTGGAGGTTATCAGGAAAAGTCATACCTTTGCACTCGCTTTCAGGAAGCAATAACTGCTTCGGAAGGCAATACTAACCAAGATGGTGACTATAGTTCAGTCGGTTAGAGCGTCAGATTGTGGTTCTGAATGTCGTGGGTTCGAATCCCACTAGTCACCCTCCCTCCCTCCGAGTCCCCGGTTAAGCCGAATGGTTTGCTGGGGACTCTTTTTTAGACCTGCCATAAGAACTAAACATATATGAAGCAGTTAAAGGAACGTATATTGAGTGACGGAAAGTGCCTGGATGGCGGTATACTGAAGGTGGACAACTTCATAAACCACCAGATGGACCCTGTACTTATGCGAGAGATGGCAAAGGAACTCGTCAGGAGGTTTTCCGGGCACACAATCAACAAGGTTATGACCGTTGAGGCAAGCGGCATAGCACCGGCCATAATGGTAGGCGACTATCTGAACGTGCCCGTGCTCTTTGCCAAGAAGAAGACTCCGAGCACAATGGATAACATGCTGGTTACGGAGGTCTTCTCCTTCACCAAGAACAAGACATACACCGTTTGCGTCAGCGGGGATTACCTCAGACCTGGTGACAGGATACTGTTCGTGGACGACTTCCTTGCCAACGGCAATGCCGCCCTTGGTATCATCGACTTGGTGGAACAGGCAGGTGCCACGCTGGAGGGAATGGGCTTCCTGATAGAAAAGGGTTTCCAGACCGGAGGAGAACTGTTGCGAGGCAAGGGCATACACGTAGAGTCCCTGGCAATCATAGACAGTTTGGATAATTGTACCGTGACATTCAGATAGCCATGCAGAACGGACTTATATACGGGCTGGAGGACAGGCCTCCCTTGAAGGACACCCTGTTTGCCGCCATGCAGCATCTGCTGGCAATATTCGTGGCCATCATTACCCCACCGCTGATTATATCCGGAGCACTGGGTTTTGATGTGGAGACGACAAGTTTCCTCGTGTCCATGTCCCTGTTTGTGTCAGGCATCGCCACGTTCATCCAATGCAAGCGCTTCGGAGGGGTGGGATGTGGCCTGTTGTGCGTACAGGGCACAAGTTTCTCGTTCATCAGCCCCATCATCATGGCAGGTGCGATAGGAGGACTGCCAGCCATTTTCGGCGCCACCATGGTTGGTGCACTTGCAGAAGTGTTTGTCAGCCGTATCCTTAAGTATGCCATGAAGATAATCACTCCGCTCGTCTCGGGCATAGTGGTGACGCTGATAGGCATAAGCCTGATAAAGGTAGGTATCACCTCATGTGGCGGTGGTGCTTCGGCAATAGAGGACGGCACCTTCGGCTCTTACAGGAACCTTGGCATCGCAGCCCTTGTCCTGCTGCTTATAGTATTCTTCAACCGCAGTTCCAACCGCTATTTGCGTATGGGTTCTATTATCATAGGCATAGCGATAGGGTATGCGGTTTCCTTTTTCTGTGGCATGGTGGACTTCAGTACAATGCCGGAATATTCCATATTCAATGTCCCCATACCGTTCAAATACGGTGTGTCGTTCAACGTCTCTGCCATACTGGCCTTTGCCATTGTCTATGTGATTACGGCCATAGAGGCATACGGCGACATTACGGCCAACTCGCTCATTTCCGGAGAACCTGTTGAGGGGCGGCCCTTCTTGAAGCGTGCCCAGGGAGGTATTCTTGCCGACGGGTTGAACTCCTTTATTGCAGGTGCGCTCAATTCGTTCCCCAATTCCATATTTGCGCAGAACAACGGCATGATACAACTTACCGGTGTGGCCAGCAGATACGTGGGCTATTTCATAGCCTTGTTCCTTGTGCTTTTGGGCTTTTTCCGGTTATCGGCGTGATATTCTCCTTTATGCCCGACCCAGTGCTTGGCGGAGCCACCCTGCTCATGTTCGGTACTGTGGCGTCGGCAGGTGTGAAAATCATCGCCTCTCAGCACATTGACCGCAAGGCCACGCTGGTCATCGCCATCAGTTTCAGCATGGGACTTGGCGTAGAACTCTATCCCGACATTCTCATGCAGTTCCCCGAAACCATCAGAAATATCTTCTCTTCCGGCATTACAACCGGAGGACTGGCGGCTATCATCTCCAACATGGTTATCCGGATAAAGGAATAGTTGCATCAATCCTACCGTACTAAGGTCAGTCCTCATAGTATAAGGACTTGAGTCCTCCTACTACGAGGACTGCAGTCCTCTTACTATGAGGACTGGTTATTCGTTCCTGCAAAGGACTTCTGGTTGTTGTAGTTTGTTTTGATAATCCCAATCGCGATTGGGGATTATTCTTACTTATTCCTCAATGATGTCAGGTCCGTCCTGCCAATGATGTACTTGATTGTTGGTTCGGGTGAGTATAAACTAAGAAAGCGAATCATCAACGATTCGCTGTCTTAGTTGTGGAGAATATCGGGCTCGAACCGATGACCTCTTGCATGCCATGCAAGCGCTCTAGCCAGCTGAGCTAATCCCCCTTTTGGCTAATTGCGATGCAAAGGTACGCTTTTTTTTCGAAATACAGAAGTTTTGCTGTCTTTTTTTTGACAGGTTCGACTAAAAACAGTAACTTTGTGCGCAATAAGTTGTTTTTCGTCTGCTATACATTATTTATATACGATATGAAAAGAATTTTTACAGTATTGGGGTTGCTGGTAGGAATGCATTCTTATGCCCAGTTTAATGAATCTGGCATAGACGGCTTGCCTACAGTACCTATTACCAGAGAACTTTGTGTGCAAAGTGATGCGGCAGAAGGGCGTTCTGTTCATAGGACTGCTGCCGTCCAGGAAAACGCCCCTTTGAGGTCTGTTGGTTCGCCAAAGATAGTTGTTTGTTTGGCGGAATTTCAGGACTCTAAGTTTACCGTTGCTGAAGATAAGGAGTCTTTGAAAAAGATTTTTGATGTATTTTTCAATGGTAAGAGTATCGGCGCTGGTGAGAATCCCTATTCTGTTTCCGATTATTTCCGCGGAATGAGCGGCGGACTTTTTTCTCCCGAATTTGTGATAATGGATCCGGTTACTCTGTCAAAGGAACGTGCTTATTACGGAAACTCCAATGGTTCTAATCGTAGGATCGTTTTCCGTGATGAGGCGCTTGATTCTTTGGCGGTTGGACTTGCAGATAGAGTAGGGGAGTTGGATACCAATAACGACGGTAAGATAGACGGAGTTATTATTGTTTTCACCGGATGTGGCGCTAATGTCGGTGATGAGGAGGGCATGCATCCTGCATGTTGGACAGGGGCTGTGACAAGAAAGGGAATTACTTATGCCACAGAACTTATCGCTCCAGAACTTCTTGGCTTGGATAAATCAGAACAGGGAGGCCAGAATAACGCCAAGTTGAATGGCATAGGTGTTTATGCGCATGAGATGTCGCACATGCTTGGTCTCCCAGACTTCTACGATCTCAACTATAAGTCTCCGGGTATGGACTATTGGAGCATTATGGATTACGGTGAATATTGGTATAATGGCTATAGACCCACTCCATATACTGCATACGAACGTCATTTTATGGGTTGGGCTCCTTTGGTAGAACTCTCTGAACCAACTCGTGTGACAGAGATGAAAAGTCTGGCAGCAGGCGGTTCGGCATACGTTATTTATAATGATGGCAATCGTGATGAATTCTATATCTTAGAGAACCGCAATGTCGCCGATGAGTGGAGTCGCTCACTGTGCTCTTCTTTGGGAAGTGGGTTGATGATATATCATGTGGATTATAGTTCTACGGCATGGAGTGGCAATAGGGTGAATACAAATATAGACCGTCAACGTATGACCATTATTCCTGCCAACGGTCATTTTGAGATATGTGATAATCTCATGGATGACATGAATAAGTATCTGTCGGAACTCCGTGGACATTTGTGGCCTTTGAAGAATATGGAGTCTGTGCTTAAATACTGGGGAATTGTTGGTAATAATGCCCTTACCGATGAGGAGCGTACGGATGGAGACCGTGTTGCTCCTGCTGCACGCCTGCACACTCCAAATGCCGATGGTTCATATCTGATGCACAAACCCATTACCGACATAGTTTTTGATAATGTTATAAATACAGTTTCCTTCTCGTTTATGGGTGGTGGTGAAACTGGAGTGAATGACTTGATTGGCGATGTTAATCATGGTGACGCTATATACAAAGTGTTCACAATGGATGGCAGACAGGTTGCTGCTTGTTCAGAGGCAGGCTTCTGTTCGCTTCCAATGGGTGTATACGTCGTTAAGAATGTTTCTACAGGTGAAACGACAAAGCGCTTTCTTGGTCGACGGTAAATTTTGGTAATGCCAATATGATTTGTAGGGTGTGTCTTGTGGGCGCGCCCTTTTTTGTGGTTATTGCCAGATATTCGTGCTTCTTGTGGTTCTCATGGCTCTGTCTGTAGTGAACCTTTAAACGAGTCTTCGGTGGCGATAAAATGAGCCGCCCTCGGCGATAAAAATTGCCACTACTGGCGATTCTTTTTACCGCCATGGAGGGTTCGGAAAGGGGCCGTTTTGTTACCGGTCTCCTCGCTGTTTGGTTACAATGGAACCTCATTGCACCCTCAAAACGACAAAACATCCGTTCAATAATAAAGGCTATTGTCGCCAAAACGCAAATGAACCGATTGGGGCTTAATTTGCATTTGTCTCGGATACTTGTGAAGAAAGTAAGTCAAGTCCGTTCCTTATTGCTACAGAAAACCCGCATAACATGTAAGTATATTTGTATAAGAAAAAAGTGCCTTCATGAGGACGCTTATGTTTATCTCGATAGAGAGAGAACGACAGTAACAAAAAATAAGGTTCAAGGCCTGATGACCTCGAACCTTATTTTAGTTTGTTCCTTGTGTATTCTGAACTTATGCTTCTGCGATGGGCTCAACGCTTACGGTTGAACGGTTCAGGCGACCCTTGCGGAAAGTCACGATACCGTCTGCCAGAGCGTACAGAGTGTCATCCTTGCCAATGCCTACGTTCTTGCCAGGATAGTGGCGTGTGCCACGCTGACGAACGATTACGTTACCGGCAATGCACTTCTCACCACCGAAGATCTTGATACCGAGTCGCTGTGATGCTGACTCACGGCCGTTCTTTGAACTACCAACACCTTTTTTATGTGCCATTCTGTGTTCCTCCTGTGATTTTAGTGATTAAGCAATAACTTCCTTGATAGTCAACTCGGTGAACTGCTGACGGTGACCGTTCAGCTTGCGGTAACCCTTGCGACGCTTCTTGTGGAATACCAGAACCTTGTCGCCCTTTACCAGGGGAGATACCACTTCACATACAACCTTGGCACCCTCTACGGTGGGAGCACCTACGGTGATTGTACCGTTGTTGTCTACCAACAACACTTTCTCAAACTCAGCAGCCTGACCAGCCTCGGCACCAGCGATGTGGTGTACGAAGAGCTTCTTGCCGGCTTCAGCCTTGAACTGCTGACCGTTAATCTCAACGATTGCGTACATTTGTTTATTTATTATTTAACGGGTTTGACCGCGGGGCGGAACCATCTCGTGGTTCACTTTTTCGGGCCTCAACGGCATAAATCGGGTGCAAAGTTAGTGTATTTCTGCGAGATGTGCAAGAAATAGGATGCTAATTTGCTACTTTTTTGCGTTGTAACGCTTGTTCAGACCTGTTACGATGTCCTTGGTGATGTTGTACTTGGGGTTGGCGATAAGCAGATTGTCGCCGGCCTTGATCATCACGTAGTCATATTTCTTTGTCTGATTGTATATCTTCAGGAAAGCCTGTATGCTGTCGCGTGCCTCCTGGTTGATGCGTGCCTGTTCTTCGTTGAACTCGTTGTTCAGCTTGGCGGCCAGTTGCTGTAGTTCCATTTCCTGCTGCTGGAGGCTCTGCTGTGCGCGCTCCAGTTCGTCGCGTGTCTGGAATCCGTTGTTCTCGTACTTGCGCTGCATGGCGGTTGCGCTTGACTCCAGTTTGCGCTGCTTCTGTGCCAGTGTGTTCTGGATGTCTGTGCCCTTGCGTGTGAGTACTTCCTCATAGTCCTTGTAGAGTTGGTACTGACTCATCAGGCTGTCCAGTTCCACGTAGGCTATGCGCAGGCCTGTTGCCTCTGTCTCAGCTGTTTGTGCAACCTCTTCGTTGCCTGTTTCCTTGTTGTTGCTGCATGATGCAAGGCCCAGGGCGATGCTCATGGCGAGAAAAAGATACTTTTTCATTTCTGTTTCTATGTTATTTATTCGTATGTTCCTTGACTTTGTGCGGACTCTGATGGCGCATCATCCTGTCCATACTCTGTACGCAGTGTATGCCTTTCTGTCGCATCTCGGGACTTTGCCCTATGTGCAGACTGCGGAATTTGCCTCCTTTTTGCAGGATTATGCGTATGGAGAGCAGCAGTATGCTGATTGCGCAAATTCCAAGCGTCAGAAGTAATAGTTTCAACATTTATTTGTATATTTGCATGCGCAAAGTCATGGTTTCGGTTGGCAAAGATAGTGAATATTTGCTAATCTGCCAAATAAAACACCTTGGCAATGCGTTATTTTAATATTAACGACCTAATAACCGAATTGATATGATGGAATTGAAACCTGCCTCGGTATTTGAGGCTTTCAGTGAGATAAACCGCGTTCCCCGCCCCTCAAAGAGGGAGGACAAGATGATGGAGTACCTGTTGGAGGTAGGCCGTAGTCTTGGTTTGGAAACCCAGCGCGACGATATTGGCAATGTGGTCATCCGCAAACCTGCCACCCCCGGCATGGAGGACCGACCCATATTGGTTCTGCAGAGCCACATGGATATGGTGTGCGAGAAGAACAACGATGTGGAGTTCGACTTCGACAACGATGCCATACAGGCTTATGTGGATGGAGACTGGATGAAGGCAAAAGGCACTACACTGGGTGCCGATGACGGCATCGGTTGTGCCATGGAGATTGCCATCCTGCGTGCCAACGACATTAAGCACGGCCCTCTGGAGTGTGTCTTCACCCGTGACGAGGAAACCGGCCTGACAGGTGCCGAGGCCATGCCTGCTGATTTTCTGAAGGGCAGGATGATGGTGAATCTTGACAACGAGGAAGAGGGCTATATCTTTGTAAGTTGTGCCGGCGGTTGCCGTACCACGGCGACTTTCCGCTATGAGGACGAGCCTGTGGAGGACGGCATGTTCTTCGTGCGTCTGACCATCAAGGGCCTGACCGGCGGTCATTCAGGTGACGATATCAACAAGATGCGTGCCAATGCTAACAAGTTGCTTGCACGCTTCCTTTACATGCAGCAGGCAAAGACCGACCTGCGTCTGGCCGATATACAGGCAGGCGGTTTGCACAATGCCATCCCCCGCGAGGCATCATGTGTGGTGTCCGTTCCCTATGCCTACAAGGAGCAGATCCGCGTTGACTGGAATATCTTCCAGGCAGACGTGGAGGAGGAGTACAACCGTACGGAGAAGACCATGGAGTTCATTCTGGAAAGTGTGGATGCTCCAGAGAGCGTGGTTGACAAGAAGACCGCACGCAACCTTATCCTTGCCCTGCAGGCCGTGGACAACGGCATCTTTGCCATGTGCCAGGACATAGACCTTGTGGAGACGAGTTCCAATCTGGCCAGTATCAGAAAGAACGCAGAGGAGCACACCATCGTTGTTAATTCCAGCCAGCGAAGCAGCATCCTCAGCGCACGCCACAATATGGCCGCCACATTCCGTGCCCCCTTTGAACTGGCAGGTGCAGAAGTGGTGAGCGGAGAGGGTTATCCCGGATGGAAGATGAACCCCAACAGCAAGTTGCTGGTTGTTGCCGTGGAACAGTACAAGAAACTCTATGGCAAGGACCCCTTCGTGGGCGGAATACATGCAGGACTGGAGTGCGGACTCTTCAGCGAGAAGTTCCCCGGCATGGACATGGTGAGCCTTGGTCCCACGATGCGTGGTGTGCATAGTCCCGACGAGCGCATGCTCATCCCCAGCGTACAGTTGGTATGGGATCACCTCCTGGCTATATTGGCAAATATCTAAACAAAGGAAACGGACTTGAAGCGATTCCCCTTATATATATATATAATAGGTGTATTGTTGGCGATGGTCAGCAGTTGCGATGACTATGATTCGTGGACGGCTGACCCTCATGCACAACTCACATTCGGGCGCGATACCGTCAGTTTCGACACCTTGATAAGCACGGTGAGCAGCAGCACCCAGCGCCTGTTGGTGTATAACCACAACAAGAGCGGAGTGCGCATCAGCGACGTGCGCCTGAAGCATGCCGGCCAGAGCCCTTTCCGTGTGAATGTGGACGGCCAGTTCCTGCATGGCGGTCAGGGCACCGACTTTGAGGTGAGGAAGAACGACAGCATCTTTGTCCTCGTGGAGGTAACCCTGCCGGATACCGATACGGACACCGTTGCAATGCATACCGACAGCCTTTGCTTCACGTTGCAAAGCGGTGTGGTGCAGTATGTCGCACTCATGGCAGGCGGACAGAACGCTTTTCATTGGCGTGGGGTAAGGGTAATAGAACAGGACTCCACCCTGCAAAGCCTTCGCCCTGTTGTCATCTATGACAGTCTTTATGTCTCTCCAGGTGCAACGCTTACCGTGGCGGCAGGAACGAAACTGTACTTCCATCAGCATGCCTCCATGTGTGTGGACGGCACACTGGTGGTGAACGGCACCTTGGAGGAACCAGTTGTCTTCCGTGGCGACAGGACAGGAAACCTGTTCGACTATCTGCCCTACGACAATACCCCACAGCAATGGGGCGGCGTGTACCTCAACGGGTCGGGGCATAAACTGACATACCTGGACCTCCATAGCAGCACCTTCGGCATCAAGGCCGAGGATACTGACATCGAACTGGCCAACTGTGTGATTCACAACACAGGAGGCAATGCCATGTGGACAAAGAACTGCCGTGTCAAGGCATACAACACGCAGATAAGCAATGCCTTCGGCAATCTCTATCAGATGATAGGCGGAGAGACGGAGATGACCTTCTGCACCTTGGCACAGTTCTACAATTTCGATGCCAACAGAGGTTGGGCATTGAACTTGAGCGACTATGATGTGGAGTACGGTGATACCATGTTCTACGACGTTTCGCGTGCCAATTTTACCAACTGCATCATCACGGGTTATGGCGATGACGTCATCTCGGGCAGTTTCATCAAGGAGAGCAAGTTCCAGGACTCTGTGCAATATCGTTTCCAGCGCTGTTTCCTGAATACGGTGTATAGCGATGGCGACTCCGTGCGCTTCGTGCGCAATATCTATGAGAATCCAGAGGACACCATGTCCTACGGACGTCAGTTCCTGCTCTTTGACACTTACGCACGACTCTATGACTTCACGCCCGACACGCTGGCGCACTTCTGCGACAGTGCTGATGTCTACTGGGCAGAGGAAATTCCCCTCGACCGCCTTGGCAGAAGCCGTGAGGCAGACGGACGTGCCGACATAGGTGCGTACGAGAATGTTCAGCGTCAGAGCAAGGGAGAAGCAGAAGGCAAGGAGGAGAAGGAATGAAGGTAACACTGTTGGTCGTGGGCAAGACCACGGACAAGCATATCATTGCCCTGGTGGACGAATACCTGGCACGCCTGAAGCATTACCTGCCAACGGACATAGAGGTAATCCCCGAACTTCGCCAGACGAAGGCCCTGTCCGAGGCCCAGCAGAAGGAGGCAGAGGCATCGCTGATACTGTCGCGCATACAACCGGGCGACAGGGTGGTGCTCCTCGATGAGCATGGCGTGGAGAGGCGTAGCGTGGAGTTCGCCTCCTGGATGCAGAAGAAGATGCTTTCGGGCACCAAGCGCCTCCTGTGCATAGTTGGCGGACCTTATGGCTTTGCTCCAGCCGTATATGACCGGGCCGACGAGAAGATATCCCTTTCGCAGATGACCCTGTCCCACCAGATGATACGACTGCTCTTTGTGGAGCAGGTGTATCGTGCCATGACAATATTGAACGGAGAACCTTATCATCACGAATGAGAGGTAGGACCCCCTCAGTCCCCCTGTATGGGGAGGAGAGGGTGAACGTTTAACGTTGAACGTTGAACGATTAGCGGGTGAGCGGAAATATTATAAAACGAAATACAAACAATAAAATATACAATTATGCTTAGTGTAGAAGAATTGAACGAGAGGCTTATTGACCTTGCTTTCAGCGAGGACATAGGCGATGGTGACCACACCACATTGTGCTGCATCCCGGCGGACAGCATGGGCGAGAGCAAGTTGTTGATCAAGGAAGAGGGCATCTTTGCCGGTGTGGAGATAGCCAAGCAGGTCTTCCACAGATTCGACCCCACTATGGAAGTGGAGGTGTACATCGAAGACGGTGCATACGTGAAGCCCGGTGACATAGTGATGAGCGTGAAGGGCAAGGAGCAGAGCCTTCTGCAAACCGAGCGCCTGATGCTGAACATACTTCAGCGCATGTCCGGCATAGCCACCATGACCCACAAGTACCAGCAGGCCCTCATAGATGCCGGCACCAAGACCCGTGTGCTGGACACCCGCAAGACCACTCCCGGCATGCGTATGCTGGAGAAGGAGGCCGTGAAGATAGGCGGAGGCATGAACCACCGTATAGGTCTGTTCGACATGATTCTGCTGAAGGACAACCACATTGACTTCTGCGGTGGCGTGCACAACGCCATCAGCCGTGCCAAGCAGTATTGCAAGGACCATGGCAAGGACCTGAAGATAGAGTGCGAGGTTCGCAACTGGAAGGAACTGGAGGAGGCTCTGGCCGAGGGTTGCGACCGTATCATGTTCGACAACTTCACTCCAGAGGACACCAAGAAGGCAGTTGAACTTGTTGCCGGCCGTGCCGAAACCGAATCAAGCGGTGGCATCACCTTCGACACCATGATACCATACGCTCAGGCAGGTGTGGACTTCATCAGTTTCGGTGCCTTGACACACAGCGTCAAGGGTCTGGACATGAGTTTCAAGGCCGCAGGCTCAGACAAGTTGGTGATAAAGTAAAAGTATGTACTCCGAGTTTTCGGAATACTCAGAGTACTCAGAATACTCTTAATAATCCTTAATCAAATATTTATGCGTAAGATATTCTCATTCATATGTCTCCTGCTCGTCTCTGTGATGGCCATGCCTTGCACCAACCTTATCGTGGGCAAGAAGGCTTCCACCGACGGCAGTGTGATAATCAGTTATAGCAGTGATAGTTATGGTATGTTCTCTTCCCTCTACTACAAGCCTCGCATGAAGCATGCCAAGGGAACCATGCGCCCCATCTATCACTACGAGACAAGCAACTATCTGGGCGAGATTCCCGAAGCAGAGGAAACGTATCAGGTAACTGGTTTTCTGAACGAATACCAGTTGAGCATCATGGAAACCACTTTCGGTGGCCGCCCCGAACTGGACGGAGGCCCCGGCATCATGGATTACGGTTCACTGATGTGGATAGCCCTGGAGCGTTGCAAGACCGCACGCGAGGCCATCAAACTCATCGACGAGTTGTGCCAGAAGTACGGTTATCAGTGTAGCGGCGAGAGTTTCACCATTGCCGACAAGAACGAGGTGTGGATTATGGAACTCATCGGCAAGGGCAAGGACGAAATGGGTGCCGTATGGGTGGCACGCCGCATGCCCGACGACATGATCAGCGCACATGCCAACCATAGCCGTATCCGTCAGTTCCCTCTCAAGGACAAGGAGAACTGCCTCTATTCAAAGGATGTCATCTCCTTCGCTCGCAAGAAGGGTTACTTCACCGGCAAGGACAAGGACTTCTCCTTCTCCGAGGCATACGCTCCCATAGATTTCGGTGCCAAGCGCTATTGCGAGGCACGCGTATGGAGTTTCTTCAACAAGTGGGCTGCCGAGGACATGAAACCCTATCTGCCCTATGCCATGGGCGAGGACGTTAATCCCGAGACAAAGCAACCCATCGACGGCATACCTCATGAAATGCCCCTTTGGGTAAAGCCCAAGCAGTTCCTGAGCACTCAGGACGTCAAGGATATGATGCGCGACCACTACGAGGGTACTCCCATGGACATCACCGAGGGCCTCGGTTCTCTGCCCTGGAATATGCCTTACCGCGTTACCCCCCTGTCCTACAAGGTGGACGGCAAGGAGTACTTCAACGAGCGTCCCATCAGCACCGTACAGTCTAGTGCCATCTACGTGGCTCAGATGCGCGACTGGTTGCCCGACTATATCGGCGGTGTCCTCTGGTTCGGCAATGACGATGCCAACATGGTTGCTCTGACTCCCATCTACTCATGCCTGGAGAGCGTGCCCGATTGCTATAGTGCCAAGCACGCTAATGCCACAACCTTCAGTTTCCGCAATGCCTACTGGGTGTGCAACTGGGTGAGCAACATGGTGTATTACCGCTACGACCTCCTCTTCCCCGAACTCCAAGCCGTGCGCGACCGTCTGGAAAAAGACTTCAATAGCGTTCAGGACTATATGGAGGCAAAGGCCAAGGAAATGGGAGAGGCCGAGGGCAAGAAGTTCCTCAGCGACTATAGCCTCCGCATGTCAGGCATGATGCTGGACGAATGGATGCAACTGGCACAGAAACTCATTGTCAAGTACAACGACATGTGCGTGAAGAAGGTTGATGAAAAGGGCGACTACATCCTCACTCCCGGTGGCGAACCCGTAGGTCCCCAGCGTCCCGGCTATCCCGAACACTATCTGCGCAAGATGGTGGAGGAGAGTGGCGACAAGTACTTGATCAAGTAATGATAGCCATCTTTGGGTGAGTCGCTATTATCCGGTATCTTTGCCGGCATAGAGATGACTACCTTGTACAAGTTCACCTCCGTTTCATCTTGTGTGAAACGGAGGTATTTATATATTTTCTGATGTACGCAAAAACAAATATAACCATGAAAAAGTTTTTAATTCTTGTAGCACTTGTTTCGTTAATCTCCTCCTGTTCAGATAGTAAGCGTGATGCCATCGGCCGTACGGAGGTCATCATCGAGACCTCGCGTGGCAATATCACCGCACGCCTGTATGACGACACTCCCATCCATCGCGACAACTTCATCCGCATGATAGAGGCCGGTGTGTACGAGAATATTATATGGAACCGCATAGTGCCCGGCGCCACCATACAGACAGGCGAACCCTTGCAAAAGGCAGGTGGGGCTGCACCCACGGTGGATGCTTCTAAGTTCCGCCACACTATACCAGCAGAAATAAAGTTCCCGCGCTATTTCCACAAGGCAGGAGCCTTGGCTATGTGCCGTCAGGCCGATGATGTCAATCCCGACAGAGTGAGCAGCGGTACGCATTTCTACATCGTTTCGGGCAAGAAGTACGACACTGGTTCCCTTGCCGAACTCTGGCAAGGCCGTCGCGACACGGAACCCGGTTTCAAGTTGCCCTCGCTCTCGGCATACCAGAAGAAGGTCTACACCACCAAGGGCGGATACCCTCTGCTTGATGGCGACTACACCATCTTCGGTGAAGTGGTGGACGGCATGGGCGTGGTGGAGTCCATCAACAAGGTGCCCGTCGATGCCCAGGAGCACCCGTTGAAGGAGGTCGTGCTGAAGAGGATAAGGATAGTGAAGAGGTGAAGGGTAGGCCCCCTCGGTCCCCCTGTAGGGGGAGGTTTAACGGTGAGCGGTGAGCGGATGAATGGTGAGTGTCTTTAAGGACTTTAAGGAAAATCCGCTCATCCGCTCACCGCTTAGTCGCAATTTTTCATGTTTATGTTTGTTGTCTTGGGAATTTGTATTACCTTTGCCCTGAATTCCGTCACCACAGCGGTGGTGTGAGGAAAGATCTTACCGAAAAGGTGTTATTGAAATTATCTTCTAAAGTCAAACTTCGCAACTTTGATTATTGATACGAAGATGATAGCGATAGCACCACATCCATGGTGTGTACAGCCATTATTGGCTACTTACATAACCTATGGTGTGGGCTATTGCTTTATCCGTATCAATTGGTAGTGCGAAGACCAGACTTTAGGATAAAGCAGATATAGTTCCCACACCTTTATTTTATAGCAACTGCTTTCTTCTGGGAATTGAGAGGCACAAAAACAAATGAAAAATGAAAAAACATCTACACAATTCCTTGCGAGCACTGCTCCTGTCCCTGGCAGTACTCATGTCCTTGCCTATGTTGGCAGAACGGGTTGAGATTGATGGGATAAATTATGAACTTGATGGAATGACAAAGCAGGCAACTATGATTCAAAAGAGTAGTGGTAAGTATTCTGGCGAAATCATTATTCCAGAGGCCGTTGAGTATTTGGGTGCCACTTATAGTGTGACGAGCATACTTAATGCCTTCAATAACTGCTATGGTTTGACTTCGGTTTCCATTCCCAATAGTGTAAAGACTATAGGGCTTCAGGCGTTCCTGTATTGCTCTGGTTTAACCTCGGTAACTATCCCCAATAGTGTGACGAGCATAGGAGATTATGCTTTCTGGGGTTGCTCGGCTTTGACCTCTGTGACTATCGGTAATAGTGTGGAAAGCATAGGAACTCAAGCTTTCTATATATGCAGTGCCTTGACCTCAGTGACTATCCCCAAAAGCGTAACGAGAATAAGGGACCGTGCATTCGGCAGTTGCTCTGGTTTGACCTCTATTGTGGTTGATAGTGGAAATTCAGTTTTTGACTCCCGAAATAACAGTAATGCTATAATAGAAACAGCAACAAACACTTTACTTTATGGTTGCAGTACGACAATTATCCCTGATGATGTGACGAGTATAGGGGACGATGCATTCTCTGGTTGTTCAGGCTTGACCTCAGTGACTATCCCCAATAGCGTGACGAGCATAGGAGATTATGCTTTCTGTGGTTGTTCTGCTTTGACCTCTATGACTATAGGTAATAGTGTGGAGAGTATGGGGAGTGGCGCTTTTGAAGGTTGCTATTTTGCAAAAGAAAACTTTGTAAATAATTCGTCATTGTCTGCAGAAGAATACAATTGTTGGGGAGCTAAGCTATGTGATTATGAAACCCAAGATGGGCTATTGATATTAGGTTCTGAGGTCGTATATTGTCGGAACCATGTAGATAGTGTTATTATTCCCAGTGGAGTGACGAGCATAGGGGATTATGCTTTCCAGGGTTGCTCTTGTTTGACTTCGGTTACTATACCTAATAGTGTGATGAGCATAGGGGACGGAGCATTCCAAAGTTGCTCAGCTTTGACCTCAGTGACTATCCCCAATAGTGTGACGAGCATAGGGAGTTATGCTTTCTTTTACTGCTATCTTGTAGCCGAAAACTTTGTAAACAATTCATCGTTGTCTGCAGAAAAAAACAATTATTGGGGAGCTAAACTATGTGATTACGAAACCCAAGAAGGGTTATTGATATTAGGTTCAGAGGTTGTATACTGTCGGAAACATGCAGATAGTGTTGTTATCCCCAATAGAGTGAAGAGTATAGGAGAGATGGCTTTCTCTGAGTGTACAAGTTTGACTTCTGTTACAATTCCCAATACAGTGGAGAGTATAGGGGACATGGCTTTCTCTGATTGCCATGGTCTCGTTGATGTCTATTGCTATGCAGAAAAAGTACCTGATACAGGTATCGATGTTTTTGAGGGTTCCACATTTTTCTATGAACTTGTAAAAGAAAATGCCACCCTTCATGTACCTGCTGCTTCAATGAGTGCATATCTGTCAACTTCCCCTTGGAATGGCTTCGGTAAGATTGTTGCCCTCACTGAAGAAGAAACCGGCATAGATGAACTGAAGTCGGAAAACAGAAAGGTGAAGACTGCCGTCTATGACCTCTCCGGCCGTCGCGTGCAGAAGGGAGAGAAGGGTATCTTTATCCAGAATGGCAAGGTGGTGCTGGTTAGGTAAGCATTTGCCTATTATAGACTGATACAATACAATCCGCAGGCTCCCAATGGCGAGTGTCTGCGGATTGCCTTTTTGTGGTAAAGTGAGGAATAATGCTGTTGTAGTGAGTAAGAGGTCGTGTAGCCGTATAGAGTGCGGTGTGTTGCAATGGACATGCAGGTTTGTCGCTACTATCCGTAAACTTTTGTTGCCGTATCAACACTGTTCTGTTGATACGGCAACACTGTGCTGTTGATGGTGCAACAAAAACTTACCGCTACCGCGAGCAGAGAATAAGGATTGTGAAGCGTTAAACTTTCAACGTTATTATTCGCCTGCGCTCATCAATCTACGCAGTCATCCGCTCACTCTTCCCCCTGCAGGGGGATTGAGGGGGGCTCTTTTCCCTTACATCCTGCTGATGAGGTGGGGCAGGGCCTTCTCGAACTTCACGCCATACCAGTGTGAGGGGTCGCCCATGCTCTGGCGGATGGTCTCCACCACGAAGTCGGCGGCGATGGAGGCGGATTCCAGGATGTTGTGGCCGCGCAGGAGTGCCCCGGCAAAGGAGGATGCATAGCAGTCGCCGGTGCCGTGCATGAAAACGTCCAGACGGTCGGTGAAGTAGTAACGGATTTCATTGCCGTCGTAGCATGCCACGCCCAACTTGTTGGGCTCAAGGCTGACGCCCGTCAGTACTACGTTCTTGGCCCCGAGGGCATGCAGACGCTTGACTGTCTGCTCGATATATGCCTGGTCGTACTCGGTGCGGTACTCCTCGCCAAGCAGGAGCGCGGCTTCGGTGAGGTTGGGCATGATTACGTCGGCACCCTTGCACAAACGGCACATCTCCTGTGGGAAGTCGTCGTCGAAACCGGGATAGAGTTTGCCGCCGTCGCCCATCACTGGGTCCACGATGCGCAGAGCACCGGGACGGGCGGTCTCCTGCATGATGTCCAGGATGTGGGGTATCTGAGTCTTGGATACATAACCTGTATAGAAGGCGTCAAAGTCAACCTTCTCCTTCTTCCACTGAGCCAGGATGTTGGGCATCTCGTCGGTGAGGTCGCGGAAGGTCCAGCCGCTGAACCCTGCAGTGTGGTTGGACAGTACGGAACTGGGCAGTATGGCGCACTCCACACCGCATGCCGAAATGATGGGCAGGGCCACGGTGAGCGAGCACTGTCCTACACATGAAATGTCCTGGATGGTAAGAAGTCTTTTGTCAGTCATATTTTCAATCTTTTACAATACCTTATTATTTTATGCGTACAAAGTTACGTACAAATGCGCAGAAACACAATAAACACTTCCGCAAAGGGTAATGTAATGTCCGAAAATGGTAAAAGGGTGGGACGGAGGCGGTATCCGTTTGTTGGTGTCTTCGGACACGGCATGCCGTGTCCCTACGATGTTCTCGGTTTGTAGTTTCTTGGGTATTTCTCTCACTTAATCGTAATATTGAGGCTTTGCCTCGAAGGTACTCACGTTCGAAAATACTCAAACAAGTTTGGTATTTTACTCACTTATTCGTACCATTGAGGCTTCGCCTCTAAATTACTTCCGTTGACCTTCGGTCTTCCTCCTTCGCACCTCGGCAATTCAAATAAATTTGATTGTTCTCGGTTTGTCGTCGGTTCGGAAATAAAAATAAATCGCGATTTATTTTGTATTTCTCTCACTTAATCGTAATATTGAGGCTTCGCCTCGAAGGTACTCACGTTCGAAAATACTCAAACAAGTTTGGTATTTTACTCACTTATTCGTACCTTTGTCGCCCCATTAATATTATATATAATGTACGCGTAATAGGAAACGAGCATGGAAGAGAAGGAATATCTTGATAATTACGAGCAGAGGCTGACGGCCGAACTGCTTCGCGTTTGCACACAACAGGGCAAGTTGGCAGGGCAGTTGCTGCCAAGCCCCGACCTGGACGACAAGTGGGAGGAGGTGGCACAGCCCTACATGGGCGATGCCATAAAGGAGATAGCAAAGTATCCCACCGTGGCACTGGGATGGATGATGTACGTGGGCATGGCCGTGGCACACTACTGGGATGTGGATTGGGAGGTTTACGGCAAGATAGAGAACCTCTACGAGTACATCCGCGACAAGCGCGGCTTTGACGAGATGGACGAGTATGTCCGCGAAACGGTACTCGGTTTCCGTCCCGATGCCAAACCTGCGGAGGGTCAGCCCATGAACGGGTACGACGGCACGGAGGAACTCGTGCGCATGCTCTCCACCATCTGTCTGACACAGATACGGCGCGAGCAAATAGAGCCGCAATGCCCTATGGCATTCCGTGTCTACGTCCGCAGTATCCATGCCCTGTACGTCATTGGAGCCAGTGTGGAACTTTATCGCCTCGGTTACAAAATGACAGTATAAGTGCAGATATTGTGACTTTTTCTTGCGGAACACGAAAGAAAGTCATAACTTTGCCCGCATTAAACCCCAAAAGGAAGAACAAAAGCAACGAAACCCGACGATATGAAAAACCAGTTGAGAAGTGCCGTATGTACCGAAGGACGCCGTATGGCAGGTGCCCGCGCCCTGTGGGTGGCCAATGGTATGAAGAGGGAAATGTTTGGCAAGCCCATCATTGCCGTGGTGAACTCATTCACCCAGTTTGTCCCCGGTCACACCCATCTGCATGAGATAGGTCAGATAGTGAAGGCCGAGATAGAGAGCATGGGATGCTATGCCGCCGAATTCAACACCATCGCCATAGACGATGGTATAGCCATGGGCCACGACGGCATGCTCTACTCGCTGCCCAGCCGCGACATCATTGCCGACAGCGTGGAATACATGTGCAACGCCCACAAGGCAGACGCCATGATATGCATTTCCAACTGCGACAAGATAACCCCGGGCATGCTCATGGCAGCCATGCGCCTGAATATCCCCGCAGTGTTCGTGAGCGGTGGCCCCATGGAGGCCGGCAAGTACAAGGGCGAGAACCTCGACCTTGTAGGTGCCATGGTGAAGGGAGCCGACAAGACCGTTAGCGACGAGGAACTGGCCGAAGTGGAAAACCGCGCCTGTCCCGGATGCGGATGCTGCAGCGGCATGTTCACCGCCAACTCCATGAACAACCTCACCGAGGGCATAGGCCTGTCCCTGCCCGGCAACGGAACCATCCTGGCCACACATACCAACCGTGTGCAACTCTTCAAGGACGCCGCCCGACAGATAGTGAAGAACGCCTTTGCCTACTACGAGGATGGCGACGAGAGCGTTCTGCCCCGCAGCATAGCCACACGCCAGGCTTTCCTCAATGCCATGACCCTGGACATAGCCATGGGAGCCAGCACCAACACCGTGCTGCATCTGCTGGCCATAGCGCAGGAGGCCGAGGTGGACTTCACCATGAAGGATATGGACGAACTCTCGCGCAAGACTCCCTTCCTCTGCAAACTGGCCCCCAACAGCCAGAAGTACAGCGTACAGGAGTGCGGACGTGCCGGCGGTATGCTCAACCTCCTTGGCGAACTTGCCAAGGGCGGTCTGATAGACACCAGCGTGAAGCGCGTGAACGGTGCCACACTGGCCGAGGACATTGAGAAATACTCCATCCTCAAGGACAACATTGACCCCGAGGCAAAGAGAATATACAGCAGCGCACCTGCCGGTGTGTTCTGCAACAAGATGGGTGCACAGAGCACCACCTACGAGACTCTGGACACCGACCGCGAGAACGGTTGCATCCGTTCCATCGAGCACGCCTACACCAAGGATGGCGGCCTGGCAGTGCTCTTCGGCAATATCGCCCAGGACGGTTGTGTGGTGAAGACCGCCGGTGTGGACGAAAGCATTTGGCGCTTCTCCGGTCCTGCCGTGGTGTTCGACTCTCAGGAAGACGCCTGTGAAGGCATCCTCGGAGGCAAGGTGAAGAAGGGCGACGTGGTGGTCATCACCCATGAGGGTCCCAAGGGAGGTCCCGGCATGCAGGAGATGCTCTATCCCACCAGTTACATCAAGTCCATGCACATGGGCAAGGAATGTGCCCTCATCACCGACGGACGCTTCAGCGGAGGCACATCAGGACTCTCCATCGGACACATCAGTCCCGAGGCAGCCGCAGGCGGCAACATCGGCAAGATAGTGGATGGCGACATCATAGAGATAGACATTCCTGCAAGAAGCATCAACGTGCGCCTCTCCGACGAGGAACTGGCGGCACGTCCCCAGCAGCCCCTGCGCCGCAACCGCGTGGTAAGCAAAGCCCTCCGTGCCTACGCACAGAGCGTTACCAGTGCCGACAAGGGAGGCGTGAGGGTGATAAAGGATTAACGGAAATCGGAAATCGGAAAACGGAAAACTGCGAGTAAGCGATAAGCATGGTAGGGACACGGCATGCCGTGTCCGAAAAGCCGAGCGGAAGCAGATTCGACAAAGTCAAAACGGAAAACTTGCCCGTTCTCCTCTTGCCTCATTATTCCAAAAGCAGAGTGCGTTCAACTGACAAACACCAATAATAGAATAAATACCCTCCAATACATCATACTCCCCTCCCTTGTGGACTGGGTACGGGGGAGGGTCTTAATATTATGGAAACAACAAAGATAACAGGTGCCGAAGCCCTTATGCGCTCCCTTGAACACGAGGGAGTGGATGTGCTGTTCGGATATCCCGGTGGTGCCATCATGCCCACCTATGATGCCCTTTACGACCACAAGGACACCCTGCACCACATACTCGTACGCCACGAACAGGCGGCCGTACATGCAGCCCAGGGCTATGCCCGTGTGAGCGGTAAGGTGGGATGCGCCATCGTTACCTCTGGTCCCGGTGCCATGAACACCATCACCGGTGTGGCGGATGCCATGATAGACTCCACCCCCATGGTGGTAATCTGCGGACAGGTGGGGGCCGCCATGCTTGGCACGGATGCCTTTCAGGAGGTGGACGTAGTGGGCGTTACCCAACCTATCAGCAAGTGGAACTATCAGATACGCCGTGCCGAGGACATCCCTTGGGCGGTGGCACGTGCCTTCTACATAGCACGCAGCGGCCGTCCCGGTCCTGTGGTATTGGACTTTGCCAAGAACGCACAGACGGCAATGATAGAGTATGCTCCGCAGACGGTGGATTTCATCCGCAGTTACAATCCCGTGCCCGAGACACAGCCGGGAAGCATAGAGAGGGCGGCCGAACTCATCAACCAGAGCGTGAAGCCCCTGATGCTCGTTGGCCAGGGTGTGGAACTTGCCGGTGCACGCCAGGAACTCCTTGCCCTTTGCGAGAAGGCACAGATACCCTTCGGACAGACCATGCTCGGCCTTTCTGCCGCCCCCACCGGCCATCCCCTGAACATGGGCATGCTGGGCATGCATGGCAATCTGGCTCCCAACGTGATGACCAACCAGTGCGACCTGCTCATTGCCGTGGGCATGCGCTTCGACGACCGTGTTACGGGCGACCTGCACACCTATGCCAAGCAGGCTAAGGTGATACACTTCGAGATAGACCCCTCAGAGGTGGGCAAGATAGTGAAACCCACCGTGGCCGTATTGGGCAACTGCAAGCAGACTCTGGCACAGGTTACCGAACTTGTGGAACCTGCCAGACACCAGGCTTGGATAGACGGTTTCAAACCTTACGCCGAGAAGGAGTACAATAAGGTGATAGATGCCGCGCTGAACCCCAAGGACGGTCCCCTGCTTATGGGCGAGGTGGTGCGCCGTGTCAGCGAGGCAGCCAACAACGAGGCCATCATGGTTACCGACGTGGGCCAGAACCAACTCTTCGGATGCCGCTACTTCAAGTACACCCATCCCCGCAGCATCGTCACCAGCGGCGGATGCGGCACAATGGGCTTTGGCATACCGGCGGCCATAGGCGCCACCTTCGGCGCACCCGAGAGGACCGTATGCATGTTCTGCGGCGACGGCGGTTTCCAGATGACCATCCAGGAACTGGGCACCATCATGGAACAGCAGTGCCCCGTGAAGATGATTCTGCTGAACAACAACTATCTGGGCAACGTGCGCCAGTGGCAGTACATGTTCTTCAACAAGCGCTACTCCTTCACCCCCATGCTCAATCCCGACTACGAGAAGATAGCCGACGGCTATGGCATACCATGCCGCACCGTGGTGGAGCGTGCCGACCTGGACGAGGCTATCCGCGAGATGCTGGACACGGACGGTCCCTATCTCCTGCAGGTTGCCGTCAAGGAGGAGGACAACGTCCTGCCCATGACACCTCCCGGAGGCAGTGTGGACGATATGTTGCTGGAAGTAAAGTAAAAGGGCGGACCCACCCCCTTACCCCTCCCTGTAAGGAGGGGAGTGGTTACAACAGACAATGAATATTAATCCTTTAATAAAATCCTCATTCCCCAGTACTATATACTCCCTCCCCTTGTGGGAGGGTTAGGGGAGGGGTCCTATTATGGAAAAGAAATACGGTGCCGCCGAGTGCGGCGATTGCAATACATGCGGCAAGTGCGATGCACTCTATGAAGAGAGCGTGCCCGAACTGAAGGGCTTTGACGATGCCGTGGCGGCTGCCGCGGCCATAGACCGCAATTCCTATGAAAAGAACCTGGCACGCCTGCGCAAGGCCACCTTCGAGCAGGACAATGCACAGGGCCAGCAGGTGGAGACCTTCAGACGCAATGCCGTGGTACGTCCTACCGTGCCCGGACACGAGGGCGCACTGCTCAGCAGCCACCATGGCCTTACCCTCTACACGCTTATCATCTTCTCCGAGAACTATGCCGGCATACTGAACCAGATAACCGCAGTGTTCACACGCCGCCAGGTAAACATCGAGACGCTCAACGTGTGTGCATCCAGCACCCCCGGCGTGCACAAGTACACCATCACATGCTATTGCAAGAAGGAGATGGCAGAGATGCTCGTCAAGCAGATAGAGAAGCGCATAGACGTGCTCCAGGCCAACTGCTTCGTGGACGACGAGATATTCATGATGGAGACCTCACTCCTGAAACTCTCCACTCCCAAGGTGCTGGCCAACAAGGAGATTTCCCGCATTGTGCGTCGCCACGATGCCCGTTTCGTGGAGGTAAACTCCACATACTCCATCGTTGAGAAGACCGGCATCACGGAGGATGTCATGGACCTCTTCTTGCAATTGGACGGTATGGGTTGCGTGCTTCAGTTCGTACGCTCAGGCCGAATTGCCGTAACCAAGAGCCGTGTGGAGCGGCTTGACCAGTATCTGACACAACGCGAGATGGAAAGATGAACAAGATAGACACACATCCCATATACATAGAACCCTTCCACGTGGACTTCACCGGCAGGGTGTTCCTCGGTGTGCTGGGCAACCATCTTCTCAATGCCGCCGGCAACCATTCGCAGAAGCGAGGCTGGGGCATAGGTGCGCTGAACGAGACGCGCCACACCTGGGTGCTCTCCCGCCTGTCCATAGAGATGATGGAGATGCCGCGCAACTATCAGCATTGCCAGATACGCACATGGGTGGAGAGTGTCATGAAACTCTTTACCAACCGTAACTTCGCCGTCGAGGACGCCGACGGACGTCCCCTTGGCTATGCACGAAGCGTGTGGGCCATGATAGACTTGGAGACACGCCGCCCCTGCGACCTGCTCACCCTCTACGACGGAGACATCCTCAACTATGTGGTGTCCGAGGAGGAGAACGTCTGCCCCATCGAGGGACACGGACGCTTCCGTTTCCGCGATGCACAACTGGTTCGCACCATCGGCACATACTATAGCGATGTGGACATCAACGGACATATCAACAGCATCAAGTACATAGAGCACATCCTGGATCTCTTCACACGCGAGCAGATGGAACGTGGCATCCGTCGCTTCGAGATAGCCTACAAGGCAGAGTCCTACATGGGCGACACGCTCAGTTTCTACCTCCAGCCCGTCAGCGACACGGAAGCGGATGTGGAAGTGCGCAAGAACTCCACCCCCGACACCCCCGGCGAGGTGGTGTGCCAGGCAAAGGTGAGGTTTAATTAAGGACGGACGGACCCCCTCAATCCCCCTGTAGGGGGCGAAGAGGGTGAGCGGTTAACGGTGAGCGGTGAGCGGATGAGCAGAAAACTTGGTTCTAATTGGCCTCCTAGGTCCTCCTAGGCTTTCCTAGGTTATCCTAGGCCTTCCTAGGTTATCCTAGGTCTTCCTAGAAATCCTATAAAACTACCCATAAAGAAACAAACAATAACAATTTTAAATATACACAAACAATGGCAAAAATGAATTTTGGCGGCGTTATCGAAGAAGTGGTAACCCGCGAGGAATTTCCTCTTGAGAAAGCACGTGAAATCCTGAAGGACGAGACCATCGCCGTTATCGGCTATGGCGTTCAGGGCCCTGGTCAGGCTTGCAACCTCCGCGACAACGGTTTCAACGTTATCGTTGGCCAGCGTCAGGGCAAGACCTATGAGAAGGCTATCGCCGACGGTTGGGTTCCCGGTGAAACCCTGTTCTCCATCGAGGAGGCTGCCGACAAGGCAAGCATCGTTATGTGCCTGCTCTCCGATGCAGCCGTAATGAGCGTATGGCCCACCCTGAAGCAGTACCTGAGCGCAGGCAAGGCTCTGTACTTCTCTCACGGTTTCGCCATCACATGGAGCGACCGCACCGGTTGTGTTCCCCAGGAGGACATCGACGTTATCATGGTTGCACCCAAGGGTTCAGGTACCTCTCTCCGCACCATGTTCCTTGAAGGCCGTGGTCTGAACAGTTCTTATGCCGTATATCAGGACGCTACAGGCCGTGCCCTCGAGCGCACTCTGGCTCTGGGTATCGGTATCGGTTCCGGCTACATGTTCGAGACCACCTTCCAGCGCGAGGCAACTTCCGACCTCACCGGCGAGCGCGGTTCTTTGATGGGTGCTATCCAGGGTCTTCTGCTGGCTCAGTACGAGGTATTGCGTGAGAACGGCCACTCTCCCTCTGAGGCTTTCAATGAGACCGTCGAGGAGTTGACCCAGTCACTCATGCCTCTCTTCGCACAGAAGGGTATGGACTGGATGTATGCCAACTGCTCTACCACCGCGCAGCGTGGTGCTCTCGACTGGATGGGCCCCTTCCACGATGCTTGCAAGCCCGTGGTTGAGAAGTTGTACGCTTCTGTAAAGTGCGGTAACGAGGCACAGATCTCTATCGATGCCAACTCCAAGCCTGACTACCGTGTAGGTCTGGAGAAGGAACTCGCTGCCCTGCGCGAAAGCGAGATGTGGCGCACCGCCGAGACCGTACGCCAGTTGCGTCCCGAGAACAACTAAGTGAACTAAGTGAACGGTGAACGGTTAGCGGTTTTGTTTTCCGTTTTCCGTTTTCACCTTTCAGTTCGCAAGAACACTATCTTATCAAGGAGTCCATGCCTATCTTTCTGGTGGCATGGACTCCTTTTTTGTACCTTGCAGCCGGCCTTGCCGAAGAGCACTTTTTGTCCTCCTCGGTGACAAGGGCGTGTCCTCCTCGGTGACAAGGGCGTGTCTCCCTCGGTGACAAGGGCGTGTCTCCCTCGGTGACAAGGACGTGTCTCCCTCGGTGACAATGGCGCATCGTCCGGGAGGACGTTTTTCGGGCTTCAAAGGGACATTCTGCCCCCGGCTTCAGACCTTCATTCTGCCCCCATGATGCTTTTGCCTGAAAAAACTTGCCCCAAACTGCAACACTTCGGACAAAATCTTCGTTATAATAGCAGAAGACAACATTATTGAAGGAATTGGACTACAGAGAAATCATACTCGGATGCAGGAATGGCAGGCATGGGGCGCAACTCGCCTTTTACGACCTGTTTTCTCCAACCTTGTATGCTTCCGCCTTCCGCTTGCTCAACAATGAGTGGGAGGCAGAGGAGGTGGCACAGGAAGTTCTGCTGAAGGTGTTTACCGACAATTCTCTGATGAACGACACGCAGGACGAGATGTTGAGGATGCTGAGACGCATGGCCATCAACCTGTCCATAGACCATCTGCGGCAACGCAAGGTGATATGGGAGGAATGGGACGACAGACTGATGGACCAGTCGCAGGAGAGCATAGAGCAGGTAATCATCCGTCAGGAGGATGTAGAACAACTGCACACCGCCATTGCCATGATGTCCGAGAAGGACAGAAGCATCCTGTTGCTCTCCATAGCAGAAGAACTAACCACAGAGGAGATTTCACAAATCCTTGGCATACGCCCGTCCAGCGTCCGTTCGCAACTGTCCAGAGCCAGGCAGAGACTGATAAAACTATACAGATATGAATAACAACGACAATACAGTACTGAAGCAAATGATGGAGCAGGCATGGCCCATACCGCCACAGCCTGCCGGAAGCAGGGAACGGTTTGCACAGAGGTTGGCGCAAACACAGCACGCCAAGCGCAGGCACAGGTTCTTTGCATGGGCTTCTGCTATCGGCATAGCGGCATCGCTTGTAATGGCTTTGCTGATAATACGTCCCCAAAGCGGTGCCGAGACCAAGGAAAACGTTATCTCACAGAACATAAGTGCGAGTATCGCAGAACTAAAGGGTTACTACAAGGCCCAGATGTGGAGCGAGAGGGAATACATCCTGGAACTCTCCAAGGACATGAAGCCGGAGATGCAGGCCAAACTCATGGCCGAGGTGACGCAACTGACGGAGAATCCCGATTCCGTGGCACTTACCATCTTGAGCGAGGACATTGATGATGACAGAAAGATATACTACATCACCTCGGTGTACATGGCACACCTGCGCAGCCTCCAGTACATACATCAGATGCTTGCCGAGAACAAGATGGCATCGGACAAACAGTGAATGCTAAAGACAACGGTTATCAGATGAACAACAATATAACACCTTCTGCTATGAGAACCAATATCAGATACATCCTCCTTGCAATGCTCCTTGCACTTGTGCCCACTATGCTGATGGCAGGCAGGGAAGTGAATAGCGCCCAGATGTCGGGTGAAATCACCATAGATAACGTATCAACTGCCAAAGAACTTCATATCTCCTACATGTACGGCGAAGTGGAACTGGTATTCTGGAACAAGAATGAAATCATGCTCAAGTACGTCGAAACGCTAAAGGCACCGACAAAGAAACATGCCGAGGATGCTCTGCAAAGGAGGAATGTTGTTCAGCGTAATACCGGCGAGAAGTATTTTCTGGAGGTACAGAAAACATCCTATGGAGACCGCAATCTCAGTTACGATAGCAAGTGGACGATATATGTGCCTGTCAGGCAGAAGTCGGTGTCGGTATGGAATGAGTACGGCAATGTCAGTGTCGGCACGGGATATGACAAGCAGATTAGGATAAATGTGAAACATGGCGATGTCAGTGTACCCAAAACCAAGGCTATGTGCATGGTAATAGTGGACCATGGCAATTTCTCCATGGGTAATGTCGGGTATCTGAACTTGAACACCAAGTATGCCAATGGGACAATAGGGTTTGCCAACGTGCTGAACTTGAGTTGCGACCATGCAGAAGCGATAATGATAGATGAGGTCCAGGACCTGAATGTCAATAACAGTCAGCATTCCAAGATGCGGATAGGTCGGTTGAATAATGCAAAGGTCTCTGCGTCGTATTGTGAGATATTTGCAATAGACGTACTTGGAACCGCTCTTATGAAGAATGTCAGATATTCGGGAATCTCCATGACGAACCTTCGCGGACGGTGTGATTTTTCCGATATTTCATACTCCAAAATCAACGTCACGGTCGGTAAGTCCAACCGTGAACCCAGGGTCTTGGTCCCCGATGCCCGCTTCAGCGACGTCACCGTGTCCATCCCCAAGACGTTGCAGGTCAGTTGCCTGCTACGGAACAAATACGGGAAAATAGAATTTGACGTCCCTGCCTCTGTGAAGCAACATGTGGTAGAGAACAAGAAAGACTATTCCCAAACCACTATGCACACGCTGCTCAACACCACCTCTTTTGCACCGTCATCGGTGATAGATATCCAGAATTCCAACGGTAATATAACGATCAAGGCTTACTGAGCTTCGAGTTGACGAGTCAGTACCAATACGGTGGTACTGGAGTTTCCTCACGAGAGTACTGGAGTTTCCTCACGAGAGTACTGCAGTCCTTCCATAGGAGGACTACACCCTTGTCACGCAAATGTCACACTTTTGTCACGCCACCTTGTGCCGATGTTCGAGGCATTATCCTTACCTTTGCACCACGGAAAGGCTCTATTACTGCGAATAAACGTTAAAATGTTCATTATAAAAAAAATACGTCTATTGGAGCATTGCGTCAACGGTAAGGAATGCATATCTTTGCATGGACGGTTGCCGTTGGAAAAGAGACGGGAAACCTGTTGCCTATACTAAACATCAAATAAATCTAATACTCATGAATTGCAGAAGACTTGTCTTGCTCTTGTTGCTGATATGCAGTGTCAGCGCCTGGGCGCAGACGTATCAGGTGAGCGGACGGATTACGGAGAGTGACACCAAGGAACCCTTGCCACAGGTGAGTGTGCAACTGCTTGGCACCGACTCTGTGCGTGTGGCCATTGCCGCCACGGACGAGAAGGGAAACTTCACACTCAAGGCCAAAGGGGCAGGGCAGTATATCCTGGTGGCCAGGATGATGGGCTTCGCTCCCTTTGTGCGCAATGTGAGCCTGACGGCAGAGCGCCCGTCGGCAACAATGAACTTTGGCATGAAACCATCCGCCAGGGAACTGGACGAACTGAGCGTAACGGCTCTCTCGCGCATGATGACGATGAAGAAGGATACGCTGATTTTCAGCAGTGCCGCCCTGCGCCTGCCACCTAACGCTTCGTTGGCGGCACTGATGAACCAGTTGCCGGGCATAGGCATAGACAAGGACGGCAACATGACCTATCAGGGCAAGGTGGTGAACCAGATACTGGTGGACGGCAAGCCTTTCTTCGGCGACGTGAACACGGCTCTGGCCAATATGCCCACGGATGCCGTGCAGAACGTGAAGATATACGAGAAGACGGACGAGGAGAAGGAATACCGCGGGGAACTGGATACGGACAAGGCCACGGTGGTGGACCTGACCATCAAGAAGGAGTACAAGTCGAAGTGGATGGCAAATGTGGACCTTGGCGGTGGTACTGACAAGCGCTATGTGGGCAAGGTATTTGCCACGAACTTCACCGACCGTCGCCGCACCGCCGTGTATGCACAGATGAACAACATCTGCCAGAACCAGCAGGTGGATGCCAACGGCAACTGGTCTTATTGGAGCGATGGCAGAGTTGGCTTGTTTGACTATCGCAAGGCTGGCATGATAATGCAATGGGACAATGGCAAGACCAACAAGGAGGCTGGCAACCTGCGAGGCAATGCCAACATAGATGTGTATCATAACAACATGTTCTACAATACGCTGAACAATAGCGAGAACTTCCTGGGCGGTGGTAATACGCAATACACCTATGCCAAGAACATTACCGACGATCGTGAGGCGGGTGTGAATGCCAGGGCAAAAATTACCTATAATATAGATAGCATCAACCGTCTGTATTTCGATGCCCAATATGCATATCAGAACAGCAGGAGCGACAAGGAGGGCACTTCATCCACCTTCCACACCAAGCCCGAGGAGATGGAGGACATGGCAGGCAGCCTTGTGGGTGATGATGTGTTGCTTGCTCTCATGGGGCAGGGCATAAATTCGCTGGCCGCCAACGGCAATTCCAAGAGCAATAGGCATAATGCCAACTTTTCTGCCGAATACACCCATCTGTTCAAAAAGCAGGGCAGAACACTGAGCGTGAATGCCTGGGGAAGTATCAACGACCTTCATGGAAGTGGCAACGCAAGGCAGTTTTACCGCTATTTCTCTCCCAATGCACCGGCACCAGAACTGGATAATCGCCAGGCTAATGAGAGAAACGCGACGAGCTATAACCTCTCTGCAGGAATGTCGTATGCCGAACCTATCAACAAGTATCTTCGCTTCAGTGCCAATTATGGTTTCTCGCATAAAAAGGCCAACGAGGACCATGGCCTTTACGATGTCTACACCATCCCCGAGAACCTGCGTCCCACTCCTGGCGACTCGCTCCAGTATGTAAGCGACTTGCAGAATACATATTACTCGGACAGCTATACCAATCAGCACCGTTTGCTTGTATGGCTTCAAGGCACTTGGGACAAGGTGGAGAGTGCCATTTATCCTTCGCTCAACCTCTTTACGGATTACCTCCATTACGACCGCAATGGTGAGCAGTACAATCCATCCCGCACCCACTTTGGCTTGGGCATGTATGGTTTCGTGAAATATAAATTCACCCAGCAGAACTACATTCAGCTAAGCTACAATGGCAGCAGTGCTCGTCCGTCTCTCTTGGAACTTCTGCCCATCAGGGATACAAGCAACCCCATGGCGGAAACGGTGAACAATCCTGACTTGAAGGCGGGGTGGAGCAACTCCTTATCCCTATACTCCCGCTTCTTCAAACCCAAGCGTGGTGACAGTTATACCGTGAATGCTGGTTTCAGTAATCGAACCAACTCGGTGGTGACGACTCAGGAGACTGACCCCACAACTGGATACACCCGATATGGCAAGACCAATGTGAACGGCAACTACAACATGTGGCTTTCCGCCTATACCGACCAGCCTCTGGACACCGCACGCCACTGGAACCTGAATGCAAGGGTGTATGCTAACTACTCTCACAATATGGGCTACGTGGGTGCCATGGGCAATAGCCTTGGACTTTCTTCCGTGGACTCGTACGGAGCCAGTGCCAATGTCGGGCTTAGATACAGAAAGGACATCTGGAGTGTGTCGCTCAGCGCGATGTATAATGGCGACTTCACCCGTTACGGCGAGACTCCGCAATACAACCAGAACGGACACACCTATGAGGTGAACCTCTCGCCACAGGTGGACCTGCCTTTCGGCATGAAGATAAACACGCAGTTCATCTATTATGCCCGAAGCGGATATGCCGACCCTCTGATGAACCATCCACAATGGATACTGAACGCCTCCATCTCGCAATCCTTCCTCAAGAGCAAGGCCCTGACCATCCAGTTGGAAGGCACCGACCTGCTGAAGTCGCGCACGGCAGAAAGAAGCATCCTGTCACCCACATCACGCATCTTCAGCCGCACTGACACCTTCCTCAGTTACGTGATGCTCCACGCAATATATAGGTTCAGTTTATAAGAATGCTGCGTTTTTTCGCCCCTGTTCTCCAGAGGCCCTCGTTTAGTCCTCGGTGGCGGTAAAATGAATCGCCCTCGGCGGTAAACTTCATCGCCACTGGCGGCTCATTTTACCGCCACCGAGGACTGGAACGAGACTTTCGGGAGCCTGACTCCGAAGACCTTGAAAAAACTGTCTGGGATCAAGTAAAGCATTGGTAGAACGGAAAACAGAAAATGGAATGCAGAAAACAGAAAACTTAGAGCGATGAACGAAGTTATTCGCTCACCGCTCATAAAAATAGGGCTGTCTTGAAATACTCTGAGTATTCGGTTTTCACCTTTCCGTTTTCCGTTTCGCAGTTCCTTTACCCTTTCAATGCAGAAACAATCCGTTCTATTGTTGAGGATGGAGGTGCGAAGTAATTGTCTATCTGGCGTATCAGACCGGATTTGCTGAATACCACCACGCAGTCGCCTGGTTGTATTTGTGTGTTACCGCCTATGCTCATGCCAACATTGTCCCGCACCAGACCGCCAAGGGTGATGCCTGCAGGGAAACGGAACTCGCGTATGGGCTTCTTGGTTATGGGACTTCCTTCTGCGGCAATGAACTCGGCAATGTCGGCATCTGCGATGGTCAGTCGGCGTATGTTGGCCACGTCGGTGTCCAGCATCATACGGTAGATGTGGCTTGCCGCTATGGTTTTCTTGTTGACGATGGTGCCTATGTCCAGTTTGCCTGCCATTGCAACGTAGTCCATGTTTTCCACCTGAGCCACGGTTTTCCTTACCCCGAGTCGTTTGGCGGCCAGGCAGGCAAGGATGTTGTTTTCCGTATTTCTGGTAAGGGCGGCAAACCCCTGTACGTCGCGTATGCCCTCGTCTATGAGCAGGTCGGTGTCTCTGGCATCGCCGTGGATTATCATCGTGTCGCTGTCGTCCAGTTGCTCCAGAAGTTGCTGGCAACGGTCCTCGTCCTGTTCGATGATCTTCAGACTGATGTTGTCGGGCTTGGCATGTGCCACGTGGACGGTGATGTCGCCACCGCCCATAATCATGGCCTTGCGCACGTCGGCATAGTTTTCCTTTCCCACAACCTTGCGGATGAGCGGGATGTGCTTGCGTGTGGTCATGAAGTAGGCAATGTCCCCCTGGTACATCTCCGTGTTACCGTTGGGGATGATGGTGGCCTCGTCGCGCTTTATGGCTACAATGTGGAAGGGCGAAGTGGAACCGCACAGGTCCTTCAGAGGCTTGTTGAAGAGTTCCTTGGCCTCCTGCCTCAGTTTTATGCCCATGAGGCACAGGGCGCCGCCATGAACTTCCCAATACTGGCGCACCCAAGAGCGTTTCAGACCGTCAATGATTTCCGTGGCAGCCAGTTCCTCGGGATAGACGAGCGAGTCTATCCCCATTTGCTTGAAGACTTCGCGATAATGCTCTGTGGTGTATTCGCTGTTGTCCACACGCGCCACGGTCTTCTTGGCCCCCAGGGTGTGGGCCAGCATGCAACAGGTTATGTTCTTGGTCTCCTCGGGCGTTACGGCAATGAACAGGTCGGTGTGTGCCACTCCGGCCTCTTTCAGTCCGCTTATGCTTGTGGGCGATGCGTTCATGATGAGAAGGTCGTAGTTTCCTGCGGCCAGATCTTCCGTTTTGCTTGAATCCTCGTCCATGAGGATTATGTCGTGGTTCTCCTGCGAGAGAAGTTCCGCAAGGTGTGTACCCACGGCTCCTGCACCTGCTATGATTATCTTCATGTGTGGTTGGTTTTAACGGTGAGAGGTGAGAGGGGAGCGGTGAGCGGGGAAGTCCGAGTACTCTGAGTACTCTGAATACTCCGAGTTCTCAGTTCTCAGTTCTCAGTTCTCAGTTTTCCGATTTCCGTTTTCCGTTTTCCGTTTTCCGTTCCTGTATTGTCTTGGCAATGCCCTCTGCGTCCAGTCCCACTATATTGTAGAGTTCGGCAGGTTTGCCATGCTCGATGAATCTGTCGGGTATGCCTAGACGTGTGACACGTTTGGCGTAGCCGTTGTCTGCCAGCCATTCCAGCACGGCAGAACCGAAACCGCCGTTCAGCGCCCCGTCCTCCACGGTGATTATGTGGTCGTATTTCCTGGCAACCTCCTCCATGATGCCTGTGTCCAGGGGTTTGAGGAAGCGCATGTCGTAATGTGCAGGCAGGGGAGTGTCCTTTCCGCTGTCTGAAATCAGGGCTATGGCCTCCTGCACAGTGTTTCCGATGGGACCGAGACTCAGCACGGCGGTGTCCGGCTTGGCATTGGCAGATGCCTTTTCCTCGCTTATCAGGCGTCCCTTGCCAATCTCCACGGCCTCCAGTGGGCAATGCCATTGCGGAGTTACTCCGTTGCCACGCGGATACCTTATTACAAAGGGACCGTCCTGACACTCGACGGCCGTGTACATGAGCCGGCGCAATTCCGGTTCGTTCATGGGCGATGCGATGGTCAGGTTGGGTACGGTGCGCAGGCTTGGCAAGTCGAAGACACCATGGTGGGTGGGACCGTCCTCGCCGACTATGCCCGCACGGTCCAGGCAGAGGACCACATGCAGACGGCTGATGGCCACATCGTGGATGATGTTGTCGTAGGCACGCTGGGCGAAACTGGAGTATATGTTGCACACGGGAATTAGTCCGTCCTTTGCCATGCCGGCAGAGAAGGTTACGGCATGCCCCTCGGCAATGCCCACGTCGAAGCAGCGGTCGGGCATCTCCTTCATCATTATGTTCATGGAGCAGCCAGTAGGCATGGCAGGAGTTACGCCCACGATGCGGTCGTTCCGGCGTGCCATCTCCAGCAGGGTTTCTCCGAACACGTCCTGATAGCGTGGAGGCATGTCGGGTTTGGCATTGTTGCAGATGCGCTCTCCCGTTTCGGGGTCGAACCTGCCGGGTGCATGGAAGGTGGTGGGGTCCTCCACGGCAGGCTGGTAGCCGTGCCCTTTCTCCGTGTGTATGTGCAGGAGTCGGGGGCCGCTCAATTCCTTTATGCTGCGCAAGGTCTGCACCAGGGATATGACGTCGTGTCCGTCCTGAGGGCCGAAGTAGCGGATGTCTATGCCCTCGAACATGTTATGCTGGTTGTGTACGAAGGACTTTATGGAGTTGTTCAGTCGGATGATGCGTTTCTTGCCCTTTTCCGTAAGCCATCCCCAGTCGGCCAGTTTGTGTGCCGCACGGTTGCGGAAGCGGTTGTATGTGCCGCTCGTGTGCAGGTGGTGCAGGTAGGAGTTCATGCCTCCCACGGCACGGTCTATGCTCATGTTGTTGTCGTTCAGGATGATGAGCATGTTGTTGGGCGTGGTGCCGGCATTGTTCAGACCCTCAAAGGCCAGACCTCCGCTCATGGCTCCATCGCCTATGACGGCAATGACATGACGGTCGGACCCCTGCTTCTTGGCCGCTACGGCCATACCCAGGGCTGCCGATATGCTCACCGAGGCATGTCCGCAGGTGGTGGTATCGTATTCGCTCTCCTGGGGTGAGGGGAAGGGTTTGATGCCTCCAAGGTGGCGGTTGGTGTGGAAGGCGTCCTTGCGCCCGGTCAGTATCTTGTGTCCGTAGGCCTGGTGTCCCACGTCCCAGACGATGCGGTCCTCGGGTGTGTCGAACACATAGTGCAGGGCAACGGTCAGTTCCACCACTCCCAGGCTGCTGGCAAAGTGTCCGGGGTTGCGGCTCAGTTCGTTAATGAGAAATTCACGCAGTTCCTGGCACAGGCGGGGCAACTCCTCCAAAGGCAGTTTCCTCAGGTCCGAGGGAAAGTTTATCTTAGAAAGCAGGCTCTGCTCGTTTATGTCCATAATTGGCGAATGTACTATTGCAGAGCAAAGATATAAAAAAATACGCAATCCTTGGACATAGTTATCCTTATTTTTGTACCTTTGTATCGTAAACCGCATTAAAGGAGGTGCTGGTGCATGCTTGACAAAACACAGAAATATGTTCTTTTAGGGTCGTGCTTCTCGCAATATATGGGAGAGCGTATGGAGTCGGAGGGATACCATGCCCTTTGCAACCCCGTGGGCACTCTGTTCAATCCCGAGAGCATACGCAACACGGTGTGCCATGCCCTTTGCGGAGGTGCGGAGTCCTTGCCTATGTTTCATGACCAGGCCATGCAGGAATGGCGTTGCTGGTGGGCGAATACCCGTTTCCGTGCCGACTCGGAGGATGAGGCCCGTGCCTTGGTGCAGGAGCCGTTCCATGCCTTGGGCGATGCCCTGTGCCATGCCGGCCGCCTGTTTCTGACCCTCGGTACCAACGTGTGCTACAGGCTGGTGGAGAACGGCATGGCGGTGAGCAACTGCCAGCGCCAGGCAGACCGACTTTTCCGTGAGGATAGCCTGTCGTTGCAGCAGACGTGCGAGGTGCTGGAAGAGACCTTGCAGGCCATTTTCATGAAGAACCCTGACATCAGGGTAACCTTCACCCTGAGCCCCTACCGCTACCGCAAGTACGGCTGGCACCGCTCCCAGTTGAGCAAGGCCACACTGCTCCTTGCCATCGACGAGATGGTGCGCAGATATCCCGGAAGGGTGGACTATTTCCCGTCCTACGAGATAATGATGGACGAACTGAGAGACTACAGATACTATGCCCCCGACGGACTTCATCCCTCGCCGGAGGCCGTGGACATTATTTGGAACAGATTATGCGAATAGATACCATTGCCTCAATGATAGGCGCACAGATTTGCGGAGAAACCTGCGTGGATGTGGAATGGCTCCTGACGGACAGCCGCAGCCTTTGTTTTCCGGAGAGTACCCTGTTCTTCGCCATCCGCACCGACCGTGGCGACGGACACCGTTATGTCCGTGACCTCTACGAACGCGGTGTGCGTGCCTTCGTGGTAAACTCCGTCCAGGAGGGACTGGCGGGTGCGGTGCAACTGCTTGTGCAGGACACCCTTACCGCACTCCAGCGTCTGGCCGAGAGGCACCGCGAGTCCTACGATATTCCTGTCATAGGCATTACGGGCAGCAACGGAAAGACCGTGATTAAGGAGTGGCTATACCAGATGCTCTCGCCCGATATGGCCGTGACCCGTTCGCCACGCAGTTACAATTCTCAGATAGGCGTGCCCCTGAGCGTGTGGGGACTCAACTCCAACTCGCAGATAGGCATCTTCGAGGCAGGCATCAGCCGCCCCGGCGAGATGGAGGCGTTGCAGCGCATCATCCAGCCCACCATAGGCGTGTTCACAGGTTTGGGACCTGCCCATCAGGAGAACTTCCAGAGCATGGAGCAGAAACGGCAGGAAAAGATGCTTCTGTTCAAGGACTGCCCCGTGGTGTTCGAGGCAGGGGACGAGGCCGACGCACTGGAGCGCGACCGCAATCTCTGTGCCCGTGTATGCCGTCATCTTGGCATGGGCGAGGAGGTCATTCAGGAACGTCTGCAAAGGCTTGAACCCGTGGCCATGCGTCTGGAGGTAAAGCAGGGCAGGCACGGATGCACGCTCATCAACGACACCTACAACAGCGACCTCAGCAGCCTGGACATTGCCCTGGACTTCATGAACCGCCGCCCCGACAGGGCAGAGCGCCAGCGTGTGCTCATACTCAGCGACATATTGCAGAGCGGTACGCCTTCGCACGAACTCTATTCGCACGTTGCCCGTCTGGTGGAGAAGCGTGGACTTGAACGCCTCATGGCCATAGGTGCGGAGATACAGGCTTGTGCTTCGTGCTTCGCCCGTCTGGATGCACGATGCTCCTTCTTCTCTACCACCGAGGAGTTCATGCAGAGCCAGGAGTTCCGCAATCTGCGCGACAGCCTGGTGCTCATCAAGGGGGCACGCTCATTCCACTTCGATGCCATCACCGAAGCCCTCGAACAGAAGGTGCACGAAACCATCCTGGAGGTGAACCTCGGGGCCGTGGTGGAGAACCTCAACTATTACCGCTCCTTCCTCAATCCACGGACGCGCGTCATCTGCATGGTCAAGGCTGATGCCTACGGCGCCGGTGCCGTGGAGGTGGCGAAGACCCTGCAGAGTCAGGAACAGGTGGGCTATCTGGCCGTTGCCGTTGCCGACGAGGGTGCCTTGCTCCGTGCCAACGGCATAACGAAGAACATCATGGTGATGAATCCCGAGATGACCAGTTTCAATACCCTTTTCGAGTACAATCTGGAACCAGAGGTGTATAGTTTCCGTCTCCTTGATGCTCTCATCCATGCTGCTGAGCGTGCCGGAATAACAGCCATGCCCATACACATAAAACTGGACACCGGCATGCACCGCCTGGGCTTTGATCCAGAGAAGGACATGCCTGCTCTTGTCCGCCGCCTGCGTTCTCAGACGGCACTCATACCACGCTCAGTCTTCTCCCACTTTGTGGGTAGCGACAGCGATGGTTTCGACGAATTCTCCGCCGAGCAGTACCGCCGTTATCTCCTCGGAGCCGATACCTTGCAGGCTGCCTTTCCGCATCATATCCTCAGACACATGTGCAACAGTGCCGGCATAGAGCATTTCCCTGAAAGGCAGATGGACATGGTGCGCCTGGGCCTTGGACTTTATGGCATAAACCCTCGCGACAATGCCCTCCTCTCCAATGTCTCCACGCTGAAGACCACCATCCTGCAGATTCACGACGTTCCCGCCAGCGAAACCGTGGGCTACAGCCGTCGTGGGGAACTGGCAAGGGATTCGCGCATAGCCGCCATCCCCATAGGGTATGCCGACGGATGGGACCGCCTCTTCGGCCGTGGCCGTGCCTATTGCCTGGTGCACGGGCAGAAGGCCCCCTACGTGGGCAACATCTGCATGGACGTCTGCATGATAGACGTAACGGACATCCCCGAGGCGCAGGAGGGCGACCAGGTAATCCTTTTCGGTGCGGAACTCTCGCCCAGCATCCTTGCCAGTGTCGTAGCCACCATTCCTTACGAGATACTCACCTCCGTATCCTCTCGTGTGAAGAGGGTATATTATCACGAGTAGGGCGGTTTCTTGTCCAGAATCTTTGCTGTCATAGCCACTTTTTCGTATCCGCTTGTGGTGTACTTTGATTGGATTTGCCTTTATTTTAATAAAAAGGTGTAATGAAAAGTGAGGTTTATACCTAAAAAAGAGTATCTTTGTGGGGAAAATGTAAAGTCTACATGGCAAAACAGACGGATTTGGATTGTAGCGGATGCAAGATTTCAATGTTTTGTAGCCGTAAGGACAAGCAGGACGGACAACCTTGTGATACGGACCTTCGTGCCGTGCTCGTGGCCTTCGTCATACCCTTGATTGGTATTGTATTTATGCTCACTCTGGCACAGGGTCGGGTAGGAGAGGGATGGACGGCTTTGGGCATATTGCTGTTTTTGGCTCTGTATTTCCTTGCCATCAGGTTGCTGAAACCGGATTTCACGAGAAAGAAGAAATAGGACAATTAAAAATACAAGTAAGTTATGAACGTAATTCTTATTGCAGTAATCGTGCTTGGTGTAGTGGGACTTGTATCCGCTGTGGTACTGTTCCTCGCCTCCAAGAAGTTTGCTGTTTGGGAAGATCCCCGCATCCAGCAGGTATCCGAGGTTCTGCCTCAGGCAAATTGTGGCGGATGCGGCTATCCGGGTTGCTCCGGCTTTGCCTCTGCATGCGTGAAAGCGGCAGAAAGTGGCAGCCTGAGCGATTTGAACTGTGCTCCCGGCGGTCAGGCCGTTATGGAGCAGGTGGCAGGTATTCTTGGTCTGAAGGCTTCGGCCGCAGCCCCCAAGGTTGCCGTAGTGCGTTGTCAGGGCACATGCGATGTCCGTCCTCACGGAGTGGAGTTCGACGGCGTACATTCGTGCAAGATCCAGAACATGACCGGTATGGGCGAGACCCAGTGCCTGTATGGCTGTCTGGGCGAGGGTGATTGTGCCGCGGCATGTCTCTTCGGCGCCATCAAGGTTAATCCTGCCACACGCATTGCCGAGGTGGACGAGAGTAAGTGTACCGGTTGCGGTTCCTGTGCCAAGAGTTGTCCTCGCGGTATCATCGAGTTGATACCCCAGGGACCCAAGAACCGCAAGGTAGTGGTGCTATGTAACAACAAGGACAAGGGTGCTTTGGCCACCAAGGAATGTAAGGTAAGTTGCATAGGTTGCGGCAAGTGTGTGAAGGTGTGCGACAAGTTCGAAGCCATCACCCTCGGCACCAACCTGGCACACATCGACCCCGACAAGTGTAAAATGTGCCGCAAGTGCGAGGAAGCATGTCCCCGTGGTGCCATCAAGGCATTCAACTTCCCCCCAAGGAAGCCCAAGACAGAGACCGCTCCCGTAGCATCGGCTGCCGCACCTAAGGCGGAGGCTCCGGTTGCAAAGGCTCCCGTAGCATCCAAGCCTGAGGCTCCGGTTGTGAAGGAAGCACCTGCTCCCGTGGCACCTGTGGTTGAAAAGAAAGTAGAAACCCCAAAAGACAATGAGACTGCTGTATGAAGACATTTAGAATAGGCGGTGTACATCCCGCCGAGAACAAACTGAGTGCGGGCAGTCCTATCCGTGAGGCTGCCCTGCCCAAGCAGGCGATATTCAGCATGTTCCAGCACATTGGCGCACCAGCCAAGCCCGTAGTGAAGAAGGGTGACGTGGTAAAGGTGGGTACTCTGCTGGGCGAGGCCGGAGGTTTTGTCAGCGCACCCATCTACTCCAGCGTCAGCGGTAAGGTGAGCAAGGTGGACGTTGCCCTGGATGCAAGCGATACCCGCCGTATGGCCGTGTATGTGGACGTTGAGGGCGACGAATGGGAGGAGAGCATCGACCGCACTCCCGACCTCGTACGTCTGGAAGACCGTCCCGACCTGGATGCGCAGACAATCGTAGAGAAGATCAAGCAGGCCGGCATAGTGGGCATGGGTGGTGCCACCTTCCCCTGCCATGTGAAGTTGTGCCCCCCTCCCGGACAGAAGGCCGAGTGTGTCATCATCAATGCCGTGGAGTGCGAACCGTATCTGACCTCCGACCATAGCCTGATGCTCGAGAAGGCCGACGAGATACTGGTTGGCGTTAGCCTGATAATGAAGGCCGTAAGCGTAGACCGTGCCTACATCGGTATCGAGAACAACAAACCCGATGCCATCAAGTTGATGCAGGAGAAGGCCAAGGCATATCCCCAGATAGAGATTGTTCCCCTGAAGGTGCAATATCCCCAGGGCGGAGAGAAGCAGTTGATAGATGCCGTCATCGGCCGTCAGGTGCCTGCACCTCCTGCCATTCCCATCAGTGTGGGTGCTGTGGTGCAGAACGTAGGTACTGCCTTTGCCATCTACGAGGCGGTAATGAAGAACAAGCCCCTCATCTCCCGTATCATCACCGTTACGGGCAAGAGCGTAAAGAACCCCTCCAACCTGCTTGCACGTCTGGGCACGCCGTTCTCCCAACTCATCGAAGAGTGCGGAGGCCTGCCTGCCGACACGGGTAAGATTATCGGTGGCGGTCCCATGATGGGTAAGGCACTCATCTCCCTTGACATCCCCATGACCAAGGGTTCCAGCGGCCTGCTCATTATGAACGAGAAGGAGGCACGCCGCACCGCCCCAGAACCCTGTATCCGTTGCGCCAAGTGTGTCAGTGCGTGCCCCATGGGACTTGAACCCTACCTGCTGGCCAAGATCAGTTCCCAGTACATGTGGGAGGAGGCAGAGAAGGAAGACATCGTATCCTGCATAGAGTGCGGTTCATGTGCCTTCACCTGTCCCAGCCACCGTCCCCTGCTGGACAATATCCGTCTGGGCAAGTCTACCGTCATGGGCATTATCCGTGAAAGGGCGGCAAAGAAATAATAAGAACACAGAAAGTAAGATACAATGTCAAACAGATTAATAGTTTCACTTTCTCCGCATGTCCACTCTGGCGACAGCATCCAGAAGAACATGTACGGAGTATGCCTGGCCCTGGTGCCGGCATTGGTGGCCAGTTTGTACTTCTTTGGCCTTGGTGCTGCCGTGGTACTGCTCACCAGCATCGTTTCCTGCGTGTTTTTTGAATGGGCCATCGCCAAGTTCATCCTTCGCCGCGAGAGAACAACCATCATGGACGGCTCTGCTATCCTTACCGGTATTCTGCTCGGTTTTAACATGCCCTCCAACCTGCCCGTCTGGATTATCATCATCGGTGCTCTGGTGGCAATAGGTGTGGGCAAGATGACCTTCGGTGGCCTTGGCCAGAACCCCTTCAACCCAGCACTGGTAGGACGTGTGTTCCTGCTCATCTCCTTCCCTGCACAGATGACCACATGGCCCGTTAGCGGCAGCGTGGAGTATCTCGATGCCCAGACAGGTGCCACCCCCTTGGCACTGATGAAGTGGGCCATCCAGTCGGGCGATGTCAGCGTACTCAAGGACCTTCCCTCTTCCGTGGATATGCTCGTTGGCGTGCACGGAGGTTCTCTTGGCGAGGTTTCCGCCATCCTCCTGCTCATCGGATGCCTGTTCATGATTGTCCGCAAAATCATCACATGGCACATCCCTGTCAGCATCCTCGGTACCGTGGCACTGCTCAGCGGTATCCTGCACATGGCCAACCCAGTCTATGCCGACCCCATCAGCGTACTCTGTAGCGGTGGTCTCATGCTCGGTGCCTGCTTCATGGCCACCGACTATGTCACTTCGCCCATGGTTCCCAAGGGACAGATCATCTATGGTGTGGCCATCGGTGCTCTTACCGTTGTCATCCGCAACTGGGGCGCTTACCCCGAGGGCATGTCCTTTGCCATCCTCATCATGAATGCGTTCACACCCCTTATCAACACCTATTGCAAGCCACGCCGTTTCGGTGAGGTAATCAGAAAGGAGGCCAAGAAATGAAGAAACTCCAATCCACATGGTACAATATGGCCATTGTGCTCACTGTCATCTCCGTGGTGGCAGGTGCGGCGCTGGCTTATGTGAACGAACTCACCAAGGGTCCCATAGCCGAAATCCAGCAGCGCAATGAGGCACAGGCCATCAAGGCCGTACTTTGCGACGACAATGCCGTGATTACCGATACTGTTGCCAATGGCGATGTTGTTGTTTATGTTGCCGAAAACGGAGCAGCCGTGAAGACAACCGACCCCTTGAACGGAAGTTTCGGAGGCGGTCTTACCATCATGGTAGGTCTCAGCAAGGACTTCCAGGTGCTCGGCTACACCGTGCTTATCTCCAACGAGACACCCGGTCTTGGCGCCAAGGCCGACGAGTGGTTCCAGAAGGGTGGCAAGGGTGAAATCGTAGGCAAGACAGCCGGTCAGTTGGTCACCACCAAGGACAATGGCGAGATAGATGCCATCACGGCCAGCACAATCACCACACGCTCTTTCCTGCGTGCCGTGAACAATGCCTATGCCGAGTATGCCAAGGTTGTTAACCCTCATGCCGAGGCCGACGTGCACACCTCTGCCACGGCAAAGGATATGAACTAAAATAAGGAGGACACAAGATATGAACCAATTGAAAGTACTTTGGAACGGTATCATCAAGGAGAATCCCACCTTTGTTCTCCTTCTGGGCATGTGCCCCACACTGGGCACCACCAGTTCTGCCATGAACGGCATGTCCATGGGCCTTGCCACTATGGCGGTGCTCATCTTCTCTAACCTGATTATCTCCCTCATCAAGAACCTTGTCCCCGACATGGTGCGCATCCCCTCGTTCATCGTGGTGATTGCCTCTCTGGTTACCATCCTGCAGATGGTCATCAAGGCCTTCGCTCCCGAGATAGACAAGTCCCTTGGCCTCTTCATCCCCCTCATCGTGGTGAACTGCATCATCCTGGGGCGTGCCGAGGCTTTCGCGGCCAAGAACGGTCCCATCAGTTCTGTCTTCGACGGCATAGGCATGGGTCTTGGTTTCACCCTTGGTCTCACCCTGCTTGGAGCCGTGCGCGAGTTTCTGGGAACCGGCAAGATCTTCTCCATGACCATCTTCCCCGACAGTTACGGAGCCCTGGTATTCGTCCTTGCCCCCGGTGCCTTCATCGCCTTGGGATACCTGATAGCGATAATCAACAAACTAAAGAACTAATCACATGGCATACATACTTATATTCATTACCGCGATATTCGTAAACAATATCGTACTGAGCCAGTTCCTTGGCATATGTCCCTTCCTCGGTGTCAGCAAGAAGGTGGAGACCGCCATGGGTATGGGTGCGGCAGTAGCCTTTGTGCTCACCTTGGCCACCATAGTAACCTATCTGATACAAGTGTATGTACTCAATGCCTTCGGTCTTGAGTATCTGCAGACCATAGCCTTCATTCTGGTAATTGCAGCCCTTGTGCAGATGGTGGAAATAGTGCTGAAGAAGGTTTCCCCCTCGCTCTATCAGGCATTGGGCGTGTTCCTTCCCCTGATTACCACCAACTGCTGCATCCTTGGCGTTGCCATCCTTGTGGCACAGGGAACCTACAACACCCAGGGACTTGAGGCCAACCTCCTCACCGGCGTTGTCTATGCCATTGCCACCGCCCTCGGTTTCGCCCTTGCTCTGGTAATCTTTGCCGGCATCCGCGAGCACCTGTCCCTGATGAACATTCCCCGTGGCATGCAGGGCATGGCCATTGCTCTCGTCACCGCAGGCCTCCTTGCCATGGCCTTCATGGGCTTCTCCGGTGTAGATGCCGGTTTGGCAAAGGCGCTGGGATTGTAGAGCGACACGCAGACAATACACCTGTCTTTATATTGTACCCCTGCCCGTAGTCGGGTGGGGGTATATTGTTATGGCACTGGTAAGGGTGTTGCTATGCTTGTCGGAAAATAGCGTGGCGGTCAGTAAATAGCATTCCATTAGTGTCACATTATGGAAAAAAATCCCTATCTTTGCCCACGCAACAGATTTACTAACCCCTTAAACAATCGTAAGTAAGAAACAGACAGTACCCCAATGAACGCACAGAAAGCAGTGTCTGTCCATGTGACAGAACCTTTCAAACAGAGAAAAAACAAAAACATTAACAACGGAAAGCGTTCCCGTTCGTACATTATAACATATTGGATTTGAGCTTTTAGCTCTTGTTCTCTCTTATTTGAATACCGCCAAAACATTCAGTTTACGAGAACAAGCAGTAAGGAAGTTCACACCGTTTAAGGTGTGGACTGTTCGTGCTTGTCGTAAACGAGGTCACTTGGCGGTAACCCAAATAAGAGGCGAGTAACGAATGGTTTACGCCTTTTTTATCATTAAGAATTAAAACGATGAACTTCAAATTATTACAGAAACTCCTGTTCTTTATGGTGTTGGGACTTTCCCTTTTCAACCTGCAATCATGCAGTGAAGTCGAAGAACCTATTGAGGATGTTACCGATGATTATGGCAAAATATCAGGCAATAGTTTGGTGGCAACCGGCGGATACAGAGATGTAAAACCCTTAAAGGCCACTATATTGGCCTCGATTAAAACCGTTTATCAGGGAGCATACACTTCCTTAGGTGTAGAGTTCACTCCCAATACCCCCGATTTCAATTCAAGCGAGACATCCTCGGTACGTTCTACATCTGGTGTTACAAACGGACACTTCGAAACGGTTCTCTCGTATGGAGATTGGGGTGCTCTGGAACCCGGAACCACTTATTATTATCGTGCCTATGCTTACATGGCAGGCACTAAATACAATGGTGAAGTCCGCAGTTTCGTGACTCCCGACCTTCAAGTTTCCAAGACTAACTTTGTAGATTTGGGAGTAAGCGTTAAGTGGGCGTCAAGCAATATGGGAGCAAATGCACCTGAGATTGCAGGCACTGCTTTGCAACAGTGTTATGCGTTTGAGAACTTTAATAATGATAGATGGGATGAAGTAGTTTCACTTTATCCTGAAGGTGGATCTTCTTACTTTCCTGACAACGTAGATGATGACAATTGGTTGGGAACTCGCGATTATGATGTGGTAACCCGTACTATGGGAAGCGGATACCGCATCCCTACAGAGGATGAGTGGCGAGAACTGGAAGAAAGTTGTTATTGGAAGAATGGGACCTGCAATGGAGTCAAGGGATTCTATATCAGCGATAGGGTAGATGGTACAAATGTAATCTTTCTGCCATACATAAAAAAAAGCACCAAACATGATATAACAGTGTATTTGAGTGCTCCAGATGATATTATCAGGAATCTCAGAGAGCTATTAGATAGCGATCTACAATATCTCATTGATATTAATCAACCAAATATGAACGAAGATCTCTGGACTGAAATAGAGACTGATTTTATCAGACAAAGATTAGATCTAGAGAAGAGATTTGGGGAAGGCGAAGTGCTGACAGAAACCTCGCACATATATAACGACTATGGCCTTATACTTCGTCCTATAGGGTCAAACTATGCAAGTTACTTAAGCGATGATGTTCTGTCCTGGACACATCCAGCAACGGGCAAGAAATATCATTTCTATAAGGAGATAGACACCTATGGTGGTGGTGTCTTGTACGTAAGACCCGTCAGCAACAGCAATAGATAGTAGCGAAAACATCGGAGTTTTTACTGTTTGTCTTCATGATATTACTGTCCGATAAACGTAAAGACGAATAAATCCAATGCCCGAAAGTCGGAGTGACCGGCTTTCGGGCATTGTTTTGCAAATGTGTGGTCCTCGGGGCGCTGTTCCAGTACTCTCGTGAGAGTACTCCAGTTTCCTCGTTGGGAAACTGCAGTTCTCTCGTTGGGAAACTGGCAGGGGGATTATTTCCACTCTCCCTTGTAACCGATGCGGTCGGCATAGGAGGGTGAGAGGTTTATGTATGCGCCTCCGTCGGGGTATAGTTCAAGGCTGAAGTCGTATGTGGCGGTGGAGTTGTTGCATGTGAAGCGGATTATTGTTTTGCTCTTTTTGCCGGCCTTCACGCTCTTGTCCGTTACGGGGAGTTTGAAGTTGAGACCGTCCGTGCTTCCGTATGTGGGACGATAGGCCTGCCCCATATAGGGGAGGTGTGAAATGACGGTGTCTCCCTTCAGGCAAAGGGAGAAGTCGGTAACGGCACGGGTGGAGTAGCGTTGAGGCATCATGTAGTTTACGTCTATGCAGATGTTCTCGGTGTCGGTCTTCAATGTGTCCTGCTGGGCCGTGGCCATGGATGGCATGATGATAGCGAAGAGCAGTGCATATACGGTGTGTCTCATAACGTTTTCCCCTTTATGTGTGTTGTCTGTCGTGGTGGTCATGTCGCCGTCCTTCCCCGTTTTGCTATGGTTGTTCGTTAGGCATGCTTATTGTTTCATCCCCCCTCCCTTTATCTCACCGCCTCCGGTGTCCAGTTCTTAAGGAAGCGGAGCACCTTGCCCTTGTCATACGAATTGCCTGACTCCAGGAAACTGCTGTCCTGGATGTGCAGCACCTTGCCCTTGGGGCTGAGCACCACCAGCACGGGATAACCGAAACGGCCGGCATTGTCCAGACGCTTCTGCAAGGGTGCTGCGGCTTCGTACTGGGGAGTGCCACGGCGTGGGATGTTCACGTGGATGTACTCATAGTTCTTGTCGATGGTTGCCTTTATGTCTGCATCCTTGGTGATGAAGTCCGCAAATCTCAGGCACCAGATGCACCAGTTGCCGCCCAGTTGCACGATGACGTGTTTCTTCCCCTTGGCGGCCTTGGCCACGGCCTGGTCAATCTGTGCGATGGGGTCGGCTTTCTCGTCGTAAACCTTGGGAAGTTGTGTCTGTGCCTTCATGCCGATGGATGCAAGGGCAAGGAAGAGGATGAGAATGGTCTTTTTCATGTCTGTATGTATTTTATTTGTTGTTTGTCGTATTCATAGTTTCCTTATTGCCTCCAGATAGTTCTTCATATTGCCTGCCTTCATTATTTTTTTCCATGTCTTGCGCTCCAGTTGGCTCTCCTGGTATTCCCAGAAGGCATGTATGTGCAGGAGTATCTGCGAATCCACCTTGTACTTGCGCGTGCAATAGCCGAGCATGTCCTCGTGCATCTGCATCAGTATGGACATGCGTTCCTCATGCGGCATTTCCTTTCCCATTAGACACTCTTTGGCCATGGTGGGACGTGCCAGAAGGCCGCGACCCATCATTATGCCGTGAAGGCCGGGGTATCTTTCCGACAAGGAGGAGACTTGCTCCATGCTTGTCACGTCTCCATTATATATAATAGGTATATGTATGCTGCTATAGACTTCCTTGAAGGCATCCATGTCCACCTCGCCCTTGTACATCTGCTTTCCTATGCGCGGATGGACGGTAAGGTGTTTCAGGCAGGAGGAGTTCAGCATGTCGGAGAGTTCCCTCCATTCCTCTTTTTCTTCAAGCCCCAAGCGCATTTTGGCAGAGAAGCGCACTTCGGGTCTTCGTTCCATCTCCTTCAGCAGGGCGGAAACGCGCGTTGGGTGAGGCAGTATGCCGCTTCCGCGCATCAGTTTTGTCTGCATGGGGGCGGGGCATCCCATATTCAGGTCCATCTCCCCGTATCCCAGTTCCTGTATTGCATCAGCCAGACGATTGAACTCGTCCGTGTCAGCACAGATGATTTGCGGAACGAGGTGCAGCCCTTCGTTGTTCTCCGGCAGGATGTCCCTGATGTCTTTCTCTCTTATGCCACCCTTCTCCCATCTGATAAAGGGAGAATAATATGTCTGCACACCACCGCAATGTCGGGCATGAATCCTTCTGTACTCAAAATCCGTGTATCCCTGCAAAGGGGCAAAGTGTATCTCCATGCTTGTATTTTATCTATGCAAAGATAGGATTAAGTGTGCATAATGCAAAATAAATGCATGAAACTTTGTCTGATTCCTCTTTTCTTTGTAAATTAGCAGTGTCAAAGACGCATATATCATTACTATGAGAAGGCTTTTAGTCCTCTTTTTAATCATGAAGAGTGCCATGTTTGCCTGTGCACAGGACAGTGGCAGTATGTGGTCTACATTGCAGGACAATGCCGATATGGCACGACGTATGGGATACCAACCATATCGTGTGGATTCGGCACAGACAAAGACTCTCGGCATAGAGTTGGAGGCGCTGGCTTTCTTCAAGGACAATGAGTTTGACGGCAATGTCCAGCGAGGCTATTCCCTTCCTGGTGTGCGCCTTCAGCCCCGACTTACCTACACTCCCATTGACGAGATAAAACTGGAACTCGGACTTCATGCCACCATCTATTCCGGTGCCAACAAGTATCCGTGCTATGTCTTTCATGATATAGCCAAATGGAAGGGTGACCAGTATCAGTCGGGAGCACATCTTTTGCCCTTTTTCCGTGCCACGGCTCGTTTCAAGGCTATCACCCTTGCCGTAGGACACATCTACGGAGGTGCTACACACGGACTCATAGAACCACTGTACAATCCCGAACTCATCCTGACGGACGACCCCGAGATGGGTTTCCAGATGATTGTGGACACCAAGCGCTGGCACTCCGACCTGTGGATGAACTGGCAAAGTTATATCTTCGAGGAATCCTCCCATCAGGAGGCCTTTACCGTTGGATGGACGCAGAGCATCAACGTGTGGCAACACACCAGGGAGGGCAGAACGCACACCCTCAACATCCCCATCCAACTGACCGTCCAGCATAGGGGAGGGGAGCAGGACAATACCCATTTGGGCGTGCAGACGATAGCCAACGGGGCACTGGGCCTGGCATACGACTATCAGGCACCTGCCAACCGCATCCTCACCGGCATCCAGGCGGAGGCCATGGCCCTGTATTGCCTTCAGCAGAGCGGCAGTCTGTGGCCCTTCAAGAATGGTCCTGCCCTTTGGGTGAAGGCCAGCGTGGACTTCATCCGCGACCTCCGCGTTACGGCAGGCTTCTTCTCTGCCAAGGACTTTTGTTCCCTTTACGGTAGCCAGTATTTCGGCACCCTCAGCACCAAGCATGCGGGAGGGCGTTTCTGCAGCATGAACACGGGCCTCTTGGGTGTGGAGTACTCGCGCACTTTTGCCAAGGCATACACAGTAGGCGCTCACCTCAAGGCCTATATCTGCAAGACCGGCACGCTTATGCTCCCAGCCGACGACACTCATCCCCAGCCCCACACCACACCCGGAGAGTTCCGCACTCCGTTCAGTTTCGGAGTCTACTTCCGTTGCTCTCCCTCCTTCGTCCTGAAACGTTTCGGCGTTGCCAAAGACAAATAGATGTTACACCTGATAAAAATCATTCACCATGCTGAACATTGAAAAATTCATGACCTCTCTGGAGGCCAAGCATCCGGGAGAACGAGAGTATCTCCAGGCCGTACGCGAAGTGCTTGTCAGTATTGAAGATGTTTACAACCAGCATCCCGAATGGGAACGCACCTCCTTGCTCGAACGTCTTGTAGAGCCGGAGCGCATCATCACATTCCGCGTTCCATGGGTGGACGATAAGGGCAAGGTGCAGGTCAATCTGGGCTATCGTGTCCAGTACAACAGCGCCATAGGCCCCTACAAGGGAGGACTTCGTTTCCATGCCAGCGTAAATCTCAGCATCCTCAAGTTCCTGGGTTTTGAGCAGACCTTCAAGAATGCCCTCACAACCCTGCCCATGGGCGGTGGCAAGGGCGGCAGCGACTTCTCCCCCCGAGGCAAGAGCGATGGCGAGATAATGCGTTTCTGCCAGTCCTTCATGAGCGAACTTTTCCGCCACATAGGTCCCGAAATAGACATCCCTGCTGGCGACATCGGTGTAGGAGCCAGGGAAATAGGTTATCTCTTCGGTCAGTACAAGCGTCTGACACGCGACTTCAGCGGAGTCCTCACGGGCAAGGGTCTTGACTACGGAGGTTCCCTCGTGCGTCCCGAGGCAACAGGTTTCGGCGGACTCTATTTCGTACGCGAAATGCTCCAGCGTGCCGGCCATTCCATTGAGGGCAAGACCGTGGCCATCAGCGGATTCGGCAACGTGGCATGGGGCGCCGCCACTAAAGCCACACAGATGGGCGCCAAGGTGGTTACCATCAGCGGCCCCGACGGCTATGTCTACGACCCCGACGGCATCAGTGGCGAGAAGATAGACTTCATGCTCGACCTCCGTGCCAGTGGCAACGACATTGTCCAGCCCTATGCCGAGAAATACCCCTCTGCCACCTTCTTCCCCGGCCGTCGTCCATGGGAGCAGAAAGTGGATATTGCCCTGCCATGCGCCACACAGAACGAACTCAACGGCGAGGATGCCAAGAACCTCACCGACAATGGCGTCCTCTGCGTGGGCGAAATCTCCAACATGGGATGCACCCCCGAGGCCATTGACCATTTCCTGGAACTCCAGACCCTTTACGCACCCGGCAAGGCCGTAAATGCCGGTGGTGTGGCCACCAGTTGCCTGGAGATGAGCCAGAATGCCGCCCACATCGTATGGAGTGCAGAAGACGTGGACAAGCGCTTGCATGAAATCATGCACAGCATCCACACCCAGTGCGTCCGATATGGCGAGCGCGAGAACGGCACCGTCAACTATGTCCGTGGTGCCAACGTGGCCGGCTTCATGAAGGTGGCCCGTGCCATGATGGCACAGGGAGTGGTATAGAGAGTACAAATAACCTTTGATTCTTCATATTGCAATGAGGGTGTGGCCACATCCTCATTGCTTTTGTTTTTGCCGCTCCCCGCTCTAAGTTAACCCAACTCGGTTCATTAGGCTGTTATGCGCTAATGAAACTTTTTTTTGTCATCTGTTTCGTCACCTATCGGTTACAACGGACCCCATTGCGCCCTCAAAGTGGCAAGGCATCTGTTAAAAAATAAGACTATTGTCATCATAACGCTAATGACCGATTTGGGTTAAACGCTCTCCGTTTATCTAACGCCCATGCCAGTACTCCCGTGAGAGTACTGAAACGGAGGAGGTCTGTTAGTTTTCCGTTTTCCGTT
>JAFTUK010000050.1 GCA_017466325.1 Bacteroidaceae bacterium | reverse complement strand
CTTCCATTGACATTCCAAATTCGGTAACGGAAATTGGGACTTCTGCTTTCTCTGGTTGTGCTAGTCTCACTTCCATTGACATTCCAAATTCGGTAACGGAAATTGGGACTTCTGCTTTCTCTGGTTGTGCTAGTCTCACTTCCATTGACATTCCAAATTCGGTAACGGAAATTGGGACTTCTGCTTTCTCTGGTTGTGCTAGTCTTACTTCCATAAGCATACCTAATTCTATCTCATGTATTGAGCATGGAATATTCCAGTGGTGTTCAAATCTATCTTTAGTAACTATTCCCAATTCTGTGTCAAAGGTTTACGCAGATGCCTTTTTTGGATGCAACCTACCCGAAGAAAACGGAATCTTATATGCAGATACTTGGGCTGTAGGCACTAAGAAAGGAGAATTTACGTATGCTTTAAAAGAAAATACTACTGGTATTGCAATCAGCGCAATTGGCGAAATACCTTTAACTGCTATTCATATTCCGCAAGATGTAAGGTACATTGGAGGAGGTAATTTTTCCAATTGCCCAGACCTCATGTCTATTACTGTGGCAGAAAGCAATCCCATATTTGATAGTCGGAATAATTGTAATGCGATAATAGAAACATCCACAAATACATTGATCTGTGGAATTAGAAATACCAACATTCCAAATACCGTAACAAATATTGGAGAGTATGCTTTCTCTGGTTGCTCAGGTTTGACCTCAGTTACTATCCCCAACAGTGTGACTAACATAGAGCTAGGAGCTTTTGCTTCTTGCTCTGGCCTTACGTCAATAGACATCCCTAATTCTGTCATCAATATCGGTGAACTAGTTTTTACTTTTTGCGTAGCCCTTGATTCAGTATGCATCGGTCGTTCTGTGCAGTCTATAGGTGATTTTGCTTTTGATCGCTGCTATAATCTTGCTTCCATAGCATGTAAAAACCCCGTTCCTCCAACATGCACTTCTAAAATGTTAAGAAATAACAATTCAACGGGAACATTTATTTGTGACCTACTTAATATTTATGTCCCAAAAGAATCTGTAACTCTATATGAGGCTGATGCTGCTTGGAAATCTCATCCATCCAAAATAAATATCATTGGTGTTGATTTTGAAGAAGATGCTACCAACATAGATGAAACAATACAGGAGTCACCTATAGAAAACAATGCTATTTATGATATAAACGGACGGCGTACGAATAAACAAAACCATGGAATCTACATCAAAAACGGAAGGAAAATACTGGCGAAGTAATGTAAGTGTGTAAATAGAGAGTGTGTAAAAAGGAGTACTCTCATAGATGTTAAACACTTTGTTTATTCCTTAAGTTATTGAGCTCGGTATTGCATCGAGCTCATTTTTTTGTACGTTCGGTATGAGTATTGACCCAATTGTTTGTGACTACCAGTAATGCGATGGTTGGCGTCACATAACCCCAAATCTGCTATTATATTCATAACGCCAATGAATCAGTTGGGGGAATAATGCAGAAAACAGAAGCCTTATCAGGAAAGAAAAAGGCAAATGCTTCCTTCTGAAAAGTATAAGTGGTATCTTTGTTGCCGTCAAAACGAAATAGAAAAGGGCATGCCTCGAAATGGAGGCATACCCCATATGATTATTGCAGATTGCCACTTGGGGCAATCCTGCCGGATGCTTCATGATGCTACATCACCGTCATTGAAATTACCTGAATGGCAATGATCAGGCATACCATGGCGATGGGGTAGACGGTGGCGTATGCCACGCTGGGGATGTTGCTGTCCACCATGGAGTCGGCGGCGGCAAGACCGGGAGTGGAGGTCATGCCACCGGTGATGGTGCCCAGAAGGTCGAGCATGGAAATCTTGAAGACCAGTCTGCCTACCAGAGTGGCTATGAGCATGGGAACCAGTGTGAGTGCAGCACCGATGCCGAAGAGCAACAGGCCGCTTGTCTGGAATGTGGATACGAGTGTCTTTCCTGCGGATGTACCTACCTCGGCAAGGAAAAGCAACAGGCCCAACTGGCGCAGAAGTTGGTTCGAGGGGCCTGACATTGACCAGATAATGGGACCGGTCTTGCCTATGGCGCTAAGCAAAAGGGCTACCAGCAGGACACCGCCGGTAAGGCCCGGGGATATGCTCATGCCGTCGCCGAAACTGATGCTCATCTTGCCCACAATGACACCAAGGACGATACCCAATGCAATGGGGAAGAAGTCGGTGTCGGACAGTATCTTGGCGTTGTTGCCCAGCATGCAGGCAAAACCGTTCAGACCCTCCTTCTCTCCGACAACCATCAGTTTGTCGCCGAACTTCAGTTCCAGGGTTTCCGAAGGGGTGAGGTCAATACCGCTTCGGCGTACACGGGTCACGGTACAACCGAAGTTCTGGTGCAGGCGCAACTCGCCTAACTGCTTGCCTACCATCTTCTTGTTGGTGAGCAACAATTGTTGGATGTCCTGGTCAACGTCCAGCGGCAGTTCGCCTTCCTTACGTTCTCCGAGGAGCACTTCGGCCTGTGCCAGGGCCTCCTTTGTGCCTACGCACTGAACCCAGTCGTTCTCGTGCAGGACGGTGATACCCATGGGGATGGTAATCTTGTCGTCGGACTTCATACGGGAGATGATGGCACCTGTCATGTTGGCGAACTTCAGTTCCATCAGCGTGCGTCCGAATACGGCGTCGTTGGTTACCTTGAACAGGCAGGTCTCCATCTCGGGGAACTTGCTTCTGCGTTGTGCATCCAGTTCCTTAGCCTCCTTTTCCAGATCGATGCGCATGATCTTGGGCAGAAGTTTCACGAAGAGGATTACACCGATTACACCGAAGGGATAGGCTATACCATAGGATATGGGAGCCAGGTCGCTGGCTGCCAAGTGTTTTGTGCTGTCAATCGCAACCGCCAGACCGGGGGTGGAGGTCAGTGCTCCGGCCATCAGGCCCACCAGGCTCGGAGTGTCTATGCCGTAGAGGTATTTCAGTCCTACACCGGTCAGGGCTGCCGATGCAATGAGCAGGGCAGTGATGATGATGAGTGTCTTGCCCTTGCTCTTGAACGAGTCGAAGAAACCGGGACCGGCCTGTATGCCGATGGTGAAGATGAAGAGCACCAGTCCGAAATTGCCCAAGTCCTTGGGAATGAATACGCCGAAGTGTCCGAAGAGCAGTGCGATGAAGATAACGGCAGAGACGTCCAGTGACACTCCTTTGATCTTGATTCTTCCCAGCATGAAGCCCAGGGCAACGATGGTGAAGAGCGCGAAATACGATGATTTCAGCAGGTCGAATAGCATAATACGTGTAAGTTAATGTTAATTTGTGTGTAAAGATATGAATTTAATGTCAAAGCCTATAATGCGGTGTCCGTTATAGAGGGTAAAAAGCGCAAATGGAGAAAAAACATGCCTGCATATCGCGCATTCCTCATTATTTTTTATTACCTTTGCACGCTGAATGCGCTCATGCGCACGTGTTATTGACGTGATTAAATCGTAAACAAAGATATAAACCAATGAACATTTCATTCGAGAAGACTGGCAACGTAACAGCGTTGCTGACCATTACACTGGCTAAGGCTGACTATGCCGCCAATGTGGAAAAGACACTGAAGGACTATCGCAAGAAGGCTTCTCTGCCCGGTTTCCGTCCCGGTCAGGCTCCTATGGCTCTGCTGAAGAAGCGTTTCGGCCAGGAGGTTCAGGCTGAGGAGATGAACAAGATGCTGGGTACCGAACTCTACAAGTATATCCGCGAGGAGAAGATCGACATCCTGGGCGAGCCCCTTCCCAGCGACAAGCAGGGTGAGGTAAGTCTGGAGGCTGACGAGCAGACTTTCCTGTTCGACATTGCCCTGGCTCCCCAGATGGATGCCAAGTTGAGCAGCAGCGACACCGTGGAGTACTACAACATCACCGTGGACGACGCTATGATCGACCAGCAGATCCAGATGTACACCAGCCGTGCCGGCAGCTACCAGAAGGTAGAGGAGTACCAGGCCAAGGACATGGTGAAGGGTACCATCACCGAGTTGGACGAGAACGGTCAGCCCGTAGAGGGTGGCATTGAGGTTGAGGCTGCAGTAATGCTGCCCGACTACATGAAGGACGAGGAGCAGAAGCAGAAGTTCGAGGGTGCCAAGGTAGGCGACGTTATCGTCTTCAACCCCTCAAAGGCATACAACAGCGATGTTGAACTGTCTTCTCTGCTGAAGATTACAAAGGACGAGGCTGCCCAGAAGACCGGCGACTTCCAGTACCAGATCAGCGAGATTACCCGTTACGAGGCTCATGCCCTGAACCAGGAGTTGTTCGATCAGGTTCTGGGCGAGGGCAAGGTTAGCGACGAGGCAGGTTTCCGTGCTGCCATCAAGGAGACTCTGGAGAGCCAGTTCCGTGTGGACAGCGACTTCCGCTTCGTTATGGACCTGAAGAAGTACATCGTTGCCCGCGTAGGCGAGGTTGAGTTCCCCGAGGAACTGCTCAAGCGCATCATGAAGATGAACAACCAGGACAAGGACGACGAGTTCATCGAGAAGAACTTCAAGCCCAGCGTTGAGGAACTGAAGTGGCACCTCATCAAGGAGCAGTTGTGCGACCAGATGGAAATCAAGGTTGAGCAGCCCGACGTGATGGAGACCGCCAAGGAGGTTGCCCGCATGCAGTTTGCCCAGTATGGCATGAGCAACATCCCCGAGGATGCTCTGGAGAACTATGCCAAGGGTATGCTGGAGAACAAGCAGCAGGCCGAGGGTCTGGTGAACCGTACCGTAGAGCGCAAGCTCGGCGCTGCCGCCAAGGCCGTGGTTACTCTGGACGAGAAGACCGTAAGCCTGGACGAGTTCAACAAGGCATTCGAGGAATAACTTAGTAAATAACACAAGAAGACCCTCCCCCTTACCCCTCCGCAAGGGAGGGGAGTAGTTACTGCAGACTGACGGAAAACTCAGTTCATTCTACTCCCCTCCCTTGCGGAGGGGTGAGGGGGAGGGTCATTGGCTCTATATTATATATAATGTATATATGAAAGACTTTCGTAAGTTCGCGACCGGCAAGATGGGAATCAACGGTATGGTGCTGGACGACATAGTGTCCATGCAGAACCAGTACATGAACCCCTACATCCTGGAGGAGCGTCAGTTGAACGTCACACAGATGGACGTGTTCAGCCGACTGATGATGGACCGCATCATCTTCCTCGGTACACAGGTGGACGACTATACCGCCAACACCCTTCAGGCACAGTTGCTCTATCTGGACAGCGTAGATCCGGGTAAGGACATCAGCATCTACATCAACTCCCCCGGCGGCAGTGTGTATGCCGGTTTGGGCATATACGACACCATGCAGTTCATCCAGAGTCCGGTGGCCACCATCTGCACAGGTATGGCTGCTTCCATGGCCGCCGTGCTGCTCGTGGCAGGAGCCGAGGGCAAGCGCTCAGCCTTGCAACATTCCCGTGTGATGATACACCAGCCTCTTGGCGGTGCACAGGGCCAGGCTTCGGACATAGAGATAACTGCCCGCGAGATATTGAAGTTGAAGAACGAACTCTATACCATCATTGCCGACCACTCGCACCAGCCTTTCGACAAGGTGTGGGCCGACAGCGACCGTGACTACTGGATGACAGCCCAGGAGGCCAAGGAGTATGGTATGGTGGACAATGTCCTCTCACGCAAAGCCTGAGTGAGCGTATGGCAAAGAAACTGAACCGTTGCTCCTTTTGTGGCCGTAGCGAGAAGGATGTACCTCTGATGCTCAACGGCCTTGAAGGCTTCATCTGCAGCGATTGTGTGGAGATGGCACACCAGATGGTTCGTGAGAACCTGAAGTCCGGCAGAGGCAAGGACGACTTCTATGATGCCGACAAGCCTCTGATGCGTCCTGCAGAGATCAAGGCCAGGCTGGATGAGTATGTCATCGGTCAGGATGAGGCCAAGATAGCCCTATCCGTGGCCGTCTACAACCACTACAAGCGTTTGCGCCAGCAGGCATTGGGCAAGGCTGACGATGATGTGGAGATAGAGAAGAGCAACATCATCATGATAGGCTCCACCGGTACGGGCAAGACCTTGCTGGCACGCACCATAGCCAAGATGCTTGACGTGCCGTTCTCCATTGTCGATGCCACGGTGCTGACGGAAGCCGGCTATGTGGGCGAGGACGTGGAAAGCATCCTGTCGCGCCTGTTGCAGGCTGCCGACTATGACCAGCCCAAGGCGGAACGAGGTATTGTGTTCATAGACGAGATAGACAAGATAGCACGCAAGGGCGACAATCCCAGCATTACACGCGACGTCAGTGGCGAGGGTGTGCAGCAGGGCCTGTTGAAATTGCTGGAGGGCAGTGTTGTGAACGTGCCGCCAAAGGGAGGCCGCAAGCATCCCGACCAGGACTATGTGCACATGGACACCCGCAACATCCTGTTCATCTGCGGTGGTGCCTTCGACGGCATCGAGCGCAAGATAGCACAACGCATGAACACCCACACGGTGGGTTACAACAATGTGTCCGTGCGTCACAACATAGACAGCAAGAACCTGTTGAAGTACATACAGCCGCAGGACCTGAAGAGTTTCGGCCTCATTCCCGAACTCATAGGCCGTCTGCCGGCACTGACCTACCTGCGTCCCCTGGACAGGGAGGCCTTGCGCAATATCCTCACCGAGCCCAAGAACTCGCTCATCCGCCAGCAGAAGAAACTCTTTGAGATGGACGGAGTGAAACTGGAGTTCGCACCGGAGGCTCTGGAGGTTATGGTGGACAAGGCTATGGAGCGCAATCTCGGCGCCCGTGGTCTTCGCGGTATCGTGGAATCGGTTATGACCGACCTCCAGTTCTCTGTCCCCGGTACGGGCCAGACGGAACTTACCATCACCGCCGATTATGTGCGTGAGCAGTTGGCCAAATCCGAGGTTTTGTAACCTATGTGCCGACTCTGACGGCAGACATGTAGCACGCGCGCCCCGACGCAAGATGTCGGGGCGCGCGTGTTGCTTTTGGACCATTTCAGTATGCATGTTGTAATTGCTGATGTACATAAAAACTATGGAGATATGCTCCCTGTGACCAAGAAAAGGCAGGAATAGACATTGGAAAGTAGTCTTGTTTTTGCCCTATTTCCTTGGATATGTCGTTTTTATTCGTTACCTTTGTAGACGTGCGCCACTATCTGCGACTACCACTATGGATAAAATTGACCTTATTTCTAAACTAAAGCGCTATTTCGGTTTCAGTTCGTTCAAGGGACAGCAGGAGGATGTCATCAACAACCTTCTGGGAGGGAACGATACGTTTGTCCTGATGCCTACGGGCGGAGGAAAGAGCCTGTGCTACCAACTGCCGGCCTTGATAATGGAGGGCACTGCGATAGTCCTGTCGCCCCTTATAGCCCTGATGAAGAATCAGGTGGATGCCATACGCCAGGTCAGCGAGGACGATGGCATTGCGCATTATCTTAACTCCAGTCTTACCCGTCAGCAGGTGGATGAGGTCAAGGAGGATATCCAGGCAGGGCGCACGAAATTGCTTTATGTGGCTCCAGAGTCGCTTACCAAGGAGGAGACCAAGGACTTCCTGCGTAATATAAAGGTAAGTTTCTATGCCGTGGACGAGGCCCACTGTATCTCCGAGTGGGGACACGACTTCCGTCCGGAATACCGCAGGATACGTCCTATAGTCAATGAGATTGGACGTGCTCCCATCATAGCGCTTACCGCCACGGCTACGGACAAGGTACGCCGCGACATAAAGAAGAGTCTGGGCATACTGAAGGCTAATGATTTTGTCAGTTCCTTCAATCGCCCCAACCTCTACTATGAGGTGCGCCCCAAGACCAAGGACGTGGACAAGGACATCGTCCGCTTCATCCTGCAGCACCCCGGCAAGAGCGGCATAGTGTACTGCCTGTCGCGCAAGAAGGTGGAGCAGTTGGCGGAGATACTCAGAGCCAACAATATCAATGCACGCGCCTACCATGCCGGTATGGAGACGGCGGAGCGCAACCAGACCCAGGACGACTTCATCATGGAGCGCCTGGATGTGATTGTGGCCACCATAGCCTTCGGTATGGGCATCGACAAACCCGATGTGAGGTTTGTGATACATTACGACATACCCAAGAGCCTGGAAGGATATTATCAGGAGACGGGACGTGCCGGCCGAGATGGAGGCGAGGGCATGTGCGTGGCGTTCTACTCTCCCAAGGACCTGGTGAAACTGAGAAAGTTCATGGAGGGCAAGCCCGTGGCAGAACAGGACATAGGCAACCAGTTGCTGGCCGAAACGAAGGCATACGTGGAGAGCGGAGTGTGCCGCCGCCGTCTGTTGCTGCACTACTTCGGAGAAGCGTATCCCGAGGACAACTGCCACCGTTGTGACAACTGTCTGCATCCGCATGAATACGTTGAGGGTAGCAAGGACCTGCTTAAGGTTCTCAACGTTATCCAGGCTGTGAAGGGCAAGTTCAAGGTGGACCACATCGTGAACATCATGATGGGCATGGATACCGAAGAGATAATATCCCATTGCCACGAACAGTTGCCGGAGTACGGCGCAGGCATGTCGCACGAGTCGCCCTATTGGCATGCCCTTGTGAAACAAGGCATATTGTCGGGCTATATAGAAAAGGAGGTGGAGAACTATGGTCTGCTCAAACTTACCAAGGCAGGCAAGAAGTTCATGGCATCGCCGGAACCTTTCTACTTCAAGGAGAATACTGAGTTTGGCGACTACGAACCCGAAGCCGAGGAAGGTACTGCCGTGCTCGACGAACCTCTGCTGAAGCAGTTGCGCGACCTGCGTCGCAAGCGTGCGCAGGTATTGGGCATTCCTCCCTACGTGATATTCCAGGACAGTTCCATGGAGGCTATGGCAACCATGTATCCTATTTCTCTCGAGGAACTGCAGAACATCCCCGGAGTGGGGCAGGGCAAGGCACAGCGTTATGGCAAGGAGTTCTGCGAACTGATACGACGCCATTGTGAGGACAATGAGATAGAACGCCCGCTGGACCTGCGTGTGCGCACCGTGGCAAGCAAGAGCAAACTGAAAGTGAGCATAATACAGAAGGTGGATCGCAAACTGGACCTAGAGGATATTGCCGACGGACTTGGCATTGAGTTCGACGAACTCCTGGACGAGATGGACGCCATCGTGTATAGCGGAACAAAGTTGGACATCAACTATTATCTGGAGGATGTGATGGACGAGGACTACATGCTGGACATCTACGATTATTTCCACGATGAGTCGGAGACCGACCGCCTTTCCGTAGCGGTAAAGACACTTGGACCGGATTATGAGGAAAGGGACATCCGACTGGTACGCATCAAATTCCTTTCCGAGTTGGCCAACTGAGGCTTTCCTGCGGCCGGCATCCGGAGTGCATCGCCGGCATCATAATTTGTGTGCCCCGACAACAGGGAGCCGTTCTCGTTGAGGACGGCTCCCTGTTGTCCTGGGTGGCTCGTCCCTGTTGTCCTGGGTGACTCGCCCTCGTTGTCCGGTGGACTACAAAAAGGCAGTCTTGCCTGCCCTATGGCCCCTTTGGGAAGGATAGGGAAGGGCATATGGCAAGTGCAGTTTGGTGGCCTGGAAGTTTGCGCACTTCTTCGTGACTTTGGACAATGCTTGAAGGCGCTTCCGGCCGGAAATGCTCAAATAAATAAAAACAAAAAAAACTTTTTGCGTCGTATTTCGCTCACTTATTCGTGCCTTTGAACAATGTTATTAGGTACTCACGCTCGGAAATGCTCAAATAAATTTGGCGTTTCGCTCACTTATTCGTACCTTTGTCCCCAATATAACATATCAAAACTTCAGACCCATATGGCATCATTCATTGAAGACAAGATTGTGATGGACGGTCTCACCTATGACGACGTCCTGTTGGTTCCCGCCTATTCCGAGGTTCTTCCTCTCACAGTGGAACTGAGTACCAAGTTTTCCCGCAACATCGACCTGAAGATTCCTTTCGTGACGGCAGCCATGGACACTGTCACCGAGGCAAAGATGGCCATTGCCATCGCCCGCGAGGGAGGTATCGGTGTAATTCATAAGAACATGAGCATTGAAGACCAGGCCCGTCAGGTGGCTATCGTAAAGCGTGCCGAGAACGGTATGATCTACGATCCTGTCACCATCAAGCGCGGCAGCACCGTGGCCGATGCTCTGGCCCTGATGGCAGAATATCACATCGGCGGTATCCCCGTGGTGGACGACGAGAACCATCTGGTGGGTATCGTTACCAACCGCGACCTCCGTTTCGAGCGCAACCAGAGCCGTCTGGTAGACGAGGTGATGACTTCCGAGAACCTTGTTACCACACATGCAGGTACCGACCTGCTTTCTGCAAGCGACATCCTTCAGGAGAACAAGATAGAGAAATTGCCCGTTGTGGACGAGGAGAACCACCTCATTGGCCTGATTACCTACAAGGACATCACCAAGGCAAAGGACAAGCCCATGGCATGCAAGGACTCTAAGGGACGTCTGCGCGTGGCTGCCGGTGTGGGCGTTACTGCCGACACATTCGACAGAATGCAGGCTCTGGTGGATGCCGGTGTGGATGCCATTGTCATCGACACAGCCCACGGCCATAGCAAGTTCGTTATTGAGAAATTGAAGGAAGCCAAGGCCCACTTCCCCGGTGTGGACATCGTGGTGGGCAACGTGGCAACCGGCGAGGCAGCCAAGATGCTGGTTGAAGCCGGTGCAGACGGTGTGAAGGTAGGTATCGGCCCCGGCAGTATCTGTACCACCCGTGTGGTTGCAGGTGTGGGCGTGCCCCAGTTGAGCGCCGTTTATGATGTGGCTTCTGCCCTGCAGGGTACAGGTGTGCCCCTGATTGCCGACGGCGGTCTGCGCTACTCTGGCGACGTTGTCAAGGCTCTGGCCGCAGGCGGCTACTGCGTGATGATAGGCTCATTGGTGGCAGGTACCGAGGAAAGCCCCGGCGACACCATCATCTACAACGGACGTAAGTTCAAGAGTTACCGCGGCATGGGTTCTCTGGAGGCCATGGAGTGCGGTTCCAAGGACCGCTATTTCCAGGGCGAGGTGAAGAGCGTCAAGAAACTCGTTCCCGAAGGCATTGCCGGCCGTGTCCCCTACAAGGGCAGCGTGCAGGAGGTCATCTACCAGTTGATTGGCGGTCTGCGCAGCGGTATGGGCTATTGCGGGGCAGGTACCATCCAGGTACTGCACAATGCCAAGTTCGTACGTATTACCAATGCCGGTGTGCTTGAGTCACATCCCCACGATGTGACCATCACCAGCGAGGCTCCAAACTATAGCCGTCCCCAGTAAGGGACGGCTCTTTATGCCTTTCTAACTTTTTATCAAGAAAAGCCAACCTAAGACTATGCTTAAGAAAATTCTGACATCCTGTGCCCTGTGCCTTTCTGTTGCTGCCGTTTCTGCCCAACAGACATCAGATCCTGTGGTGATGACCGTAGGTGGCGAGCCTGTTACGCGCAGTGAGTTCGAATATAATTTCAACAAGAACAACACCGATGCTGTAGTGGACAAGAAGACGGTTCGTGAATATGCCGACCTGTTTGCCGTCTACAAGATGAAGGTGCGTGCGGCTCTGGATGCCAAGATGGATACCATCACTTCTTTCCAAAAGGAGTTCCGCCATTACCGTGATTTGCAGATCAGACCTCTGCTCGTCCCTGAAGTGGTTGTTGAGCAGCAGTGCCAGGACTACTATAACGGTATGGTACAGACCCTTGGTGGCAAGGACCTGATCCGCCCTGCGCATATCCTGATGCTTATTCCTCAGAATGCTGACGCCAAGGTGCAGGAAGAAAAGCGCATGCGTGCCGACAGTATCTACAATGCCCTGCTCCAAGGAGCTGATTTCTCCAAACTGGCATTGGAATTGAGCGATGACGTGCAGACAGGTAGGGAAGGCGGTGCTTTGCCATGGATAGGTCCCGGCAATACCCTGAAGGAGTTTGAAGATGTTGCCTATGCATTGCAACCTGGAGAGATTAGCAAACCATTCCTCAGTCCCGTGGGTTATCACATAGTGAAGATGTTGGAACGCAAGCAGTTGGAACCGTTCGATACCCTGCATCCCCAAATTCACCGCTTCATGGAGCGCCGTGGTGTGCACGAGCGGTTGGCTACTGACGCCCTTGACTCTATCGTCAGGAAATATGAAGGCAAGTACACCACAGAACAGATTCTTGATATGGAGACGGAACGTCTGTGTGCCGATAATCAGGAACTGAAATATCTGGTCAAGGAATATCACGACGGTCTGCTCCTGTACGAATTGTGCTCCACAAAGATATGGGAACCTGCCAAGGTGGATACCGCAGGACTGGAGAACTATTTCAAGGCTAACAAGAATGTATATGCATGGGACAATCCTCATTTCAGCGGAATGCTGTACTATTGCAAGGATAAGGCCGACGTGAAGCGTGTGGCCAAGATGCTGAAGAAGCAGAAGGACGACAGCAAGTGGATTGCCATGGTGCGTGAGCAGTTTAATAAGGACAGTGTTACTGTGCGTATGGACAAGCGTCTGTTTGCCAAGGGCGACAATGCCAATGTCGATGTCTTGGTCTTCAAGGTGAAGGGTGGGGACGTGATACCTTTGGACGGATTCCCCTATGTCGGTCGTGTGGGCAAGGTTCTTAAGAAGGGACCAGCAAGGTGGACGGATGTCAGTGCACAGGTTGTACAGGACTATCAGAAGGCACAGGAGGACAAATACGTGGATGGTCTTCGCAAAAAGTATCCCGTTGTAATCTTCGAGGACGTGCTTTCTACGGTTAATAATCATTGATAAAAGCTGTAAATGAAGAAGTTTATATGTCTGGCTCTCGTTGCCCTGCAGACAGCAGTATCATTCTCCCAGAACGATGTCGTGGATGAGGTTGTCTGGGTGGTAGGCGATGAGGCTATCCTGCGTTCGGAAGTAGAACGTATACGCAATGATTACGGTAATACTATAAAAGGTAACCCATATTGTGTGATACCGGAGCAGTTGGCCGTACAGAAGCTCTTCTTGCATCAGGCAGAGCTTGACAGTATCACTGTGAGCGATGCGGATGTGAACCGTCATGTTGAGGCCAAGATTAACGAAAAGGTATTGATGGCAGGCAGCAAGGAGAAGTTGGAGGAATACATGCGCATGCCCATGAATATGATACGCGAGGACTTGTTTGAACAAATCCGTGCCGAGTTGCTTACTCAAGAGGTGCGCCGCAGCCTGACAAAGGATGTCAAGGCTACTCCTGCCGAGGTGCGCCGTCATTATAAGAACATGCCCGAGGACAGTCTGCCTTTTATCCCCACTCAGGTGGAGGTACAGATTCTGGTGCAGCATCCCAGAATCACACGCGAGGAAATTGAACGTGTGAAGGAGCAGTTGAGAGGCTGGTCGGAGCGTGTTACAAGTGGAACAACCAGTTTCTCTGCTTTGGCGCGCATGTTCAGCGAGGATGAAGGTTCTGCCCGTCAGGGTGGTGACCTCGGTTTCTTTGGCAAGGCCGATATGGACCCTGCATTCGCCAATGTAGCCTTCTCATTGACAGACCCCAACAAGGTCAGCAAGGTGGTGCAGAGTGAATACGGTTTCCATATCATACAGTTGATAGAGGTTCGTGGTGACAAGATCCGTGCGCGCCACATCCTGCGCCGTCCCGAGGTGGAGCAGAAGGACGTGGATGCATGCCTGGCCCGACTTGACTCGATATCTGCGGACATCAAGGAGGGTAAGTTTACCTTTGAGATAGGTGCTCAGGAGATATCTGACGACAAGGATACCCGCAATAATCATGGTATCATGGTGAACACCGATCAGGAAACCGGCGAGCGTACCACACGCTTCGAGATGGGCGACTTGCCTGGTGAGGTTTCCCGCATAGTCAATGACATGGAGATAGGCGAGATTTCCAAACCCTTTACTATGATTGACAGGCGTGGACGTGAGGTGTGTGCCATAGTGAAGTTGAAGAACCGTATCCCTGCTCATAGGGCGTCAGTTACCGAGGATTTCCAGATTCTTAAGGGTGCTGTTGAGGCTCGCAAGAGCGAGGAGGTTATCCAGAAGTGGATTCGCGAGAAGCAGAAGAGCACCTATGTGCGCATAAAGCAGGGGTGGGGCGAGTGCGACTTCATGTATCCCGGATGGGTGAAATAGAGTGTTGTCACTGCATTACGGTTTTTCTTTGAGAAAGAATTTCTTCATACTGATCTTTATTGTGTCCTCCTTCCTTCCGAGGATGGTATGGGCACAGGAAGAGAGCAGGGTTCATCTCCTGCACTCCGACAGATTGTATCACGATACTGATATAGATGCCAGGGCGCAGATACTGGTCGGTAATGTGCAGTTCCGCCATGACGAGGTGCTCATGTACTGCGACAGTGCCCTGTTTTACGAGGCTTCCAACAGTATGGATGCCTTTGGTAATGTCCGAATGGTACAGGGTGATACACTGAGTCTGACAGGAGATGTGTTGTATTACAACGGGTTGGACAAGTTGGCTCGTGTTCGCAACAACGTGGTTTTGGTACATGGCAAGACGACGCTTTATACCGACTCGTTGGATTATGACCGCCTTTATAATGTGGGTTACTTTTTTGAAGGAGGACGTATCGTAACTTCGGACAACGACATGACTTCCGACTGGGGAGAATACCGTCCCGAAACAAAGGTTGCGGTGTTTAACTATAATGTACATCTTGTCAGTCCGGCTCCTCCGCAAAAGGCACGTACCACGCTGCTTACCGATACCTTATATTATAATACGGTTACTTCCGTGGCAAATGCAAGAGGACCGAGTACCATAGACGATGGCGGTTGCCATATCTATACGGAACTTGGCTATATGAATTCCAAGAACAACGACCTGACTTTGTTGAATCGTAGCGAGATGAGTAATGATGGCAAGAAACTGATTGGCGACAGCATTGTGTGGAACAGTGTGGACTCCATAGGCGAAGCGTTCGGCAATGTGATCTATACAGATGTGCTGAACAAGAATGCCATGACGGGCAATTACTGTTATTATGACGACAAGATGGGATATAGTCTTGGTACGGACTCTGCATGTATACTGGATTTCTCGCAGGGAGCGGACACGATGTATATGCATGCCGACAGTATCAAGATGTACACCTTCAACATAAAGACGGACTCGGTATACAGGACCATGCACGCCTTCCATCATGTGCGTATGTATCGCAAGGATATGCAAGGGGTGTGCGATTCCTTGTTCTATACTACCAAGGATTCCATGATGATAATGTACAAAGACCCAATTGTGTGGACAGGTTCCCAGCAGTTGCTTGGCGAGGAGATACAGGCCTTCATGAATGACAGTACGATAGACAGCATCTATGTCCTGCGCCAAACTCTTTCCTGTGAAAGGATGGACAGCCTGCACTACAATCAGGTGTCCGGTCATGAGATGCATTCCTATATGGAGAATGGGGAACTGAAGATGACGCACGTAATAGGAAACGTTATTGTCAATTATTTCCCGCTGGACGAGGATAGTCTGATGGTGGCCATGAACCACATAGAGAGTACCGAGATGAAGATGTTCATGGGCGAGAACCGGAAGATACGCAAGATATGGATGCCGGCGGCCACGGGAACCTTCTATCCTATCCCGATGATTCCTGCCAACGTGCGCTTTCTGGAGAACTTTCAATGGTTTGACTATGTCCGTCCTTTAAGTCCACAGGATATTTTCGTTTGGAGAGGCAAGTCGAAGGGGTCGGAATTGAAAAAGAGTGTGCAACGTAAGGTGCCTTTACAGAAGTTAGATAATAAAAAGAAGAAACATGGGATTGTTCAAGACTCGGGAGCCAAGGAGATTTAGGCGTGTCAGCATATATACGGACGAACGCAAGGAGAAGCTGGAGAAACTGGTCAACGACTATAAGCGTGAAACCGGCGAGTTGCCTCCGGCACAGGATGACTATACACAGAATCGTTTCAGGGGCAAGTTCTCCGAGTATACTCCGCGTGCCAAGAGGTATGCCGAGGGAGGTCGTGGCCTGATTAAGTGGCCCGTAGCCTTGGTTGTCATCATCCTGCTATTTATGCTTTTGCGTTGGATAATGACAGGAAACATACGTTTTTAGGATTCCCGGAACATGGATATAGTTCATCTTCTGCCAGATTCTGTCGCCAATCAGATAGCAGCCGGTGAGGTGATTCAGCGCCCTGCTTCTGTCATCAAGGAACTTGTGGAGAATTCAGTCGACGCAGGTGCCGGAACCATTGATGTGTATGTACAGGATGCCGGCCGCACTTGCATACAGGTGATAGACGACGGCAAGGGAATGAGCGAGACGGATGCACGTCTGGCCTTTGAACGTCATGCCACCAGCAAGATAACCAAGGCCGAAGATCTTTTTACTCTTCGCACTATGGGTTTCCGTGGCGAGGCCCTGCCTTCCATCGTTGCCGTTTCCCAGGTTACGTTGCAAACACGTACCCTTGACTCCGAGTTGGGCACACGCCTTGAGATAGAAGGAGGCCGTGTTCTGGATCAGCAGCCATGCGTCTGTGCCGTGGGTGCCAACTTTGAGGTGCGCAACCTTTTTTTCAACATTCCGGCACGCCGAAAGTTCCTCAAGTCCAACCAAACAGAGTTGAACAACATCATGCAGGAGTTTGAGCGCATCGCTCTTGTAAACCCCTCGGTGTCCTTCAGTCTGACGTGTGACGGAACTACGTCGGTCCGTTTGATGTCTTCAAACCTCCGCAGACGTATAGTAGACATATTCGGCAAGAAGATTGGCGACGACCTTGTGGCAGTGGATGTGGATACAAGTCTGGTTAGGATAACCGGTTTTGTCGGACGTCCCGAGTCTTCCAAGAAAAAGGGAGCACGCCAGTATTTCTTTGTCAACGGCAGATATATGCGCCATCCTTATTTTGCCAAGGCGGTAGCGGAAGCCTTCAATGGTCTTGTCCCTGAAGGCGAACAGGTGCCCTATTTCCTGTATCTAACCATAGACCCTGCCAACATTGACGTCAACATCAGTCCCACAAAGACCGAGATAAAGTTTGAGAATGAACCAGCGATATGGCAGATTATCCATGCCGGCACCAAGGAGTCGCTAGGGCGATTCAGTGCTGTCCCTACTATTGATTTTGATCAGGCAGTAGAAACCGAAATACCAGTGATGGGAGAGCGACAAGATGAGGTCAAAGCTCCAAAGATAGTTGTTGATTCTACATATAATCCGTTTACTGCGAGAAAAGAATCATTCTCGGAAACCGTTTTAGGCGTTACGCGTTCCAAAAGCGATATGGGTGACTGGGCAAGTTTGTATGGCAATTTGTCCTCAAGTGTAGATAAGGGAAACCAAATGGAACAGCCAACTATGTTCTCTGATGATTATTTTGTCAGGGAGGAGGTTGGCAGTATGCATTTTCAGTATAAGGGACAGTACATAATTTCCGCAACTAACTCCGGATTAATGATAATAGACCAGCATCGTGCCCATGTGCGTATTTTGTATGACAGGTACACTGGCCAGATGTCGAAGCAAGAAAATGTCAGCCAAGGACTGTTATTCCCGGAACTTCTGACGTTACCTCCATCTGATGCCCATGTGTTAGAACAAATAATGGATGATTTGCACCATCTTGGTTTTGATGTGACGCCTATTGGTGGTGGAAGTTTTTCAATCAATGGTTTGCCTTCTGGCGTAGAAGGACTTTCTCCTCAGGCGTTACTACAGAGCATGGTCGCTTCTGCTTGTGATGGAGGTAAGTTTGATATTTCTGCCTATAGGCATCGAATAGCACTCTCTTTGGCTAAATCTGCTGCCATTGTTGCTGGTCAGGTTCTTAACCAAGATGAAATGGATATCTTGATGTCCGATTTGTTGAAAAGTTCAAATCCAAGTCTAACGCCTGATGGTAAGACTATTATAGTGTTATTGAAGCAAGAAAGTATTCAAAAAATGTTCGTATAGCATAAAAAATAACAATAATTATAGCAAAAAAAACTATTTTTCTCAAAAATATATTGAGTTAATAATATTTTTTGTAACTTTGCATCGAAAAATGTGTATATACGAGTCATTCGTAAAGATCATGTTTTAAAAGTGATATAGTAATAACAATATAATAATTTATTTTATGAAGAAAATCATGCTTCTGCTGGCTATTGCTGGCATGTCTACAGGAGTGATGGCTCAGGAGACAACAACTACCGAGATTCCAACTCAGAAGCACAAGGTCGTTACCAATGGTTTTTGGGATAATTGGTTTATTGATTTCGGAGGAGATTATATCAGCAACTATTCCGACCAGGAAGTAGGTGTTAGCGGTAATCCTTTCATTTGTGATCGTGGTAACTGGGGTTTCCATGTGGCCGTGGGTAAGTGGGCAACTCCTTCTTTCGGTATGCGCGCAAAGATCGGTGCTGCATGGGGTACTCAGGTGAATGGTCCTGAGAGTTCTCTTGTAGGTAACGAAGTAAATCCTTTGTACAATCAGTTTAATATTAGCCTGCAGCCAATGCTGAACTTGCACAACTTGTTTGCAGGATATAAACCACGTGTATGGAACACAATCTTCTACGGAAGTGTAGGTTGGCAGCATAATACAGAGTTCCTTGCAAGAAATTCTGTTTTGGTTGGTGCCGGTTGGTTGAATACTTTCAATATTACCAAGCGTTTCCATATCAATTTGGATATCTATGCAAATATGGGTGAAAGCGATATGGATGGTATTGATGCATCAAGCGTATCTGGTGTAGGTGCTAATACTGCAGGACTGGGTACTCGCGATTGGCAGATTGGCTGGAGTGTAGGTTGTGGTTTCAACCTTGGCAAGGTAGGTTGGGACAATGCTCCTGATATTGATGCCATCATGGCTATGAACAAGGCTCAGCTTGATGCGCTGAATGCATCTTTGGCTGACCAGCAGGCAGAGAACGAGCGTCTGCAGGCTATGATCAAGAACCACAAGTGCCCCGAGGCTGTTACTCAGGTGACCGAGATTGTTGCAAGCAGTGCTTCTGTATTCTTTAATATCAACAAGAGCAGAATTGCTTCCAAGAAGGATTTGGTTAATGTTAAGGAATTGGCTGAATGCGCTAAGTCTTCTGGCAAGACTATTGTGGTTACTGGTTATGCCGATTCTAAGACTGGCAGCGCAAGTTATAACCAGAAACTCTCTGAGCGCCGTGCTGAGGCTGTAGCTGCAGAACTGGTTAAGATGGGTGTAAGCCGTGATAAGATTGAGGTCGTAGGTAAGGGTGGCGTTAAGGACCTGACTCCCATTTCTTACAACCGTCGCGTAGTTGTTACTTTGAAGTAATACGATACAGGTTATTAATATTATAATGGAGGGAAGCGACATGTATTGCTTCCCTCTTTGTTTTCTAAAGAGATGAATAATAGAATCATACTCACAGGCGACCGTCCCACAGGTCGTCTGCATATAGGACATTATGTGGGTAGTCTCCGTCGTCGTGTGGAGTTGCAGAACGAGGGCAATTACGACAAGATGTATGTCTTCATTGCCGACGCCCAGGCGCTGACGGACAATATTGACAATCCTGAGAAGGTGCGCCAGAACGTCATAGAAGTGGCACTGGACTATCTGGCTTGCGGACTTGATCCCGAGAAGGTGACTATTTTCATACAGAGCCAGATACCCGAACTCTGCGAATTGTCGTTCTACTTCATGGATCTCGTGTCCGTGTCACGCCTGCAACGCAATCCCACGGTGAAGACTGAAGTGCAGATGCGTGGCTTTGCTGGTGAGAGCATTCCCGTGGGCTTCTTCACTTATCCAATAAGCCAGGCGGCCGACATTGCTTTGTTCAAGGCTACCACCGTTCCTGCTGGTCAGGACCAGGAACCCATGTTGGAACAGAGCCGCGAGATAGTGCGCCGCTTCAATAATATATACGGCGAGACTCTGGTAGAGCCCAACATCATGCTTCCCGACAATGCGGCATGCCTGCGCCTTCCTGGTACCGACGGCAAGGCCAAGATGTCAAAGTCGCTGGGCAACTGCATCTATCTGAGCGATACTGCCAAGGAACTGAAGAAGAAGGTGAACAGCATGTACACCGATCCCGAGCACATCCACATTGAGCAGCCCGGTCACCTTGAGGGTAATACAGTCTTCACTTATCTGGATGCTTTCTGTACCGACGAGGACTTCCAGAAGTACCTCCCCGAGTACCAAAACCTTGACGAACTGAAGGCTCACTACACCCGTGGCGGCTTGGGTGACGGAACCTGCAAGAAGTTCCTTTACAATGTGCTGAACGACCGCCTCACTCCCATCCGCGAGCGTCGTCTGGAACTCCAGAAGGACATTCCCGCCATCTACGAGATTTTGCGTAAGGGTTGCGAAAAGGCCCGTCAGGCTGCCATTGAGACTATGGATGAGGTGCGCAAGGCCATGAAGATAACCTACTTTGACGACGAGGAACTTATCCGCGAGCAGGCCAAGCGCTATGCTGAGGGTAAATGACTTAGACTGATGGCCAGGGTATATTTCCAATTACATTTTCAATAGATTTGCATTTTTAGATGTAAAAATTAGTTAAAGTTGGATTTATTTCCTACCTTTGCGCCGAAATATTAGAAAATGAGTGAATATTTTATAACATTTGTGCATAAATGAAGAAAATGATGCTTTTGCTGGCATTCGCTGGCATTTCTTTCGGAGCATTTGCTCAGGAAGCAGAGACAAATGAGATCCCAACTTTGAAGCACAAGGTTGTGACTAACGGTTTTTGGGATAATTGGTTCGTGTCTCTTGGTGCGGACTTTATCAGCAACTATTCCAGTCAGGAATTTGGCGTAAGCGGTAATCCTTTTGCGCGTGAGCGTGGTAGTTGGGCCGGTCATATAACCGTTGGTAAGTGGGCAACTCCTTCTTTTGGCCTTCGGGTTAAGGCCGGTTTTGGGCAGGGGAGACAGGTGAACTATGCCTACAATACCTATTTGGGACCTGTATATACCTGGACTAACGATATGGCTAGTCCTAAGTACACACAAATTAATGTCAGTTTGCAACCCATGTTGAATCTGCATAACTTGTTTGCAGGTTATAAACCCCGTGTATGGAATACAATTTTTTACGGTACGGTGGGATGGTATCATAATACTGACTGTCTGCCCAAAAACTCTGTTTTGGTTGGTGCAGGTTGGTTGAACACTTTCAATGTAACAAAGCGTTTCCATATCAATGTGGATATCTATGCAAATATGGGTGAAGACGATATGGATGGCGTTTCTATTGCAGATGCGCCTGCAGAAGTTACAGGAACTCCCGCATTTGGTACTCGTGATTGGCAGATTGGTGCAAGCGTGGGCTTTGGCTTTAATTTAGGCAAGGTTGGCTGGGATAATGCTCCCGATGTGGACGCTATCATGGCTATGAACAAGGCTCAACTGGATGCTCTGAATGCCTCTTTGGTTGACCAGCAGGCTGAGAACGAGCGTTTGATGGCTTTAATCAAGAGTCATAAGTGCCCTGAACCCACAAAGCAGGTTACTCAGATTGTTTCAAGCAGAGCCTCTGTATTCTTCAATATCGGCAAGAGCAAGATTGCTTCAAAAAAGGATCTTGTAACAGTGAAGGGTTTGGCAGAGTGTGCCAAGGCAAACGGCCAGACTATCGTAGTTACAGGTTATGCTGACTCCAAGACTGGTACCGCTTCGTACAACCAGGCCTTGTCAGAGAAGCGCGCTCAGGTTGTTGCCGAAGAAATTGTCAAGATGGGCGTAAGCCGCGACAAGATCGAGGTAGTTGGCAAGGGTGGTGTTAAGGATCTTTCTCCCATCTCCTACAATCGTCGCGTAGTCGTGTCTTTGAAGTAAGTAAAGAAACTGTATTTGATATACAACGGGAGTGGGAAGCGTATGTAACTTCCCGCTCCCGCTGTGTTATAATCCACATTCCTATTCCTCGCTCCGATACCAACGATAAATTCATAGGGGGGGCATTTGTTCTCCCAAGGGCCTCTCTCCTGTCCTCGGTGGCGGTAAAATGAATCGCCACCGGCGTCAAAGTTCACCGCCACTGGCGATTCATTTTACCGCCATCGGCGGCTCGCCGAGGGGACCTTTTGGACATTCAAACACAATGGGGTTCCTTTGTAACCAAGAAGCGACGAAGCAGGTGACACAAAGAAGACTTCACTAGTGCGTAACTGTCTATTGGCCGATTGTCAACCTTTCTCTATATTTCTGCCTGAGGTCTTCTGGATTGTATGGTGACGTTTTTCGTTTTCTAAGCAAATAATGCACCAACGCATAAAATAATTCGGTAAATGCTTGCCGGTTCCGCGGAAAAGTCGTACCTTTGCATCGCAATTCTACGGAAGGCATGGGCGATTAGCGCAGCTGGTTCAGAGCATCTGCCTTACAAGCAGAGGGTCGGCGGTTCGAATCCGTCATCGCCCACAAAAGTGATGGAAAGAAACTGACGATGACTTTAAGAAGTAATCTCAGTTTCTTTTCTGTTTTAAGGTACCTTACTTAATATAAAGACAATGGAGTTAAGTCTTTTATCAGCAATCAGTCCTATTGACGGACGTTACCGTGGCAAGACCGAGCCTTTGGCAGGTTATTTTTCTGAGTACGCACTCATCAAGTACCGTGTGCGTGTGGAAATAGAGTATTTCATTGCTTTGTGCGAACTTCCCCTGCCTCAGTTGGAGGGCTTCCCTGCATCGGCGGAGACTTTGCGCGATATCTACCGCAACTTTACCGAGGCTGATGCCCAGCGTGTCAAGGACATCGAGAGCGTTACCAACCACGATGTCAAGGCCGTGGAATACTTCATCAAGGAGCAGTTCGACAAGATTGGCGGACTGGAGGCCTACAAGGAGTTCATACACTTCGGTTTGACCAGCCAGGACATAAACAATACCAGCGTGCCCCTCAGCATCAAGGAGGCTCTGGAGGAGGTCTACTATCCCCAGATAGAGCAGTTGATAGCACAGTTGCGCACCTATGCCGAGGAGTGGAAGGACATCCCCATGCTTGCCAAGACACACGGCCAGCCCGCTTCCCCCACACGTATGGGCAAGGAGGTGATGGTTTTCGTCTACCGTCTGGAGCGCCAGTTGGAGGCCCTCAAGGCACAGCCCCTCACCGCCAAGTTCGGTGGTGCCACCGGCAACTACAATGCCCACAACGTGTCATATCCCCAGTATGACTGGCGTGCCTTCGGCAACCGCTTTGTCAGCGAGAAGTTGGGACTGGAGCGTGAGGAATGGACCACGCAGATATCCAACTACGACTGTCTGGCAGGCATGTTCGATGCCATGAAGCGCATCAACACCATCATCATCGACCTGGACCGCGACTTCTGGCAGTACGTATCCATGGAGTATTTCCGTCAGAAGGTGAAGGCCGGCGAGGTAGGTTCCAGCGCCATGCCCCACAAGGTGAACCCCATCGACTTCGAGAACTCTGAGGGCAACCTTGGCGTGGCCAATGCCATCCTGTCCCACCTGGCACAGAAACTCCCCATCAGCCGCCTGCAGCGCGACCTTACCGACTCTACCGTTCTGCGCAATGTGGGTGTGCCCATGGGCCACATGCTCATCAGCGTGCAGAGCACAATGAAGGGCTTGGGTAAACTCCTGCTCAACCAGGACGCCATCAACCGCGATCTGGACGGATGCTGGGCAGTGTGCGCCGAAGCCATCCAGACAATCCTGCGCCGCGAGGCTTACCCCAACCCCTACGAGGCTCTGAAGGCCCTGACCCGCACCGGCGCCGGCATCAACGAGTCCACCATAAAGGACTTCATTGAGGGTCTGGATGTAAGCGAGTCTGTGAAGGACGAGTTGCGCAAGATTACCCCCCACACCTACACAGGTGTGTGACCAATAGGGACACGGCATTCCGTGTCCGTATGCTAAGATTGTTAGAGTGGCGGACACGGCATGCCGTGTCCCTACAATGATTATAGGAGAGAAAAACACATTAAGTTCATTAGACTATGACTACAGAAGACGAGAGCTGGCGCAAGCAGTTTGCCAGCGAGGGAAATGGTGGCGGTGATCGTCCCCAACGCCCTTCATTCGACCGCAACAACGGCGGTTATCAGAGAGAGAGAAGAGAGTATCGTTCCAATGATGGCTACAACCGCGAGGGTGGCTACCATCATCGCGAGGGCGGTTACCAGAGAGAGAACAGAGACCGTCGTCCCGGCGGAGACTATAACCGTGGCGGCTACAGACAGCGCGAAGGCGGTTACCAGAGCCGTCCCTACAACCGCGAGGGTGGCTATCAGCGTCGCGAGGGTGGCTATCAGCAGCGCCCCTACAACCGCGAAGGCGGCTATCAGCAGCGCGAGGGAGGTTTCCAGCAGCGCGAGGGAGGATACCAGCAGCGTCCATACAACCGTGAAGGCGGCTATCAGCATCGCGAAGGCGGTTACCAGTCACGTCCCGGTGGCTACAAGAAGCGCCCCCAGGGCTACAATCCTCATGCCAAGTACAGCATGAAGAAGCAGATAGAGTACAAGGAGAAGAACTACGATCCCGATGAACCCGTACGTCTGAACCGCTACCTGGCCAATGCAGGTGTGTGCAGCCGTCGCGAGGCCGACACCTTCATACAGGCCGGCGTTGTCAAGGTGAACGGTGTGGTGGTTACGGAACTCGGCACCAAGGTGAAGCGCAGCGACGAGGTGATGTTCCACGACCAGGCCATAAACATGGAGAAGAAGGTGTATGTGCTCCTGAACAAGCCCAAGGACTACGTTACCACAAGCGATGACCCCCAGAACCGCAAGACCGTGATGGAACTGGTGAAGAACGCCTGCCGCGAGCGCATCTATCCCGTGGGCCGTCTGGACCGCAATACCACCGGTGTGCTCCTGTTCACCAACGATGGCGACCTGGCTACCAAACTGACACACCCCCAGTACCTCAAGAAGAAGATATACCACGTGTTCTGCGACAAGAACGTCACCGCTGCCGACCTTCGCCAGATTGCCGACGGCATCATGCTGGAGGATGGCGAGATACATGCCGATGCCATCGACTATGCCCACGAGACTGACAAGAAGCAGGTTGGCATAGAGATACACAGCGGACGCAACCGCATCGTGCGCCGTATCTTCGAACACCTTGGATACAAGGTGGTGAAGTTGGACCGCGTCTACTTTGCCGGTCTTACCAAGAAGAACGTGAAGCGCGGCGACTGGCGTTTCCTCACCCAGGATGAGGTGAACATGCTCAAGATGGGAGCCTTCGAGTAAAACGGAAAACGGAAAGGTGAATGCTGAAAGCCGAAAACGGTTTGCCGTGGTTTTGCCCTTTCACCATACCTTATATAATACAATATGAAACGTACAAAAGTTATTGACGCACTGGGACGTACCGACTACGGCTCAGACATCATAGTAAAGGGCTGGGTACGCTCCAAGCGTGGCAGCAAGGGCATCTTCTTCATTGCCCTCAACGATGGTTCCACCATCAAGAACATACAGATTGTAGGCGATGATGCCAACTTCTCTGAGGAGACCGTAAAGCTGATTACCACAGGTGCCTGCATCAGCGTGCTGGGCACTCTGGTGGAAAGCCCTGCCGCAGGTCAGGCCAGCGAGGTGCAGGCCCGCGAGATAGAGATCCTGGGTCCTGCCGACAATACCTACCCCCTGCAGAAGAAGGGTGCTTCATGGGAATACCTCCGCACCGTGGCACACCTGCGCCCCCGCACCAACACCTTCGGTGCCATCCTGCGCATACGCCACAACATGGCCATGGCCATACATACATATTTCCACGAGCACGGCTACTTCTACTTCCACACCCCCCTCATCACCGCCAGCGACTGTGAGGGTGCAGGCCAGATGTTCCAGGTTACCACCAAGAACCTCTATGACCTGAAGAAGGACGAGAACGGAAGCATCATCTACGACGACGACTTCTTCGGCAAGCAGACCTCCCTCACCGTTAGCGGTCAGTTGGAGGGCGAACTGGGTGCTACAGCCCTGGGTGCCATCTACACCTTCGGCCCCACCTTCCGTGCCGAGAACTCCAACACTCCCCGCCACTTGGCAGAGTTCTGGATGATAGAGCCCGAGATAGCCTTCATGGATCTGGACGAACTCATGGACCTGGAGGAAGACTTCCTCAAGTACTGCGTGCGCTGGGCACTGGAGAACTGCAAGGACGACCTCGAGTTCCTCAACAAGATGGTGGACAAGGGCCTTATCGCCCGCCTGGAGGGTGTGCTGAACGAGACCTTCGTGCGCCTCTCATACACCGAGGGCATACAGATACTGCAGCAGGCAGTGAAGGACGGTCGCAAGTTCGAGTTCCCCTGCAACTGGGGCGACGACCTTGCCAGCGAGCACGAGCGCTACCTCGTTGAGGAGTACTTCAAGAAGCCCGTAATCATGAGCCACTATCCCAAGAAGATCAAGGCCTTCTACATGAAGATAGATGCCGAGAAGCCCGTTCTGGACGGCGCAGAGATGGAGGAAACCGTACAGGGAACCGATGTGCTCTTCCCCTCTATCGGCGAGATTATCGGCGGTAGTGTCCGCGAGGAGAGTTATGACAAACTCGTGGGCGAGATAGAGGCACGCAACATCCCCATGAAGGACATGACCTGGTATCTCGATACCCGCAAGTACGGTTCATGCCCCCATGCAGGTTTCGGTCTTGGTTTCGAGCGTCTGCTGCTCTTCGTTACCGGCATGCAGAACATCCGCGACGTAATCCCCTTCCCCCGCACTCCAAGAAACGCAGAGTTCTAAAACGTAACAAACACTACATACAGCCAGCGCCGTGGTACTCAATGAGCCACGGCGCTGACTATATTGTTGTATATACGGGTGTGGAACGAAGCCACAGGTGTCATTTCTGTTCTATGTTCTTATATTCCTTCCTGTTTTTGAAAAACTTTATAATCGTGATACAGAAGAAGAATATCACACTGGCTATGGAGATAAAGGCGCCAGCAACATATGCGCTGATAAAAATCACAATTGCCAACATTGCCAATCCAAGAAAGCCGCCAGCTATGGACACAAGACTGGTGTCAATGAGTTTGTAGGTAACATTGCCAATTGTTTTTGCTGCTACAACTGGATTTAAAACATCGTGTAGTATATGAGGTAATGCAGCCAATACTCCCAACAAGGCAGCTCCCATCACTCCAATTATGCTCTTTGCCGACTCTTTGGTCATGTCCAGGACATTCTCTCCCTGAGTCTTGGCTTGTTCAAACTCTTCGGGTGTGGCGCGGCGGAAAGAAACCAGGATATAGCATGCATAGAACACGGTTCCCTCTAACAGGAGCAATAGATATTGGAAATCCGGACGATACCTGTGCTTAAAAATAGGACAAATGAAGACAAGGAAGAGTACGGAAAAGAACATTGCCAGCCATACCCATCTGACCCATTTCTTGTCGTTGCTTACAAACAATGCTTGACCATCACGGATAGCCGCCTTGCGTCGTGCAAAGGCATAGGCTGCCAGTGCAGGAGTAATGGAAAGGAACAGAAGACCTTCAATAAAATCAATAATACCTGACATAGTGTAAAGAGTTTTTGGTTATAGTGATCAGTGCAAATATACGTTATTTGTGATAAAATAGCATGGTTTTCTGGATTAAATGTGAGATGTATGGTAAAAATGTTGGTTATGAATCACTATTTTTCTTATCCATGTACTGATGATAAGTTGGGATTGTATTGTGGCCAGAAGCATTCGGATTTCCTATGCGTAAGGTTGCACGAAGAACCTGTGCACAGGGATGGAGTCACCCTGACTTTGGAAACGTTCTCTACCGTCATCACCGAGTGGGATGATACGGAAGAGAAACCTGTGCGCTGTATTGTTGACACCAAGGATCTGGTGGATAGTCTGACGGATAAGGACGCTGCGTTGCGCATTGCAGAATCCGTTGAGGAACAGTATCCTGAGATGCTTGAATTGGTAGCGAAATACATGGCTTTTGCTGCCGATTTGGGACAGGAGGATGCTATTGCCTGGCTAAGAGACTATTACGAGGAGGACGACGTACGGTATCACGCTTATGATTAGCGGTTGTTTATTAGAGTAGGAATCCCAGCCACTTCTCTGCCAGTGCCGACTTGGTGCTGATGTGCTCTTCCACTGCCATGACGAATGGATTGGACTCAAACTGGCCGCGGACTTCGCTGAAGTCCATGCTTTGTGTCTCGGTGTTCTGTCCGTCAAAACCGAAACCGGTACGGGCGCTCAGAGAGAACTCCTTGCGTGCATCCTTCCATAGCATTTGGTCCAGACAGACTACGGATTCCTTCCATTTGCTGATGATGTCGGAGAGTATGGCGGGGGTAATACCGCCGTTTTCGTCTATGCCATAGAAGTCCAGCATTATGCGGTATGCCCATTGCCATTCCAGGTCGTAGTAGTTCTGGTGCAGGGCAGAGAGTTCGGCATTGACCTCTTCCAGAGAGTCAATATCCCCGTTCTGTATCCTGTCCAGCAGGGGGACAAGGAGTTTCTTTGGCGCTATCAGTCCGCAGAGGTCCACCCAGTCGCCCGTTCCGTCCTCGCTGGTGGGGCGGAAAAGGTCCAGTCTGCCCTCCACTTTCTCCAGGCGTGAGATGACGCTGTTGCCCAGGAACTTGTTGATGGCCATGGTGTAGAGGCTTATGCCCTTTTCCATGGCACTGCCAGTGATGCGTGCGCTCTGGTAGGCGTATGTGTCCGACGTGGCACCAGAAATCTCCTTCAACTGTTTCAGGGTCTTCAGTCCGCGCAGCATCTTCTGTATGGTGTAGGGCGAGAGCAGGTTGAAGTTGACGTTGTCCAGTCGGCCCTCCTCGTGCCTCTTGTCGCGCCTGGGCCATTTCTGTGCATCGCGGATGGTGCCCACACTGCGCAGGGCCACGGCCGGGGCGAGGTATGTGACGCCGTCCTTTTCTATCAGGTAACTGAACGGCATGTCCGAGGTGTCGGGGTTTGTGGTATGTCGCCCCATCACCAGCGAGAAGGCACCTATGCGTGCCGGCCACAGGATGTAGGAGTCGCTGGCGGTCTTGGCACCACGCTCCATGGCCCCCTGGTGTATGGGGCCCAGTTTGTACATGTGGTTGCTCTGGTTGCTGCCGCTGCCGGCATTCATGAACGAGAACATGCCGGCTATGAGCAGGGTGCTCTTGTGGTGCGTGACGGTAAACGGGCCGGCAAAGATGGAGCAAGCCTCGCCGTTCTCCTCGTGGCAGTTGCAGAAGAAGAGTGAGTCGGAGGCGCTGTAACCGTGCTTGAAGGTGCAGGCCTGACCCACGAAGCAACGTGTCAGCGTGGTGCAGTCCTCTATGCAACTGCCGTCCAGGACGATGAAGTCGTCAGCAATGACACCGTAGCCTATGTGTATGGGCGATTCCGTTCTGGACATCAGCGAACCGTTCTTCATGCGGCCCGCTCCCTCTATCTTGGAACCGGGACCAATGTAGACGTTCTTTATGTAGCCCGTGTCCACTATGGTGCTATGTGCGCCAATCGTGCCACGTGTAGCGCTTCTTTCCTTAGTGCGTGCCATGGCCATTTCCTTCATGCGCTGTATCAGCAGGGGACGGTGGCGGTACATGGCGGTGATATATGCCTCGTGAGCCGTCAGGCGGTCGTGCAGTGTAACTTCTCGGCCTCCGGTTTCGCAAAGGACGGAAACCTCGCTTCCGCATCCGAAACTTGTCTCGCCGTCCACCAGGATGATGTCGCAATTCTCTATGAAGCAATCCTCCTCGATGTCGTAGTTGGCGATGTAGTTCTTGATGTTCTCTATGCAGCAGTCGTTGCCCACATTGACGTTGTGCAGCGTGGCATGGAATATGCCGCTATGCTTTCGCATGCCTCCGGGCATGAGGAAGGATTTCTCGAATTTTCCTATGCGGCATGTGCCGGAGAAGCGTACTTCACGCACGTACTTCAGGTTCAGTTCGGGATGGATGCTTATCTGTGTCCAGTCCTCGGCGGTGCAGTGCTGGGCTTCCAACTGGCTGATTTGCTGGGGGGAGAGGGGAAGGTACATGGGATGTCTTTTTATATTTCTATAGTATCTATAGCCTCTATAGTCTCTATAGCATTATTTGCTTGTCTAACATTATGTCCTCGGTGGGGACCTTGTCCCACGAGAAGAGGGGAAGGAGTTCGGTGGGTGTTATGGGCGCCGGGGTGTCGGTCAGGCCGGCGAGGTGTGCCAGCAGGCCTATGATTTCCCGGGCAGTGGTGCCTTTCTCGCGCAGATAGGCAAGGTCCATGCTCTTGTCGCGCTTGCATAGGCGCTGGCCCTCGGCATTGCAGAGCAGGGGGTGGTGGAAGAATTTAACGGTAAGCGGCGAGCGGTGAGCGGTGAGCGCCGTGTCCTTACGTATGGTCGAAACGTCTTCCTCGGGAGAAGAAAGGTGAGCGGTGAGCGGTGAGCGGTGAGTGGTGAGCGGTATGACTTTAGTTTTCTGTTTTAATCCGACTGCGTCGTCTTGAATCTGCTCACGCTCGGCAGAGTAAATAGATTTTCTCTGCTCTCGCTTACTCGCAGATTCCCGTTTCCCGTTTTCCGTTTCCCGTTCAAAAAACAATAGTTCTCTAAGGTGTATCTGTTGTGGCGAGGACAGGAGCAGGTCTCGTCCGCGCACAATTTCCGTTATGCCCATCAGGGCATCGTCCACCACTACGGCAAGTTGGTAGGCCCAGGCACCGTCCTTGCGGCGGACGATGTAGTCTCCGCAGTGTTCGGCAAGGTTGAGAGGATGGGGGCCATAGTGCCCGTCGGTGAAGGGAATGGTGCGGTCGGGGACGATGAGGCGGGTGGTGGCGGGAACAGTGCGGATTGTAGAATCTATAGAGCCTATAGCATCTATAGCATCTATAGCATCTATAGCCCTCGGCCTGCATGTCCCCTTGTATACCACTCTGCCGTCGGTTTCGTGTGGTGCTTGTGTGGCCATTATGTCGGCACGGGTGCAATGGCAGGGGTAGGTGAGCCCCATTTCCGTCAGGCGGCGGAGGTATTCCTCGTAGATGTGGCCACGTTGGCTTTGCCATACGGGTTCGCCATCCCAGGGGAGGCCGAGCCATTGTAGATCGTTCATCAGTTGGAGGGCATATTCCCTACGGCTGCGCTGAGGGTCGAGGTCTTCAATGCGCAATACCCACTCGCCCCCTTGGCTCTTGGCGGAAAGCCAGGAGAGCAGGGCACAGAATACGTTGCCCAGGTGCATGCGTCCTGTTGGAGAAGGTGCAAATCTGCCTCGTGTCATATTGCAAAGGTAAGGCTTTTTTCTCAAATATTCACTATATGTGGATTTTGTAGTGTCATCGCAATGGCAATTCGGATTATATTGTGTACTTTTGGTACGCAAACAGAAACAACCAATAACAATTTATCAAACACGCAGAAATGAGAAAGAACCTGCTATCCATGCTGCCAGTGCTCTTTATTGCACTGATGATGGCTTCTTGCGGTGAAAAGAGAAGTTACGAGACAGTAAAGGGAGATCCCATGCAGAGCCGTATCTACACGTTGGACAACGGTCTGAAAGTCTATCTGACCGTCAACAAGGAGGCTCCGCGCATCCAGACCTACATCCCTGTTCGTGTGGGCGGCAAGAACGACCCTGCCGAGACAACGGGCCTGGCACACTACTTCGAGCACCTCATGTTCAAGGGTACGGAAAGTTTCGGTACCCAGAACTATGCAGAGGAAAAACCTTTGCTGGACCAGATTGAGGCACTCTTTGAGGTATACCGCACAAAGACTGACGAGGCGGAGCGTGCGGCAATCTATCACCAGATTGACAGCCTTTCCTATGAAGCCTCCAAACTGGCAATTCCCAACGAGTACGACAAACTGATGGCTGCCATTGGTGCATCAGGCACCAATGCCTATACCGGTTACGATGTGACGTGCTATGTGGAGGATATTCCCTCTAACCAGTTGGACAACTGGGCAAGGATACAGGCCGACCGTTTCAAGAACAATGTGATACGCGGTTTCCATACCGAACTGGAAACAGTGTATGAGGAGAAGAACATGAGTCTCACACAGGACGGAAGGAAAGTGATTGATGCCATTCTGGCAGCGCTCTATACAAAGCACCCTTATGGAACCCAGACAATACTGGGAAGTCAAGACCATCTGAAGAATCCATCCATCACCAACATCAAGAATTTCTACAAGCAGTGGTACGTTCCCAACAACATGGCCATCTGTATGTCGGGCGATTTCGACTATGATGAGGCTATGGATGTCATAGAGAAGTATTTCGGCGACATGCAACCCAACAAGGACCTGCAGATGCTGGACTTCGCTGCAGAGGACGAGATTACCGCCCCCGTGGAGCGTGAGGTTCTGGGTCTGGAGTCGGAGAACGTGACAATGGCATGGCGTCTTCCCGGTGCCACCTCAGATGAAGCCCTGATGCTGGAGGTGGTCGATGCAATCATGAACAATGGTAAGGCCGGCATCATCGACCTCAACCTGCTGCAGGAGCAGAAACTGCTGTCTGCCTATTCTTTCCCCTATGCAATGGCAGACTATACATCCTACATACTTCAGGGTACACCCAAGGAGGGACAGGACCTTGATGAGGTCAGGGCAATGATGCTGGCTCAGGTAGACTCCCTGCGTCAGGGCAAGTGGGACGAGTCGTTGTTGGCAGCGGGCATAGCCAACTATAAATTGCAGATGCAGAAAATGCTTGAAGACAACGAATCCCGTGCAGACCTGTTTGTTCAGGCGTTCGTCAACAACCAGCCATGGGCCGATGTGGTGCAGCGCATAGAGAAGATGGAGAAAATTACCAAGGATGACGTGCTGGCATTTGCCAACAACTATCTGAAGGACAACAACTATGCCGTTGTGTACAAGCGTCAGGGCGAGGACCCCAACATCAAGAAGGTGAACAAACCCGTCATTACTCCGATATTCATGAACCGCGACACCACCAGTGCGTTCCTGCGTGAGGTGCAGGCTTCTGCTGTCGCACCTATAGAGCCTGTATTCGTGGACTTCAGCAAGGATATGAGTCAGGGCACTGTTGGCAAACTGCCCCTGCTTTACAAAAAGAACGAGACAAATGACATATTCGCCCTGCAATACATATACGACTTCGGAACCTCCGAAATGAAGGATATGGGTATTGCTGCCTCTTATCTCGATTACCTTGGCACGTCCGACATGACTGCTGCCGAGATAAAGTTGGCATTCTACAATCTGGCATGTAACTATTATATAAGTGCAAGTAAGGATAGGGTTGTTGTCGGCCTTAGCGGTCTGGCGGAGAACATGCCCAAGGCAATGGAACTGCTGGAGAAGGTGCTTGCCGATGCACAGCCCGACAAGGAGGCTTACGACGGACTTGTGGACGATATCCTGAGGGCACGCCTCAATGACAAGGCCGACCAACAAGCCAACTTCAGGCGTTTGCAGACCTACACCTTCTATGGTCCCAACAATCCTTCTAACACTATCCTCAGCGAGGCAGAACTGAGAAGCATGGCTCCAGAAACCTTGTTGCAGCGCATCTCGCAGTTGTCCGCATTGGAGCACCGTGTGCTGTACTACGGTCCTTTGGGCATGGATGAGGTTTCGTCCTTTGTCGCTTCATTGCACAAGGTGCCCGAGAACCTTAGCCCAGTGCCTGAGAACGATGTGTTCAAATTGCAGACAGTTCAGGAAAATGTCGTGTACATCGCACCATACGATGCAAACCAGATATACATGATAACCTACGCTTCCAGGGGCGATAAGTATGATGTGCAGAAATCACCCGTGCTGAACATGTACAACGAATACTTCGGTGGCGGAATGAACAGCATCGTGTTTCAGGAGATGCGCGAGGCACGTGGCCTGGCATACAGTGCATACGCCCTTGCCATGGAACCGGCACGTCTGGAAGAACCATACGGTTATTTCTCAATGATAGCCACCCAGAACGACAAGATGATAGACGCGCTCAGCGCTTTTGAGGAAATCATCAACAACATGCCTTTGAGCGAACAGGCCTTTGCAATAGCCAAGGAGGCCATTATCAGCAGATTGCGTTCAGAGCGCATTACCAAGGCAGATGTCCTTACCTATTACCTTGATCAGGAGGAATTGGGACTCACCGAGGATACCCGCAAGCAACTGTATGAGGCAGTGCAGGGAATGACCTTGGACGATGTGAAGGCATACCAGCAGGCGAATGTCAAGGACCGTAAGGCCGTTACTGCTATTCTTGGCCGTGAAAGCGACCTCGATATGAAGTCACTGGAGAAGTGGGGCAAGATAGTGCGTCTTACACAGGAAGATATATTCGGCTATTAATCGCCTGATTAAGGAGTCGTTATTCTCCAGGGGTTAAAGAGTCTGCCTCCGCTAACCGATTGGTTGTGGAGGCAGACTTGTTTTCGGTTCAGCATGCCTTTTGAAGGTTACGGGGCTTTTAGCCCCTTAGTTCCTTGATATGTTCCAGCACTTCATCCAGTCTCTTGCCGTTTTTCTTGGATTGGCGCAGGCCCCATAGGATGGAGACGCCCATGGTAAACGTGGTGATGGCAATGATGCGCAGGTCCCATGTGAAGTTGCTGGCAATAAGGATGGTCCATACCACAAGGGCAGTGCCGGGGACGAGCAGCAACCAGTTTGTCATGCTGCGGTATTTCTTGTGTCTGATTACGTTCTCCGTGGCTTTGGTCATGCTCAGGTTGGGCAGGTTGCTGATGTCGAGGGCATGGTAACTTTTCCTGTCCAGATACAGTTCCAGCAGGGCTACGGCCATGATCATCAGGCAGAATCCCCAGTAGGCTATGCCTTGGTCAAAGAACTTTACTAAGAAGATGAAACTTACCAATGGCGCAGAAATGCTGCATACGCGCAGGCGGTACTGGTACCAGCGTTCTATGTGTGAAAGGTTTTCCTTCATGGACTTTTCCAGCATCTTCTCGTTGATGATTCTCTGCTTTTCCAGTTTGGCATCCATAAGGTTGAACTGCTCTTTCAGTTCCTGCAGTTCGCTGAGGTCAAGGGTTTGTTGTGACATGATAGTTCCGTGTTTACTTGTTAGACATTGATTTCAACTGTTCCTTTATGCGGAACAAACGGGTGGTGACGGCGGCGGTGGATATGCCTACCACGCTGGCTATGTCCTGGTACGTCATGTTCTCCAGCCAGAGGAGGATGATGGCTTTGTCAAAGACGTCAAGCCTGTTGATGCGGTCGTACAGCATCTGTATCTGCCGGCTGTGCAGGTCGTCATCGTTGTAGAGGTCGATGTCTACCGATAGCGGTACTGTCTGTACCCGGCTGTCCTTTTTGCGTTTCTGGTTACTGCATGTGTTCAGGCTTACGCGCCATATCCATGTCCTGATGTCGCTCTCTCCACGGAATTTCGGGAAACCTTTCCATAGGTTTATAAGGATTTCCTGAAAAAGGTCGTTCACCTCTTCCGTGTCCTTGGAGAAGAAATAGCATACGGTGTAGATAGTCTTCCGGTATTCCTCCACCATTTTCGTGAATTGCAATTCAATGTTTTCCATCCGTTTTTCTGTTGTTCTCTACTCTCTTAGACACGGGGATGCGGAAATCCTTTCGTAGTTTTGTGAGTTTTTCTAAAAATAATGATGGTGCATGTTCACGAAACCGAGCATGTACCATTATGGGGATTTAATTTTGTTGCTATATCAACAAAGTTTTGTTGTCGCATCAACACCGGAGTGTTGTCACGTCAACACTCCTCTACCTTCACGAGGCAGCACCCACGAAGCCGATACAACCCAAGGAAAAGCATAGGGACGAAGATGTTATGACCTTTTTATATCGTTTTTATATTGCATTGGCGATAGTCCTGTGCGTTGCCTGAAATATCGGCACATATACGGAATATCCTCAAAATTGAGTGCGTGTGCTATCTCCTTGACCGACATGTCAGTATTAGACAGCAATGTCTTTATCTCGCAGATTGTCTGTTGGTCAATCAGTTCCTTGGGAGATAGGTTCCATCGCCTGTGTGTCAGTTTGTAGAGATAGGTTGTAGTGATACATAGTTGCCGGGCATAGAACGACACTTCGCGTGTGGTGCGGAAATGCTGTGCTACAAGTTTTAGGAATTTGATAATCAGGATGCGGCTTCTGCTGATGGGCTTGTTTGAACCTGCACCGCTATGTGTCATCGCACCGTCCATTGCCATAAAGAGGTTGTGTATATTGTTTCTGAGCAGTTGGTCGGTGTATTCGTTTGCTGAATTGTGGCATATCCACACCATCTGCTCATACCATCTCTCTAAAAGTTCCCATTGGGCGTTGTCGGGGCGGAACAGTGGATTTTCTGACAGGGAGTCCCAGAAGTAAGGTGATGTGAGTTTATAGATTGCCTCCTGCACATTGTCGTAGGAAAGGGCAACATATCGGCAACGGAATGTATGGCTACTTCGTTCTATCCAGAACGTGTCATCATAGAACAGCACAGCCATCATCCCTCTACAGAGAACCCTTCGCTTGAAACCTACCGATACGATGGCACGCCCACTATCGACAAGCAGTACCATACAGCCGCTTATTCCTATGCGGTTGCTGCCGTATGCCTTAAAGTCTGTCTGTCCAGTCCTGCCTCCGTTGGCAATGATTCCAATCTGCAATCTCTCCATACCCGATTTATGCCGCAAAGATAGTTAAATATCCCTTATTATTTAAGAATGGTATCGAAAAGTACCGTGTCGGGAGTGATTTGTCTATATGCCGTTTACTCTTTATATTATAACTTTGCACCCGAAAAACCAAATGGCAATGAAGATAGAAACATTTAGCGAAGAGGATATTCGTGAGGCGGCACATCTTGCCTATCCCGTGTGGGGCGAGGGGCACGCTGCAAATGGTCAGGGCGAAGAGTTCGGACTGCTGATGTGCGAGTATATCATCCGCTATGGCTGGTATGGCGCACCTTATGCCTTCAAGATTACCGATGAGGGAAAGATGGTGGGTTGTATCCTTGCAGGCAATATCGGACAGGATAGCGGCTACAACAAATGGTTGGATAGTGTAATGCCGACATTCAATGATCAGCAACGCAAGGAGGCGTTGGCTCTGCGTGAATACTTCGGCAAGACCTCGCCAAAGGTCTATCGTTATATGCGAGCAGACAAGGATTTGTATTTGTCTTTCTTCATTTCGGCAGTGCAAGGTTGCGGAAAGCGGTTGCTGGCGGAGGTTGTGGCATTGGCAAAGAGCGAGGGCTATGAGAACCTCTACCTATGGACCGACTCATCGTGCAACCATGGCTATTATGCCCACCACGGTTTTGAGAAGGTTGCCGAATTCAAGAGCAACGAGTGGAAGACCGATGCCAACGACTACCTAACCTACATCTACCGAAAGTGTTTCTGATGAAAAGTACGCATTGAGGGGATATGGTTTGCAATGCCACGTCAACACTCCTCTACCTTCACGAGGCTTTGGCCGTTGACAATGAAGGCCGAGTGCACACGTTCCACAAGTGAGAGGCGTATGGCTATGGTCATGACGATGTCGCCGTTGTCCTTATAGTCCTGGCTGACGATGCGTGGCTGCAGGTCCTTGACCATGCGCATGACCATGTTCATGTGCTCGTAGCCGAAGGTCAGTTTCAACTCCTTCTCCACCAGACGCTCGGCATACTCGCCTGCCTCCAAAGCCTCGGCGGCTGCCGTGCGGTAGGCAACGATGAGGCCGCTGGTGCCCAGTTTCACTCCGCCGAAATATCGTATCACCAGGATGATGAGATCGGACACGTCGGCACTGACCATCTGTCCCAGTATGGGCTTGCCTGCCGTGCCGGAAGGCTCGCCGTTGTCGTTGGAGCGGTACTCCTCTCCCTCGAGTCCCAGACGGTATGCCCAGCAGACGTGGCGTGCGTCGAAATACTCCTTCTGATACTTCGCCACCTGCTCCATGGCCTCTTCGGCCGTGCGCACGGGTATAGCAAAAGCGAGGAACTTGCTCCTTAGTTCGGAGTAGGTTCCCTCGCTTGGTTTTGTCAATACTTTGTATGAATCTCTCATTACGACAATTTGTGTACCACCAGACCTGAGCGCAACTTAGGCTCAAACCACGTGGCCTTGGGAGGCATGATGTTGCCGCTGTCGGCAATGTTGATGATCTGCTGCATGCTGACGGGATAGAGTGCCAGGGCCATGCGCATTTCTCCGCTGTCCACACGGCGCTTCAGTTCCTCCAAGCCACGGAGACCGCCCACGAAGTCTATGCGCTTGTCGCTGCGCAGGTCCTTGATGCCCAGAATCTGGTCAAGGATGAGTTCGCTGCTGATGCTCACGTCCAGAGACTTGATGGGGTCGTTGTCGTCTGCCTTGCCGGGGAGCAGTTCCAACTTGTACCACTCGCCGTCCAGATACAGGCTGAACTCGTGCAGTTTCTCGGGACGGTAGCATGACTCGCCCATGGGGGTTACGGTGAAGTTCTCTGCCAGCAGGGACATGAATTTCAGGCTGCTGTGTCCGTTGAGGTCCTTCACCACGCGGTTGTAGTCGAGGATGGTCAGTTGGCTTGCAGGGAAGCAGACTGCCATGAAGTAGTTGTACTCCTCGTCGCCACGGTGGTTGGGGTTCTGCTTTGCCTTCTCGGCACCCACCAGAGCGGCGGCGGCACTACGATGGTGGCCGTCGGCAATATAGAGGTAGGGAATTTCGGCAAAGGCCTTGGTGATAGCCTCCTGGTCCTGCTTGTCCTGTATGAGCCACAACTGATGGCGGAAACCATCGGTGGCAGCGGTGAAGTCATATTCAGGCTCGTTGCATACATAGCGTGCTATGATGGCAGCCAGAGTGTCATTGTCGGGATAGGCAAAGAAGACAGGCTCCATGTTGGCATCGTTCACGCGGACGTGCTTCATGCGGTCTTCCTCCTTGTCGCGGCGTGTCAGTTCGTGCTTCTTGATGACACCGTTCATGTAGTCGTCCACGTAGGCACATACCACCAGACCGAACTGTGTCTTGCCGTTCATGGTCTGTGCATAGATATAGTATCCGTCCTCCTTGTCCTGTACCAGCCAGCCGTTGTCCTGGAACTTCTGGAAGTTCTCTGCTGCCTTGGCATACACCTCGGGTGCATATTCGCTGGTACCGACGGGGAAGTCTATCTCCGGCTTGATGATATGGTAAAGGCTTTTCTCGTTGCCCTCGGCCTCGGCGCGGGCTTCTTCAGAGTCCAATACGTCGTAGGGGCGTGACTGTACCTGTTCTACAAGGTCTTTGGGGGGTCTCAATCCCTTGAAAGGTTTGATGATTGCCATAGTATCAGATTTTTATCAGGTTTCTTATTTCTTCTTGCCGAAGAACTTGTCGTACAAGAACATTGCCACGGCAAACACTAAGGCGTAAACGATATACACGTAGAATGGGTTCTTGTCATCAAGGACGAACTCATCGCCAATCCACATGAAGAGGGCGAACAATATGCCTGTGATTGAGGCGCCAAGCAATTTTCCGTATGTCATAGATGTAGGGCTTAGGATTTCTGGTTTCAGTTTTTCCGTTTACTTGTTCAGCTGGAACTTGGTGATGCCGTCCTTCAGGTAACCGACAATCTGCTTTGCTGCGGCAATGCCTGCGTTCACGTTGGCCTCGGCCGTCTGCGCTCCCATCTTCTTGGGAGTGGCGAAATAGCGTCCGGCGAGTGCCTCAGAGTATTCTGCGTGCATGTCGGGCTTGATGTCGGCAACGTACTTCAGGTCGGTACGCTCCTTCATCAGACCAAGCAGAGAGGCCTCGTCGATAACCTCCTTGCGTGCGGTGTTCACCACGATGCCGCCCTTCTTCATCTTGCCTACAAGTTCGGCGTTGATGCTCTGGCGTGTCTCTGCGGTAGCGGGGATGTGGAGGGAAACCACATCGCACTGCTCGAAGAGTTCCACCTGGTTTGCGGCAGCCTTCACCCCGGCACTCTCTATTGCCTCAGCAGGGCAGAAGGCGTCGTATGCCATCACCTCCATGCCGAAGCCCTTGGCTATGCGTGCCACGTTGCGGCCCACGTTACCGAAGGCTAGGATGCCCAACTTCTTGCCCATCAACTCAGTGCCGCTGGTTCCGTCGTAGAAGTTGCGCACTGCCATTACGAGCATGCCGAACACCAGTTCTGCCACACTGTTGGCATTCTGTCCGGGAGTGTTCATTGCCACTACACCGGCCTTTGTGCAGGCTTCAAGGTCGAGGTTGTCAAAACCGGCACCGGCGCGGACAACAATCTTCAGGTTCTTGGCAGCCTCAACCACCTCGGCGTCCACCTTGTCGGAGCGCACAATGAGAGCATCGGTATCGGCAACGGCCTCTAAAAGTTGGGCCTTTTCTGTGTATTTCTCCAGCAGGGCCAGTTCCATGCCGGCCTCGTCTGCCACTTTCTTAATTCCGTCAACGGCAACCTTGCTGAAAGGCTTCTCCGTTGCTATAAGTATCTTTGCCATATAGGTATTCTTTCCTTATTATATATATAAAGGCATACAGCGCCGATTAGTGCTGGGCCTCGAACTCCTGCATGCAGGCAACGAGAGCCTGAACGTCCTCCATGTCCACTGCATTGTAGAGACTTGCACGGAAACCACCCACGCTGCGGTGTCCCTTGATGCCCACCATGCCGCGCTCTGTGGCGAATGCCATGAAGTCGGCCTCCAGGTCCTTGTACTCCTCGTTCATCACGAAGCAAACGTTCATGCGGCTGCGGTCCTCGGCATCCTGTACTGTGGCACGGAACATCTTGTTGCGGTCTATCTCGGCATAGAGGGCTGTGGCCTTCTCTATGGCACGGCGCTCCATCTCGGCCACACCGCCGTTCTTCTTAATCCATCTCAGTGTCTGCAGAGCGCAGTAGATGGGCACTGTGGGAGGTGTGTTGAACATGGAACCGCCCTTGATGTGTGTGCGGTAGTCCAGCATGGTAGGAATCTGACGGCTCACCTTGCCCAGAGCCTCGTCCTTCACGATGATGAAGGTAACACCGGCCATGGCCAGGTTCTTCTGTGCACCGCCATAGATCATGGCGTACTTGCTCACGTCCACAGGGCGTGAGAAGATGTCTGAACTCATGTCGGCAATCAGGGGTATGGGACTGTCGAAGTCCTGACGTATCTCCGTACCATAGATGGTGTTGTTGGTGGTGATGTGGAAATAGTCGGCATCCGCAGGGATGGTGAAGTTCTTGGGGATGTAGGTGTAGTTGGTATCCGAACTGCATGCCACCTCCACGCACTCACCGAAGAGTTTTGCCTCGGCCATAGCCTTCTTGGCCCATACACCGGTATTGATGTATGCAGCCTTCTTCTCCAGGAAGTTATAGGGAATCATACAGAACTCCAGGCTGGCACCGCCACCCAAGAAGAGCACGCTGTATCCCTCGGGGATATTGAGCAACTCCTTGAACAGTGCTACTGCCTCGTCCAGCACGGGCTGGAAGTTCTTTGCGCGGTGGCTCATCTCCATCAGGGAGAGACCGCTGCCTTCAAATTCGATACATGCTTTAGAAACTGCCTCCATTACCTCTTTGGGCAACTTGGAGGGACCTGCATTGAAATTATACTTCTTCATAGTCTTGTTAGTATTATTTCAGGTACTATAATAAATAAAAAAAGTCGGGGTGACCCGACTCGAACGGGCGACCACCTGGTCCCAAACCAGGTGCGCTACCAACTGCGCTACACCCCGATGTGCCTTGCCTTTAAGCTTAACACATTGCAAAGGTAACCCCTTTTTTTTGTTTATGCAAGCAAAACGTAAGATATTTTCTTAAAAAAGTATCAATCCTGCTACACCGCACATGCAGATGAGCAGTATGGGGTGCAACTTGTAAACCTGCTGGCCAATGAACACAAAGACGAAGAGTCCAAGGCTTATCCAAAACCTCCATGGGTCGGTGTCGGGACTGCCGAAGTTGTCCTGTGTGCATAGTAGCAGTGCCGCTGCTGCTATGAGTCCCACTACGGCAGGGCGAAGACCCTTGAATATGCTTTCCACAATAGGATGGGATTTATAGCGGAGCAGGAAGCGGCTGATGATAATCATCAGTACGAATGTGGGCAGTACCAAGGCAAAGGTTGCCAGGGCAGAGCCTAAAAGTCCGGCCCATTCTGGGTAACCGGCATTCACTACGGCTGTGTAACCGGTGTAGGTGGCCGAGTTGATGCCTATGGGACCGGGTGTCATCTGGCTTATTGCCACCATGTCGGTGAATTCGCTCATGGTCATCCAACCATGGCGTGTCACCACTTCCGCCTGTATCATGGACAGCATGGAGTAGCCTCCGCCGAAACCAAGCAGACCTATCTGGAAGAATGTTATGAATAGGAGGAAGAATATCATGTTTAACAGGCTTTAGTGTGGAGGTAGGGTCCTTAGGGTCCTTAGAGTCTTATTTGGTTAGTTGGCCATAGGCATATCCGCCAAGGGCTGCTATAAGTATGACGAAAACGGGACTGAAACCGAGCATCCAGATGGCAAGGGCCGCCACCACGGGTATCCATACATTATATATATTTATCTTGGCCGTGCGTGCCATCCTGAACACGGGGGCTGCTATCAGTGCCGCCACGGCAGGACGTATGCCACGGAATATGCTTGCCACAACCGGGTTCTCCCTATACTGGCGAAAGAATATCGCTATGGCCAATATGATAAAGAAAGAGGGTAGGGCAGCGCCAAAGGCGCACATCAGTGCTCCGGGCAGACGCTTCATCCTGTAGCCGATGAACACGCTGATGTTAACGGCAAACACACCGGGACACGACTGTGCCACGGCAATGAGGTCCATCAGTTCTTCCTCTGTGGCCCATTGCTTCTCATCCACAACGGTCTGCTTTATCAGAGGAATCATGGCATAGCCTCCCCCGATGGTAAACAGTCCTATCTTGGCAAAGGTGACGAATAGTTCAAGCATCTGTGTGTGATGATACTATAACTTTCTATAGCCTCTATAATCTCTATAGTCTCTATAGTTTCTATAGAATCTATAGCATCTATAACTCCTATAGTTGCGAGGGCGGGGAAGAGTCTCCCCCGCCCTCGCAGTATGTCATGTTTTATTTCTTCATTCTCTCTTCAACCCACTTGCGTGCGTTCACGAAGGCTTCCAGCCATGGAGTGCACTGGTCGGTGAGACGGCGCTCCTCGGGATAGTAGCCGCACTGCCATGGGAAGATGGTGCGTTCGGGGTGAGGCATGATGGCCAGGTGACGGCCGTCGCCGCTACAGATGGCTGCCACGTCGTAGTCGGAACCGTTGGGGTTGCCGGGATAGCCAGTGTAACTGAACTTTGCCACCACGTTGTATTCGCTTTCTGCCTTGGGAAGACGGAACTTGCCCTCGCCGTGTGCCACCCATGTACCAATCTTGAATCCGCTCAGCGAACCGAACATCACGCTCTTGTTCTCGGGTATGGTAAGTGCTACGAAGGTGCTCTCGAACTTGTGGCTGTCGTTGTGCAGCATCTGTGCAGTATCTTTGCGGTACTGGCTCAGTCGCTTGCTGTCCAGGATGCTCTCGCCGTTGGCGGTATCCAGAGACTTGTTTACCAGTCCCAATTCTATCATCAACTGGCAACCGTTGCAGACGCCAAGACTCAGAGTGTCCTCGCGTGCATAGAACTTGTCCAATGCCTCCTTGGCCTTGGGGTTGTACAGGAATGCGCCTGCCCATCCCTTGGCACTGCCCAGAACGTCGCTGTTGGAGAAACCGCCGCAGAAGGCAATCACGTTCACGTCCTCCAGAGTCTCGCGTCCGGAGATGAGGTCGGTCATGGTAACGTCCTTCACGTCGAAGCCTGCCAGCCAGAAGGAGTATGCCATCTCGCGCTCGCTGTTGGTTCCCTTCTCGCGGATGACGGCGGCACGGATGCCGCTCTTTTCACGGCGGTCGGGGTTGGCTCCGTACTGGCTCAACTTACCGGTGAAGTCCTTGCCGAAGACGGGCTGTACGGGCATGCTCTTGTAGTTCTGGTAGCGCTCGGCAGCCTTGCCGTGGAAACTCTGCTTGCGGTCCAGCAGGTATGAAGTCTGGTACCAGATGTCGCGGTACTGGTCGATGTCCAGTTTGATGCCCTGGCCAAGGTCGATGGTGCGCTCCTCGCAAACCTCGCCGATCTTGATGTACCCCACACCGGCATCCTCCAGAATCTTCTTCACGCGTGCACCGTTCTCGTCGCTTACCTGAATTACCACACCGGGGTTCTCGGCAAATAGGATCTTCACCAATGCATCCTGTGCGTCATTCTCTCCCTTGAACTTGCTCAGGTCGAGTTTCAGACCACCTGTGGTGTTGGCAAAGCACATTTCCAGCAGACAGGTTGCCAGACCGCCGGCACTGATGTCGTGACCGGCAAGTATGAGGCCCTCGCTGACGAGTTGCTGAACAGCCAGGAAGGCATCGCGGAAGTATTCGGGGTTCTGTACTGTGGGAACGTCGCTGCCCACCAGCCCCCAACTCTGGTTGAAGGCGCTGCCGCCCAGTTTCAGGGCATCGAAACTGAAGTCGATATGGTACAGACGGCTGCCTGCCCACTTGCCCTTCACCTGCTTCAGCACGGGAGAAACTATCTTCTTGATGTCGCTTACCTCGCCGCCTGCGCTTACAATCACGGTACCGGGACTTACCACCTTGTCGCCGTTGGGGTACTTCTGGGTCATGCTCAGAGAGTCCTTGCCGGTGGGCACGTTGATCTGCAGGGCGCAGCAGAAGTCGCTCAATGCCTTAACGGCGCTATACAGACGTGCGTCCTCGCCCTCCTGTGCACGGCAGGGCCACATCCAGTTGGCGCTCAGGCTGATGCTGTCCATGGCACTTGCACCCTTCTCGTCCTCTATGGCAAGGGGTGCCCATACCAGGTTGGTCAGTGCCTCTGCCACTGCCAGCACGCTGCCTGCTGCAGGGTTGGCCAGTGCAGCCTGAGGTGCATGACCCAGTGCGGTGGCAATACCCTTCTCGCCACGGTAGTCGAGAGCCACGGCACCGCAGTCGCTCAGGGGCAACTGCAATTCGCCCTGACACTGCTGGCGTGCCACGCGGCCGCTGACGCAACGGTCCACCTTGTTGGTCAGCCAGTCCTTACATGCAACGGCCTCCAAGGGCAGGAGGTTCTTCAGGTATGTCTCTATCTGTGCAGGATCAATGTCCTTCTTGTCGCTGTATGTGCGCTCCACGGTCTTGTCCACCATGATGGTCTTGGGAGACGAACCGAACATCTGCTCTACGGCCAGGTCAAAGGGACGCACGCCGTCGGCCTGCTCGAAGGTGAAGCGGTGGTCGCCGGTTGTCTCGCCCACGGTGTACATGGGGGCACGTTCGCGCTCGGCAATGCGGCGCACATGCTCTATGGCCTTTTCGTCAATGAGCAGACCCATGCGCTCCTGGCTCTCGTTGGCAATGATTTCCTTGGCAGAGAGTGTCTTGTCGCCGATGGGCAGTTTGTCCATGTGTATGATGCCGCCACACTCCTCGACAAGTTCGCTCAGACAGTTCACGTGTCCTGCAGAACCATGGTCGTGGATACTGACGATGGGGTTGTTGTCCTCCTCGCACAGGGCTCGTACCACGTTGTAGGTGCGCTTCTGCATTTCGGGGTTGGCGCGCTGTACGGCGTTCAACTCGATGCCACTGCTGTAACGGCCAGTCTCCACGGAACTTACACTGCCGCCACCCAGACCGATGCGGTAGTTCTCGCCACCCATCACCACAACCTTGTTGCCGGGTTGGGGCTGGCCTTTCAGACAGTCGCGCTTTGTGCCGTAGCCCACACCGCCTGCAAGCATGATAACCTTGTCATAGGCGTATCTCTCCTGGCTGCCCTCCTCGTTGTGCTCGAAGGTAAGCACGGAACCGCAGATGAGGGGCTGGCCGAACTTGTTGCCGAAGTCGCTGGCACCGTTGGAGGCCTTTATGAGAATCTGCTCGGGAGTCTGGTACAGCCACTCGCGTACTGGCAATATCTTTTCCCACTGCTTCAGACTTGCATCGTGCTCGGCACTTACAGCATCGCCCTGCAGGCGTGAGTAACTGGTCATGTACACAGCCGTACCTGCAATGGGCATGGAACCTACACCACCGCCCATACGGTCGCGTATCTCACCTCCGCTACCGGTTGAAGCACCGTTGAAAGGCTCCACGGTGGTGGGGAAGTTGTGGGTCTCTGCCTTCAGTGAGATAACGCTCTCCACCTCCTTCACCTGATAGTAGTCGGGCTCGGCATGGGTGGCAGGCGCAAAGAGTTCCACCTTGGGACCCTGGCTGAACGCTACGTTGTCCTTGTAGGCAGAGAGTATGCGGTTGGGGTTTTCCTGTGTGGTCTTCTTGATCATCTGGAACAGGCTGCTCTCCTTCTCTTCTCCGTCGATGATGAAGGTGCCGCCGAAAATCTTGTGGCGGCAGTGCTCGCTGTTGATCTGTGCGAAACCGAACACCTCGGAGTCTGTCAGGGGACGGCCCAACTGGCCCTCCACCTTGTGCAGGTATTCAATCTCTTCGGCGCTCAGTGCCAGACCTTCCTGCTCGTTGTATGTCTCCAGGTCGGTAATCTCCACGATGGGCTGTGGTTCTATGTTCACGCGGAAGAGTTCCTGGTTCAGACCGTTCTTGTACATGCGCTGGAGCATGGGGTCGAACTCGGCATCCTCGCTCTCCACGGGGAAGTACTCCTCTATGCGTGCTATGCCCTGTACAGCCATGTTCTGGGTTATTTCCACGGCATTGGTGCTCCAGGGAGTTATCATCTCACGGCGCGGACCAACGAAGCAACCCTCCAGACGGTCTGCTTCCAACATTTCGGCCTCGCCATACAGCCAGCACAACTTTTCTATCTCGGCCTTGGTCAGAACCTCGGCGCTTTCCGTAGCAATGATGGTCTGCTGCGGTGTCTTAAAGAAGGTAATTGCCATATCTTTTTCGGATAAATATAATTGCACACAAAGTTACACTTTTTTCGCCAAAGAGACATCATGTTGGTTACAGACTTTAAGAAAAAAAAGTGTTTTCTTGTTTTTTTCAAAAAAATGTACGTACTTTGCGCCAAATCTGCCTTTTGTGCAGGTTGAAATTGACGTTTAACCATTAAAAACCAAATAAGCCTATAGACGACAACTCTACTCCAAAATAGAATTTATCAAGAAGTATGAGTAAGTATGCTACAATGTCCGACCATCAGTTGGTGGAATTGTATGAACAGGGTATTGATGAGGTTTTTGATGTATTGCTATATAGAAATCAAGAGCACCTTTTTGCCTATATTATGCGTCTGACACAGGATGTGGACAGAGCGAATGATGTATTCCAGGAAACTTTCATGAAGGCTATCGTATGCATACGTAGTCACCAGTATAGAACTACCGGTAAATTTTCGGCTTGGCTCATGCGTATTGCCCACAATCTTGTGATAGATACCGTGCGCACCAACAGGAACATTTCCCAGTTGGACGAGGAGGTCCAGAATGATGCTATATATAACAATATGAACCTTTCAGAGGAATGCCACGAGGCAGAGATGCTTCGCATGGCAGATGCACAGACCTTGGCCAAAATGGTAGAAAGGCTTCCGCAGGTCCAGCAGGAGATTGTGCACCTGAGATTTTATGAGGACCTCTCGTTCAAGGAAATAGCACAGGTAACCAACGTGAGCATCAATACCGCTTTAGGACGCATGCGATATGCTACTCTGAATCTGAGGAAGATGATAGAGGATTACTCTTTGGACTTGGCGGTGTAGGAAACTGATTACTGCGGACGGTATTCTCTGGCAAACCTTTTGATATTCTCCAGAATTTCCTGTTTGGGTAAAAAAATGGGTTGGGGTAGAGGTAGTGGCATAGGCAGACGATTTTATTTCTGTATTGTCAACGGTTCAGGTTTTTCCAACCGTTCATTCTTATAACGCATAACGGCCTCCCGATATTGTACGGGAGGCCATTTATTTTTGTATGAATAGTGTTCTATGCCAGCTTAGTCTTGAGAATAGTCGGAAATGATCTTGCGGTAGATGGACAGTATGGTGCTCTTACGTATGAAACCAACGAATGTACCCTCTTGGTCGGCCACGGGCAGGTTCCACGCACGGGTGCGGTCAAAGGTCTTGATAATAGAGTCCATGCTGTCGTTTACTCTCAGAATGGCCGGGGATTCGGCCATCAGTTGGGATACTCGGAAGCGGCAGAAGAGTTCCGGGCGGAAGACAAGATGGCGTATGTCATCCATGCGCAGGATACCTATCAGTTGCATCTGTCTGTTCACCACAGGGAAGACGTATCCTTTGCTGGTGGCAACAAGGTTGGCCACATCTCCTAAAGTCTGGTCGGGATACAGAACCTTGTCGCTCTTTTCTATGACGGAATCCATGCTCATCAGCGTGAGGATGGAACGGTCAGTATGGTGAGTGAGCAGTTCGCCTCTTTGTGCCAGACGCATGGCGTAGATGCTGTGAGGTTCGAAGAGTTTTATGGTCAGGTATGCCACCACGGCTACCATCATCAAAGGCATGAACATACCGTATCCTCCAGTAAGTTCGGCAATGAGAAAGATGCCGGTAAGGGGTGCGTGCATCACACCGCTCATCAGACCGCACATGCCCAGCATGGCAAAGTTGCACTCGGGTACCTGTATGCCCAGGATGCCGTAGATGTTCCACAGACGGGCGAAAACGAAACCGGCAATGCATCCGAGAAACAATGAGGGAGCGAAGATACCGCCGCAACCGCCGCCACCGTTGGTGGCCGTGGAGGCAAATACTTTCGTTAGGATTACCAATATAAGATATGGTATGAGCATACGTGCATGTCCGGCAAAGAATGAGCCGTTCATAGCCTCCTGCCAGTCTTCCATGTCCTTGCCGTTCAGCAGCAGTTCTATTAGGGTGTAACCTTCACCGTATAGCGAGGGAAACAGGAAGATAAGTATACTCAGCATGGCGCCGCCGAAGAGGAACTTCTTGTGAGGAACGGCAAGACGGCGGAAAATACCCTCCAGCCAGTTCATGGTGCGAGTGAAATAAAGAGCAACCAAACCGCATGCTACACCCAATGCCAGATATGCCGGGATACGGTTTACGGAGAATGCGTTGTTTAGGTGGAACTCGAATACCGAATCCATGCCTGACAAGGTAAATGTTACGGCGGCCGCGGTAACGCAACTTACCAGCAATGGAAGGAGCGAACCCATGGTGAGGTCTATCATCAGTACCTCCAGGACGAAGACAAGGCCTGCAATGGGGGCCTTGAATATTCCGGCCACGGCACCTGCAGCACCGCATCCCACCAGAAGCATCATGTGACGGTTGGAGAGGTGGAACATGCGCCCTAGGTTACTTCCTATGGCACTTCCGGTAAGCACGATGGGGGCCTCGGCTCCCACACTGCCACCGAAACCGATGGTGACGGCAGAGGCCAGTACGGAGGTGAAGGTGTTGTGCAGTTTTATCTTGCTCTTGTTGCGGGCAATGGCAAAGAGAATCTTCGTTACGCCATGACTGATGTCGTCCCTGACGATGTATCGGATGAATAGCATGGTCAGGCCGATACCCACAACGGGGAAGATAAGGTAGAGCCAGTTGGCGTCGGTAGTGGAGAAACTGTATGTGAGCAGATGTTCGATGGTGTGGATAATCCACTTCAGTGTCCATCCGGCCAAGGCAGTAAAGATGCCCACCGCAAAACTGATGAGCAACACGAAACGTTCGTCGTTGATCTTCTCCCTGTGGCGTCGGCGCCATTTCAAGAGTCCTGCCGCAATGTTGCGCAGAAGGGGATGTCTGTGTGGTGAGTTCATCTTGCTCCCGTAGTTCTGATGTCCTGCTTGTTATCTTATTATCTTCACGCTACAATCCTGTCCCAACTTTATGATTCGGCTGGGTGTACCTGGTATATTGTCGCCTCGGCGGAAGGAACAGATATAATCCACCTGCGACTTTATCTCCTCGCTGATTTCGCGGAAGGTGCGTGCGGTGGGTTCTCCGCTGATGTTGGCACTGGTGCTCACAAGAGGCTTCTGCAGACGGTAGCAGATGTCGTGCGAGAACTGGTCGCGTGTAACGCGCATCCCCAGCGAACCGTCCTCGGCGATGAGGCTTGGCGCCACACTGTCGGCACCGTCCAGGATTACCGTCACAGGCGAGTCGGCGGCATCGAAGATGTCCCATGCCACGTCGGGGATGTTGCGGAAGTAGCGTTGTATGCGGTCGGCCTTGTCCACCAGGCACAACATGGATTTGGCGTCCTCGCGCTGCTTTATCTGATATATGCGTCGTACTGCCTCTTCGTTGGTAGCGTCGCAACCGATGCCCCATACCGTGTCGGTGGGGTAGAGGATTACACCGCCCTTGCGCAAGCATTCCACGGCTTGCTTTATGTCTATTTCGCAATTCATAGGCTTTTGTATTAAGGGGCTTAGGCCATGATTTCTAGTTTTTCTAGCCGTTCTAGCCGTTCTAGTCTTTCTAGCCTTTCTAGTTTGTCTAGTTTGTCTAGTTTGTCTGGTCTTTCTGGTTCACCCTCCCTGGGGGGGGGGAGGGGTGGGTCTTAGAACTCTGATGTGAAATGGAATTGCAGATGCTCGAAATCCTGCTGTGCCATGCTCAGCACATAGCCGCTGTCTGCCAGGAAGACGTCGCGTCCGTCGCGGTCCTTGGCCATGTACTGGTACTTGCGTTTCTTGAAGTTCTCCAGTTCCGCCTCGTAACCTGGTTCGCATGAAATCCAGCATGCCTTGTGCAGATGCACGGGCTCCCAACGGCACTTGGCACCGTATTCGTTTTCCAGACGGTACTGGATAACCTCGAACTGCAACTGGCCTACCGTGCCGATAATCTTGCGGTTGTTGAACTGGTTCACGAACAGCTGCGCCACACCCTCGTCCATCAACTGGTTGATGCCCTTCTCCAACTGCTTCGTCTTCATGGGGTCGGCATTCTCTATGTACTTGAACATCTCGGGGGAGAAGGAGGGCAGACCGCGGAAATGCAGTTGCTCGCCCTCGGTGAGGGTGTCGCCTATCTTGAAGATGCCGTTGTCGGGCAAACCCACGATGTCGCCTGCCCAAGCCTCGTCGATGGTCTCCTTGCGCTGTGCCATGAACTGGGTGGGGCTGGAGAAGCGTACCGTCTTGCCGTTGCGGATGTGCAGGTAGGGCGCATTGCGCACGAACTTGCCCGAGCACACCTTGCAGAAGGCTATGCAGGACCGGTGGTTGGGGTCGATGTTGGCGGTAATCTTGAAGATGAAGCCTGTGAACTTCTTCTCGTCGGGGTTCACCTCGCGTTCCTCCGCCATGACGGGGCGTGGTGCTGGGGCTATCTTGCAGAAGCAGTCCAGCAGTTCCTGTACGCCGAAGTTGGTCAGTGCCGAGCCGAAGAACACTGGAGCCAGCATAGCTTCCTTGTACTCCTCCTCGTCGAAGGCAGGATACACGCCCTCGATCATTTCCAGATCCTCGCGGAGTTTCTCGGCATCGCTGTCGCCCACCCATTGGTTCAGTTCCTCGCTTTCTATGTCCACCTGCACCTTCTCTGTCACTTTCTGCTTGTTGGCATGGAAGAGGTTCAGGTTCTGCTCGTAGATGTTGTACACACCCTTGAAGCGCTGACCTTGGTTGATGGGCCACGACAGGGGGCGCACGGCAATCTTCAGTTCCTCCTCCAGTTCGTCAAGCAGGTCGAAGGGGTCGCGTCCCTCACGGTCCATCTTGTTGATGAAGATGATGACGGGGGTCTTGCGCATGCGGCACACCTCCATGAGTTTGCGTGTCTGTGTCTCCACACCCTTGGCACCGTCCACCACGATGATGGCGCTGTCCACGGCGGTCAGCGTGCGGAAGGTGTCCTCGGCAAAGTCCTGGTGGCCGGGGGTGTCCAGGATGTTTATCTTGTAGGGCTTGTCTGTTGGTGTGCCCTCGGGGGCATACTCGAACTCCATCACCGAGGTGGTAACGGAGATACCGCGCTGCTTCTCTATCTCCATCCAGTCGGAGGTGGCGGTCTTCTTTATCTTGTTGCTCTTTACTGCTCCGGCCACCTGTATCTGGCCGCCGAAGAGCAGGAACTTCTCTGTCAGTGTGGTCTTACCGGCATCGGGGTGGGCGATGATGGCAAAGGTGCGTCTGCGTAGTATTTCTTCAGTCATGACTTTTTGCTTTAGGGTCTTTAGGGTCTTTTGGGCCCTTGAGGGTGTTGTTATTGTTGCGGGTCGTACTTTTCTGCCAGCATGTTCAGCAGGTTGCTGATGGCGGATATGGCAGCCGATGTCTCTGCTCCGATAGGTTTGTTCTGCATGCGAAGCAGGGTAATGCCGTAGAGGGCGTCCAGGGCGGTTTCCAGTTCGGGCTTCATCTTGCCGTTGCCCTTGCCTCGGAGTTCCACTATGAAAGGCAGGGCCTTGTAGTAAGCGGCATTGTAGATGGATTCCTGAGGGTCGGCCAAGAGTTCGCGATGGCGGTCGGCCAACAGGAATATGGTATTGCGTACCACCTGTACGTGTCCGCGTTCGCGGCATCCTTCCTCGTGCATCATGCGTGCGAGGCCGTCGTACCATTGCAGAGCCTGTTCCAACTCCTCGTCGTCATAGTCGAAGCGTGGCAGGTACTCTTCTGCAATCTTCTGTATGTCGCAATCGTATGAACGAATGATGTCCTCCACCTGATACATGTAGAGGACATATGCCACGAGATTCTGTTTTCTAAGTTTCTTTGCTATTAGCATTTTGTGGTGCTGAAAAGTGTTATATATTGATGCCGAATTTGGGCAGCAATGCCCATAAAAAGCCAATGAATCCGGCCGCTATGACAATGCTTCCGATTATGCGGTTTATTTTGCAGATGGTGCTTACCTGGAATTTGTTCCTTACCTTATTTATAATGTATGTCAGGCAGAACCACCATAGCAGTGCTCCCCCTAATATGGCTATGTATCCGAGTCCCTGCTCCAGATAGTGCTCCGGTACAACGAACTCAAAGCGTGCCATCAATGCAATGAAAAGCAGAATGATGAGGGGGTTAGAGAAAGTTACCAGGAATCCTGTTATGCCGTTGTGCCATAGGGAACCCTTGTTGGGGTTGGTGGGGCGCAGGTTCTGTGTAGGATTGCTGAGATATGTGTATATTCCGAAGAACATCAGCAGTATTCCTCCTACAACCTTGAACCAGAACATGTTGCTAGGATTTTCGATAAAGTCCATCACGAAACTCATGCCCAAAATGGATAAGGCCGCATATATTAAGTCTGATATGGCGGCTCCCACACCGGTAACAAAACCAAACCAACGTCCCTTGTTCAAAGTTCGTTGTATGGTAAGGACGCCTACAGGCCCCATCGGAGCACTCGCCAGAATACCCACAATGAGACCTTTGAAAACCAATTCCAATGTGCTAACAGGTTCTATCCACATAATATGAATGCAAATAACGGACTTTTTTTTCATTTTAACATACATTTGTAATTAAAAAATACCCTTTATTGCAAAATAAGTGCTAACTTTGCCCATACAGCGTAAGCAAATAACCTTATAAATCATAATAGCATGAATAAGAAACCCTATGTAATAGGATTGGACCTGGGTGGTACCAATTCTGTGTTCGGCATTGTTGACAAGGACGCAAAGATTGTCAAGTCTGTTTCTATCCCCACCACCGGTCATGGTACTGCAGAAAAGTATGTGAATGCCTGTGTCGAGGCTCTGAAGCCTCTGATTGCCGAGGTTGGCGGTATCGAGAAAATAAAGGCTATGGGTATTGGTGCCCCCAACGGCAACTATTATTCCGGTTGTATCGAGGATGCCCCCAATCTGGAGTGGCGTGGCAACATCCCCTTGGTGAAGATGTTCCAGGAGGCTCTGGGCATTCCCGTTGTACTGACCAACGATGCCAATGCCGCTGCTATCGGCGAAATGGCATATGGTGCCGCACGTGGCATGAAGAACTTCATCGAGATCACTCTGGGCACAGGTGTTGGTAGCGGTGTTGTCGTAAACGGTCAGTTGGTTTACGGCCACGATGGTTTCGCCGGTGAACTGGGCCATGTCATCGTGGAGAAGAACGGTCGCGAGTGCGGTTGTGGCCGTCGCGGTTGTTTGGAGTGCTATTGCTCCGGTACAGGTATCGCACGCAGTGCTATAGAGAAGTTGGCAATCAGCCGTCGTCCTTCTTCCCTGAGAGATATCCTGAGTTCAAAACTCGAGGCCAAGGACGTGTCTATCGCCGCTTCCAACGGTGACGAACTGGCTCTCGAGATTCTTGCCGATACCGGTCGCCGTCTTGGCGAGGCTTGTGCCAACTTCGCTCCCTTCTCCAGCCCCGAGGCATTCATCTTCTTCGGTGGTCCCACAAAGGCAGGCGAGTTGCTTATGGCTCATGTCCGCAAGGCATACGATGAGAATGTCCTCTTTGTCTACAAGGGTAAGGCAAAGATCCTGCTCAGCGAACTTGACGGTGCCAGCGCAGCTGTGCTTGGTGCCAGCGCTCTCGGTTGGGAGATATAATGATAGGAAATTTTGATATTTCGTAAGACGTTGTCCGCAGTGCTGGTAAATAGGCATTGCGGACAACTTTTTGGGGAAAAGGTTCCTGCTGCCTAAAAGACTTTACCCTGGCAGGCAAATTGCTCCTTTTTCGTCTTCTTCGCTTGTTGTCGCCATTAATGCCTTATCTCGCCTTCGGTGGCGGTGAATTTTGTCGCCACTGGCGGTGTACTTTATCGCCGAGGGCGGTGAACTTTATGACCACCGAGGACAGAATATGATGCCATGGGGGCTATGCCATTCTTTTGGTGGTGTCTGTGCCCATTGCTTTTTTAACGAAAATAAACAAAAAAATATGCATAATACTAATGAGTATTTAGTTTTTTTTGTATATTTGCGCATATCTTGTTTTATATCCGAACGAAATTAAACCATAATTAACAATAATATGAAGAAAAATCAATTTCTCGGTTTGGCCTTTTTGGCTTTAGGTTCATGCATGTTTGTTTCCTGCATGGACGACAAGTATGATTTGGACAATCTGGACATGACCATTGGCTCGAAGGTGGATCTTTGGCTACCTCAGTCAAGTACGGCTCCTGTTCAACTTGCCAGTTTTATGGACCTTGATGAGCAGGATTTCGTGGACACTGTATTCAATCAGGATGTCAAAGACACGATATTCTATGCCAAGACATCTGGTTTCTTTGAGTTGGAAATGAACCAAATAGTGGACGGAGAGGTAAAGTATTCAGAGTATGCTCCTCCAATCCATGTGGCCGATGTACCGGAAATTCTGGAAGAAGAGGATGTCCGCCTGGATTTGGATAATCCTGTAATCCTGGCCAATATCACTTCAGATGCTCCTTCTGGCGGCAAACTTGAGGCAGATTTTAAAATCCGCAGTTACAAGAACGATGAAAAGTTGGACTCTTGTTTGGTGCAAGGTCTGACAGTAGCAAAACCCAAGTCATGCAGTTATGTGGCAAGGAAGGAGGAATTCATTCCCTCTAAACTTCTTGATCCTCAGTTTGGCGAACCTGCGTTCTTAGAACTTGCTGATGATCAGAATTTTTCCGATTTGATATTGAATGTTCCTGACAGACTCGAGACACATGTAACGAGACTAAAGGCATCAGGTTTTGGCACACCGGTGCAGACTCCTACTAAAGTAAGGGTGGATTTGCAGGTATATGCCCCTCTGTGTATAGGTCCCAGATTCAAAATCCAATATAAATCTACAGAAGACGGTTGGGCCGAGGACTATGGCGAGGATATTGAAAAGGCTGTTGCCGATAATCTGGCGTCTATTACTGTAGAGGCCAAGATTGATAATGATGCTCCATTGGATGCAGAGATAGAGGTGGTACCCATTGATGTGAACGGCAGAGACATAACCGACCTCCCCAAACTCACCACTACTGTTTCCGCCAAATCCAAGGACAATCCCTTCCAGTACACCCTTAAGACCAGGGAGGGGTCCGGCCGCAACCTTTTGGACTTTATTTCCGGCAAGAACAATACACCTGTCATCGACGGTATAAGAATAGTTTGTACCCTTAAGGCTAATCAGAATTATGTAGGGGAATACCTGAGGACCAGAACTTCCGTAAGAATGAAGGATGTCAGACTTGGCATCAAAGGCGATATTTCCTACGATGCAAACTAACCAATACTATATGTGATATCCTAAAGTAAATATTATGATTATGAAAAAGAATCTTAGAAATATATTGGCGGTTGCAACACTTGCTCTGTGCGGCACAGCCTCTGCCCAGAACCTGAACAGCGCCTACTTCCTGGACGGATACACTTATGGCCACCAGTTGAATCCTGCCAAGGACTATGACCGCAAGGGTTATGTGGCATTCCCTATATTGGGTCAGATGAATTTTGGCATGAAGGGAAACCTGGCATTGACAGATGTCATAAGGCTTAACGGCGACCAGTTGGTTACATATCTTCATCCAAGCATCTCTGTGGACGATGCCTTGGGCAAATTCTCTGCCAACAACCATTCCAGAATGGATATGAGGTTGGATATCATCAGTTTCGGTTTCCATGCATGGGGTGGTTATAACACATTCAACATCGGCGTGCGTGCCAATGCTGGTTTCAATGCTCCGTACGAGTTGTTCGAATTTACAAAGAATCTTACCAACAAGAATTACGAAATCACCGATGTGTCCTCTACAGCATCCGCGTGGGGCGAGATAGCTTTGGGTCATAGCCGTCAGGTTGCCAATGCATGGCGCGTGGGCGGTAAGTTGAAGTTCCTCATTGGCGGCGCCAATGCTTCTGTCCGCCTGAAGAATGCAACCCTGAACCTTACCGCCCCCGACAAGTGGGTTCTTTCTGCCGATGCCGAAGCCAATGTAAGTGTCAAGGGCTTTGAGTGGGGAGAAATGGAACAGAAGGAGTTCAGTGACGGCACTCCCTATGAGCAGATAGATTTCGGCAACGTGGACATCGAGAGCCCTGGCCCTAACGGTTTCGGCCTTGCCTTCGACCTGGGTGCTGAATGGGATCTCGGCGAACAGGGTTGGGTGGACGGCCTTAAGGTTAGTGCCTCTCTGCTCGATTTGGGCTTCATTTCATGGAGCGAGACCCACAAGGCATACAATATGGGTAAGGAGGTTGTCTTCACCGGTTTCAATGACATTCAGGTAGAGGGTGGTCCTGGTACACCGGCAGAAGATCAGGCCGACAACTATGGCGACCGTTTCTCCTCTCTCGTTGCTTTGCAGGATGGCGGCATGTCCAAATCAACTACAGCCCTCGGAGCGACATTAAACATAGGTGTGGAATACCAGATGCCTTTCTACAAGAAACTCAGCGTGGGTCTGCTTAGTACCACACGTATGCAGGGCGAGTACAGTTGGAACGAGGAACGTATCAGCGCCGTTGTCTCTCCCGTCAAGTGGTTCGAGGCTGGTGTCAACGTAGGTTTCGGCACTTTGGGAACCAGTTTCGGTTGGGTTGCCAACATTCATCCCAGGGGCTTCAACGTCTTTGTCGGCATGGATCACATGTTGGGCAAACTCTCCAAGCAGGGCATACCTTTGAACAGTAGTAATAGTTTCACCATAGGTATCAACTTCCCCTTCGGCAAGACCAACAGGTAAACGCAAGACATCAGTATAAAGCAATCGCCCGTGACTCATAATGGTCACGGGCGATTGTCTTATACTCTCTTATTGTATGATTTTTCGGCTTACTCCGCTTACTCCGATTATTCTGATTACTCTGATTACTCCGAGTTCTCTCGTCACCTTCCAGTTCTCCATTCTCCGTTTTAATCCCGCTTTGCGGTCTTGAATCTGCTCCCGCTCGGGGTTGTAGGGACTCGGCATGCCGAGTCCGCTTTTGCTATTGTTATCGGACACGGCATGCCGTGTCCCTACCATGCTTCGGGGGACGAGCGCAATGCGCGGAGGGGATGTCCTAATAGTTTTCCGTGTTCACCTCTCCCTCCCTCACAGGGAGGGGCGGGGTGGGTCCTTCCCCTTTTCCGTTCCCTATACCTTCCACCCCTCCAGCGAGGTGCCGCGCAAGAAGTCCGAGGCGTTCATCCTCTTCTTGCCCGCCAGTTGGAGTTCGTGGATGTGCAGGATACCGTCGGGCAGGGCTATGCGCAGGGTCTTGTCGCCGTTGGCGCTTGGCAACAGGGTGGGGCAGGCTTGTGCCTGTCCGGGGCAGGCCTCCTTGGTGGTGCGGAATATCTTCATCACCGTCTCCTTGCCGTCGGGCGACAGGAGGGTTGTCCATGCTCCGGGGTAGGGACTGAGGCCGCGCACGAAGTTGTGTGCCGTGTCCACGGTGTGGCTGGCCCATTGTATCTGGCATGTCTCGCGGAAAATCTTGGGCGCCGGACGCAGAGGTTCGTCGGTGTGCATCTGCTCCTGGGGAATGGGCGTGACGCGTCCGTCAATGATGTTCTGCACCGTCTCCGCCACCAGGTCGGCACCCAGTGTCATCAGCCGGTCGTGCACGTCCTCCACGTTGTCGTCCGGCCCTATGGGCACACGCTCCTGCTGTATCACCTCGCCGGTGTCTATCTGGTGGTCAAGGAAGAAGGTGGTGATGCCCGTCTCCTTGTCTCCGTTGATGATGGCCCAGTTTATGGGTGCCGCACCACGGTATTGGGGCAGCAGGGCGGCATGCAGGTTGAAGGTGCCCAGGCGTGGCATTGCCCACACGGCTTCGGGCAGCATGCGGAAGGCCACCACTATCTGCAGGTCGGCCTTCATTGCCCTCAACTCCTCCAGGAAGGCCTCGTCCTTCAGGCGTTCGGGTTGCAGTACGGGTATGTTGTGGCGCAGGGCGCACTCCTTCACGGGCGAGGCCTGCAACTGGCTCTGGTGCCTGCCTATGGGCTTGTCGGGCATGGTGATGACCCCCGCCACGTTGTATCCCTCGCTGATGAGGCGCTCCAGTGTGGGCACGGCAAAGTCCGGTGTGCCCATATATACTATTCTCAGGTCTTTCTTTTCCATATAAAACATAATATTTATGTGCTCTCACGTGCAAAGATACGATTATTCTTTGTACTTTTGTCTCTTGTTATGGAAAAGATTCTCACAGAAGAGCAGTTGTCTGCTCTGCAAAACAGGATAGATGAGGCCCAACGGGTGGCCTGTGTGTGCCATGTGAATCCCGATGGAGACGCCCTGGGCAGTACCCTCGGCGTGATGGCGTGGATGAAGGCTCTGGGCAAGGAATGTACCGTGGTTGTCCCCAACCGTTTTCCGGACTTTCTCCAGTGGATGCCCGGTGCATCCGAAATTGTCCGTTACGACAGGCATGCCGACAAGGCGGATGCCGTCCTTCGCCAGGCCGATCTCCTGTGGGTGTGCGACATGAACGATGCCTCCCGTGCCCTGGGCATGGAGGGTATCCTCTCCGAGTGTGTGGAGCGTAGCGCACAGGGCAACCTTTTCATGCTGATGGCCGACCACCACCTCGACCCCAATCCCGCCTTCTGTAATCTCCAGATTTCGCGCCCCGAGATGTGCGCCACCTGCGAGGTGCTCTGCCACCTGCTTTGGCAGATGGGACGCATGGATGCAATGTCTCTGCCCGAGGCCACCTGCCTCTACACGGGCATGATGACCGATACCGGTGCCTTCACCTATGCCTCCACGCGAAGCGTCATCTACGAGTGTATCTCCCTGCTCCTGGCGCGTGGCATAGACAAGGACCGCATCTACAGAAACGTCTTCTGGACCTCCACGCCCAACCGCATGCGTCTGGTCGGTTATCTGCTCTATGTGAAGTTGGAAACCATCCCCGGCATGAATGCCTCCGTCATGACGCTCACCAATCAGGAGCGCCGTATGCTCGGCATCAAGAACGGCGACACGGAGGGCATTGTCAATATGCCCCTGCAGATTCAGGGTATGCGCCTTTCGGCCTTCATCAGCGAGGACACCGAGCACCCCGGCTTCGTCAAGTTCTCCCTGCGCAGTGTGGACGATTTCCCCTGCAACGAGATGTCTGCCCGCTTCTTCAACGGCGGAGGCCACAAGAATGCCTCCGGTGGCCGTCTCCAGTGCTCAATAGAAGAGGCCCTGGAACTCTTCCGCAAGGCCGTCCGCGAATTCGCACCATTGCTGAAAGCGGATGAGCGGTGAGCGGATGAGCGGTGAATGGTAAGCGGTAAGCGGTAAGCGTCTTTAAGGACTTTAAGGACTCTAAGGAAAATCGCTCCCCGTTTTCTTTGTCCCCCTGAGACAGGGGGCGAAGAGGGTCTTTAGAATAAGCACTGAATGTGCTTCTGTACCCTCTGAGGGGAGCCAATGTGACCACTTAGTCGGTTGTAACTACTCCCCTCCATAGAGGGAGGGGCTGGGGGTGGGTCTGCTTTTGGTGTTTCCTCACAGCACCCTCTTCACCATCCCGAAGAACCTGTACGGCATGTATCTGAAGGGCAGGTCCAGCCACGTTGGCGTTGTCACCACCGCCCTCTGGTGCGAGAACACCAGGAACGACTCCTTGCCGTGATACGAGGACATGCCCGAATGTCCCACACCGCCGAAGGGCAGGTTCTCGTTGGCAATGTGCATGATGGTGTCGTTTATGCAGGCACCGCCCGACGAGGTGTGGCGCAGAACCTTGCCGATGTTGCCCCTGTCCTCCCCGAAGTAGTATAGCGCCAGGGGCTTCTCCCTCCTGTTCACAAAGGCTATCGCCTCGTCCGTGGTGTTGAAGGTGAGCAATGGGAACAGAGGGCCGAATATCTCCTCCTGCATGATGGGGCTGTCCTCCCTCACACCGTCCAGCACCGTGGGATGGATGTAGCGCTCCTCGCGGTCGTAGGTGCCACCTATGCGCACGTTGCCGTCCTTCAGGTAGCCCGTCAGACGGTCAAACGCCTTGTCGCTCACTATGTGCACGAAGTGCTTCGCCTCCTGCGGATTCTTGCCCAGCAGGTGCCCGAACTCCTTTCTGAGCGCCTCTATCAGACGCTCCTTCACCCCGGCATGCACCAGCAGATAGTCGGGCGCTATGCACGTCTGTCCGGCATTCAGGCTCTTGCCCCATGCTATGCGGCGTGCCGCCATGGGGATGTCGGCATCCCTGTCCACTATGCACGGGCTCTTGCCCCCCAGTTCCAGCACCACCGGAGTCAGGTGCTCCGAGGCGGCACGCATCACCCTGCGTCCCAGCGAGGGACTTCCCGTAAAGAAGATTATGTCGTACCTCTCCTCCAGCAGGGCGGTGTTCACCTCCCTGTTGCCCTGCACCACGGCAACGTACTCCGGGGCGAAGGTCTCCCTGATCATCTCCTCCATCACCCTGGACACGCGGGGCACGTAGGGCGAGGGTTTCAGCACCGCCGTGCAACCTGCCGAGATGGCACCCACCAAGGGGTTCAGCAGCAGTTGCACGGGATAGTTCCACGGCGCTATTATCAGCGAGCAACCCAACGGTTCCTGTATCACCTTGCTTCTGGAGGGAAACATCTTCAGCGGTGTGCACACCCTCCTGGACGCCGCCCACCTGCCCAGGTGCGCGATGTGGTTCTTCACCTCGCCCAGCACTATGCTCAGTTCCGTCAGGTATGCCTCTTCGTAACTCTTGTGCAGGTCCTGCCACAAGGCATCCGCCAGGCGCCCCTCCCACTTGTGCAGGGCACTCTCCAGCGCACGGAGGTTCTCCCTCCGGAACTCCAGGTCCAGCGTCCTGCCGCTACGGAAGAACTCCCTCTGCGCCTCCACTATCCTCCTTATCTCCTCCCTGGGTGTATTCTCCATAGTCTTCATTTTCTTCTTCCCGTGAAATTGTCCATAGTGTGGTATATGCCCAGCGTTTCGCCCACCAGCCAGTCAAACACCCTCATGGGCAGGATACCTTGCAACAGGCGCATCACGTGGTAGGCCATGGGAATCCATGGCATCAGCATCAGGAACATCCTGTCGCCCTCTATGGCCTTGATTATCTGTTTGGAGACTTTTTCTGGCTTCAGCAGGGGGAACACCCTCGACTCCACACCGTCAAACATGCCCGTCGTTATGTAGTAAGGTGCTATGGTGGTCACACGCACCCTGCTCCCCATCTCCTGCAACTCTATCCTCACCGAATCCGACCATCCCACGGCCGCCCACTTGCTGGCGGCATACACGCTCATCTTGGGATTGGAGAGCATGCCGCCAGCCGAAGCAATGGTGCAGATGTGTCCCTCGTTGCGCCGTATCATGTCCGGAAGCATCTGCCGTGCCACATACATGGGTGCTATGGCATTCACCGCCATCGTGCGGTCAATCTCCTCCTCCGTACACTGGTCGAAGGTCTTGTTGCTCGTTATTATGCCGGCGCAGTTTATCAGTATGTCCACATCGCCCACCTCCTTCTTCACCTTGGCATAGCATTCCGCCACCGCCTCGTGCCTGGACACGTCCACGCGGTATCCGTGCACCGTGCCCTTCCTGCCCAGTTCCCGCACCGTAGCATCTATGTTCTCCTGGTTTATGTCCCATATCACCAGGGCGTCCGCACCCTTCTCCAGAGCCGTCTCGCCCATCAGCCGGCCGATGCCCGATGCACCGCCCGTTATCAGTACTCTTTTGCCTTTAATCTTTGACATATCCTTTTTACCTTTTCTACGTCAGTTTTCCAATGAAATCTTATGCAAAGTTACGTCATTTGTTGCATATAGCGGCAGAAAGTGTGCAGAAAAGTGTGCAAAATGGACGAAAACGCACCATTGGTGTGCGGTGGGGTGGGTCTTTATGGCATCACTCCCCCAAGCGTATGCTACAATCCCCATTTACCTGCACCATCCTCTTGTTCTTGTGAATATGTCATGAAAATTCATGAAAAATCAGGCATGCCCCAGTGTTTGTTTTAGAGAACCCAGTAGGTGTTTTTCTCTTCGCCAACCATGATTTCTCCATATTTTTGAGCATTATTTTCTAAAAAAATGCCCTAAATAGACCTGCTTTTACCATACACCTGCCGTATTGCCTTCTCTAAGACACCCCGATGCCTCATGCAAGTCGTCCCGACGCTTCGCCTAAGTCGTCCCGATGACTCGCCCTTGTTGTCCCGAGGCCCTGACAGAAGCCACCAGTCTTCTCAAATTCCCCATTCTGAGAATAGGGTATTTGTACGACAAAGGATTTCAGGGCATAAATAAGCAATTCTCAGAAGGCCTGTTGTCTGTATTTTTGTTGCAAGGTGTTGCAACATGGCAAAGTCCTGACTTTAGAAAGGCGGGGCTTTGTGATAAGAAGAATATGAGCCTTATAGGCATTTGAAAAAGTGATACGCAAAGTGTACATCTGCAATAGTAGAAATTATATGAGTCTTGTAGGCTGTAGTACTGCTTTGGCACCCGACTTGGATCTACAATAGTAGAAATTATATGAGCCTTGTAGGCATGTAGTCAAGACATACAGATATTATATCTACAATAGTAGAAATTATATGAGCCTTGTAGGCTCCAGGAGAGCCTTGTTGCATTGGCGCATCTACAATAGTAGAAATTATATGAGCCTTGTAGGCTATATCAGGAGTTGGGCAACGACATACAAATCTACAATAGTAGAAATTATATGAGCCTTGTAGGCGATAACACAGATGTATGGAAGAACTAAATCTACAATAGTAGAAATTATATGAGCCTTGTAGGCCCCCCGGCAAATATTGTTCTTCAGCAATCTACAATAGTAGAAATTATATGAGCCTTGTAGGCGGTATCCAAATATTCATAAAAGACTCACTATCTACAATAGTAGAAATTATATGAGCCTTGTAGGCAACGAGATAGTAACATGATGGGAAACAATCTACAATAGTAGAAATTATATGAGCCTTGTAGGCTGT
>JAFTUK010000013.1 GCA_017466325.1 Bacteroidaceae bacterium | reverse complement strand
CGGCTCATTTTACCGCCACCGACGGCTCGGCAAGGGGGTGTTATAGGACAAACGCTGCCAGTAACGTAAACTTCTCCAGCCTTCATGCCATAAACCCAAATCGGTCATTAGTGCGTAACAGTCTATTGACTGGTTTGGGTTTAGGTAAGCAACAAGAGGGTGTGTCATAGTTGAATCTTGACACACCCTCTTGCAGGTATTTGGCATTTGCATGTGAGAATGCCAATAATATTAAAATTTGGTAGGGTTATTTCTTTGGTAGAGTCCGATTAAGTATCAGTGCGCCTATTATGGCACTTGTAATCGTACCGCACAAAATACCCAGTTTCGCATCGTTCAGAAGCAGTTGCATGAAGTCCGGTTGCTGGCCTTCCAGATCTAAGGGATAGGACAGGGTGGCCATGAAGGTGCTGACGGTAAAGCCTATGCCGCATAGCATGGCGACACCTGCCAAGGATGACCAGTTGGCGCCGTCGGGCAACTGGACGATGCGTGCCTTGATGCTGACCCAGCATGCCGTCATCACACCGGTGAACTTGCCTATGACCAAACCGAAGAAGACTCCCAGACCCACGCCTTGTGTCAGGTTCTCTATGCTCATACCCTCAAAGCACACGCCGGCATTGGCAAAGGCAAAGATGGGAATGATAATCATGTTTATGGGGTTTCGCAGTACGTCCTCCGTGTCCTGCAGAGTTGAAATCAGATGATCGGAGGCAGATTCTATGGCACGCAGGTTCTGTATGTCCACCCGGCTAAGCATGTGCGGTGCATGCTTGTAGTGCGAGGTTACTTCGTAATGGGGGAACTTGTCTATCTGTTCGCGTATCCGTTCAATATAGTACTTGGTGCCTCGATGAAGTTTGGCTGGTATGCAGAAGGCCAGTAGCACACCGGCAATGGTGGAATGGATGCCGCTTTGGAACATGCACCACCACATCACCACTCCTATGGCAAAGTAACCCAGTTTGCTATGGACCTGACGATACGACAGATACAAACACCCCAAAATGCAAAGGCCTACCGCTCCAAGGTGGGCAAGGGAGATGTGCTCGGTGTACTTCAGGGCAATCACGAGAATGCCTCCCAAGTCATCGGCCACGGCCAGCGCGGCCAGAAACACCTTCAATCCGAGGGGAACACGGCGCGAGAACATGGACAGGACGCCCAAGGAGAAGGCTATGTCGGTGGCCATCGGGATGGGCATACCCCGTTCCATGACTTCCATATACATGGGGTCTCCGGTCAGGTAGCATGCTATGCCGAAAACGCATGTGGGCACAATCATACCTCCGACGGCGGCAAGTACGGGAAGCAGGGCCTTGCGTACGGAGGATAGTTCTCCTCCACAAAATATTTCCCTCTTCAATTCCAGGCCAACAGAGAGAAAGAAGATGGCCATCAGGAAGTCGTTGATGAAACCTCCTACGGTCAGGCTCTTGCCGTTGTGGCTGAGCAGGTCAAAGCCTCCAACGACGAGTTGCATGGGTTCTTGCCAGAAACGGCTGTACCATCCGCTCGTCTCTGACCAGTTTGCCGCGATGAGGGCGGCGATAGTTGCTGCAATCAGGAAGTAGCCGCCTTCGGCATACTTCCTGATTGTTGACATAAATGTATAGTTCTGTCTCATTTATATTATGCTCCGCTTTGTGCGGGGCGGAAGATTACTTCAAGCAATCTGCGATGAATGCCTCCATCTCAGGCTCGTGCTTCTCTATGCTGAGGAGCAGGTGCAGCTGGTTGTTGGCACGCACGAAGTTGTGGTTGGCATACTGGCACTTCCAGTACTTGTCGCCACTGAGATAATCCCACAGGAATCGTACGCACTGCATGTAGGGGAAGAGTTTCACCGCATAAGGCAGGTTCTCTATTTCAACGCGCGTCAGGAAGGAGCTTGCACTTGCCAGATAGCCTTCGGTGAATGCCTTGAAGATGTCCACGTCGAAGCAAACGGCATCCATGTCCTGATGGTCCTCGGCTACCTTGTTGGCACCTGTGCGGAGGAAGTCGCCGTAGTCGGAGAAAATGAAGTTGGGCATTACGGTGTCAAGGTCGATTACACAGAGGACATTGTCCTGCTGGTCGAACATCATGTTATTCACCTTGGTGTCGCAATGGCACACACGCTTGGGCAGGATGCCCTCACGGCCCATACGCTCTGCCTGGCACATGTATTCTGCACGTGCGTCAATCTCCTTCAGCATGGCCTGCACCTCAGGTTCTGCAACACGGCCTGCGGGGTCCTTGGCAATGACTTCGCGCAACTGCTGCAGACGGAACTCCATGTTGTGGAAGTCCTTGATTGTCTCGCCCAACTCCACGGGGATGTCGGCAAGCATGGCCTGGAACTGGCCGAATGCCTTACCGGCGGCGCGTGAACTCTCGGGGTTTACTGCCTGCTTGGTTACGGCATTCTCAATGAATATCATCATGCGCCAGTACTGGCCGTCCACGATGGCATAGAGTTTTGTCTCGTCGTCCTTGGCGGGCATGAAGGTCAGCACCTTGCGGTCAATCTCTGTTTCGCCTGCTGCTTCCAGTTTCTTGCGTATGTGGGTGGTCACGGCATAGATGTTTCGCATTACCAGATCCACATCGGGGAACACGTTGGTGTTCACACGCTGCAACACGTAGTTGGGGGCATCTGCCTCGGCGGTGGTAACCAGCAGAGTGTCGTTGATAAGGCCTGCACCAAGGGGCTTGATGTCGCTGACTGTGCCACGGATGGCGAAGTGGGAAACGATGTTCTTCAGTTCGTTCTGTTCCATAGTATTGATTGGGTTAAATGAATGTTATGCGACTACAAATATATTAAATTCCGATGATAAAGACATCCCAACGAAGTGGTAAATTACGTTAATCTCCGTGTTTTTGACCAATATTAGTTGAGATTTCCACACTGTGGTGTGCCGTCCGGGGTCCATCCCTCGGCGCTTACTTGCAGGATGCTGGACGAGGAGTTGTTGTACAGGCTGATGGTGGCACGACCGTTTTCGTCAAGTTTTATGTTGGGATTCCAATACAATGTTCGGCGGTAATCCTCCTTGGGAAGGGGCTGCTTGGAGTAATCGGGCGAGTAGAATTCGTCGGGGATGGAGAATCCCTTCATCTTCCAGAAACGGTTTTTGCGGTAAAGGCGCTCCACACCGTCGTCCAGCAGATGCAGGTCTATGGTTACTGATGGAAGCTCGTTTCCGCGGTACTTGCCATGCTGGTCTTTTCTTGGGGAGTAGTCGGTATAGACAACCACCTTGTCCAAGTTCCACAGATAATTGTACTTGTCTCGTTTGAAGTCCGACATGTTGCTGCTCCATCGGGGCATTGCATCAGGTATGTCTGTCTGTTCCTTGCGGCGTTGCATTGCCGTTCCTTCGGCATATATCTTTCCGTCAAAGCGGTAACTGATGTCGTATCTGCGCTCTGCCTTCATGTCACCAATGTAGGTGCGCGCCACATCCTCGCCGAAGCGACCGGCACCCATAAAGTAGCCGGGAGCAAAACCTGCATCGCACGTGGCATTGAAGGCATCATATGCATCTATTATGAAGGCTGGTCTCCAATGCCCGAATCTCCTTCGCCCGCTACGTCTGGCGCCGATAGTGACCTCGGACAGCATGCGCACCTGTTCGTTCATGCTATTGTACAGGGGATTGTCCTTCGGCATGGGTGCAATGTGCGACTGGTAGTAGTCGTATGGTTTGGGAAAACGGGGATAGACATGGTCCAACTTGACATAGAACTCGGGGAAGTCCACTTCGTCGCGCTTCGTTCTGCCGTTCTGTGTCCATACGGGAGGTTGTCCTTTCTTCCATTTTGTGGTGTCGCTGGCGCCGAGGAAAAACAGGAATTCTTCGTAATATCTAGGGAAGTCCATGGCAAAGGTCCCTTGGCTGCGCATGTTTCCTTCCACACCTTCATTGCCGGGTTGGGAGAACTCGGCATGCAGGGCAACGGGATGTTTCAGGTTTTCTTCCTTCTCGTTGAAGCGGTCCCGTGCATCATTGCCTCCCTTGTTTGCCTCGGAATGTCTTTCCGCTTTTTCGTTCATCTCCTGCTCCGCCGAAGACTGTACGCTCCCGTTCCACTGCTCATCCCCGGATGTGTCCTTGTCTCTTTTGGTGGCCCTCTGCTCGTCTTCCCTGTTCTGCTCCGACATTTTTTCGCCTGCCCTTTCGGCAAAGGTGTACATCTTCTCCTCCATGGTGCTCAGCACCTGTTCGGCGGAATAATTGTGTATCTGCCCTGTCCAGTGCGGATAACGCCTCTCCGGCATGTGCTGCAATACGAATTCCCCCTGTATGGCCATTTCCCTCCATACATATCTTCTCCACCCCTGAACCATCATCAACAGATCCAGGGCCTGGCGCCTTATCTGGCTGTCTGTTTGGAAGAACCACTGGGGATGCGGCACGAATCCTTTAATCTGACTGGAAAGCAGCATCTCGGTGAGCATGTTGCCGGTATCGTAGACGTATTCGCCCTTTGCCGCATCCCTTACTGCTATGGACATGTTTGCTCCGGGTGCTCCTTGTACTTCTATGGCAATGGATTCAAAGGCGCTGTAGTTACCTGTCTTTATGCCGGAGAAGTTCACGTTAGTGTGTTTGAACCCTGCCGGCAGATAGAAGCAGAGCCTGTCGGCATACACGCGTCCCTCGGAGTTGAACACCGTTACCTGATATACTCCGGGAACCTCGGTATGCATTCGCATTGTGTTGCCGCCCGGTTGTACGAAGTGTTGCAGCACTCCGTTGTGCATAATGGTAATTCCGAGTTCTTCCTGGGATGCGCTGCCTGCCGTGGCATAGGAAATGCTTATGCCTGCGGTGTCCGTGCTGACGTGCAGCGCCACGCCATCCGTTTCTGCCTCGGGTAGTTCTTTGCTGGCTGGAAGTGTTCCTGCAGGATTCCCCTTGCCGTTTGCCGGAGTGAATTGTGCCGTCAGCGTTTGCCCTTCAGACGAAGTCAGCTCAAACACGCCTCTGCCACGGTTCAGGGTTTCGGAAGTTATTGTTTGGCCGTCCGGCATACTGATGCTCAGTGTGCCTTCCAGAGCCATACCCTGCTCGTTCCTCACCTCCCATGCCACACGTTGCCTCAGCCCCGATACAAGGCTGCCTCCTTCCGGAAAGAACTGTACGGTGGTACCGGGCTTCTCTGCGGAATTCTTGTAATAGGCAGACAGGGGACGCAGGGTCATGTCCTGGGAGAAGTCCCCCGGTGATGCAGGTCTGTTATATACGGGGAATACGCGCGAATACAGTTTCTCGTAGTCGCGGTAATAGTCCTCCGCCATATCCTTGTTGAAGAAGTACTCTTCTGCCCAGCGGCTGTGCGGCTGTTCCGTCACTCCCCAGTTCAATTGCCATTTTGTATATGCGCGCAGTTCATAATATCCTGCGTACAGAGTCGTATCTGCCAGGGAGAAGTTGCCATGCCCTTCGCCTTTCTCCAAAGGAATCATCTGGCGCTCCACCAGATACCCGTCGTCGTTCAGCAGTTCGCAATACAGAATTCCGCTCAGGTTTGTGGGATGTCCGTTATCGCTACGTCTCACGTATGCCTTGTAGAAAATGGTATCGCCCAGATAGTAGCAGTTATTGTCCATGTGTAGGAACACCTGCTCCTGGGGCAACCTTGTACCGAAGGCCTTAAGTCGGTTGGCCATGCTCTCCAATTTGTCTTGGGCATGAAGGCTACAGCATGCCATAATGGATATGGCAAACAACAATATAATCCTTTTAATAATTACCATTGTTATTTGATGTTTACTTCGTTCAAAAAGATGGGAATGTATGTGGCTTTACTCGGCATCGAGCATCATGGAGGCGCACTCCTGGGCGGAGGCACCCAGTTCCACGGCTTTGCGGAAGTCGGCAGTGGCGAGGGATTTTTTGTGGAAGTCCTTGTAGAGCAGGGCGCGGGAGATATAGAAGTCGGGATTCCCCGGTTCAAGTTCTATGGCATGGTTCATGTCGCGCAGAGCCTGTTCGTACTGGCGGCGCTTCTGATACATGCCGCCACGTACGGCATAGACCGTGGCATCGTCGGGCCAATAGCGGAGCAGGACATCGATGTGCTCCATGGCTTCCTGCGGACGCCTGTCCCTGTCGCAAAGGAGGGCAAGGCCCAGACGGGCTTCACGGTTGCGGGGCTGCAGGGTGACGAGGCGTTCATAATCGGCTCGCGCCTTGGCATTCAGGTGCTGCCCGGCATAGATGTAGGCACGGAAGAAGAGGGCCTCGGGATGGTCGGGGTTCAGGGTGAGCAGGTCGTTGAGGTCGTTGATGGCATGCGAGTTCCTGCCCATCTGAATGTTCAGCGAAGCCCTGTCCATGAGCACCTCGCGGGCATCCGGTACAAGTTGCAGTGCAGAATTGAATGCTTCCAGCGCCTCCTGTGCACGTCCCTGACGTGTCCTGACCTGACCAACATAGCGATAGAGTGCAGCGCTGCCCTTGTCGGTGGGCTTGATGGCAATGGCCCGTAGGAATATGGTTTCGGCCTTGGAGAGCGAGTCTGCCTCCAATGCCTTCATGCCCTGCTTTATCAGCACGGCATATTCTTCGTTCTGCCCCCATACCGGCATAGCGGCAGGGAGGGCGAGCAGCAGGACAAGAAGGAGTTTCTTCATTTGCTCATTATTTCACATACTGCCATGGGATCCTCGGCACCATAAACGGCAGAGCCTGCCACGAGGACATCGGCTCCGGCCTCGCGCAACTGCTTCCAGTTGTCCAGACCCACACCGCCATCCACCTGAATGAGGGCCTTGGAGCCGCGGCGGTCTATCATCTGGCGGAGGGCACGCACCTTCTCGAAGGTGTGGGGGATGAACTTCTGTCCGCCAAAACCGGGATTGACGCTCATGAGCAGGACGAGGTCCACATCGCAGATGATGTCCTCGAGCACACAGATGGGGGTGGCGGGGTTTAGGGTGACACCGGCCTTCATGCCGGCATCGTGTATCTGTCCCACCACACGGTGCAGATGGGGGCATGCCTCGTAGTGTACGTTCATGAGGTATGCGCCCAGGGCCTTCACCTCGGGAATGAACTTCTGGGGCTCCACGATCATCAGATGTACGTCGAGGGGCTTGTTTGTCAGTTTAGCCACGTACTTGAGAACGGGGAAACCGAAGGATATGTTAGGAACGAAGACACCATCCATGATGTCCAGATGCAACCACTGTGCTGCACTGCGGTTGAACCACTCCATGTCTTTCTGGATATTGCCGAAGTCGGCGCTGAGCAATGAGGGAGATAGCATGTTGTAAAGAAGGTTGAAACCTGAAACGTCGTTACTTAATATACTTCACCGTGTACATGAATTCGCGGTCCTTCCAGCCAAGGAGGTATTCCTGCTCGGCCCATGCGCCCCATGAGTTGACGCAACCGAGACCCATCTGGGTCTGTGCCACCTGGGTGACGGTGAGGTTGCGCGGAGTGAGGTCGCCGGAGTGGGACTGGTGCGCATTCTTGTCGGGACCGTCGTCTAGGTCGGAGGGGAAGTAGTTCAATGAAGAGCACTCCATGGGGCCGTGAGCCTTGAACTCCAGACCCTCGCCCTTGGCATTGAGCACCTGCCAGTAGCGAACATCGCTATGGTTGCCAGACTCCTGCGGACGGATGTAGGCATGGTACTGTTCGGTCACGCTCTGGCTGAAGATGCCAAGGTGCTGGGACTCCTTGCGGTCGATGTAGTTCTCCACGGGACCACGGCCGTAGTAGCAGATCTGGGCATACTCCTCGGGCATTACCCACTGCATGCCGAAGCGTGTGGGCATGGGCTTGTGCTTGGCCTCCTCGTTCACGTCGAGGTGTTCCTTGACGGTAAGGCTGCCGTCGGCATATAATATATAGGTAAGGACAAGGCTGGCATCCATGCGCACGACATCCAGGTTGGCGGTAACACGTGCAGATGCTCCGTCCTGTTCCAGACGGATGGACTTCAGATCGAAGGCAGGGTTGCGCCATGGCTGGATTCGCTTTATTATACCGGCACCGCCACCGTAGTCGTTGTCGGTGGGGGCACGCCAGAAGTTGGGTGTCACGCCATAGCCGTCGGCCAGCATGGGACGGCCGTTCACGTCCAGATAGTCTATCATGCCCGTGCGGCGGTTGATGGTGACGGTCATGTTGCCGGCAGTAAGTTCATAGCATGCCAGCATGCTGTCCACGAGGACCTGTCCCTTGGCAGATGCAGGTACTGCGGTCTCGGCCACGGCCTGTGCGGCATAGGGGTCCTGAAGTGCCAGTTGCTGGTGGGCGATGACGTAACCTGCAGGAAGCAGGGGACTGTCGTTCTTCAGCATGAACTCCACATTGAGCAGCACCTCCTTGCCGGGGTTGGCCACCAAGGCGGCATTCAGGGCTTCGGCAGGAACCTGCACGGCAGTAGTCTTCTGCTGGGGCAGGACGAGGTTGTCCACAACCTGACGGTCCGCCTTACGGCCCTCCACCAGAGTGGTGAGCACCATGCGCACGTTGTCCGAACCGGAGAAGAACTTCTCGTTGTAGACGGAGATAGCAGCGGCCTTGGGGTCGAAGCCCTTCACCCAGTAGTCCTGATAGCCGTACTGAACCTCATAGGCATGGGGATGGAAGGAGCGGTCGGGGGCAACGATGCCGTTGCAGTTGAAGTTGTGGTCGGAGGCAGGATAGCGGCCGGAGTCGCCGCCATACATCCATATCTGCTTGCCCGTAACCTTGCTCTTGCCGCGCACGGCCTGATCTATCATGTCCCAGATGAAACCGCCCTGGTACTTGGGATACTTGCGGGTCAGTTCCATGTAGTGCATGAAGCCGCCCATGGAGTTGCCCATGGCGTGGGCGTATTCGCACTGGATGAGGGGACGGTTGGAATTGCCTTCGCTATACTTGACACAGTCGTTGTAGTCGTAGTACATGGGGCAGAAGATGTCGGTTTCTTTGGCCAGTCCGGCACGCTCGTACTGCACGGGGCGCGTGCTGTCCAGTGCCTTGATGGCATGGTATGCCTCCTTGAAGTTGTCGCCGTGTCCGCTCTCGTTGCCCATGCTCCAGAAGATGATGGAAGGATGGTTCTTCTGCACCTCCACGTTGCAGATGTTGCGCTCCACGATGGCCTTGCGGAAGTCGGGGTTCTGTGCCAGGCGTGTGCGATCGTAGCCCATGCCGTGGCTCTCGAAGTTGGCCTCGGCGCAGACGTAGATGCCGTACTCGTCGCAAAGGTCGTAGAAATACGGGTCGCAGGGATAGTGGCTGGTACGCACGGCATTGATGTTCAGTTCCTTCATGACGCGGATATCCTCCAGCATACGCTCGCGGCTGATGACATAGCCGCCGTCGGGGTCCATTTCATGGCGGTTGGCACCCTTGATGAGGATGGGCTGGCCGTTGAGCAGGACCTGTGCATTCTTTATTTCTATGTGGCGGAAGCCCACGCGCTGGCGTATGCTCTCAATGACGCCCTTGGCATCGGACAGTGTGACGCTGAGGGTGTAGAGGTCGGGGGTCTCGGCTGTCCAGGGCTTCACGTTGTCTATGTCTGCGGCGAAGGTGGTCTCGGCGGAGGTCAGTTTCCGGCTCTTCTGCCAAACTACGGTGCCCTTGGCGTCAGACAGGGAAAGTTTCACTTCCTTGCCCTTGGCGCTGGGAGCGGAGAGGGCAACGGAGAGTTTGCCCACCGTGAAGTCCTCGTTGAGGTCCTGGCCGATGTGTATGTCCTGCAGGTGAGCCTTGGGGCGGGCATAGAGGTAGACCTCGCGTGCTATGCCGGTGAAGCGCCAGAAGTCCTGGTCCTCGCCGTAAGAACCGTCGCACCAGCGCATTACCTGCATGCAGATGAGGTTCTTCTCGCCCGGCTTCAGATAGCGTGTGATGTCGAACTCGGCGGCATCCTTGGAGTCCTCGCTGTAGCCCACCTGCTTGCCGTTGACCCAAAGGGTAAGGTTGCTGGTGGCAGAGCCTACGTGCATGATGATGTTCTGGCCCTTCCAGTCGGCAGGCACCACAACCTCCTTGCGATAAGAGCCGGTGTAGTTGTTCTTCTCCTCGATGTAGGGAGGGTTGGGCTTGAACTGCGTGGCCCAGGCGTAACCAATGTTCTTATAGATGATGTCGCCGTAGCCGTTCAGTTCGAAGAGGCCGGGCACGGGAAACTCCACCCACTCGCTGTCGTTGTAGCCGGGAAGTTGGAAACCCTCGGGAGCATCGTAGTGATGACAGGCAAAGTGGAAATTCCACATTCCCTCCAGCGACATGTAGCGACGGCTGAGGGACTTGTCGCCCTTCTGCGCCAGAGCCTCGGACTCAAAGGCAAAGAAAGAGGCACGGGGAGCCAGCGTGTTCACACGGGTCACATAGGGGTCCATCCAAGGCTCCTTGCTGTTATCCTTGGCAGAAACACTGCCGCCTGAGAGAAAAACCGTCAGGAGAGCGAGTAGGAAAAGTTTATTCATGACTATGATTTCGTTTAGGTATTATTATTGCTCTTCAATGACACAAAGGTACGTTTTTTCCTCCTGACACACAAATAAACGCCTGTTTTTTAGCAAAAAGTAAGGGAAAGTGCTTGTCAATTTGGAGAAAAGTAGTACCTTTGCACGCCGATTATTATCAACGGAGCCTTTAGTCTGGGCCCCGTGGTATGTGTGGATAGGACGCCGATTGGCCTCGGCCCCGGTCCGTGAATCGTACCGAAAACGTAAGTAATCATTAAGCAACAAACAAGAAAAAAGAACAATGGACACATTGAGTTACAAGACCATCTCTGCCAACAAGGCAACCGTAAAGAAGGAGTGGGTTGTAGTGGACGCTACAGACCAGGTCCTGGGTCGTCTGGCCAGCAAGGTGGCAAAGATCCTGAGAGGTAAGTACAAGCCCGAGTTCACTCCCAACGTGGACTGTGGCGACAACGTGATTATCGTAAACGCCGAGAAGATCATCATCACCGGTAACAAGATGACCGAGAAGGAGTATCTCCGTTACACCGGTTATCCCGGCGGTCAGCGCAGCGAGACTCCTGCCGACATCCTGGCCAAGCCCAACGGTGCCGAGAAGTTGATCCGCCGCACTGTCAAGGGTATGCTCCCCAAGAACAAGCTGGCTCGTCAGATTATCACCAATCTGTACATTTATGAGGGTGCAGAGCACAAGCACGCTGCCCAGACCCCCAAGAACATTGACATTAACCTCTACAAGTAATACAAGAAGATGGCAGTAGTAAATGCATTGGGCCGCCGCAAGAGCGCTGTAGCCCGCGTATATGTTGAGGAGGGTAACGGTAAGATTACCATCAACAAGCGTGACCTGACCGAGTACTTCCCCAGCCCCATTCTGCAGTACGTAGTAAAGCAGCCCCTGAACCTGCTGGACGTAGCAGAGAAGTATGATATCAAGGTTAACCTGCAGGGTGGCGGTTACACCGGCCAGAGCCAGGCTCTGCGTCTGGCTATCGCCCGCGCACTGGTTAAGATCAACGCCGAGGACAAGAAGGCACTCCGTGCCGAAGGCTTCATGACCCGCGACAGCCGTGAGGTAGAACGTAAGAAGCCCGGTCGTCCCAAGGCACGTCGTCGCTTCCAGTTCAGCAAGCGTTAATACATTATATATATATTATATTGTATTCACGTCTTCGCCCGACGTTAAACCTGAAACGTTCAACGTCAACTGAAGCACGCCGAGTTTAGTATCTAAACCGTCGGGACTCCCACAGATGAGACTACCCGAGGGTTGGTCTCCACCGAAAGAAAGGAGACAACAAAAAGAAAGTAAACACAAAACAAAACAAACAAATGGCAAGAACATCATTTGAAACCCTGTTGGAGGCTGGCTGTCACTTTGGCCACCTCAAGAGAAAGTGGAACCCCGCTATGGCTCCCTACATCTTCAAGGAGATGAACGGTATCCACATCATAGACCTTCACAAGACCGTAGGCATGGTAAACAACGCTGCCGAGGCTCTGAAGAACATCGCCAAGAGCGGTAAGAAGGTTCTGTTTGTTGCAACCAAAAAGCAGGCCAAGGACATCGTAGCCGAGAAGGCTCAGTCCATCAACATGCCCTACGTTATCGAGCGCTGGCCCGGCGGTATGCTCACCAACTTCCCCACAATCCGCAAGGCTGTGAAGAAGATGAGCACCATCGACAAGCTGATAGCCGACGGCACATACAGCAATCTGTCTAAGCGCGAGCTGCTGCAGGTTACCCGCCAGCGTGCAAAGCTGGAGAAGAACCTCGGCTCTATCTCTGACCTGACACGTCTGCCCAGCGCACTGTTCGTTGTGGACGTAATGAAGGAGCACATCGCAGTGGCAGAGGCTAACCGTCTGGGTATTCCCGTGTTCGGTATCGTTGATACCAACTCAAACCCCGACAACATCGACTTCGTAATCCCCGCCAACGATGACGCAAGCAGCAGCGTAGAGGCTATCCTGAACGCAGTTTGCGGTGCCATCAACGAGGGCCTGGAGGAGCGCAAGGCCGAGAAGGCCGAAGAGGCTCCTGCAAAGAAGGAAGAAGTAAAGGCTGAGGCTTAATCGGATAGTCCCGCTTTGAATCATAAAGGGTTAGAGGACGCACACTATCAGCATTCTCTAACCCTTTTTCTTCAAAACACAGAAACAATCACTAACACATAAAAGACATACGACTATGGAAGTTACAATGAGTGACATCAAGAAGCTCCGCGAGATGACCGGTGCCGGTCTGGCCGACTGTAAGAAGGCCCTGGCTGAGAGCGAGGATATGGACGGTGCTGTAGCATACCTGCGCAAGAAGGGTGCTGCCGTTGCTGCAAAGCGTAGCGACCGCGAGGCTGCCGAGGGTTGCGTACTGGTGAAGGCTGAGAATGGCTTTGCTGCCATCATCGCCCTGAAGTGCGAAACCGACTTCGTGGCTACAAACGCTGACTTCGTGGCTCTGACCCGCGAGATTCTGGACGCTGCAGTTGCTGCAAAGTGCAAGACTCTGGACGAGGTTAAGGCTCTGCCCATGGGCGACGGTACCATCCAGGACGCCGTTATCGCACGCAGCGGTATCACCGGCGAGAAGATGGAGTTGGACGGCTACTGCGTTATCGAGAGCGAGAACGTGGCTACCTACAACCACATGAACCGCAACGGCCTGTGCGCAATGCTGGCTTTCAACAAGCCCGTTTCTGACCCCGACTGCGGCAAGAACATTGCCATGCAGATCGCTTCTGCTGCTCCCGTTGCCATCGACGAGAGCGGTGTTAGCCAGGAGGTTAAGGACAACGAGGTTGCCGTGGCTATCGAGAAGACCAAGGCTGAGCAGGTTCAGAAGGCTGTTGAGGCTGCACTGAAGAAGGCCGGCATCAACCCCGCACACGTTGACAGCGAGGATCACATGGAGAGCAACATGGCCAAGGGCTGGATCACAGCCGAGGACGTGGCACGTGCCAAGGAGATTATCGCCAAGACCGCCGAGGAGAAGGCTGCAAACCTGAACGAGGCTATGATACAGAACATCGCCAAGGGTCGTCTGAACAAGTTCCTGAAGGAATCTTGCCTGCTCTCTCAGGAGTACATCTGGGACAAGAACATGACCGTTGCCCAGTATCTGCAGAGCGTTGACAAGGAACTGACCATCGTGGACATGAAGCGCTTCACTCTGAAGGCCGAATAATCCCCCTTCAACGAAAAGCAGAGGACTGCAATAATAAAGGTGCCATGTCGACTGACATGGCGCCTTTTATTTTACTACAGTGAGAGGTTGGCAACGTAAAGGATAAGCGCCTCCATCAGCGTTTATCTTCAATCTGTTATTAGCGTTATGGTGATAATAGCTTTTATTTTGGACAGACGTTTTATCATTTTGAGAGCGTAATGGGCTTCCATTGTAACCGAGAAGTTACGAAACTGGTGACAAAAAAGGCTTTATTGGCGCGTAACAGTCTAATGGCCGATTTGGTTTTATCTCATACCCGATTATTGAATTTGCAACTAAGGGTAGGGCTGAGTCAGGCAAAAGATGCATACCAGTGTCTCCGCCCGAACTTTTCTGGTATAACGTTTGGTATGTACGGAAAATGTATTACCTTTGCATGGCATTTGTAGTAGATAGTACCTGGTAGTGTAGTATGGCGTTGCCAGTCTCGTTGATGAAATCGGCAATCCAACGTTGTATCCAGGATGTATTAATATAGGTTTGGAAAAGCAGTCAAAGCATGACATGAAGCAGAAGTTCGTCTTCTTCCTGTATCTTGTAGTACTTATATTGCCTAATATTGTTCTCTGTTTTACTGAGAACATGCCTTTTGTGGGTAAGGCTGCACTTGTGCTGCTGCCGTTGGGTTTGTATTGGACGGTGCTGCCTATGTTCTTTCGCATGTCCAGGACTTTCTGGTGGATGTTCCCCATCCTGTTTCTCGGAGCCTTCAATATTGTGCTGAGTTATCTGTTCGGCAAGGGTGTCATTGCCGTGGACATGTGGCTGAATCTCACCACCAGCAGTCCGGCAGAGATGGGGGAGATGCTTTCGCAGATATATCCTGCCGTGATGGCCGTGGTGCTGATATACCTTCCTACGCTTGCTTATGCGGCATACGACGTGTACAGGAAGACTGTCATTCCCGTCAGGTTCATGAAGCACCAGATGTGTGCCGGCTTTTCCGTACTGCTGCTTTCCCTTCCCATTACATATATGGCGGCGCGCGGTGACAAGTGGAATTTGCTGGACGACCTTTTCCCCGTCAACGTATGCTACAATCTTTGTCTGGCTATTGAGCGCCAGTTCCTCAGCGAGGAGTATCTGGAACGTAGCCGCGATTTTGTTTTCAATGCCGTACATACCGACACGGACACCGTGCCAAAGGTGGTGATGCTGGTTATCGGTGAGACAAGCCGTGCTGCCAACTGGCAACTGAACGGCTATAATCGCGAAACCACGCCCCTGCTTTCCAAAACCCCCAATCTTGCTGTCTTCACCGACTGTATGTCGCAAAGCAACACCACACACAAGAGTATCCCCATCCTGCTCTCTCCTGCCACGGCAGACAATTATGAAGTGCTCTATCACTCCAAGGGACTGCTGGCAGCCTTCAACGAGGCCGGTTTTCATACAGCCTTCATCAGTAATGAACCGCGTAACAAGTCTTTCAACGATCATCTTGGCGAGCAGGCACAGGAGGTGCTTTTCCTGCGCGACAAGATGAGCGGAACACCTATGGATTCGCTGCTTTTGCCTGAGATACAGAAGACACTGGACCGCAACAAGGGCAACCTGTTCATCGTGGTGCACACCTATGGCAGTCACAGCACGTACTCAGACCGTTACGAGCGCAACCAGGCATACTTTACCCCCGATGTTGTGCTGAAGGCCACCAAGGACAACCGCTCCATACTGATGAATGCCTACGACAACACCATTCGCTATACGGACCGCATGTTGCACCGCATCATCTCACAGTTGCAGGCACAGGAACGTCCTGCTGCCATGCTCTTTGCCAGCGACCACGGCGAAGACATCTACGATGACGGCCGCAACCTCTATCTGCATGCCTCGCCCTGGCCCAGCTACTATCAGTTGCACATTCCATTCCTGGTGTGGACCAACGACCTATACCGCCAGGAGCATGCCGCACGAGTATCTCTTCTGGAGTCACGCACAGCTGAACCCATACAGACAGACTGCGTCTTCCCCACGATCTTGGGATTGGGAGGCGTCAGCACTCCATACGGACAGGATTCTCTGGCACTTACATCGCCCAGGTACATTACAAAGGAAAAGCGCACATATCTCAGTGACCACAACGAACCGCTTACGTTCGACCGTTGTCTGGAGAAAGAGGACTTCCAGGCTATGGAAGAGCGAGGATTGCGCACTTATTGAACTTGAAATCAGGACAACACATGAACATACAGGACAGAATAGTCAAAACCATTATTGTTATTAAGGAAGCAGGTCAGGGACTGACACGCGAACAAATTCAGAGCATCCTCCTCGGCAACGAGACAGAGGAACTTCAGGCATTGGAACTGGACCAGTTGGAATCCTTCGGCATCGCAGAGGGTACGGACGAAGAAGACTGGAACGCCATTTTTGACCGTGCTATTGAGGAGGGATTGCTAAAAGTAAAGAACCAGAAACAGAAAACCCTTACCTACACTTCTGAAGCCAAGAAGTTCTGCAAGAAACCGCATCCTGTTCAACTTGGAGAGGACGGAGAAGAGGATAACTTTGCAGGAGTGGGCGAGGACGAACTGGATGCGGTAATGCGCGGTGCTATGGCAGACAAGCAGGACGAACTCATGAATCATGTCACAGAGCGCAGCAAGCGTCAGATAAAACTCATACATGCCATTGATCGCAAGATAGCATTGGATGATTTTGCCGAAAGCGAGAATATAGACATTAACGATGTCCTGGACGACCTGGAAACTATGTTGCAAAACGGTAAGCGTCTGGATATTACATATTTTACTAATGAAATAATTGGTAAAAATGATATAGAGGAAGTCCGTGACAGTATGGACGGTGACTATGATTTGGATAGTTTGCGCCAGGAGTGGGGCGATGTCTATAGCGAGGAGGAACTGCGACTGCTGCGTTACATCCTGTCTTAGTGCAACCTTACTCAGTTGGTTTAATCGTTTATCAGTTATACTCTTGTCCCGGCATATTGGAGGTCAAGTAGTAATCTTTGAAAATAGACATTTGTTACTGTTAGCCCCGTGGCGCATTTCCCATGCCTCGGGGCGCATTTTTTGCTGAGGCCATCGCCAAGTTCTCGGTGGCGGTAAAGTTCACCGCTACTGGCGACAAAATTCACCGCCACTGGCGGCTCGTTTTATCGCCACCGAGGGCTGAGGAGTGGCATAGTAATAACGGAATTTATGCTCGTTTTTGAAGTAACGTAATTTACACCGGAATAGCTCTGCGTCCTTTTGGGCATACTGTTCAGTTTTTGTTTTGCATATACCCAATCGGAGGACAGTATGATATATAAAAAAGAAGGTTGTCTCACGACAACCAATCTTTCGTTAACCTTAAATCTAATACCATGAAAAACACGATGCAAAGGTACGGCTTTTTCCGAGACCTGCAATAGCACGGGCGAACTTTTTGCCCGTACTTCGTGTTTTATTGATTTATGTCAAGTGGTCTAAGAGTCCTTAGGGACTTTAAGGTCTTGGGGGCTTTAGGGGATTGGGTTAGGCTTCTATCAGCACGGTGGCATAGGCAGATATGCCCTCCTCGCGGCCGGTGAAGCCGAGTTTCTCTGTGGTGGTGGCCTTGATGCTGATGTCCTCCACGTCTATGCCCATGCATTCGGCCAGACATTCCTGCATGGAGGGGATGTGGGCCTTCAGTTTCGGGCGCTCGGCACAGATGGTGGCGTCTATGTTGCCCACGCGGTATCCCTTGGTGGCAATGATTTCCACGGTACGGCGCAGGAGAATCTTGCTGTCTATGTTCTTGAACTCCGCACCGGTGTCGGGGAAATGGTAACCGATGTCGCGCATGTTGGCGGCGCCAAGCAGGGCATCGCAGATGGCATGTATGAGCACATCGGCATCACTGTGGCCAAGGAGACCCTTGGTGTGCTCCAGGCGGATGCCTCCAAGCCAGAGGTCGCGGCCTTCTACAAGTTGGTGTACGTCGAATCCGAATCCTACTCTGATTTTCATGGTTGATGGTTTGGGGTTTTAGGGTCTTTAGGGTCCTTAAGGTCTTTAGGGTCTTTAAGGTCCTTAGGGGATTATTAGGGATGAGAGGGTGGGGTCGGGGAACTGTTGTGCCCGATGCTGGAGATATGCCAGCAGGTCCTCGAGGATGATGAAGGGGAGGTTGAACTGTGTGGCACGGCTGGAGTTGTAGTAGTCCTCTACGGCCTGGCAGATGTTTCGTGGCATGTCCTTGGGGATGAGGATGCAATCTGTGTCGTCTGCCATCCCGGTATTGGCATAGGCTCCGAGGCAGCCGAGGGCTTGTGCCAGTGTGGGCATGGAGTCCATGATGGAGGTGTGGACGAATATTTCCTTGTTGTAGAGGACATCGGGGGCATTCAGTGTGAGGGGCGAAATCTGTCGCGTGTTCTTAAGTCCGCTTATCTCGGGAGCGGCCCAATGGAGATGCTCTCGTGTCAGGTGCAGTTCCTTGGGCATGTCCTCCGGCACCTGATAGGCAGAGTATTCTCCATGCTGTATGCGTTGCAGGTCCTCTGCCGTAAGTCGGCGGATGTTGTAGCCGTCGTGCACGTAGAGGCGCCAGTAGTTGATGACCTCGGGGTCGGGATTCTCGCCGACAAGCAGGAAGTGCGTGTTGCGCTGCAGTTTGTCATAGCGCACTTCGGTTGCACCAAGTTTCAGCAAGGTGCTGCGGAGAGTCTGGCGGCTCTGTGGAAAGGTGCCTGTTGCCACCACCTTGCGTCCGAGGAACGGGCATGGAAGAGTGGGGGCGGCATCGAAGTCGTCAAAGAGAGAAAGTTGCTCTGCTTGCATGTATCGGGTATGATGAGTGTCAGTGCAAAAGTACGATTATTTTTGCAGAATAGTGCCATTGCGCCGGGTTTTGTAGGCGTTTTAGAAAGAAATGTTGTACCTTTACACCCCGAAAGACTATATAATATATAAGGTATAAATATAATTAAGGAAGACAATATGAGCAAGCAACAGCAGATACAGATTCAGTTCAAGTTGAACGACGTCCGTCAGGTACAGTTCGTAACCCTTTGCAACGAGTGGCCCGAGGGCGAATTGCAGGTAGGCAACCAGATAAACTTCAGCAGCGACACGCAGAACCGTCTGGTTCGCTGTCTGCTGAACATAGAATACAAGAAGAACGACATCACGCAGATGATGCTGGGTGTGGAGACCGTCTTCGAGTTCTCCCGCGAGTCATGGTCGTCCATGTATGACCTGAACGGCGACCAGTGGATACTGCCCGTAGGTTTGGTGCACCACCTGACAGATATCACCATAGGCGCTGCCCGTGGCATCCTGGCCGTTCGCACCGACGATGCCGGTTTCCCCCGTGCCATGCTGCCGTTGGTGAACCCGCAGCAGTTCATGCGCGACAATCTGCGCTTCCCGCGCAATGCCGCACCGCAGGTGCCCACAACCCCACAGGCCGAGGCATAATGCAACTGATACCTAAACTGGATGTGCACACGCACACCATAGTGTCCGGCCATGCCTACAGCACGATGCAGGAAATGGCACGCGAGGCCGCTGAGCGTGGCTTGGAGATACTGGGAATAACGGAACATGCACCCGGTATCCCCGGCACGTGCGACCCCATATATTTCCGCAACCTTCATGTCGTGCCGCGCGAGATGTATGGTGTGAAACTGATGCTTGGTGCGGAACTCAATATTCTGGACAAGGACGGCACGCTGGATTTGGATGAGTACTACTATCGTATGCTGGACCTGCGCATTGCAGGCATACACTCGCTCTGTTGGAAGGGAGGGACACGCGAGGAGAACACGCAAGGCATGATAAACGTGGTGCGCAATCCATGGGTGCAGATAATATCGCACCCCGGCGACGGTACGGCAGAACTGGACTTTGAACCCATAGTGCTGGCGGCAGGGGAGAACCGGACGCTGCTGGAGATAAACAACAGCAGTCTTATCCCTTCGAGAGGAAAGGTGCAGGCCAGGGCCAATAACGTGGAGATCCTGCGCCTGAGCCGTAAGCACGGCATTCCCGTGATACTGGGCAGCGATGCACATACGGCCTTCTCCATTGCCGACTACAGGTATCTGTGGGAACTGATAGAGGAAACAGACTTCCCATCGGAACTTATCATGAACGACAAACCGGATGAGTTTCTGGCGTACATTGGCTGACCTGCTTCTGCCACGCCATTGTGTGGTGTGCGGTGCCGAGTTGGACGGCACGGAACAGGACCTGTGCAATGTGTGCCTTTGCCGGATGTTGCCGGTAACATGGGAGAGTACCACGGACAATCCCCTGCTCCGTGCCCTGTGGGACAGGCACGACGTGGAGGCGGCTGGCAGTTCGTTTTATTACAATGCTTCCTCGGATTTTCACAACGTATTCATAGCGATAAAGTATCAGGGATGCCCGAAGTTGGGGGAGAGGTTGGCACGCCTGTCTTTCCCCGTGTGGCATGCCCGTGGCTTGGGAGAGAATGCCGACTACGTGATACCTGTGCCTCTGTCATGGAAGAGACGCTTGAAGCGTGGCTACAACCAGGCCGAATGGATAGCACGCGGCGTGGCCGATGCGACAGGCATCCCATTGTGCTTGGATGTGCTTGTCAGGAGGAAAAGCAACGAGACACAGACGCACAAGTCTGCCAGCCAAAGGCAGGAGAACACGCGCGGCATCTTCGTTGCCAAGAGGGGACGGACAAACCTGGACGGCAAGACCGTGCTCTTGGTGGACGACATAATGACCACTGGTGCTACCATCAGCGACAGCATACGTGCATTAAGGGAAACTTTCCCTACGGTACGGGTACAGGTCTATACACTGGGATGGGCGGGGGAGCGGTGAGGGAAACGGAAAGGTGAAAACGGAAACGGTTAGATGCCTCGGGAATGTCTGAGTATTCCGAGTATTCCGAAGACTCCAATACAGGAAATCTGAGATGCCGGACTCGGCATGCCGAGTCCCTGCAAAGGATAAAACACGAAAAAAAGATTGATGATATGAGTGAGATACTGATGACTCCGGATGTGTGCATGCAATTCCTTGTGTGGTCCTACTACTACCATGGTGTCATGCCACAGAAGGATGTTAGTTATGCGGAGTGTGGATTGTTTGCGGAAAAGGATGTGGCACGTCTTGATGAACTGAAAAGCACGTTGTTCAAGTGCTTTGAGGAAGATTCTGTAGTGCGTGCCTGCCAACAGTTCCAGTTGGCAAAGCACCGTGGCGAACCATGCCCGTTCCCCCAGCAGATGCTGGACCGGATGTTTGCGGGGGAACGATGAACTGAGGGTCTTTAGGGTCCTTAAGGTCTTTAAGGTCCTTATGGCACAGAGAAGTCGGCGGTTAGGGGGAGGTGGTCGCTGAGTCCGCCGAGATAACTTGTGCCTCCATAGGTGCGATGGGGGATTTGCTTCTTTGTCCTAAGAAGCCAGGGGAAGCGGCACTCTGTGGCTTTGCCAAGGGAGTGCCGGTGTAGTTCGGGGCTTGCAAGGATATGGTCCAGATAACCCCATATACCACGGAAGTAGTAGGTACCACGCTTGTCGTTAGATGTTTTCCTGCCTGTAGGTATCAGAGACGTGGCGTACTTGGACATGGAAGTGAAGATTTCATCGCCTGGTTCTGCGTTGAAATCGCCCATTATCATTACTTTTCGTCCTTTTAGCGAGTCCATGATGTTGCACAATGTGTGCACGGCCAAGGCACGGTTTTGGCGTGTGGCTGCATCGTTGTTGCGCCGGCTTGGCAAGTGTACCACGCAGACGTGCAGGGTGTCATTGCCCACCATGCCGTTGGCAACGAGGATGTCTCTCGTCGGGCGCAGGTCATGTTCCTGAGAGGGTATGCGTACGGCATGCCACGACAAGAGTGAGAATACCTTGGGATTGTACAGAAGCGCCACATCCACGCCACGTTCGTCCGGACTGTCTGTTATGACATACTTGTAGCGGGCCGACCAAAGGGCGGTGCGGCGTGTCAGGTCGCGAAGCACTGTGTCGTTCTCCACTTCCTGAAAGCCCACCAGTGCCGGCAGTTCCATTGCTGCCAGAGTCTGGGTGATACCACGTAACTTGCGCCAGTAGCGTCCGCTATGCCACCGGCGTTCGGCATGAGGTAGAAATTCCAGGTCGTCCTTGCCCTCGTCGTGAACCGTATCGAAGGCATTCTCGATGTTCCATGTTGCCACACGAAACCTCTGCCCATGAACTGATGTCAGTGGCAGGAGCATCGAAAGCAGAACAAAAAGGTACCTCATGTGGGCAAAGATAGCAATAAAAGCCACAATTCAGCCGTGATGCCGTATCTTTTTCGTATATTTGTACGGAAATTCCCGTAAAATGGCAGACAACAAACAACAAAGCGGTGGGACAGTGCACCACCTCAGCAACATGTACCAGAACTGGTTTCTGGACTATGCTTCGTATGTAATCCTGGAACGTGCCGTGCCGCATATCGGCGATGGCTTCAAGCCAGTGCAGCGTCGTATATTGCACTCCATGAAGCGCATGGACGATGGCCGATACAACAAGGTGGCCAACATCGTGGGTCACACCATGCAGTTCCATCCCCATGGCGATGCCAGTATCAAGGACGCTCTGGTACAGTTGGGACAGAAGGAATTGCTCATTGACTGCCAGGGAAACTGGGGCAATATCCTCACCGGCGACGATGCGGCCGCAGCCCGTTACATTGAGGCACGCCTGTCCAAGTTCGCCTTGGATGTGGTCTTCAATCCCAAGACTACGGAATGGAAACTGAGTTATGACGGACGCAACAAGGAGCCGGTGGCCCTGCCTGTGAAGTTTCCCCTGCTTCTGGCTCAGGGAGCGGAAGGCATTGCCGTGGGCCTGTCGTGCAAGATATTGCCACACAACGTAGGGGAGATTTGCGAGGCTGCCATCAAATACCTCCATGGCGAGGAGTTCCAGTTGTATCCCGACTTCCCCACGGGCGGCAGCATTGACGTGAGTCGTTACAACGACGGCCAGCGCGGAGGTGCGGTGCGTGTGAGAGCCAAGATAGAGAAGCGCGACAACAAGACGCTGGCCATTACGGAGATTCCCTTCGGCAAGACCACAGGTACGGCATCCAAACCCTCCACTTTCATCGACTCCATTCTGAAGGCTGCCGAGAAGGGCAAGATAAAGGTTCGCAAGGTGGAGGACATGACGTCAGCCAACGTGGAGATACTGGTGCACCTTACCCCCGGCGCATCTTCCGACAAGACGATAGATGCCCTGTATGCCTGCACGGATTGTGAGGTGAGCATAAGCCCCAACTGTTGTGTCATCGACGAGAGGAAACCTCAGTTCCTTACCGTCAGCGACGTGTTGCGCCGTTCAGTGGACAATACCCTCGGACTCCTGCGCCAGGAAAGGCTTATCCGCAAGGGCGAGTTGTTGGAGCAGTTGCACTTCGCCTCCCTGGAACAGATATTCATAGAGGAGCGCATCTATAAGGACAAGAAGTTCGAGAATGCCAAGACCATGGACGAGGCTTGCGAGTGGATTGACGAGCGCCTGACGCCATGGTATCCCAAGATGGTGCGCGAGGTTACCAAGGACGACATCCTGCGCCTCATGGAGATAAAGATGGCCCGCATACTGAAGTTCAACAAGGACAAGGCCGAGGAACTGATGGCCCGCATCCGCGAGGAACTGGCACAGATAGACCGGGAACTGGCCAATATGGTGGAGGTGACCTGCAAATGGTTCGAGTTCATCCTGGAGAAGTACGGCAAGGACCATCCGCGCCTTACGGAGATAAAGAACTTCGACACCATTTCCGCCGCTACGGTGGTTGAGGCCAACGAGAAACTGTACATCAACCGTGAGGAGGGTTTCATCGGCACATCGCTGAAGAAGGACGAGTACGTCTGCAACTGTTCCGACATAGACGATGTCATCATCTTCTACAAGGACGGCACGTACAAGGTGGTGAAGGTGGCCGACAAGATTTTCGTCGGTGAAACCGAACGTTCCAAGAAGGAGAAGCGCAAGGTGGAGATTATCCACGTGGCCATCTTCAAGAAGAGCGACACACGCATCATCTACAATGCCGTGTACCGCGACGGCAAAGCCGGCAACTACTATGTGAAGCGTTTCAACGTTACCAGCATGACACGCGACCGCGAGTATGACCTCACCAAGGGAACTCCCGGCAGCCGTGTGCTATACTTTACCGCCAACCCCAACGGCGAGGCCGAGGTGATAAAGGTGGTGATGAAACCCAACCCGAAGTTGAAGAAGGTGTTCTTCGACTACGACTTCTCCCTGCTTGCCATCAAGGGACGTGCTTCCATGGGTAATCTGCTCTCGAAAAACGAGATTGCCCGTGTCACACTGAAGAGCCACGGCGGCAGTACACTGGGAGGGCGCAAGGTATGGTGGGACCCCGACATAAACCGTATCAACTATGACGAGCAGGGCGAATATCTGGGCGAGTTCCAGAGCGACGACCAGATACTTGTTGTACTGCCAGGCGGTGAGTTCTACGTCACCAACTTCGACACCAACAACCACTACGAGAACAATATACTGCGCATAGAGAAGTACGACTCGGCCAAGGTTTGGACGGCAGTGCTCTTTGATAAGGACCAGAACGGCTATGCCTACGTGAAGCGTTTCCCCATGGAGGCGACACCGCGCAGGCAGAACTTCCTCGGCGAGAACCCCGATAACGAACTGCTGTTGCTTACCGATACGGCATACCCCCGCATAAAGGTGACCATGGGTGGAGTGGACGATTTCCGCGAACCCATCGAGCTGGATGCCGAGGAGTTCATCGGAGTGAAGAGTTTCAAGGCCCGTGGCAAGCGCATTACCACGCTGAACGTGGCAGAAGTGGTGGAACTTGAACCATTGCGATTCCCCGAGGAACCTAATGGGGAAGAGGCCGATGAAAACGGGGAAATCATAGATGAAGACCCCGATGCCGGCAAAAGCCAGCAGGACGTTGCCGACGAGATGACAGGGCAGATGCATCTGTTTGACTGATATAGTGTATAGGCGCACCACTACATGAAGCACGCCATTGCCATACTGATGTTTCTTTTTCCTTTCGTCTGCCTCTGCGGCCAGACGGCAGGAGACTCCATACGTTCCCATGCCTTCATGCTTGGTGTGGGTTCGTCGCATCAGTTGGACACCTACCTCTCGCCACAGAACTACGACGGCTTCCAGATATCCTTGCTCAGGGAGACCCTCCGCATGACACGTTTGGCAGACCGCCGCATATCCTTCCAGAGCCTATGGCAGGGAACCTTCTCGCATAGCGACAACGCCTCGGGTACGGCAACGGACTGGGGCGGGCACATAGGATACGATGCCCTGTGGCATTACAACTGGACTCCCTTGCAGGGCCTCCGCCTTATGGCTGGCGGTGCGGTGGGTGCCGATGCAGGTTTCCTCTATAACTCACGTGGCGGAAACAATCCTGCACAGGGCAGGTTGGGAGCGGATCTTTCCGCTTCCTTCATGGCAATATACAGGTTCCGCCTTTGGGGACAAGACCTGGCACTGAGGTATCAGGCCAACATGCCTTTGGCGGGTGTGATGTTTTCTCCTCAGTTCGGTCAAAGTTATTATGAGATAGGAGAGGGGTACGCCAAAGGTAATGTGTGCTTTTCCCATCCCGGCAATGCCTTCAGCCTGTGGCAACAACTTACGGTAGACATCCCCTTGGGCAGACACATGGTGATGAGAGCAGGCTATCTGTGCGACATCAGGCAGAGCCATGTCAACGGCATAAAGATGCACGACCGCTCACACTCCTTCATGATAGGCTTTGTACGGCATTTCCGCAAGGTGGGGCGTGACGAACGCAAGGCGGCAGACGTGATACTTTAGAACGGAAAACGGAAATCGGAAAACGGAAAACTGCGAGTAAGCGAGAGCAGAAGCATGGTAGGGACACGGCATGCCGTGTCCGAGAACAAGCGGAGGCAACGTAAAATAAAAGCAGAAATGGGAAATATTAAGAATATGTTTTTAAGAACCCAATCAAATGGAGTGGAGGTGGGCAATTCCCATAGTGACGTTGGGGAAACGGCACACCGAGAACGCTTTTGTTGTCGGACACGGCATGCCGTGTCCCTACCATGCTCTTGCATACTTTCCGTGTCCCGTTTGAT
>JAFTUK010000001.1 GCA_017466325.1 Bacteroidaceae bacterium | reverse complement strand
TGCAGGATGCACTATTATTCCGATTTCGGTTGATTATTCCAGCGTTTTTTTGTAACTTTGCACGCAAATTTGAATAAAAGGGCATGGAAGTTATGCCCGATGATATGGAAAAGCAAGACAAAAAGGCCAGACTGCAGGTTATCCGCACCATAGTGGGCAACTGCCCGATAGAGAACCAGGAGGAACTTGCAGTGGAACTGGAAAAGGCCGGATTCTCCACCACACAGACCATGCTGAGCCGCGACCTGAAGCAGTTGCGCATCTCCAAGGTGCGCACCCGTTCAGGAAAGAGCGTCTATGCCCTGCCAGGTGTGGTGTACTTCGACCCTGCCAAGACACGCGAGGAATTGAATGCCACGAAGTGGTCCCTGCAGTTCAGCGCCAACATGGCGGTGCTGCACACTCCGCCGGGGCATGCCTCGCTGGTGGCATACGAGATAGACGAGATGAAGTCGCCGTTGCTGCTGGGCACCGTGGCAGGTGACGATACGGTGATGATAGTGATGGCCGAAGGCGCCAGCCGTGAAGTGTTGAGCGAACAACTTATGGAGGCCGTGCCTCAATTAAGGAAGCGCAGGTAAGAAAGGAAGAACGATGGAAGAAAAGAAAGAAAAACGTACATTCGAGAATAGCAACATCAGGATAGTCGTTGCAGATGCCAGTCATGAGAAGTATGTAGACGAGATTCTGCAGACTATACGCGAGGCTGCACGCAAGCGTGGTACCGGTATTGCCGAGCGTACCCACGAATATCTTACCACCAAGATAAAGGAGAGCAAGGCCATTCTGGCTTTGGACGGAGACCGCTTTGCCGGTTTCAGTTACATAGAGACCTGGGGCAACAAGCACTACGTTACCACCTCGGGCCTGATTGTGCACCCCGACTATCAGGGTCTGGGCGTGGCACGCCACATCAAGGACTATACATTCACTCTGGCCCGTCTGCGCTGGCCCCATGCCAAGATATTCTCCCTGACCAGCGGTGATGCCGTGATGAAGATGAACACCGACTTGGGCTATGTGCCCGTAAGTTTCAACCAGTTGACCGACGATGAGGCTTTCTGGCGCGGATGCCAGGGTTGCATAAACCACGACATACTGGAACTGAAGCAACGCAAGTTCTGCGTGTGCACCGGCATGCTCTGGGACCCCGAGAAGCATCATGGCGAACCCACCAGCCTGGAGGTCATCAAGGATGTGATGAAGGCGCTGGTGCTGAGGGGGATTGAGTAGGTGCTGAACGGTGAGCGGTGAGTGGTTAACGGTGAGCGTTTAACGGTGAGCGGGAAGCGAATCATACCCCTTCGCTTCTCTTTGCCTAACGCCGCACTGGGGACAAAGTTGGATGAACGTTTTTCGGATTAGTCGGAATACTCAGAATATTCTGAATACTCAAATAACTCGGATTACTCAGACAACTCGGAATAAGAAAAAAGAACTAACAATATACAAGATGGAAAAGAAGAAAGTTGTGGTTGCCTTCAGTGGCGGCCTCGATACCAGTTACACCGTGATGTACCTGGCTAAGGAGAAGGGCTATGAGGTGTATGCCGCATGTGCCAACACCGGTGGTTTCAGCGCCGAGCAGTTGAAGGCCAACGAGGAGAATGCCTACAAGTTGGGCGCCAAGGAGTATGTCACTCTCGACGTTACTCAGGAGTACTATGAGAAGTCGCTGAAGTACATGGTCTTCGGCAACGTGTTGCGCAACAACTGCTATCCCATCAGCGTGTCCAGCGAGCGCATCTTCCAGGCCATGGCCATTGCACGCTATGCACGTGAAATAGGTGCCAGCGCCATTGCGCACGGTTCTACAGGTGCCGGCAACGACCAGATACGTTTCGACATGACTTTCTTGGTTATGGCTCCCGGCGTGGAGATCATCACACTGACCCGCGACGGTAACCTTACCCGTCAGGAGGAGGTGGACTACCTGAACCAGAACGGTTACTATGCCGACTTCACCAAGTTGAAGTATTCCTACAACGTGGGTATCTGGGGCACCAGCATCTGTGGTGGCGAGATTCTGGACAGTACACAGGGCCTGCCCGAGAGCGCATACCTGAAGCACCCCACCAAGGACGGCTCCGAACTGCTGAAACTTGGTTTCGAGAAGGGCGAACTGGTATCTGTCAACGGCACACGCTACGAAGACAAGATACAGGCCATACAGGCTGTTGAAGAGATTGGCGCTTCATACGCCATAGGTCGCGACTGCCATGTGGGCGACACCATCATCGGCATCAAGGGCCGTGTGGGCTTCGAGGCAGCAGCCCCCATGCTCATAATCGGTGCACACCGTTTCCTGGAGAAGTACACCCTGAGCAAGTGGCAGCAGTACTGGAAGGAGCAGGTGGCCAACTGGTACGGCATGTTCCTGCACGAGAGCCAGTACCTGGAGCCTGTCATGCCAGACATCGAGGCCATGCTTATCAGCAGCCAGCGCAATGTTACCGGCGAGGTAACCCTGGAACTCCGTCCCTATAGTTTCCAGACCATGGGTGTGGATTCTCCCAACGACCTTGTCAAGAACAAGTTGGGCGAGTATGGCGAGACCGCCAAGGCATGGAGCAGCGACGATGCCAAGGGCTTCATCAAGGTAAGTTCTACCGCCCTGCGCGCCTACTATCTGGCACATCCGGACGAGGAGCGTTAGTAACGTTGACCGTTGAGTGGGTAGGGACGCTGCGTGCAGCGTCCGAGAACAGTTCCTCCATAGTTATATGCGGACGCTGCACGCAGCGTCCCTACTATATGGCGAAAGGAACGTTGAACGTTTAAGGTTGAACGTTTAGAGTATAAGGACAAGTAAACGTATAAATACAATATACATATATCATAATGTCAGAACCAAAGAAGATGGAGCGTCCACGTACCGGACGCATGTTGGCTGGAGTTTGTGCAGCCATAGCAAACTATGTTAATATGGATGCAACAGTTGTGCGTGTAATTTATGTGTTGCTTACCCTGCTGACATCATTCTGCGGAGCGGTTGTGTACTTCATCCTCATGCTGGTTATACCCGAGGCGAAGAGTACCTTCAACATAAATGACAAGAAAGAATAACTTTTAAACAGACAGTAATATAATATGGACAAGAAGTTTGCTTTGTCTGCAACAGACAAGAAGATAGCAGGTGTATGCGGTGGTATTGCAGAGTACTTTGGTATGGATTCTCTGCTGGTGCGCATACTTTTTGTAGTACTGCTTTTGGGCGGTTCTCTGGGTTTCTGGGCATACATCCTCCTGTGGATCCTTGCTCCCAAGAATAAGTAAACGATGGTTAGAGTAGGCATACTTGGAGCGGCAGGTTATACCGGCGGTGAACTTATCCGCGTGCTCCTCAATCATCCCGAGGCAGAGATAGTCTTTGCCAACAGCGAATCCAATGCCGGCAATCCCGTGTGCGAGGTGCACGAGGGACTGTATGGCGAAACCGACCTGTGCTTTACCAGCGAGATGCCCTGGGAGCAGGTGGACGTGGTGTTCTTCTGCTTCGGTCATGGCAAGAGCCGTGCCTTCCTGCAGGAGCACGACATCCCTGCACATGTGCGCATCATAGACCTGGCACAGGACTTCCGCATTGCCGGAGACCACGACTATGTCTATGGCTTGCCCGAGACACACCGCGAGCAGACACGTGGCGCCATGCACCTTGCCAATCCCGGTTGCTTTGCCACCTGCATACAGTTGGCTCTGCTCCCCGCCCTCAAGGCTGGCATGCTGAGCGGCGACATACACGTGAACGGCATAACCGGTTCTACCGGTGCAGGTCAGAAGCCCGGCGCAACGACACACTACAGTTGGCGCAACGACAACATTTCCGTCTACAAGACTTTCAACCACCAGCACCTTCTGGAGATAAACCAGACCGTGCAGGAACTGCATCCCGGTTATGACGGCCGTGTGCTCTTCATCCCCCAGCGCGGTTGCTTTGCCCGTGGCATCTACGTTACCGCCTATGCCAAGTGCGACTCTCCCCTCGAGGAGGTGCAGAAGGTGTATGCCGACTACTACCAGGATGCCGCATTCACGCACTTCGTCGTGAAGTCTCCCGATATGAAGCAGGTGGTGAACACCAACAAGGCCGTTGTATATGTGGAGAAGTACGAGGACCAGTTGCTCATGATCTGCTGCATAGACAACCTTCTGAAGGGCGCTGTAGGTCAGGCCGTGCAGAACATGAACCTGATGTTCGGACTGGACGAGAAGGCCGGCTTGAATCTGAAGGCGAGTGCATTTTAGAGGACCCAAGGACCGGACCAAGGACCGGACCCTCCCCCAACCCCTCCACAAGGGAGGGGAGTGGTTACGGACGTTAATACGAAGACTCGGCATGAAGAGTCTATCTAAATAAAAAAAACGGACACGTCATGCAGTGTCCCTACCTTCCCAGAACATTATACTCCCCTCCCTTGTGGAGGGGTAAGGGGGAGGGTCTTCTATATACTATGGAACTATTCGACGTTTACCCCCTTTTCGACATTGCCATAGACCGTGGCGAGGGATGCCATGTATGGGACGAGGAGGGAACAGAATACCTTGACCTCTATGGCGGTCATGCCGTCATCAGCATAGGTCATGCCCATCCCCATTATGTTGAGGCCATTGCCTCGCAGGTGGCACGTCTGGGCTTTTACAGCAACTCGGTGCAGAACCCCTTGCAGAAGGACCTCGCCCTCACTCTGGGCAAGGTGTCCGGCTACGAGGACTATCAGTTGTTCCTCATCAACTCCGGTGCCGAGGCCAACGAGAACGCACTGAAACTGGCCTCTTTCCACAACGGCCGCACTCGTGTGCTCTCTGCCGAGAAGGCCTTCCATGGCCGTACCTCTCTGGCCGTTGAGGCTACCGCCAATCCCAAGATTATCGCACCCATCAATGCCAACGGCCATGTCACCTATCTGCCCATCAACGAGATAGAACCCTGGCGTGCCGAGATAGAGAAAGACGACGTGTGCGCCGTCATCATCGAGTGCATACAGGGTGTGGGCGGTATCCGCATGGTGGAGGCTGGCTTCCTCAAGGAACTGCAGGCTCTGTGCGAGGCTCACGACACCGTCCTCATCTGCGACGAGATACAGTGCGGCTACGGCCGTTCCGGCAAGTTCTTCGCCCACCAGCATCTGGGCGTACGCCCCGACATGATCACTGTGGCCAAGGGCATCTGCAATGGCTTCCCCATGGGAGGCGTCCTCATTTCGCCCAAGTTCACCCCCGTCTACGGACAGTTGGGCACCACCTTCGGAGGCAACCACCTCGGTTGTGCCGGAGCCTTGGCCGTGCTGGATGTTATCGAGAGCGAATCACTCGTGGAGAATGCCGCCCAAGTGGGCGACTATATCATGGAACAGTTGCGTGCCATGAACCTGCCTCACGTGGTGGACGTGCGCGGACGCGGCCTGATGATAGGCATAGAACTGGACATCCCCTACAAGGAGCCCCGTACCCGTCTTATCAAGGAGGAGCACATCTTCACCGGCTGTTCCGGTACCAATGTCATCCGTCTGCTTCCCCCTCTGTGCCTCACTAAGGCCGAGGCCGACCGTTTCCTGGAGGCTTTCCGCAAAGTACTTTCATAAACATGAAGATAACAGTCATAGGCGCAGGCAACATGGGCGGTGCGCTGGTAAAGGGATGGTGCCGGGCAGGACTTGCCCAGGACATTGCCATTACGGCCCGTACCCTGGCCACCTTGGAACGTTACACTTCCGTATATCCCCAGTTGACGGCCCACACAGACAATGTGCAGGCCGTGCAGGGAGCTGACGTTGTTGTCCTTGCCGTCAAGCCCTGGCTTGTGGACGAGGTCGTGGCAGAGATACAGCCTGCCCTGGGCACAGCCGTTTTGCTCAGTGTGGCTGCCGGAGTGCGCCACGAGCGCATAGACGTGTATGCCATGCCCAACATTGCCGTGGAGTATGGCGAGGGCATGACATTCGTAGAGGAAGCATCCCCTTATAATATAAATAAGGTGTCGGAACTCTTCTCCCTCTGTGGGCATGTGCAAGTGGTGCCGGCAAAGCAGATGTCTGCCGGCATGCAGGTATCCGGTTGCGGCATAGCATACGTGATGCGCTATGTACGTGCCATGATGGAAGGCGGTGTGGAACTCGGTCTTCGTCCCGACGAGGCACGTCAGGCCGTCCTTCAGACCATGAAGGGAGCCGTGGCCGTGCTCGAGGAGAGCGGACGCCATCCCGAGGACGCCATAGATGCCGTCACCACCCCAGGCGGATACACCATCCGTGGACTCAATGCCATGGAGGATGCAGGCTTCACCCGTTCCGTGCTGGCAGGGCTGAAGGCCAATGAACAGAAGAAATAGCATGAAAAGAATAGCCGTAAAGATAGGCAGTGCAGTGCTCACCCGGGCCGACGGCACTCTGGACGTGACACGTCTTTCGTCTCTCGTAGACCAGATTGTCGAATTGCGCCACCGTGGCATAGAGGTCATTCTTATCTCCTCCGGTGCCGTGGCATCGGGTAGGGGAGAGTTGCACCTCAGTCAGCAGAGCACTCTGGAGATGGACTCCGTGGAACAGCGGCAGTTGTTCTCTGCCGTGGGTCAGGCAAAACTCATAAACCGCTACTACGACTTCCTGCGTGAGCACCATATCCCCGTGGGTCAGGTGCTGACGCAGAAGAACGACTTTGACTCCGAGGAGCACCGCGAGAACATGCGCCGTTGCATGGAAGTGATGCTCTCGCACGGTGTCTTGCCCGTAGTGAACGAGAACGACACTGTCTGCATCACCGAACTCATGTTCACCGACAACGACGAACTTTCCGGCCTCATTGCCCGTCTGATGGGCGCCGACACCCTCATCCTGCTGAGCAACGTGGATGGCCTCTACAACGGCCGTCCGGGCGATGAAGGCGTCAGCCTCATACCCGTAGTGGATGCAGGAAGCGATGTCAGCGAATACATACAGACGGAGAAGTCCGGTGCCGGACGTGGCGGCATGCAGAGCAAGTGCAAGACTGCTGTGGAGGTAGCGGCCTCCGGCATAGACGTGCTTCTGGCACGCGGTAGCCGCGAGAATGTGCTCGTGGACCTCGTGACCAATGCCCCTGCCGTGCCACATACCCACTTCCAGCCAGGCATACTATAACGACAATAGAATCTATAGTTTCTATAGCCTCTATGCTTCCTATAGAACTTCAAAGTAAACTCATGGAATCAGAATACATAAAACTCGCTTCGCGCCACCTCGCCTCCCTGGACGCGGAAACCATAAATTCCCTGCTTGTGGACATGGCCGATGCCGTGGAGCGTAGTACCGAAACCATACTGGCAGCCAATGCCCACGACCTGGAGCGCATGGACCCTGCCGACCCGAAATACGACCGTCTCCGCCTTACCCCCGAGCGCATATCAGGCATAGCATCGGATTGCCGCAATGTGGCATCACTGCCCTCACCCCTTGGCCGTGTGCTCAGTCATAGGGTACTGGAGAACGGACTGGACATCAGCCGCATCAGCGTACCCTTTGGAGTCATCGGCGTTATCTACGAGGCACGTCCCAACGTCACTCTGGATGTTGCCGCCCTCTGCCTGAAGGCAGGTTCTGCCGTGGTGCTAAAGGGCGGTTCGGATGCCGAGGAGAGCAACAAGGCCATCTGTGCCGTTATCCACAATGTCCTGTTCGAGCACGGTCTGGACCCGGCCACCGTCACCCTCCTGCCTGCCACACGCGAGGCAACGGCCGAACTTCTTTCTGCCGAGGGTCTGGTGGACCTTATAATCCCCCGCGGTTCTGCCGGACTGATACGCTATGTGCGCGAGAACTCCAAGGTGCCCGTCATCGAGACCGGTGCCGGAGTGGTGCACTGCTATGTGGACAAGGATGCCGACATGGACAAGGCCAGGCGCATTGTCCATAATGCCAAGTGCCGCCGTGTCAGCGTTTGCAACGCCTTGGACTGTCTGTTGGTGCACAAGGACATGGAACCTCGTCTTGCGGAGTTGCTTGCCCCCATGCAGGGACAGGTGGAGTTCCACTATGGCGAATACGGCCGCGAGTGGCTCTCGCACGATCTGAGCATACGCATCGTCAGCGGACTGGACGAGGCCCTGGCGCATATCCGTACCTACGGTTCCGGCCATAGCGAGAGTATCGTTACGGAGAACCAGCATACCGCCGACCGTTTCCTCCTTGAGGTGGATGCCGCCTGTGTCTACCACAATGCCCCTACCTCCTTCACCGACGGAGCACAGTTCGGCCTCGGTGCCGAGATAGGCATCTCCACCCAGAAACTCCACGCCCGTGGCCCCATGGCACTGGAGGAGATAACCACCAGCAAGTATGTAATAAGGGGTAATGGGCAGACGAGAGGGTGAATGAGGGGAGGACCCTCCCCCAACCCCTCCCTGGAGGGAGGGGAAAACGGAAAGGTGAAAACGGAAAACGGAAAACTGAAATCCGAGTCCTCCGAGTCCTCCGAATCCTCTGAATCCTCCGAGTCCTCTGAATACTCTGAATACTCTGAATACTCTGAGTACTCCGAAAAACGCTCTCCGCTCACCTCTCCCCGCTCATCCTCTCCCCGTTAAAATAAAGATATGAAAAGTTTTCTCAATGTACAAGACCTTGGCGACCTGAAGCAGGAACTGGCCGAGGCACGCGAAATCAAGCAGGACCGTTTCAAGTATGTGGAACTTGGTCGCAACAAGACCGCCCTGCTCGTATTCTTCAACAACAGTCTGCGCACACGCCTTTCCACACAGAAGGCTGCCCTGAACCTTGGCATGAATGTCATTGTGCTGGATGTCAATGCAGGAGCCTGGAAACTGGAAACCGAGCGCGGTGTCATCATGGACGGCGACAAGAGCGAGCACCTGCTGGAGGCCATTCCCGTGATGAGCAGTTATTGCGACATCATCGGCATACGCTCCTTTGCAGGTCTTACCGACCGCGAGTATGACTATGCCGAGACCGTCTACAACCAGTTCGTGCGCTATTCCGGCAAACCCGTCTTTGCCATGGAGACAGCCACCGTGCATCCCCTGCAAGCCTTTGCCGACCTCATTACCATAGAGGAGCACAAGCAGACGGCACGTCCCAAGGTGGTGCTCACCTGGGCTCCCCATCCCCGTGCCCTGCCGCAGGCCGTTCCCAACAGTTTTGCCGAGTGGATGAATGCCGCCGACGTGGACTTCGTCATCACACATCCCGAGGGCTATGAACTGGATCCTGCCTTTGCCGGCAACGCCCGTGTGGAGTACGACCAGATGAAGGCCTTTGAGGGAGCAGATTTTGTCTATGCCAAGAACTGGTCATGCCCCGGTGTCACTCGTCCCGAGGACTATGGCAAGATACTGACCGACTATCACGACATGCTCCACTGGACCGTTTCCGACCGTCAGATGGCCGTCACCAACAACGCGCGCTTCATGCACTGCCTGCCCGTACGCCGCGGCATGATTGTCACCGACCAGGTCATCGAGGCACCCACCTCTCTCGTCATTCCCGAGGCTGCCAACCGCGAGATTTCCGCCACCGTTGTGCTCAAGCGCATCCTGGAAAGTCTCTAAAGTCTCTAAGGACTCTAAGGTCTCTAAGGTCTCTACCCCCCCCCTAAAAACAGCAATTCTTCTGCTGGCAACGATAATATGCACGGTTTCCTTTGAGACTGTGCATGTTTTTTGCTATCTTTGTCCCCAGTTAAGACACCATAAGTCACTATTACATAACCTAAATAAACAACCAAAGAATGAAGAAATTTTATCTCCTTCTCGTAGCCATGCTTTGCGGTGTGGCCGCGACTTGGGCGCAGGATGCAAACACCTCGTGGTCGGTGGGTTCTGCCGCCAACGACAAGGCCAACATCACATGGATTGGCTTCACCGTCCCCACGGTGAACGATGCTGGCGATGCCGTTACTGAGGTTCCCCTGCACAACATCCACCTCTGTACCAACAAGAACAACAGTGGCGAGAAGACCGCCTACATGGTAATCTCCTCCACCAAGGACATCAATGGCAAGGTGGGCATCTCCACCAACAATCCCGAACCTCAGCACAATGCCCTGATAGAATACACTTTTGAAGACATCACCCTGCAGGCTGGAAGCACCTACTACATGTTCTTCTCCACCTCCAACACCAATGTGGCATCCTGCGGACAGCGCATTGCCATCGACAATGCGGGTGGCAATTATGAACCCAAGGTTAGTGCCGGCGGTTCCGAGCGAACCTGGGTTCCTTATTTCAAGGTTAATGTTGCCGATGCCAATGCCGTTCCTCCCGTATTCTCTTCTGCCTATGGCGAGAAGTGGCTCCGCCTTACCAACTGCAATAATGCCAACTATGCATGGAGCGCTCCTTCCTCTTCCAAGGCCGGCACGGCAAAGATGGACATGAGCCAGGAGAACCAACTCTTCTGCTTCGTGGGCAACAATACCGACGGTTTCACCATCTACAGCAAGACTCTCGGAGAGCAGTACAAACTCACCGCCAGCACTTCTCCCGGCAACGGCACTGTGGCTTCATGGACCACCGGTGACGCTGCAAAGTGGTTCCTGGACATGAGCCAGAACTCTGCCGCCACCAAGCCCGGTATCGGTGTCACCACCAACGTGGCAGGCGGTTTCTCCCTGAACATGTATGGCGGAGCAGGAGGCGACCTGAAGTTCTACGGCATTACCGATGGCGGTTCACGCTGGACCATCAGTCGTGTCAACCCCGAGGCATTGGACATCACCTTTGCCGTAACGGGCGAGACCAAGTATCCCGAGACAAACACCCGCATCGGTGACTTCAAACTGACATACGGTACCACCACATCCACCACCACCGTTACCAAGGACCTGGACGGCACTGCCATGAAGTTCTACCTGCCCTACGGACAGGAGGTGAGCATGAGCACCTTCACCTACCACGGATGGAACGCATCCATCCAGGAGGGCGAGAAGACCACCGTCACCTTCGCCGGCGACATGGAGAGCGAGTACCAGTACCTCTGGTACCACAACAATCCCCCATACCGCATTCCAGCCATTGCCACACGCAAGGACGGCAAACTGCTGGCCATCAACGACTATCGCCCCTGTGGCGGCGACATAGGTTTCGGCCGTGTGGACCTGGTTCAGCGTATCGGTTCGCCCGACGGCACAAAGTGGGAGGAAGGTACGGTCATCATCCAGGGTAACGAGAAGGATTCATGGAAAGGCAACGACGGTTTCGGCGACCCTGCCCTGTGCATCGACCGCGAGACAGGCCGAGTGCTGCTCATCTGCGTAACGGGACGTACCGTATGTGGCAGTGCCACACGCGAGAACCCCAACCGCATAGCACGTTTCTACAGCGAGGACGGAGGCGAGACCTACCATAGCGTGGTAGAGGGCCGCGACTCCATCTATGACGACATCACAGAGGAGTTCTACGGCCTTTGGGACACCGAGGCCTACAAGGCAGGCGACAAGACCAGCACCGACCAGTACACCGCACAGAGTTTCTTCTTCGGTTCGGGCCGCATCTTCCAGAGTTCCAAGATAAAGGTGGGCGAGTACTACCGCATCTATGCCGCCCTGTGGAGCAAGGACATGCACAACCGTGTGGCATACTCCGACGACTTCGGCCTGACGTGGCACATCCTGGGCACACGCGAGGACATGCCCTTCCCCAACTTCGGCAACGCCAACGAGCCCAAGTGTGAGGAACTGCCCAACGGCGACGTCATCATGTCTGCCCGCAAACCTCACGGCCGCTACTACAACATCTTCACCTACTCCGACATAGAGAAGGGCCAGGGCTCCTGGGGCACAGGCACCAACAGCAACATCCCCGCTCCCAGCGACTGGAACGGAACCAACGGCGAGATTACCACCTACCAGGTGGAGGACGTGGACGGCAACCTCTGCAACATCGCCCTCCAGTCCCTGCCTCTCGGTCTGGAAGAGTACCAGGGCGACGTGCGCCGCAATGTAGGTTTCTACTTCAAGGACATTACCAGCCCCTACAGTTACCAGAAGGCCGGCAAGAACGACGCTCCCACCTTCGCCAACGGTTGGCAGAAGGGTATGGTGGTCAGCACCACCCAGTCAGGCTCCGCTTACAGCACCTTCACCCTGCAGGAGGACGGCCGTCTGGGCTTCTTCTACGAGGAGACCCCCGGAGGCTACTCCATGGTGTACGTGCCTCTGACCATTTCCGAGATTACCGGTGGCAAGTACGTCCGCATAGTGGGCGATGCACAGCCAACCGATGCCGCCCCCATGGACATCACCTATACATACAAGTATGGCGACACGGAATGGTACACTCAGAACGAAGTGGCATACGTGGGTGAGAACTTCCCCCCTGTTCATGAACCGGCATACGTCAGCACAAGCGGTGCTCCCGAACGCAAGGCAACTGCCGAGGATGCAGGAAAGAACTTCGTCATCTCCTGCACCCTGAGCGAGGACATCCCCTTCCTGCCCTCCGCCTCTTTCGACCAGGGCGTGTGGTATTCGCTCACCATCCGTGGCACGAAGTATCCCCACTACGATGCCTCTACCGGCAAGTTCCCCTGCGCCACCTCCAAGCAGACGGGCGACAAGACCCTGTTTGCCTTCGTGGGCAACCCCTACACGGGTTACAAGATACAGAACCTTGCCCTTGGCGAGGAGAAGGCCGTGGGCGGTACCATTACCAACAACGGCCATGTCAGTCCCGTTGCTTTCGAGTCTGCCCCCTACTTCGTTCTGGAGAACAACAGCGGTCACCTTGTGCTCCGCAATACAGCAAACTCTCTGGGCTATCTTAATGACATAAACGGTATACTCGGTTACTGGGTCAACGCTTCTGCCGCCACCGATGGAGGTTCCACACTCACCTTCACCATGGAGCAGAACAATGCCACCGGTATCGTGGAAACTCTGAAAACGGAAAACGGAAAGGTGAAAACAGAAATCTATGACCTTTCCGGCCGTCGCCTCTCTGTCCCGGTAAAGGGCATCAACATCATGGACAACAAAAAGATAATCGTCCGATAACATCCCATGTGGCGCTTCTGCGCTTCAATAACACCTTTATAGTCCAGCGCTCCTTTGCCTTCGCAATGGAGCGCTTTTGTTTCACGCAGATTTCGCCGATTTCGCCGAGGTTATCTTTTCTCCAGAGATTCTTCATTGACACGTATTCCGCAAAAATCCTCTGCGCTCTTCGCGTAATCTGCGTGCGCCAAATAAATCACAGTTTTTATCTCACGCCGATTTCGCCGATTTCGCCGAGGTTATCTTTCTCCAGAGATTCTTCATTGACACGTATTCCGCAAAAATCCTCTGTGCCCTTTGCGTAATCTGCGTGCGATAAATCAGTATTTGTTCACGATTCGCTTGATGCCGTCTCTGAGATTTACTGTATTAAAGTTGATTAGAAGTCCCACCCTCTTGTCCATAACTCTTAAATACGTCTGCAGTTGTTTGTGATGTATAGGTTTAAGTTCTTCTACAGTTTTTAATTCCACTATCAGTGAATCTTCAACAAGCAGGTCCAACCTAAGTCCATTGGTAATAATCTTACCCTTGTAGTAAACATCTATATCAACCTGGTTTTTTACCTGTATACCGTTTGTGGTCAACTCATGAATAAGAGCTTGTTCGTAGACGCTTTCCAAAAGTCCCGCTCCAAGAACATTGTGAACCTCCATAGCACATCCAATAACCCTATACGAAAGTTCATCCAAATTTCTCATAATAGTATAAGCATTTATTGTGTACACAAAGATAGCAAAAAAACATAACGCATAACCACGATTTAATATTTTCCTCTCTCCGCTGTTTTTATCTCACGCAGATTTCTTTGTTTCCCGCCGATTTCGCCGAGGTTATCTTTTCTCCAGAGATTCTTCACTGGTTCATATTCCGCAAAAATCCTCTGCGCCCTTCGCGTAATCTGCGTGCGACACAAGGAGGGGTGTTCCCAGCCCTCGGTGGCGGTAAAATGAGCCGCCACTGGCGCTGAACTTTATCGCCACTGGCGGTGAATTTTATCGCCGAGGGCGGCTCATTTCACCGCCACCGAGGACGGTTGCATACTTCCCCGTGTCCTGCACTCTTTCTCCTTTGGGATTTACTCCCGTCCCCCGTACTTTCTTTGCGCAATTTTGCAGAAAGAGTGCTATATCCTTGTTGCCGTTTAAGTAAAAAAGTTAAATAATGTTAATGGGGGGGGGTAATCTGTCCATCCTATATCGCGGTCAAATAATTTCTTCGTAACTTTGCGGCCGTTTATTCCCTTGTGGGAAGGTTTAAGGTAAAAAAGAAGGAAGATTTGATGAAATTGCGATTTGTTGCCATATTCCTGGCTATGCTGTTATTGGGAGGGGTCTCTCCGGCAATAGCACAGGAGGCACAGGATACCCTGCTTTCCGATCGTTATTTCCTGTATTATTATAGGGACAGATCGGATGTCCAGGAGGATTATCTCGACAATGCCAGGCAGATTGCGCGAATCCGTAAGATTCTGGCACAGTCGCCTCGCATAGACAGCATTACTATTTACAGTTATTCCTCTCCCGAAGGTGCTCGGGGGCGTAATGACGTGCTCGCACAGAAGCGAGCCGAGTCTGCACGCGATTTCATTCTGTCCAACCTCCCTTCCGGTTCTGTTCTCGGGGCCGAGAACATCCGCCTGTGCCCCATGGGCGAGAACTGGGATGGACTGTACAAGGAACTGGATGCCAACTACCACCTGATGAACAGGGACCGTGTGATGAAGGTGATGAACGCCAATGTCCCCACGGAAACCAAGAAATGGCGGTTGAAGCGTCTGGACAACGGCTTCACCTACAGATGGATAATTCAGCACCACATGCCCGCCCTGCGACAGGCCACATGGATCTGCGTCTTCCAGACTACACCCGAACTTTCCAAGGACACCACATATACCATAAACATGGAAGCTGTCCCCGTTGCGGCGGACACGCTTCCTGCACCCGAGGAACCCGAGGCACCTGTTGCCATTGTTCCCGAAACCAGGGACACCGTCCGCACCAGGTCCTTCAAGGCACCCGTCTGGGCACTGAAGACCAACCTGCTCTACGATGCCGCCCTGGTTCCCAACGTGGGACTGGAATTCTATCTGGGCAAGAACTTCAGTATTGCCGCCAACTGGCACTATGCATGGTGGAATACCAAGTCTTGGTTCTGGCGCACTTACGGCGGCGAACTGGCAGTCCGCAAATGGTTGGGCAGTGCCGCCAGGGAAAGGGCGCTCACGGGTCATCATGTCGGAGTGTATGCACAGGTCCTCGCCTACGACTTCATGGTAGGCCAGCGCGGTTACATGTCCGGACATCCCGGTGAAACACTTTTCGACCGCCCCAACTATACCGTTGGCCTGGAGTATGGCTATTCCATGCCCATTGCCAAGCGCCTCAGTCTGGACTTCGTCCTTGGCGTAGGCTATCACGGCGGTCTGTACAACGAATACCTGTATATGGACGACCACTATGTGTGGCATACCACCAAGAAGCGCAGTTTCTTCGGTCCCACCAAGGCCGAGGTGACACTGGTATGGCTGCTGGGGCCCGTCAACAAGAAGAAAGGAGGTGACAGATGAAGATGAACCGTCTGCTCCTTCTCCTGGCCATGGCCACGGGAGCGCTCCTGACCTCCTGCGAGCACAAGGACCTGTGCTACGACCACGACGCACACACGCCACGTGCCGAATATAAGTTCAACCTCGCCTTCGACCGCGCCTGGGAAGAGAACGTGGAGGGCTACATGGACTGGCAGAACAACTGGGACAGCAAGTATGTGGTCTCCTACGACGAACTCCGTCCTGCCGAGGCCGAGGGCGTCCGCCTGCATGCCTACTACGGACACGGCAATATGGAAACCATCCGCAACATGACCAAGGACAAGTCCACGGTGCGCCTTGCCAACAATGGCTACTACGACTTCCTCTTCTACAACAACGACACCGAATACATCGTGTTCGAGAACATGGGCGACTATACCACAGCCTCAGCCACCACCCGTGGCCTGGTGCGCAACAGTTACCGTGGCAACTCGCTCATGACACGTGCCACCAAGGAGGTTACCGTCAATCCCCCCGACATGCTCTATGGTGCCTACCGCGATTCCGTACTGGTGGTAAAGTCCTTCCAAACCGACACCATGGACATAACCATGCACCCCCTGGTGTTCACCTATCTGATAAGGTTTGAGGTGGTGAAGGGTGCCGAGCATGTGGTGCAGGCCAAGGGAGCCCTGGCAGGTATGGCACAGGGCGTGAACCTCAGCACCGGACGCACTGCCAAGGACGAGGTCACGGTACTCTTCGACTGCAACACCGTGGGCAGTTTCGGCGTTCAGGCACAGGTAAGGTCCTTCGGCGTCCCCGACTATCCCAATATCAACTATACCCGTGCCGCCAACCGCCAGTTCGGCCTGGCCGTGGAACTGCGCCTGAAGAACGGCAACTTCCAGCAGCACGACTTCGACATCACCGACCAGGTGTTGCGCCAGCCCCATGGTGGTGTCATTGTTGTATCGGGAATTGAAATCGACGAAGACCGCGATGACTCTGGCGGCGGTTTCCAGGTAGGTGTAGACGGATGGGGAGATGAAGTCAACGTGCCGTTGCCCATATAATTGCAAATTTACAATCCCTGAAAGAGATAAAAACAATAATAATTAATCTATTTATTTTACAAACCTTTTAAAAAACTTAAGAGTATGAAAAAGAGTTTATTGGTGCTTGGTTTGGCAGTAGCTGCCTTCACAAGCTGTTCCAACGACGAAGTGTTGGACATTAACAAGAACACAAACATCACTTTTGATTCGTTTGTGAACAAGGGTACACGTAGTGTAACATCAACTAACACAGATGATTTGCAGAAGTTCTATGTGTTCGGTAACCATGGTACAACAGTGGATTTCAACAATGTTGCAGTAACAAAAGATGGAACCGCTTGGAAATGTGCAACTAATGTGCCCTGGACTGCAAGCAATTACTATTTTGCAGCCTATGCTACCACAAACACCTCAGATCAGATTACTCCTGCATATGCAGATGGCGCATTGACCTTTAGCGATATTGTAGCCAATGATGCAAGCGATTTGGTCGCAGCCACAGCATCTGTGAATAATACAACCATGGGAAATGCGACAGTTGGTCTTACATTCAAGCACCTGCTGTCAAAGGTTAGTTTTGCTATAACAAATAGTTCTTCTGATTATAAGTTGACTGTTTCTGACCTCACATTTAATGTTTTGAAGCAGGGTGATTGTGTATTTACCAATGCTGCAGCTGCTACATGGACACCAGAGGGCACAGCTTCTGCTTTGTCTTTCGCAGGTGGTAATGCTGCAAAGTCTGCTACTTTCTCTTCCGAGGAACATTTGGTGATTCCTAATCAGGCTTTGACCGAAGTTAAGGCTTCCTTCACTGTTACGTTCTATAACGATGCTGACGAAAAGGTTTACGAGAAGCCATATACTAATGTTTCTCTTGCTTTGACTAGTGGCTTGTGGTTGCCTGGTTATAGCTATGTTTACACAGCTTCAGTTTCTCCTGCAACAAAGAACATTACATTTAGTGTAGTACAGGTAGATGAATGGACATCTGCAACTCCTGGAATGACTCTTTAATTTGCAGTTCATTTTAAATTATCATATCTTGGGTGGCTTGGCCACCCAAGATATATTCTACAAAAGAAGACCGCCATCACATCACCATCACACCATATTATATATATATAACACATACTAATGAAGAATCTACTGAAGATACTGCCTTTGATATGCTTGTCTATGGCATGCAGCAATGACATAGGGGAAAGCCCAAATGGGCAGAAGACCATTGGCTTTAGTGCCAAGATGGAGAATACACGTGCCGTGGCCGGAAAGTCGGACGTGGAGGCCAACGGTTTTTCTGTGTGGGGCGGATTTTCAGGAAACGAATACCTTTTCAATGGAAGAAAGGTGACATACGCCGGCGGACAGTGGGGATACCCCGACCCCGAGGTCTGGACTTTCAACACATATAACTTCCATGGCATTTACCCTGACAAAGATGCAGAGGCATACACCACTTGTGCTACCACAAACAACAACCTTAAACTGGAGATAAAAGGATTTGACGCCAATTCGGAGATAGACCTACTGCACGCCACAGAACAGGATCTGGACGGAAGTACCGCTCCGTTTGTGAATCTATCCTTCAAACATACATTGACCAACGTGTCCGTACAGCTGACGAAACATGCAGAAAATGCCACCGACGATATTAAGGTGAAACAGGTTTATCTGTTGGGCCTCTCCACACAGGGTGACTATGTGTGGACGAAGGAGGGGGACAACATTACCGCTACCTGGAATTTAACAGAAGGCCAGACACCAACCAACATGGGACAGGTGTTCAGCGAGAGCCTAGAAACAGGAACGTACAAGGATTTCCTCACCGATATGCTGCTGATGCCACAACCCGTGCATCCCGAGAACCATCCTGTGGTATTGCTGATAGTTTACGACTATGCAATTTCCGGAGGCGAGACCATCGAGAACAATATCCTGTACACCCTGCTTCCGGAGAATCCGGTTTGGGACGTGAACACGAAGATTACATACAAGGCCATCATACATGCCCAGAAGGACATTATCTTTGCTACTCCAACCGTAGAGGAATGGGGTTCGGCACAGGTAGGCGGTACCATTATAATCAAGTAACGTGAAAATGCTGAAGAAATATTGTTTGCCCATTTTTGTTCTGGCATTGTCTGCATTGTGCGGATGCGACTCGAACACTCTGGATGACATTGAAAACGAGGTCCAGCTGCCTCTCTATGGCTATATACATTTTGACACCCAGGCTCCAACCCGTGCCGGCCTTGTGGAGGACATGAAGAGAAACTTTGGCGTGATGGGCTACAGTTGGGAATACAACGATGCCAACGACGTGTGGAACACGGTGAAGGTTCAGGCAACACCTAACGAGTTCTATGCAACGATGGTTAAATACTCCGACGGCCTGCACTCCTACGATGATCCACTTGTGCCATGGAAGGTGAACTGCAAGTACACATTTTTCGGATACTATCCACACGAATCGGAGTCTGACGGCTCTGTTGCTGTCAGTGGTGCCAATGTGGAAGGTACTCCCTACCTGACCTACACTTTGCCAACCGATCCTGCCAAGATGCAGGATGTGATGACGGCCAGTGTGTACAACACCGATTACAGGTCGTCCAGAGAGGTGGCACTGACCTTCAAGCACCGATTGGCAGCCGTGGATGTGCAGATGATAAATCTGAATGCTAAGTTCGGAGACAAGGATGTGCATGTGAAACTTACGGACCTGAAACTGAACTTCACCAACCTGAAGTACAATAAGGCCAAGGTTTGGATGGACGAGAGCATGGGTATGGACAGGACGGAGGCAGTAAACAAGGAGGCAAGTTATTCCATGGCCACCCCGCTTACTGTAGTCCCTTCGGACGTAGCGTCGGGAACGATAAATATGCTAAGCTCAGGGTCGCCTCTGATTCTTATACCACAGGAGGTGGATGGTACGACCCAGTCGCTCAGGGGTAGTGTGACATTTAACTTGGCCTATGTGGACGGTAACGGTGACGCCATCACTCTGACCGATCCCGGGGTGAAGACCGGTCCACATTCATACGATATTGTTTTCGATGGAGACTTGGTGGCAGGCAGAAAGCACGTGATTCAATTGGTATTTACAAGAGATGCCGTCTCTGTCCAGATAATACCTCCAAGCGAGTGGACAGATAACAACGTGGATATAGAATTTGAATAATTGTCTTTGAAGATGAGAATGAAATATAGATTCTTATTTCCTATCATGACTTTGGCAACGATGCTGCTTTCATCGTGTGCCGAGGAAGAACTGGTGCCGCAGAACGGTAGCAGGTCATGTGTGCAGTTCGTTGGCAGAGTCCCTGGATTTGCCGACTATGATGTGACAACCCGTGCTGCCAAAACTCCAGAAGAGTCTGCCATAAAATACATGACATTGTTGATTTATGACAATGCCGACATACTAATAAGCAAGCAAAGCATTGAAAGTTCAGTGCCTTTGTTTGTAGTGGACCGCGGTACACTGAATTCTAGTACTGACAATGGTATAAATCAAGCCGACGTGTACATGATTGCAAACGTCTCTCAGGAAGAGATTAAAAGATGGAACGTGCAGACTGTTTCCGACCTGATGGCGGTAAAGCATGAATATGATGTGGCATCCCTGAACATTCCTGCAGATGGCTTCCCTATGATGGGCAGCATGAAGAATGTGGACCTGAATCCTGATTATAATAATATTCCAGACAGCAAGATTGAGATTCCCCTCGAGAATCTGTTTGCCAAAATCGTATTCAATATCAGACTGGAAACGATTCAGGATTACTTCTCCCCTTCGTTTCAGATGACAAACTGGGAGGTGCATAATCTGCCCAAGGGTTTTGGACTGGTGGGAACACAGAATGACGGACAGACTTCGTTTTATAACGATACATTTGATGATCCTGTGTCTTCACGACGTTTCACCGGCGCAAACCCTGTGACGGGTTCTAATAGTTTGAGTTTCAGCTTCTATATGCCGGAGCACAAAGTGAATCCTGCCGTGGAGGCATCTGACTATTCATACCCAGCTGGAATTTCCGACAACGAGAAGCAACGCTTCAAACCATGTTTGGTGGACAAGGAATGCAATCCGGCAATTCCTGCAGGCTATGATGGCGAACCCACATACGTTGTGATAAATGGTGTCTTCACTGACCACCAGAATCATCAGTATGTCGTAAGTTATAAGGTATATCTGGGTTCGGACAACTGGCAGAACTTCCAGGTGGAACGCAACGGGCAGTACAACAACTCCATCGTTATCCGCGGTATTACCAATTCGCAGTCTGGTGAAGATGGTTCTGTCTCCATTGACCATAGGGTGAATGTGGATGCGAATCATTTTATGGTGCACATGGAACGTGAAACCATGCTTGACTCTCATATCGAAGTACGTCCCCTTCAGATTCAGATACTGGATGCTGGTGATGGGGTAGACCAGAAGATAAAGGTTTATTTGGCTAATCCTTCAGATCCATCCAAGGCAATAGAGAATAATGAGATGACCTGGGCGCGTATGGAGGTTGTCAATTCTGCAATGAACACATCTGCGTACTGCCCTTATGATAGCAAAAATCGTGGGCGTCGCAAATATTTCACTACGAGTTTGCTCTCGGAACTCAAAAATAAGGTAGAAGCAGAACTGACATCAGAAACGAATAATCTATGGCTTTATTTTGATGAGAATACCAATGTGTCAACAAATGGTACTCGCGAAATAGTGCTGGTGCTGGAGTATTATGAGAATAATGTCTTGAAGACGACAAAACACTATACTTTTTCTCAGCACGACCTCTATCCTGTGATTTATCAAGACGAGGAAGCAGGAATAGAGTATAGATATGATATCGAGTTCTTTGAGGAGTATCTGTATAACTATAATCCCGATGATGATTTCAATTCGACCGTAGCGGGTATGCCTTGGGGACCAAAGAATACGATTTCTTATGAGATTATGGCTATTCAAGATGTACAAAGTTGGTGGGCAAACAATTTGAAGTATATAGAAGATGCAATTAAAAAAGCAGGTGGTTATTATGACTTCCAAAATAATTTCTGGGGAAGAAAGTATACCACTAAACTGATAAATGTGATGGATCAGGGTGTCCTCACACAGGATGCCATGCCGCAAAGTGCGGCACAACACTGCCATAACAAGAATAAGAGAAACGCTGATGGAACGGTTCCTGCCGTCCAGTGGTATCTTCCAGCTATCGGTGAATTGCAGCATATCATGTCTTCTGCATATTCTAAGTTCGAAGTTTTTCAGGATAACAGATATTGGTCATCACAGACTTCTTATAGGAGGGGGCATTTCAAATATGACGTTGCCTTAGGTTTATTTGGTTCTGTTGAAGGCGACTTCTTCTATGAAGATAAGGAATGGGCACGCGCTACAAAGACAACCTATAATGCGGGCAACTACTCTTATGAACCAAGTGAGGTTCAAGGTATAAGTAAGACATGGAATGGTTCTGTTATCAATCAGACAGGTCGTTTTAGTGCAGAGGTTGCGCCTTCTTCTCGTGATTCAGGTAATCGTCAGCGTGATGAAATCAACCGTGTGCGAGCTGTTAGAAATAAATGGAAGCGAAATATCGGTTACACCGAGTGGGAGGAAATAACAACAGAAGAGTAAAACAAAGTTCCAATATCTTGCTGCCATACATAATGCGCCATGTGCATTGTGTATGGCAGTTTTGTTATTTTGTGTGATGGTGTGGATGTTTTAGGAAAAATTGTCTTCCTGTTTTGTGAGTACTGAAAAGTTGCACAATTCCACCTTAAATGAGTGCAAAAGGAGGGCGTGAACCCACTGTGGTGTTAATAAATGTTAATAAGGGGGGTAGTTACTATTAATTAGGTGGTCTGCTGTTTAATTTGTGTATATTTGCATGCAGAATATGGTCGTTTTTCTTGTGTTGTGGAAGGTGCAAGGGAATCATGCAAACTATGCTGAGAAAGATCTATTTTGTATTTTTGTTTGCGTTGTGTGCGCTATTCTATCCCTCCGCTGCTTATGGAGAGACAGACAGCATAAATAGTGACCGTTATTCTCTGTATTATTTTTGTGACAGAACGGATCTGCAGGAGGATTATCTGGACAATGCCCTGCAGATGATGCGTATCAGGGACATCCTTGCTCGTTCGCCCCGCATAGACAGCATTGCCATCTATGCCTATGCCTCTCCTGAAGGTGCGCCCCGTCGCAATGAGTGGTTGGCAAGGAAACGTGCCGAGGTGGCCCGCGAGTTTATCTTGGCGAACCTTCCGAACGATAGCGTCCTCTTGCCGGAGAACATCATCCTGCATCCCATGGGTGAGAACTGGGAGGGCCTGTATGAGGAACTGGATGCCAACTATCACCTGATGAACAGGGACCGAGTGATGAGGATAATGCGTGCCAATGTTCCCACGGAGACCAAGAAGTGGCGACTGAAGCGTCTGGATAACGGTTACACATACAGTTGGATAATAAAACACCATATGCCGGCTTTGCGTGTGGCCACGTGGCTCTGTGTGTACATCCCCATTCCAGAGTTTGAACAGGATACCATGCCGGAAATAGATACTGCCGCCATAGTGATGCCGGAACCGGAACTGATGCCTATGCCGGTGGATACGGTATCGTACCATACCAGAATGTTTCCGTTTGCATTGAAGACCAACTTGCTCTATGACGCAGTGACGGCCTTGAATGCTGAACTGGAAATACCTATAGGAAAGCGGTGGTCCATTGCGGTGGAGGATGTCTTCCCCTGGTGGGAGACAGGCAACAAGTATTGTTTCCAGATATGGGAAATGGGTGTGGAAGGACGCTATTGGCCATACCGCACCGATGACAGGAAGCACTTGACGGGATTGTTCGGAGGCGTGTATCTGATGTCTGGCATGTATGACCTGCAGAACGACCGCAAATTCAACTATCAGGGCGAGTTCTGGTCTACTGGTGTTTCCGTAGGTTATGCTTTCAGAATATGCCGCCTGTTCAACCTGGAGTTTTCCGCTTCCCTCGGTTACCTCTCTACTCACTATCAGCACTATATGCCGACAGATGATTACGACATGTTGATCAGAGACAAGTACAAGTTTGGACGGTACGGATATTTCGGACCCACGAAACTGAAGGTATCTTTGGTTATGCCCATAGAATTGAAGTTCAAGAGGAAAGGAGGTGGCCGATGAGGTTCGTAAGGATATGTGGCTTCATGGTGCTGGCCGTCCTCTTGTCGGCATGCGTGCGCAGACCGTTGGAGGAGATGGAGGATCATGTCTTCCTGAAGGTAGTCATGAAGGTGAAGGGGATAAACAACGTGACTGCCAACATCTACAACGACAAGATCCCCGTGCCTGATATTTCGTCTGGTATGGTGCGTGCCCTGCTCTATACTCCCGATGGAGACAGGCTCCTGAACCAGAGTTTCATTTCCGGAACAGGCGTGACGGAGGATGGCGAACCTTATGTGTCGGGATATATAAAGGTGCTGCCCGGAGAATACAAGATGCTGTGCTATAACTTTGATACGGAAACGACACAGATATCGGGAGAGGGCAGTTATGATGGCATAATGGCATTTACACCACGTGTGAGTGACCATCTGGCATCCAGATTCGAGGAGACCAGAGGCTCTTTCGAGGAGATACGTTACGAACCCAACCATCTGTTTGTCGCCAGGGAAGAGAACTTATGTATAGCGCCAAGCAATTCGCTTGTTATGATTGAAACAGAAGCGGAAACGATAGTGGATACCTACTATCTGCAAATATATGTGGAGGGAGGACAGAATGCTGCAAGCGCATCTGCTATCCTGACTGGTCTGTCGGCCAGCAACCTCATGGGACCGAACATGCGCGACAGGGAATCTGCCACAGCAGTATATTTCGACCTGATGCCAAGCGAGGACAATGGAAAGAAGGTGCTTTGCACGCTGTTCAGTACTTTCGGAAAGATAGAAGGGGAAACCAGCAATCTGGATGTGACATTCGACGTACTTACCAGAGACGGACAGAAATACCAGCAGACTTTCAACCTAGATGAGGTGTTCCGTACAGAGGATGCCAAAGAGAGACATTGGCTGCTGATAAACGATACGCTGGATATTCCGGACCCAATCACTCCGCCGGGCGGAAACGGTGGTTTCAAGCCCGAGGTGAATGACTGGGACGAAGAGCAGAATGATGTGGAGATTTAGCAAACACAATAACTAATTAACCAATTTATAAACCATTAACAACAACAATTATGAAAAAGGGTTTGTTTTTTACAATCTTGGCGGGTGTAGCATTTGCCAGTTGTACCAACAATGAGAGTCTGGTTCCCCCACAGGAAATCGACTTCCAGGTTGCAAAGTATCTGAGTTCTACACGTGCTACCGGGGCTGAATTCCCCGAAACAGAGTCTTTCGGTACCTATTCGGCAGGTCTGGGAGCTGGTAAGGAAATGGAGAACACCAAGATTTCCCTGAGCGCTGGCGTGTGGAAGGCTGCTTCAGGAACATACTACTGGCCTGCTACTGGTACAGTAAGTTTCATTTCCTATGCTCCTTACAGTGATATCTGCCCATTCACTATTAATGCAAGCACTGGTGATGTATCTGTGACTGACTATCAGGTAGATGGAAGCAAGGACCTGATGTTGGCAGATTATGCTACAGGACTGAACGGCAACGTTGACAATGTGTCAACCGGCGGTACTAATTACACTGGTGTGCCCACCTTGTTCCGTCACATGCTTTCAAACATCAGCTTTAACATTGGTCTGACTGAGGCAGCCAAGACAGCCGGTTATTCTGTACAAGTTACTGGCATGCAGTTGAGCAATATCCGTAATCAGGGTAGTATCACATTGTCGGACATAGATCCCCTTGCAGAAAACATGAAGCCTTGGAATTGGCCTACCTACTGGACAACTGGCAGCAATACAGAGACTATCAATATTGGTGCTCCCAGTGGATTTATTACCGACCTTACACCTGCAACTTTGACAAACTGCTATCTGATGCCCCAGGAATTTGAGGCTGGCAGTCAGAAGATAAAAATCAGTTATAAGTTGAAGTATAACGGTATCGAGGGTGAGGTAATTACTGTGAACAAGGATTTGTTAGGGATTGTTTCTGGCCATGAAGGTTGGGGCATCAACAAGAAGATTGTGTACAATATTACCATCGGTGTTGAGACCAACGAGATTACCTTCGATCCTGCCGTTGTAGACTGGTCTACAGAAAATACTGGCGTGACCATAGAATAATCATATTTAGTCCAGCTGCGGAGGAGAACCGCTCCTCCGCAGCCGGTTCTCCAAAAAACGCACTAATAGACATCGCTATGAACCGCATTGCCCGTTTTTTGCCTTGTTTCCTTTTCGCCCTCACAAGCAGTCTGATGAGTTGTGAGAACGAAAACGAACTGCCATCGCAACGGCCGCTTTCTTTTGCCACACAGGTACGGGAACTGCAGTCGCGTGCTTCAATTGTTGACGGTGCGGAAGATATTGCCGACTTCAATACCTTTACGGTATGGGGCAACTACAATGGAGAACAGGCAGTGTTTACAAGCCAAGTGGTGAACCGCAGTACTGCAAATCCGACAGGCATCTGGGAATATACTCCGCCCAAATACTGGGTGATGACTGCGGATAACTATGCCTTCAGTGCCTTTTCGCCAAGCGGTGTGGGCACTCCCACAGTCAGCGGCAATATGCTGACGTCACTTGCCTTTGACAGCAAGGCACATCAGGTGGATCTGATGATGGCCTACATCGGTGTTCCAAAGGCGGACATAGGAAAGACAGTGGTGCCTGTCTTCAACCATGCACTGGGAGCAGTCAATTTTACCTTCAGACTGAAACCCGGTTTCAACTATGTCAATACCTATAGGGTGACGGACATAGACTTTGACAATGTCTATACATCCAATTCGTTTGCATTGAATGCAGACAATACCATCACTCCCGGCAGTCCGGGAGGTTTCGGGCAGAGCAATTCCATTACCCAGTTTACCGGCGAAGCATTCACCGCAGAACAGGTGATGACATCCGACTATCTGTTTGTCATTCCGCAACAATCTGCCAATGCCATACTGCACTTTACGATGGACGTAAACGGAGAACCCGTCGAACTGGTCAAGGAGAACTTCTCTATAAACTGGGAGATGGGCAAGAAAACCACCTACAATATTACTATAGATCCTTTGCAGGACTTTACCATAACCGTGGAGACTACGGCCTGGGACGAACCTGAAATCCCGGTAATAGAACCTGAGGCATAAGTCTGAACTGTGATACGCAACTCAATGAGACCAACGAACCGATACTTGTTATTCCCCTTCTTTCTGGGCATGTTGCTTGCTATGGCAGGTTGCCAGAAAAATACAGCCGAAAACTTGTTCCCCTCAGATGAGGTGGGCAGGCTGACATTGCATTTCAATCTTACTCCCACAGGCTCAACGAGAGGTTATGCCGATGGGGTTACGGAATTGTACTACGAGGTGAAGGATGGTGCATTGGTACCTTGCGGCATCCCGGTAATGACAAGGGCTATCGGTGACGGCAACGTGGCCGATGGAGGAGGCATGGCCGACCTGACGGTCTTTCTGGTTGGAACAAGCGACCGCATAGTGGCACGCCAAAGTTTCAGTGCCTTAAGCGATGCAACGACACAGACTATTACTTTCAATAATGTGGAAATGGGACAGTATACGGTCTATGCGTATGCCAATACGGAAGGAAACGACTGGTTCGCTATGCCTGGGGCGGGAGAGGCATCCTTTGCTGCCTATAAGGATGCCTTGCTGAAACCCTTGGACGGCACAGCCTCTCCATTTGTGGGAAACGGCAGAATGCCACTGACAGGCAAGAAAACTGTTGCCATTAAGTATGGTGACAATAACGAGACGATAGAGATGATACGTCCTGTGGGAAAACTGACAGTGTCCATAATTAACAACAAGAACATTACCATTGAACCCACCAATTTCTCGCTGGGCAACATATTTCCTAAAACAGGATACGCTTTTCCTCATGATGCCATCCTGCCTCAGGATGCTGTGAGCAATCCCTACTATGAACTGCCCAATCTCTCTGTCGCAAAGACTATTCTGCCAAATGTAACGTACAATGTTTACGAAACGTTGATGTACGAGTCAGAGAATGATGAGGCCATCCACGTTTCGATGGCGTACAAAACGGAGAGTGTTACTATACGAGATTTTACTGGTGCTCTTAACTCTATACAGACGGGAACTAAGATTATCATCAAACTTGTAGGTGTGGATCTGTATTTAAGTGTCAATCCGGAGACGAAGGAACTTATTATGGTTCCTGCTTCCGAATTTGATGAATACTGTGTGTGGAATCTATATGGTAGCGGTAATCAGAATCGACCTATTGAGCATGGAGTTTTTGATGGTTACTATATTGCCAGCGAACTGCTTAAAATTGTAACTGCCAAAAAGCCCAACGATTTGTTCCTGAGGTTTGAGGGCAGCGTAGAGGCTACTGAAATTGATGATTTGAAATATGACATTGATAGCAAGACGTTTTCAATTGATGCTTCTGATCCCAGCCTTTTTCAATTATTTAGTGTCGGTGATGTTGAAGTTGGTACCGGTGGTATAGACAAGGATGTGTTGGAGAAGATTGAAAACTCTGAGTTGACGCATGAACTGACCGACATCTGGAGAAACCAGCACATCAAACTGAATATCCTGTTCAAGAACTGATATACTTTTTGCCAATCTTCCTGCCTGTCCGCCTGACGTTTTCCGTGGCAGTGTCGTGTTGCATGGCCAGTGCTTCGGGGAGGTTGTCGGGGTTGATGGAGAGAATCTCCCTGAAACTGCTTTCCTTCAGTTCCCTGCACCACTGTATGCAACCGCCTATGGCCATGGTGGGAATGCCTTGGGCCGTTGCTCTTTTCAGCACTCCTCCGGGTGCTTTGCCCATGAGGGTCTGGCGGTCTATGCGCCCTTCGCCGGTGACAACAAGGTCGCTGCCCTTGATGATGTCGTCAAAATTTATGGCGTCGAGAACCAGGTCTATGCCTTTCATCAAATGTGCATCGAGCATGGCAATCATGCCAGCGCCCATGCCTCCGGCTGCACCTGCTCCGGGAATGTGCGCTATGTCCTTGCCGAGTGACCGTTGTATCGCTTCGGCATAAACATGCAGACCTTTATCCAGCAGCGCGACCATCTCCGCATCGGCACCTTTCTGCGGTGCGAAGATGTGGGCGGCACCATTGGGACCGTAAAGCGGATTGTCCACATCGCATGCTACCGTGAACTGGCATTCGCTGAGTTGCGGCAGTGCCTGGGACGCGTCTATCCTGTGGATATGCCCAAGGATTTCTCCGCCACCGGCAAGTTCTCCTCCTTCCTTGTCCAAGAAACGGTAACCAAGGGCACGGAGCATACCTGTGCCGCCATCGTTTGTGGCGCTGCCGCCTATGCCGATGAGGAACTTCCTGCATCCCTGGCTTATGGCATGGGCAATGAGTTGGCCAGTCCCGTAGGTCGTGGTCTTCATGGGGTTCCTTTCCTCGGGACTTAGTAGGGGCAGACCGCTTGCCGATGCCATTTCCATGATGGCAGTATGCTCGTGCCTGATGATACCGTGCCGTGCCTTGATGTCGCGTCCGAGCGGGTCAGATACGGTAGTTTCGCACCATTCCCCATGCAAGGTCCTGACAAGTGCATCTGCGGTTCCCTCTCCACCGTCGGCTATGCACACCTTGTTTACGGTGCAGTGGGGTAGGGCACTGAGTAGTCCTTCCTGAAAGGCATCCGCCACTTCTTCGGAGGTAAGCGAACCTTTGAATGAGTCGAAGGCAAGGGTTACGGTCATGCGTTGTCGCGTGGAAATATATGTATGTTCTGCACACAAAAGTATCATAATTGCTTGACTAATGCAAGAGAAGAAGAAAAAAATGACGTCGATGCAGTCTTTGTGTACTTTTTTGTATCCGCGCGCGTAGTACGCTTATTCGTACCCTTGACCTGTCGGTCAAAGGCACTTTCGTTGACTATCGTCTTCCTCCTCCGCACCTCGGCAATGTAGGGACTCGGCATGCCGAGTCCGTTCCTGTTCTTGTTATCGGACACGGCATGCCGTGTCCCTACCATTCTCTGCTCTCGCTTAACCGTTTCTTTGGAAAATCGTTCGCTTATTCGTACCCTTGGCTTGCTCCGAAGGTACTTTCGCTCGGAATAGCAAAATTAATGCCAGCATTATTTTGTTATTATCATACATTGTATTACCTTTGCATGCGTCATCAGGGGTGCATGGCCGATATTGGCCTTGCTGAGAATATACCCTTAAATGATCTGAACCGGGTAGTGCCGGCGTAGAGAGTATGAACGGTCTGTTTCCTTATATATAAATAAGGCAAAGGGGATGGACCAATTTTCCAACCAGTAATTCGTAACGGTGATTACGAACGAAGCAAAGAAAGGATTCCTATGAAAGGAAAGTTTCTTGCCGTACTTGCATTAGTGGGTATGGCGGGCATGTCCTATGCCCAAGAGAGGGAGCAGGACTCTGTCCGTGTGGCAGAGTTGGGTGAGGTAGTGGTAAAGGCGGTAAGTGCCCCCAAGGGTGCGCCCTTTGCCGTGAGCAGAATCAGCAAGATGGAGTTGCAGGAGTTCTCCACAGGCGGGCAGGAGTTGCCCTACCTGTTTGCACGCACCCCGGGTGTGGTGGCGTGGAGCGAGAACGGATTGGGCACGGGCACGGTGTACATGCGTATGCGTGGCAGTGCCGGAAGCCGTGTGAACGTCACTCTGGATGGCGTGTCGCTAAATTCGCCTGAAGACCAGTGCGTCTTCTGGGCCAACATGAATTCCTATGCCTCCCTGCTGGGAAGCGTGCAGATACAGCGTGGCGTGGGCAGCAGCACCACGGGCGACGGTGCCTTCGGAGGCAGCATTGCCATGCAGACGAAATTGCCGCAGATGCAACCCATGCTGGAAGTAACTGGCAGTTACGGCAGTTACAACACATGGCGCGCCGGTGGCCAGTTCTCCACGGGTCTGCTGGGCAAACATTGGGTGGTGGACGGAGCCTATCATCAGACGCAGACAGACGGTTATCTGCATGGCACGCATGGCAAGAGCGGAAGTTACACGGCAGGTGTGGCATGGCTGAGCGAGGACAGTCGCCTGGTGCTGAAATACAGGAACTTGGGCAACTTTGAAAGTACCGGCCAGGCCTGGAACGGAGTGACGGCAGGCAACGATGACTACAGCCTGAATGCCTACGGCGGAGTGAAGACCTACGAGGACCTCTACCGCATGGGACTGGGCAGGTACAACAGCCTGTACGAGCGTTTCATAGAGGACTGGGACGACCCCACGGCATGGAAGACAGAACGCTATGCCAAGGTGGACGGAAGCCTGTGGGACCGCACTACGGACAACTTCTGGCAGAACCACAATATCCTGTCTGCGGCTTGGCGCATAAACGACCGTTGGAGCACCACGGCAGCCCTGCGATATACCTATGGCTATGGCTACTACGACGAGTTCCGCTATCAGAACAAGGGCGCAAGCAAGTTTGGCCTGAACTACGTGCCTCAGGACGGCAGCAACCGTAGCGACTTCGTGCGCCAGAAGGGCCTCACCCAGCACACCTATGGCGTGCATCTGAATGCCAACTACAAGGACCGCCGTTGGGATGTCATCACCGGTTTGTCTGCCCAGGGCTTCACCGGCAACCATTTCGGTTACCTGACCTATATCAGCAACGAAGACCTGCGCAACCACTATATCCCCACTACCGGAGGCAAGTACCAATACTACGACAGCGATGCGCAGAAGAACGACATCTCCCTCTTTGCCAAGGCCACACTGCACCTTAGCGACCAGTGGGATGCCTTTGCAGATGTGCAGTACCGCCATGTGGGTTTCCGCACGGACGGATATAACGACAAGTTCGTGAAGGATGCCAACGGCATGTATCAGGCACAACCGCTTAATGTGGACGTAACATACGACTTCCTCAACCCCAAGGCAGGTTTCGCTTGGCATAAGGACGGACATCGTGCCTATGTGAGTTATGCCATGAGTTCCAGAGAACCGGAGCGCAACAACTTCACCGACAATGGTCAGAGCGGTGCACCGCGTGCCGAGCGTCTGCACGACGTGGAGGTGGGTTATTCCTATGACGGCAAGAATTGGTATGCCTCGGTGGGCGCTTACTACATGGGCTATAAGGACCAGTTGGTGCAGACGGGCGAACTGAGCGACATAGGCGAGGCGCTGACCACCAACATCGAGGATTCCTACCGTATGGGACTGGAGGTAAGTGCCGGCTACACGCCCTTCAAGTGGTTGTCTCTGGACGTGAACGGAGCCTTCAGCCGCAACCGCATACTCTCCTTCGACGAGCATGTCAGTTACGACTGGGACGAGTCGTTCCAGGTGAAGCATTACGACAACTCCACCCTGGCCTTCTCTCCCTCCGTGGTGCTCAACGGCATGGCCACCTTCCGCTGGCAGGGGCTGAAAGCCGTATGGCACACCAACTTCGTCAGCCGTCAGTATCTGGACAACACCCAGTGTCTGGACCGCTCCCTGCCTCGCTATAGCACCACGGCAATACGCCTCAGTTACACCCTCAACCCAAGGCAGAACAGCGCACGCCTGAAGCAAGTCGTCTTCGGCCTTGACCTCAACAACATCTTCGACCGCCACTTTGCACAAAGCGGATGGGTGTACAGCAGTGTCGTGCCCTCTTACGGCTTCACCGAGGACAACCGCTACTACCAGATAGGCTACACTCCCTCGGCAGGGTTCAACCTGATGGGGCATGTGACACTTTCTTTTTAACGGTTAGCGGTTAGCGGATGAGCGGATGAGCGGTTAGTGGTTCGTGAAGATGTCAGTGATAAAAGTTTTTATAAGATTTATATAAACATATATGAGTGCTCAGTATTTTACATATCGTGACTTGCGAGTTTATCAGTATGCAAAGGATTATGTGATATTTGTTTATGCTTTATTAAAGCAATTTCCCAAAGAAGAAAACTATGCTCTATGTGACCAATTGAGAAGAGCTTGTGTATCAATACCATCAAACCTTGTTGAAGGTATGTCACGTACATCGTCAAAGGAGTAATTGCATTTCATAGAGTTTGCCTATGGCTCGCTTTGTGAAACAATGTGTCAATTGGAAATCGCTTACGAATTGAATTTTATAGGCGAAGACGACTTGAAGCAAGCTGAAGCTCGTACGACTGCAATAGCCCAAATGCTATCAGGTCTAAGGAATAAACGTTTAACTTAATTAACAGTGAGTGGCGAGCGAATGAGCATATAACGAATAGCGATAGTGAGTTCGCTCATCCGCTCACCGCTCATCCGCTCATCCGTTCACCGCTCATCCGCTCAACATTATGGTAGCATACTTAGATTTCTTCGTTTCCCTCCTGGGAATACTTTATCTCTGGTGGGAGTATCGTGCTCACTGGATGGTGTGGGTGGCAGGCATCATCATGCCCGCCATCGACGTGTATCTTTACTATGAGGTGGGCCTGTATGGCGATATGTCCATCTCTGTCTATTACCTTCTGGCGGCTTTCTATGGCCTGATCCTGTGGACCATGCCCGGATATGGCAAGCGAGTGAAGACCTCCTCCGGCAAGGAAGTCCTTGCCATCACCAGCATGCCCCTGCGTGTGGCATTGTGGCTGGCCGTGGCTTTCCTGCTGATATGGGCCGGCACGTGGTGGTTTTTGGATAGGTACACCAACTCCACCGTGCCCGTGCAGGATGCCCTTACCAATGCCATCTCCATCGTGGCCATGTGGGCCATGGCAAAGAAGTATCTGCAGCAGTGGTGGCTCTGGTTCGTGGTGAACATCATCGATGTCTATCTGCTTGCCTACAAGGGACTTCCTTTCAAGGCAGGTATCCACGTTGCATATACCGTTTTTGCCGTCCTCGGTTACCTGAGGTGGCGTAAGATGATGAGGGAGGCTTCACTGACGGAAAACTAAAGTCTCCCCCCAGACATCCACTTCTCCACCATCCTTTCTCCCCCAGGCACAGGGCAGAATGCCCGAAGGGGAAGATGTCATAGAAGTGAAAAATGGAAAGGCGAAATGTGAAGGCGTGAAGGAACCCTCCAGTACCGTTTTTCTTTTCTTCTATTCGGTACTCCAGTACTCTCGTGTCGGTACTGGAGTACTCTCGTGTAGGTACTGCAATACCGACACGATGGTACTGGCAGGTTTACGGGAGGCATTTCGTTTTCCCGGCGGGCTCTGCAATGCATGCAAGATGCCGGTGTTGCATTGTTAGTAGGCACGATATGTGCAATAAACAGGGCGTCTGTTTGCATATATGGAAATTAAACCGTATTTTTGTGGGCATAATTACCTAATATAATTGTAAACATGAAGAAAATTTGTCTGATTCTCGCATGTGTGTTCTCCATGCTTGCTCCTGCGTGTGCAAATCAGTTTGTCAATCTTACCCCCCTGCCAAAGCAGATGACCGTTGGGGAGGGACAGTTCCGTTTCTCCAAATCATATACTGTGGGAGCAGCTCTGTTGCCCGACAGCCTGCAGGCCGAGGCCGTTAGATTTATGGATGTAATCCAGGAAACTACTGGTTGCAAAGGTAAACTTTCAAAGAGCAAGAAGGCCGACATCCGCATGACCGTGGACAAGAGCATCGCTTATGAGGGCTACCGCCTGAGCGTTACAAAGAAGAACGTAAACATAAGCGCCAGCAGCGCACGTGGCTTCTTCTATGCTTTCCAGACCCTGAAGAAGATCATGCCTGCCAACGTGATGGCAGAACTGAGTGTGGTGGATGCACAGAAGGTGCTGCCTTGGTTCAAGACCACCAAACGCCCCGAAATCCCCTGTGTGGAGATAGACGACGAACCTCGTTTCTGGTACCGTGGTTTCATGCTGGATTGCGGACGCCACTTCTTCACCGTGGACGAGATAAAGCATATCCTGGACGGTTTGGCAATATACAAGTTCAACTACTTCCACTGGCATCTGACTGAAGACCAGGGCTGGCGCTTTGAGGTGAAGAAGTATCCCCGCCTGACCACCGTTGGTTCCGTGGCTCCCGATTGCCGTATGACTGACATGAAGAAGGGCCACTACTGGTTGGGCAAGCCCTACGGCCCCTACTTCTACACCCAGGAGCAGTGCCGCGAGATAGTGGACTATGCACGCAACCTGCACATAGAGGTGATTCCCGAGATAGACATGCCCGGTCACATCATGGCAGCCCTGGCGGCTTATCCCGAGTTCAGTTGCAATCCCGAGGGTGAGCACAAGGTGCAGACCTTCCAGGGTGGCGTGTGGAGCGACGTGCTCAACGTGGGAGACCCCAAGGCCGTCCAGTTTGCACGCGACGTGCTCACTGAGGTGATGGATGTGTTCCCCGGACAGTATGTGCACATCGGTGGCGACGAATGTCCCACCAGCGCATGGGAAGGCAATGCCATGTGTCAGGAGCATCTGGCCAATCTGGTTAAGGAGGGCAAGGTTAAGGACCTCGGACAGGACAGCAAGCACCGCTTCCGCCCCCTGCAGAGTTATTTCATCACACAGATGTATGACCATATCAAGGCTCGCGGCCGCAAGATGATCCTTTGGAACGAGAGCGTGACCGCCGCCGGTGCCGATTTGGACCTGATAAAGAGCACAGGTGCAACCATCTTCTGCTGGAACCCCTGCCAGCAGGGTGCTGCCATTGCGGCTTCGCTTGGCTTGGATGCCGTCATCTCTGAATGGGGCCCTGGTTGCTACTACATCAACCGCAAGCAGCACGACGGAGAGGGCGAACCTGTGGCTGCCGGCAATGGTGGCAAGAACGACCAGTTGCCTGCCGTTTATGCCTACAAGCCCGTGCCCGACAAGGTGACCAACCCCGAATGGAAAAAACATTATGTGGGCGTTCAGGCCACATTCTGGACGGAGCACGTTTCCGACATCAAATACTGCGACTATCTTGCCTTCCCCCGTCTGCTGGCAGTTGCCGAGGCAGCATGGAGCCCCGAGGAGAAGAAGAATTTTGAAGACTTCCGCACACGTTTCACTGCTGATACCGTGTTGTTTGACCTGACAGGTCGTCTGTACGGCAAGCACTTCATCGCAAAGTGAGACGAACGTAAAATAGAAAAGTGAATACTGAGAACCCAAAGATTGCAGTTCTGATTAGCGGCGGCGTGGATAGCGCCGTCGTTACTCATTTGCTGGTGGAGCAGGGATACAAGCCCGACCTGTATTATATTAAAATAGGTATGGAGGGCGAGGATTCCTCTTGCACAGCGGAGGAGGATATAGAACTCAGTATGGCCACGGCACGCAAGTACGATCTGAAACTGGAGGTCATAGACCTGCAGAAGGAGTACTGGGAACGCGTGGTTGGCTATGCCATAGAGAGGGTAAAGATGGGCCTTACCCCCAACCCCGATGTGATGTGCAACCGCCTCATCAAGTTCGGTGCTTTCGAGGAGAAAGTGGGGCACAAGTACGACAAGATAGCAACGGGCCACTATGGGCGTATCATAGAAAAGGACGGCAAGTGCTGGTTGGGTGTTGCCAAAGACCCCGTGAAGGACCAGACGGACTTTCTGGCACAACTCTCTGGAGTGGAGATAAGCCGCCTCATCCTCCCTCTGGGCGACCTGATGAAGGAGGACGTCCGCCGCATAGCCGCCGAGGCACGCCTGCCGCAGGCCAAGCGCAAGGACAGCCAGGGCATCTGTTTCCTGGGTAAGATAAACTACAACGACTTCCTGCGCAAGTTCCTTGGCGAACAGGAAGGCAAGGTGATAGACATAGAGACAAGCCGCATAGTGGGTACGCACAAGGGTTTCTGGTTCCATACCATAGGACAGCGCAAGGGTCTTGGCCTGAGCGGAGGACCGTGGTTCGTGGTCAAGAAGAACGTCAGGAAGAACGTTGTCTTCGTGGCTCACGGATGGGACACCCAGTTGCAGTACGGCCATGTCTTCCGCCTGGCAGACTTCCATGCCATAACAGAACCCCTGCCAATCGGCGAGGGTGACGCTCCCATGGAAATCTCCTTCAAGGTGCGCCACGTTGACCACTTCATGGACGGAACGATAGAGCGCGATGGCGAAGGCTACATCGTCCGCTCGCCCCAGCCCATCCAGGGCATAGCCCCCGGTCAGTTCGGGTGTATCTACGACCGCGAGAAGACAATATGCTGGGGTAGCGGAGAGATAAGCGTATAGGGGAACGGAAAGGTGAAAGGTGAAAACGGAAAACTGTTTTCAGATAAATATAAACATGCAAGCAATAATCTTAGCCGCCGGAATGGGCAAGCGCCTGGGCGAGTTTACAAAAGAGAATACCAAGTGTATGGTGCAGGTGAACGGCACCAGGCTTATAGACCGTGTGCTTGGGCAGTTGTCCGCACTGAACCTCAACCGCGTGGTCATCGTGGTGGGTTATGAGGGGCAGAAACTGATGGACTACCTTGGCAACAGTTACAACGGCATGCCCATAGAGTATGTCAACAACCCCATATACGACAAGACCAACAACATCTACTCCCTTGCCCTGGCCAAGGAGCAGATGCAGGAGGATGATACCCTGCTCATAGAGAGTGACCTCATCTTCGACGACAAACTTTTCTCCCTTATCCTGGAGAATCCGTATCCCAACCTTGCCCTCGTGGCAAAGTACGAGACATGGATGGACGGCACCATGGTATGCATAGACGACGAGAACAACATCGTGAACTTCGTCCCCAAGGCAGCCTTCCGATACGAGGAGGTGGATAAGTACTACAAGACCATCAATATATACAAGTTCTCCAAGGAGTTCAGCAAGACGAAGTATGTGCCCTTCCTGGAGGCCTACTCCAAGGCCGTGGGCAACAACGAGTACTACGAGAATGTCCTGCGCATCATCACCTTCCTGAACAGCAAGGACCTGAAGGCCCTGCCCATTACCGACGAGAAGTGGTACGAGATAGACGACAAGCAGGACCTGGACATTGCCGAGGCTCTCTTTGCCGAGGAACAGGATATCATGCGCAAGTACTACGGCCGTTTCGGCGGTTACTGGCGCTTCCCCAAGATGCTTGACTTCTGCTATCTGGTGAACCCCTATTTCCGTGCCTCCAAGATAATAGACGAGATGCAGGCCAACTTCCGCACGCTCATTGCCGAATACCCGTCTGGCATGAAGGTGAACACCCTGCTGGCAAGCAAGTGCTGGGGTGTGAAGGAGGACTATATAGTTCCGGGCAACGGTGCCGCCGAACTGATTAAGGCTCTGATGGAACTTCTGCCCGGTACGTTGGGCATCACCCGCCCCACGTTCGAGGAATATCCTAACCGACGCGAGGCCGACACGCTCGTCACTTTCGTTCCCCAGAACAACGAGTTCCGCTACTCGGCACAGGACCTCATGGACTTCTTCGGCAAGAATCCTGCCGACAATATCCTGCTCATCAACCCCGACAATCCCTCCGGCAACTTCATCCCCGTACAGGACATCTGCATGCTGGCCGAATGGTGCGAGAAGCGCGGTGTAAGGCTCATCGTGGACGAGAGTTTCGTGGACTTCAGCGAGGGATGGGAGCAGAACAGCCTCCTGTCCGACAAGATACTGGAATGTTATCCGCACATGCTTGTAATGAAGTCCATCAGCAAAAGTTATGGCGTGCCTGGCATACGCTTGGGCATCCTCTGCTCTGCCGACGTGGAAATCATCTCGAAGATAAAGAAGATGGTAAGCATCTGGAACCTCAACTCCTTCTGCGAGTTCTTCATGCAGATATACACCAAGTACGAGAAAGACTACAAACGTGCTTGCGACAAATTCATTGAGGAACGCAACGACTTCGAGGCCAAACTGCGTACCATCCCCTTCCTGCGTGTCATTCCCTCTCAGGCCAACTACTTCCTTGTGGAGGTTCTGCCTCCCTTCACGGCCAAGACCCTTGTCCTGCGCATGCTCAAGGAGCACAACATCCTCATGCGCGACTGCTCGGGCAAGGGTGGTTTCGACGGCAAACAGTACATGCGCATCGCCGTACGTGACCACGAAGACAACACGAAACTGATTGATGCACTTCGCAAGATAGAAGAGGGAAACTGATGAAAGAAACGATATGCATCTGTGGCGGAGGTTCTTTGGGGCATGTCGTGGCAGGTTATCTGGCGGCAAAGGAGCATGTTAATGTCAATGTATTGACGCAAAGACCGTCATGCTGGAACTCGGTATTGCACATTACTACACCAGAGGGTGATGTCCTGGACGGACATCTGCATCTTGTCACTGACAATCCTGCTCTTGCCCTGAAGGATTGCTCCATAGTCCTTTTGTGCCTGCCTGGGTTTGCCATCAAAGAGCAACTGCACAGGATAAGCCCCTATGTCAACGAACATACATACGTAGGTTCTGTTTTTTCCTCTACGGGTTTCTTCTTTCATGCTCTGGAGATATTAGGCGGGAATGTCCCGCTTTGGGGATTCCAGCGTGTACCTTTCATAGCACGCACAACCCGATACGGCGAGAGTGCCAACCTGCTGGGTTACAAGAATGCCCATAACATTGCCGTAGAGCGAAGCAAGGACAAGGGGGCCTTCAGAGCAAAGATAGAAACGCTTTTTGATGCGCCTGTACGTCTGTTAGCCAACTATTACGAGGCCAGCCTGACGAATAGCAACCCCTTGCTCCACACGTCTCGCCTTTATACCATGTTTGGTGGGGAAAACGAGGGTAGGGTATTCCCGAGGATGATACTTTTCTATGAAGAATGGACAAGAGAGGCGGCCCAACTGCTCATAGACATGGACGAGGAGTTCTTCCGCCTGTTGGACGTGTTGCCTGTAAACAAGGGCTATCTCCCGAGAATTTTGGACTACTACGAAAGTCATGATGCAGACTCTTTGGCTCGCAAACTGTCCTCCATCCAAGGTTTCAAGGGCATCACCTCTCCCATGGTGCAGACAGAAGAGGGTTGGGGTCCGGATTTCCGAAGTCGCTACTTTACAGAAGACTTTCCCTATGGCCTGCACTATATCTGGAAACTGGCACGTGAAAAGAGTATTCTTGTGCCTAATATAGATAAGGTATATGAGTGGGGGATGGGTAAGGCCCTCAGCCTCTGCCGAACAGATATTTCCTGAATATCGGGCTTATGCGCAGGATATTGCTTGTTATTATGCAGAAGGCTATGACAACAAGTGCAATGAGTACCGACAGGGTGAGGTCTATGGCAAAGTTGTGCTTGTTCAGTTTGAAGAATGCACCCACGGCAGGCAGATTGGGCAGGAATAGGAAGTGAATCAGGTATATGTCCAGTGTGCGCCGGCCGATGTATTGCAGGCTGCTACCGATGAATGTCATCTTTGAGAAGTACGGCGCATAGTGGCGGAAGTACATGAAGGTTATGGTCAGCAGGATGAACTTTGCCAGGGTGGAGGGCAGGTTGGCCCATGCCATGCGCAGGGTGTGCCACTTCAGCACGTCCATGGTGCAGAATATAACCAGTGTCACTATTATGGGGAAGAACCACTTGGAGTCCATGATGTGCTGTGCCACGTTCCAGTAACGCCTGACGATGTTGCCGAAAAGGAAGAAAGGCATGTATTTCATCAACTGTATCAGCGATGTGTCGTCAAGCAGGGTGGTAGGTTCCTTCAATCTGTATCCGTCCGCCCACCAGCATAGTTTGGGCAGGTAGCACGTTTCGTATGCCACCAAAGAGAGGAGGAAGAAAAGGGTTATCGGTATCCATGACTTGCGTCCTATCTTTGATTCCAGATAGCAGAAGACATAGTACAGCACAAACATGTAGAGCAACACTATTGTAAACCAGTAGCCGCCCTTGGTGGGAGATTGCAGGTTGGACTCCACGGCAGGCCAGAATTTAGGGTAGAGTGCCGCACACGAGAACAGGAAGAACACCACCGTGGGTATTATCTGTATGCGTATCTTCTTGCCCAAGAGCGACAGGAAGGTCTCAACGTTCCATGTCAGCGAGGCCTTGTATGCCAGGAAACCGCTCACGAAGAAGAACAGGGGCATGCGGAATAGCATCAGAAAGGACAAGGATGATGAATCCTTTACCGGTTGCTCGAACCCCATCTGTGCCACATGGTATGCCACCACCAGTATCATGGTAAAACCACGCATGGCATCAAGCCATTCCATGCGTTCCTTACGTTTTGTCGTTTCTGTGCTGATGTTTTCCATTATTTCCTAAAATGAAAAACCGCAGAATCAGTAGCCATATTGCTTAGTGATTCCGCGGTTTTGTTACCCTTATATCTGTGTGGTTAATGTATGCCTTGAATAATAATAAAGGCAGTTGTTTAATTGGCCTCCTTAATCTTCTGTGCCATGATGGCAAGTTCGGCCTTGAGGGCTTCTACCTTCTTCTGCATCTGGTCAACTAAGGAGTTGCCCTTCTTGGATGAGGCGGTGAGGAAGCCGATGTTGTTCTCGTAGGTGCGTATCTCGGCCTGCAGTTGCTCGTAGATGCGCTGCATGCGCTGGCGGTCGCCGCCTGCTGCCTCCTGTATCTTCTGGAAACGTCCTGCGGTGCGAGCCTGGATGCGTGCACCGCGTGCACGGTCGTAGAGTTGGTCGCACACCTGACGATATTGGGTGTAGGCCTGGTCCTTCTCCTTGAAAGGAACGTGGCCCACGGCATTCCACTTGGCTTGCAGTGCCTTTACCTCGTCCAGGTTTACCTCGCCCTCGGTGTCGAGCAGGGCCTGGAGTTGTGCGGTAATCTCCTGCTTCTGGCGGAGGTTCTGCTTCTGCTGGTCGCGCTCGCCGCTATTGGCCTGCTTCTTGGCGTCGAAGAAGGTGTCGCATGCGGTGGTGAATTCCTTCCAGAGCTGGTCGCTGTACTTGCGGGGTACGGGACCTGTGGCCTTCCATTCCTTCTGCAGGGCCACCAGTGCATCGGTGGTGGCACGCCAGTCGGTGCTGGTGCTCAGTTCCTGAGCCTTGGCAACGAGGGCCTTTTTCTTTTCCAGGTTCTCTACCTGTCCGTCCTTTATGTTCTTGTAGAATTCTGCCTTGCGTGTGAAGAAGTGGTCGCAGGTCTGGCGGAAGCGCTCGAAGATGGCGGTGTTCTGCTTCTGTGGAGCAAAGCCTATGGTACGCCATTGTGCCTGAAGTTCCAGAATCTGCTTGGTGAGGGCATCCCATTCTATCTTCTTGCCCTCGGCCTCGGTCTGGCTCAGCAGTGCTTCTGCCTTTTCGCACAGGTCGGTCTTCTGTGCCAGGTTCTCTGCCTCGCGTGCCTTGATGCCCTCGAAGTGGGCCTGATGGCGCTTGTTTATCTCGGTGGAGGCATTCTTGAAACGTGCCCACAGTTCTTCGCGCAGGTCACGCTCCACTGGACCTGTCTCCTTCCACTGCTGGTGCAGGGCCTGCAACTGGCCGAAGGCGCTGATGACGTCCTCCACGGCAAGCAGTGCTTCTGCCTTTTCGCACAGGTCGGTCTTTATCTCCAGGTTCTTGCGGAAGTCATAGTCGCGCATCTCGTGGCCCAACTTCAGCAGGTCGTAGAACTGTTCGGTGTAGAGTTGGTAGTTCTTCCAAATCTCCGTGCTCTGCTCGGCAGGAACGGCACCGATTTCCTTCCATGCCTGTTGCAGTTGCTTGAACTGGTCGAAGTTTGCGCCCACCTCCTCGGGAGTGGTGGTCAGTTGCTGAATCTGTTCCAGAATGGCGGTTTTGCGCTGGAGGTTCTCTGCGCGCTCTTCCTGAAGGCGCAGTTGCTCTGCGGCACGGCGTTCGCGGATGGCCTGCATGGCCTGGCGGAATGTCTCTTCCTGAGGATCCATTACGGGAACATAGGTTGCGGGGTCGCCACCCTGTTCGATGTACTCTTGGCGTGCCTGCTGGAGCGCCTGGTTGTGATAACGGTAGAAGAGTTGCTTGAGTTGTTCCACATCGGCCTTTTCGGGGATGAGTTCTGCTTGTGCCAGTTCCTGTGCACGAGCCACAACCTCTTCTTTGGTGTTGAGTTGTATGTTTTCTATATTTTCCATAATTCTATTTTGAACGTTGAAAGATGAACGTTGAAGGTTTAACGTTTAAAGTTTAACTCTGTTCTCGCTTACTCGCCGTTTTTCGTTTTCCGTTTTCCCCTTTCCGTTTCTATATACTCCCTCCCATAGAGGGGAGGGTCGGGGAGGGGTCTTAAATCCACTTTTTGTGTCTGAAGAACCACCAGAACAGCACCGTTATGCATGCCGTCAGCACTATAGCCACGGGGAAGCCCCACCAGGCACGTTCCATGCCGTTGATGAGGTTCATGCCGAACAATGACGCTATGAGTGTGGGGAACATCATTATAATGGAGATGGACGTCAGCATCTTCATGACCTGCGACACGTTGTTGTTGATCAGGTTGGCATAGGTGTCCATGGTGGAGTCCAGAATGTTTGTGTATATGCCTGCCGTTTCTCTGGCCTGTGCGAACTCGATGTTCACGTCCTCGATGAGGTCGGCGTCCAGTTCGTCCACCTTCAGTTTGAACTTCAGTTTGGAGAGCAGTGTCTCGTTGCCTCGGATGGAAGTGACGAAGTATGTGAGCGAATCCTGCAGGCGCGACAGGGCAATGAGATCGGCATTGTCCACCTTGCGGTCCAGGTTGCGCTTGCTCTGGTCTATGAGTGCCTGTATCTGCTTCAGGCGTTTCAGGTACCATACGGCACTGCTCAGGAACAGACGGAACACCATGTCCACGGAGTCGGTAAAACCAAGGCCTCGTCTCTGCTGGTAGGTGACGAAGTCTATCATCATGTTTGTCTCGAAGTTGCACACCGTGATGCAGATGTCGCCCTTCATGATGATACCCAGGGGTATGGTAGTGTATGGCGTGCGGGAACGTACTTCCTTGACGTAGGGGATACGCAGGATTATCAGAACCCACCCCTCGTCGCGGTCGTAACGAGGCCGCTCGTCGGTATCGGCAATGTCGCCAAGGAAATATTCCGGTATGCCCAGTGTCTGCTCCAGAAACTGGGTGTCGTCTTCATCGGGACAGGTAATCTGAACCCAGCAGTTGGGTTTCCATTCCTCGATAGCCCGGAGTCCGTTTTGTGTATTCCAGAAGGTTCTCACTTCAGTACTTTATTTGATGCCGTTGAGACAAAAATGCCTACAAATATATAAAAAAGTAGTTAAAGGAGCGGGCAAACTTGTCTTTTTTTGTTAAAACACGGATTCTTTTGCCCGTTTTCACTGTTGTCGGGCCTCAATGTCGTTGGTCAGTTGCACAAATTGCTCCACGGAAAGTTGCTCGGGGCGCATGGCGCCGAATGGATGCTCTGCAGGTATCAGACCCTTCAGCGAACCGCGAAGCATCTTGCGCCTCTGCTGGAAACTCTGCTTCACTATGCGGGTGAGCAGGGACACGTCGCACCCCGGATCGGTGACGCCGTTGCGTGTCATGCGTATGACGGCCGAGTGCACCTTGGGAGGCGGGTTGAACACGCCTGGAGGCACAGTGAAGAGGTATTCCACATCGTACCACAACTGTATGAGCACCGTGATGATGCCGAAGGCCTTTGTGCCGGGCTTGGCCGCCAGGCGTTCGGCCACCTCCTTCTGTATCATGCCCGTGCAGCAGGGGATGTGGTCCTTGTAGTCGAGCATCTTGAAGAATATCTGCGAGGAGATGTTGTAGGGGTAGTTGCCCGTCAGCACGAACTGTCCTCCCTGGAAGGTACGGTCGAGGTGCATCTTCAGGAAGTCGTCGGCAATGATGTTGTCCTCAAAGTCGGGATAGGTGCGTCTGAGGTAGTCCACGCTCTCCGAGTCCAGTTCCACCACCTTCAGCGGTCGTGGTTTCTGCATCAGGTACTGCGTCATCACTCCCATGCCGGGCCCTACTTCCAGGACGGGAAGGTCGGGGCAGGCATCCACGGTGTCAGCAATGCGGCGTGCTATGCTCAGGTCTGTCAAAAAGTGTTGCCCGAGAAACTTTTTCGGCTTAACGAGGGACATATACGGGAAATTTTTGTATTTTTGCATACGAAGATACGGAGATTTAAGTAATGTACCAAAGAAATCGCCTTTTTATTTCGTGAAGCAAGCCCTAAAATACATACTGAGAATAGGTTTCCCGCTGGTCCTGGCTGCCGTGATATTGCACTGGATGTACCGTGGCGTGGATTGGGGCGCCGTGTGGGCGGCCCTGGAGGGAGGCATGAACTGGTGGTGGATGCTGCTGAGCATGCCCTTTGGCGTATCCGCACAGATGTTCAGGGCCCTGCGATGGAGGGTGGTGCTGAAGCCCATGGGCGAGAAAGCACGCCTGTCCACCTGTTGCAACAGCATCTTCCTGAGCTATGCCTCTTCCCTGGCCATCCCCCGTGTGGGCGAGGTGCTCAGGTGCGGTGTGCTCTCGAAGTACGAGAATATCAGTTTTACCCGTCTTGTTGGCTCCGTGGTGAGCGAACGCGTGGTGGACATGAGCATGGTGTTCCTCTTCTCTGTGGTGACCATGCTTACGCAGATACCCGTCTTCCTGGACTTCTTCGACAAGACGGGAGTCAATCTCGGAGGCTTCCTCGGCAGCCTCACCTCCACCGGCTACTGGGTTACCGCCATCTGTGCCTTGTCGGCCATGGGACTTGTGTGGCTGCTGGTGAAGAAACTGAAACTCTTCTCACGCACCAAGGAGAAGTTGTCCAAACTGATGGAGGGCATGATGAGCGTGGCACGCCTCAAGAACCCGTGGCTCTTCCTCCTGTATAGCGTGGGCATCTGGGTGAGTTACTACCTGCACTTCTACATAGCCTTCTATTGCTTCGACTACACTGCCGGCCTCGGTCCCGTGGCTGCCCTTGTGGCCTTTGTGGTAGGATGCTTTGCCGTGCTGGTTCCCACCCCCAACGGAGCAGGCCCCTGGCACTTCGTGGTAAAGACCGTGCTGGTGCTCTATGGCGTGCAGGACAACGATGCCGCCGTATTCGCCCTCATAGTGCACACCCTGCAGACAATGCTCACCGTGGTGCTCGGCCTATATGCCCTGGCGGCTCTGGCGATGACGAGAATGGTGAAGGCAGACCCCTCCCTAGCCCTCCCCTCTATGGGAGGGAGTGTGTAGAAAAGGGGTATGGGGAACGCCTCGTGAAGCAACGGTCCTCGCATCGTGTTGCGAAGGCCATCGGAACGTGAAGCGATAGGCTTCGCCTCGAGAGGGGCGCGCACAACCATAGGCTTTCTATAGCCTCTATAGTCTCTATAGCCCCTAACCTCCTATTAAACCAAACCTAAAACCAAATATTATGACTATCAACGACCTTAACCCAAGAGAGATTTGGCAGAACTTCCATCTGCTTACACAGGTGCCCCGTCCGAGCGGACATTTGCAGAAGGTACAGGAATTCCTTCTTCAGTGGGCTGCCGAGCGTGGCATAGAGGCATTCAAGGACAATGCCGAGAACATCGTCATGCGCAAGCCCGCCACTCCCGGCAAGGAGGGATGCCGCACTGCCGTGATGCAGGCACACATGGACATGGTGCCCCAGAAGACAGACGAGAGCACCCACAACTTCGAAACCGACCCCATCCAGACATGGGTAGACGGTGAATGGCTCAAGGCAAAGGGTACCACCCTGGGAGCCGACGACGGTATCGGTGTGGCTGCCATCATGGCCGTTTTCGAGTCAAAGGACATAGAGCACGGACCTCTGGAGGCTCTGATCACCGCCGACGAGGAGACCTGCATGTACGGTGTGAACCATCTGAGTGCCGACACCCTGAAGGGCGACATTCTGCTGAACATTGACAACGAGAACATGGGCGAGTTCGTCATCGGCAGTGCCGGCGGCGTGAACATCACTGCCACAATGAAGTACCAGGAGGTTGACACCGATGCCGAGGACGTTGCCGTCAAGGTTAGCGTGGCTGGTCTGCGCGGAGGCCACTCCGGTTTGGAAATCAACGAAGGCCGCGGCAATGCCAACAAGTTGCTGGCACGCATCGTTCGCCAGGCCATCCTGGACGATGAGGCCCGTCTGGCCACATGGCACGGAGGCAACATGCGCAATGCCATCCCCCGTACCGCCGAGGCTGTGCTCACCCTGCCCAAGGAGAATGTGGAGGACCTGAAGGAACTTTGCGAGTTCTGCCAGAAGCAGTTTGTGGACGAGTACCGTGGTGTGGAGCACAGCATAGAGGTAAGCATGGAGCTGGTGGAACTGCCCGCAAAGCAGGTTCCCGTGGAGATTCAGGACAATCTTGTCAGCGCCATCATGGCATGCCACAATGGTGTCCTGCGCTTCATCCCCAGCATCCCCACCGTGGTGGAGACCAGCAGCAACCTTGCCATCATCAACATCGGTGGCGGTGATGCTGAGATCCTCATCCTGGCACGAAGCAGTTGCGACACCCAGTTGGAGTTCCTGCAGGAGATGATGGTATGCACCTTCGGCATGGTGGGTATGAAGGTAGAGTTCGGCGGCCAGTATGGCAGTTGGCAGCCCAACTTCGACTCTCCCATCGTGGCAAAGATGGTGGATGTGTACAAGCAGTGCTTCAACGAGGATGCCAAGGTGGAGGTATGCCACGCCGGCTTGGAGTGCAGCATCATCGGTGCCCTGTATCCCAACATGGACCTTGTAAGCTTCGGTCCCACAATGCGCTCTCCCCACACTCCCGACGAGCGTTGCAACATTCCCAGCGTAGAGAAGTTCTGGACATTCCTCAAGGCTCTGCTGGCAAGCATTTAAGGAAACGGAAAACGGAAAGGTGAAAACGGAAAACTACTTCGCTTATTACTCATCCTTCGGTTTTCACCTTCCCGTTTGAAAAAGTTTTCCGTTTTCCGTTTTCCGTTTGAAACGATGAACTTAGACGAACTATACAAGGCACGTTATGTGCTCAACGGCATTATCCGCCGTACGGACCTGGTTCAGGCACCGCGCCTGAATCCGGATGCCGACATCTACCTGAAACCCGAGAACCTGCAGGTGACGGGTTCCTTCAAGGTGCGTGGCGCATGCTACAAGATATCCCAACTCTCCGACGAGGAGAAGGCCCGTGGCGTAATAGCCTGCTCGGCAGGCAACCATGCCCAGGGCGTCGCCCTTGGTGCCACACATGCCGGGGTGAAGTCCCTCATCTGTCTGCCCGAAGGTGCTCCCATCAGCAAGGTGGAGGCAACACGCCGCTATGGCGCGGAAATCTGCCTGGTGCCCGGAGTTTACGACGATGCCTATCAGCATGCGCTGAAGTTGCGCGACGAGCACGGCTACACTTTCGTGCATCCCTTCGATGACGAGAAGGTGATAGCAGGGCAGGGCACTATAGGTCTGGAACTGCTGGAACAGTTGCCCGATGTCCGGTGCGTAATAGTACCAATCGGCGGTGGCGGTCTTGCCAGCGGTGTTGCCTATGCCATAAAGAGCCTCAATCCCTCTGTGGAGGTCTGGGGCGTGCAGGCGGCAGGAGCGCCAAGCATGTACCATAGCGTTGCCGACGGCCATATCATGCGTCTGCCCAATGTAAGCACCGTTGCCGACGGCATTGCCGTGAAGCAGCCGGGCGAACTGACCTACGACCTGTGCCACAAGCATCTGGACGGCATAGTCACCGTGACGGAGGACGAGATATGCGCCGCCATCCTTGCCATCATCGAGCAGCAGAAGATGGTTGTCGAGGGCGCCGGTGCCGTGGCGGTTGCCGCCGCCATGTTCAACAAGGTTCCCATTGCCGGCAAGAAGACAATCTGCATCCTCAGTGGCGGTAATGTGGATGTTACCATCCTGAACCGTGTCATCCACCGAGGTCTGGTAAAGAGCGGACGCATCTGCAAACTCACCCTCACCCTCGAGGACAAGCCCGGCCAGCTCGTTGGCGTCAGCCAGATAATATCCTCCATGGGTGGCAATGTGGTGAAGGTGAACCACGAGCGTAGCGACGACTCCAACCGCGTAACTGACTGCATCCTGCAACTTCAGGTTGAGACCCGCAATCACGAACACGTCGAGGCCATCCGCAATGCCCTGATGGAGGCCGGATTCAACACTCAGTGCCAGGTGTACTGAGGAACGGAAAACGGACTTGCGTAGCTTGATGAGCGAAGGCGAATAAAGGGGAAAACTGTTAGTAAGCGAGAGCGTGGTAGGGACACGGCATGCCGTGTCCGCCAATTCCGAATACTCCGAATACTCTGAGTACTCCGAAAAACTCCGACCAAACACAACACATTATTATAAAACCATAATCTATGAAAGTAATCAGCACAGACAAGGCGCCTGCCGCCATAGGTCCTTACAGCCAGGCAATAGAAGCGAATGGTATGGTATTCTGCAGTGGTCAGATTCCCATCGATCCAGCCACAGGAGCATTTGTTGAAGGTGGCATCCAGGAACAGACACGTCAGGTGCTCACCAATGCCTCTCAGGTATTGGCTGCGGCAGGAACCGACCTGTCCCATGTTGTCAAGACAACTGTTTTCCTCAGCGACATGGCCAATTTCGTGGCCATGAACGAGGTGTATGCACAGTTCTTCTCACAACCCTTCCCCGCCCGCTCTGCCGTAGCGGTGAAGGATTTGCCCAAGGGTGCGTTGGTAGAGATAGAGGTACTGGCGGTCAAGTAATCCGCGCAAATGGTGGCAGCCTGTCTGTTGCACCATAGACTAACGGCAATGTCCTCCCGAGGTTCTTCCTTGGGAGGACATTGCCGTTAGTGACACTGATACTATTGGCGCATGAGTTTCCCTATTGGAGAACTGGAGTTTCTCTGCAGGGAAACAGGAGTTCCCCAATAGGGAAACAGGAGTTTTCCTGCTAAGGAAGCTTGCTGGCTTTATAGCGAGAATGCTTTTTCTGCAGCCTCGCGTCCCATCTGGTAAACGAGTTGCATGCGTTTGCCGCTTTGTTGGGTGCGGCCGATGGGAAGGGTGTCATCGGGGGCTATGAGGGTAGCGCGGCCTGCCTGTTGCTCCTGGGCAAGGTATTCCAGTTGGGCGTTATACATGATGTGGCGGCGGTTCATAAGTTCTATGACGGCAGGGTACTTCTTCATGAAGGCATGGAACAGTGGCATTAGTTTGGTGCGCTTCTTGGTAAAGCCCAGAGGCTGGGTCAGGATAACGATGTTGTGCTCGAAGCCCTGCTTCTGGAAATACTTCAGGGGAATGCTGTCCGACATGCCCCCGTCCAATAGCAGACGGCCGTCCAGTTCCACGGGGTGTGAAACGAGGGGCAGGGCAGAGGAGGCACGTATCCACTCCATGAACTCATAGTCGACGGGAGCGGTGAGGCGCTTGTAGACAGGGTCGCCGGTGATGACGTCAGTGCACACCACATGAAATTCCGTGCTGCTCTGGGCAAAAGTTTTCTTGTCGAAGGGGTCTATCTCGTCCGGCAGGGTATGGTATGCAAACTCGGCATCCATGAGGTTGCCGCTACGGATGAGACTGCGGATGCCCATGTAGCGAGGGTCGTCCTTCATATTCATGTTGTAGCGCAAGGCACGGCCTATCTGATGGGATACATAGTTGCACCCGAAGCATGCTCCGGCAGACACGCCAACAACGCCGTCCACTTTTATGCCATGCTCCATCATCACGTCCAGAACGCCTGCCGTGAAGAGTCCGCGCATGCCGCCTCCTTCAAGAACAAGTCCTGTTCTCATATTATATATAAATAGACTCTCCCCTCTCTTACATCATTGCTCCCAGAATACGCTGGAAGAAACCGGGATGCTCCTCTTTCCAGTGCTGTACGGCATCGTTCAGTGCCTTAACGTCTACCTGCTTGGGCTGTAGGATACGACCGTCCTGCATCTTTATGGTGATGTTAAGGTTCTCGTCCGATGTGGAACTCTCTATGCCGGCATAGTTCAGAACCAGATGTCCCTCGCAGGCATCGGTGAGGGCGGTGAGCATGTTCAGTGTGATTTCGTCCATGTGCGTAATGTAATTGTTAAAGTTGTGATGCAAAGTTAGTCAAATAAATTAAAATAGCAGTAAAAAAGTGTAAATTAGGTAAATTATGAGGTGATTTTGTTGGAAGGTGTGTGATATTTGTGTTACTTTGTGCTACTTATAAAAACTAACGGAATATTTTTATTCGCATATGAAGCATATAACAAGAACAATGCTAATAGTGTTGGCCATGTTGATGCCAACCATGGTTGTGGCACGCGAGGATGAGCTGGCAAAACTCCTTGAACAATGCCTCTTGAGGGAAGAGAATTCGCCCGACAGCATAGAGTACAACCTTCAACTTCTGGAGGATGAGCGCGAAGCGGCAAGTGGAGTGCACCGTGCCGTTTATAGTGCCATTCTGGCAAAATTGTATGCTACACGAGCATATTCAGATGTGACAGGAGAGTGGCGCAAGAGGAGTGTGCAACTCTTCCGCGAAGCCCTTGCCGACCCCGAACTTCTCTATAACACCCGTACCAAGGACTGGGTTCCTGTGGTGAAGAGAGGCAAGGACGAGAAGATATACGGTCGCAATATGCTCTATGTGGTATGGAGGGCAGCCAATGAGCATTTCGCTGACTCGGTGATGACCGAGCAGGAACTTATAGACTTCTATACGGCACATGGCAACAAGAAACCTGCTACCGTGAAGGCAGAAAAGGATCGCCTTAGGGCAGAGAATGATTCGATACGCAAACTCACACCGCGTATGGTGGTGGCTATGGCCGAGGTCTACTATCCCGGCGATTCCTTGTGCATAGGTTTGGACACCTTCAATGTGAAGCAGGTGGAATGGAAGGTGCTGGACGCTCGTGGTAAACTGGTGGGCAAGAATATGCTTGTGGCTCCAACGGTGCCGGGTCGCTACACCCTTGAACTGAAGTGCAAGACCGATGTGCGTCTGGAAAAGAAGTTGGAGAAGATAAAAGTGGACTTTGTAGTGTCCACGCTGCATTACTTCATTATGGATATGCCTGGCAGGCAGGCGCGCGTCACCGTTGTGGATGCCCGCACCGGCAAGCCATGCCCAGAGGCCACGGTGGTGAAGGACCAGAAGAATAATAAGGTCGCACAGGTGGTGCTGGGTGCAGACAGTTGTCTGCCAACAACAAGATACTACGAGCGCTACAATTATAATGCTCCCTCCAAAAAGGAGCAGCCCCGTGTGGCAATATATACCGACAGGGCAATATACCGCCCAGGTCAGACGGTGCAACTCTCTGCCATCCTTTATAGTGTGAAACATTGGGATGCCAAGGTGAGGGGGCCAAGAGAGTGCAAGGTGCAACTGCTCGATGGAAAGTCGCGCAAGGTACTTGCCGACACCACGGTGTGCTCTGATACCTTCGGTACTCTCTCTGCCACATTGCAGATACCCGAGGATATAGAACTGGGATACCATCTGGTGAAGGTAGACGGTACGGTTCACGACATCCGTGTGGAGGAGTACAAGCGTCCTCACTTCTATGTTGAGATGGACGAGATGCTTAAGGAAGTGAGCATAAAACCCTTGGAGGAGACTGATGGTGAGACTCCAAAGGATAGTCTGATAACCCTGTCGGGCCTTGCCATGAACTACGACGGTACTCCCTTGCGCGGTGCCAGAGTGACGGCAACATCACGAAGGATACATTGCTGGTGGTGGAGACAGACGGCAGAGGATGCCCGCAATCTGGACACCATATATACAGACATAGAAGGTCGTTTCACCTTGAAGGTGCCGGTGAGCAGAAGCATGCTCTATCGCTATGCTCTCATCCAGAAGGTGGAGGTGTCGGTGCTCTCTGCCCAGGGCGAGACGCAGACGGACATCAGCATTGTTCGCCTGTTTGCCGACCCACCAATGGAGAGCGAGGCACCCAAGGCAAAGAAGTGGCTGGAATGCCCAGTGGACACCTTTGATGCCGCCACCCCTGCACAATTGGAGTTCAGAATGAAGGAGGGAGAACTGCGCTATATCTTCCTTACCGCCTTTGCCGGCGAGAGCGTGGCAATAGATACGGTTATGTTCCTTACCGACACACTAACCTGTATGGAGATTCCCTACAAGGAGGAGTATGCCGACGGACTTCTATTGAATGTGACATATTGCAGGAATGGTAAAATGGACGGAAGGCAGCTGACATTGCGTAAGAGACTTCCCGATACAAAACTCTACATGCATTGGGACACTTTCCGCGACTATACCCAACCCGGTGCCACAGAGCAATGGACCTTGCGCGTGCTTGATGGCAAGGGACTTCCTGCCAATGCCAATGTGATGCTGGGTATGTACGATGCTTCGCTGGATGCCTTTGCCAAGAACGAATGGTCGTTCTCCTTGCCTATGAACCATTGCATACCTTATAGTCAGGTGAATGGATATAATTGGTATAAAAAGAACTGGAAAAGCCGATGGGTGGAATTCCAGGTATGGGAGAATAGGATACCGTATTATGAGTTAAGCAGGTTTGATGGTCGTTATCTGGAGAATAGTAGAAAAGAATTTGCCGGAGGTTGGACAGCAGGCTCTGTGAGGGCATTCGATGCTAATAAACTCTACTCTAAAAAGACAAGCGCCGATATCCTTGGTGAGGTGCCTATAGCAGGCGAGGAACTTCTTGATGCTTCAGCCGAGCAGAACTTTGCCGATGTGGAGATAAGGACCGACTTCAGCGAGACCGCCATGTTCATGCCCCTGTTGCGCACCGATGCCGAGGGTAGGGTGGCGATAACATTTACCATGCCACAGAGTCTGACAACTTGGCGACTGAACGGTTTGGCACATACCAAGGACATGCGCTCTGGCACATTATCGGAAAAGGTGGTGGCACGCAAGGCACTGACAGCAAAGTTGCATCTGCCCAGGTTTGTCCGCGAGAAGGACCATCTGTCGTTCTCTGTACAGGTGTCCAATACTGGCGAGGCGGCTCAGCAGGGCAAGCTGCAGGTTCAGGTGATGGATGCACATACCGACAAGGTGCTGGTGAAGAAGACCATGGTATTTCAAGTGGACAAGGACAGGGACAGTGTCCTCGTGATCTCGTGCGACGTGCCCGAAGGCATTGAGGGACTGAAGTTCAAGGCTGTTGCCATTGCCGGGAAGGACAGTGATGGCGAGCAAAGGGAGATTCCTGTGCTGTCCTCTGTCGTGGCTTTGACAGAGAGCAAGGCATTGACACTGGAGGCAGGGCAGAGCGAAACAGTAAATCTTGCTGACCTCTTCCCTAACGGAGCACAGGACAAGCGTGTGATAGTGGAGAAGATAACCGATCCAGTGCAGGTGGCGTTGGATGCCTTGCCACAGGCGGCGCAGCCAGAATACGGCGATGTTCTTTCCTGTGCTGCTGCATACTACGCCGCACACAGATTGGGCTTGCCAGATACCACTATATATATAAATAAGGTGTATACCATGCAGAAGGAAGATGGCAGTATGCCGTGGTACCCTGGTCTGGCCGGCAATGCCTACCTGACTCGCGAGGTGGGTTATCTTCTGGCACGTCTGGGATCGGATAATGTAAATGCACGAAAGGTGATGGCTGGCATCAAACGCTATCTGAAGGCTACCCTTGAGGAGAGCATAGAGAAGCGTAAGGAGTATAACAAGGACTGGACACCTTGGCTCTCTGACTTGCGCACCCTCTATGTCCTTGTGAAGGACGGTGAGGCAGACAAGGCAACATTGCAACTGGTTAAGAAAGTGCTGAAGCGCCTGCCCGAAGACATCGGGGAGATGGACAGCGAGTATATAGCCATAGCCATGATAGTGAAGCATGCCCTGAAGGAAGCGGTGCTGAAGGATGGAGTGAAGGTGCTGAAGTTCCGCCTGAACCATAATGATGGAACTTATCTGGCATACCGTGGTGGCAGTTGGCCAAGCATAGACCGCCGTCTGCACATCCACACGCAGGTGATGGAGGCATGGCAGACGGTATGTCCCGAGGATACTGCCACTATCCGTGGTATGCAGTACTGGCTCCTGAACCAGAAGCGTACACAGGGCTGGAAGTCGCCCATAGACTGCATAGATGCCGTATATGCCTTGACTGGCGGCAAGATGCAGAAGAAGAATGAGGCTGTCTCTGCAGTGCAAAGAGATACACTGGACTTTTCTGGGAAAAAGTCTGTAGTTATAAAGAACGACGGAAAGGATGTCATGTGGGCAGCTGTCTATGGCGAGTACACCTTGCCTGTGGAGCAGGTGAAGAGTGCCGGAACGGACTTCGCTCTGCAACGTACCTTCAACACTGCTGAACCCAAGGTTGGCGACCGCATAAAGGAGAGGATTGTGATAGAGGCAAAGCGCGACTGTGAATACGTGGTGCTCAGTGTGCCCCGTGCCGGATGTGCAGAGCCTGTAAGCAAGCTGTCGGGCTGCGGTTGGCAGAAAGGCCTGTCTTACTACATGCAGGTACGTGACGACCGCACGGATTATTTCATCCCGGCCCTGCCGCATGGCAAGTATGTGCTGGAAACGGAACTGACGGTGGAACGCAAGGGAGCCTATGCGTCGGGAGTACCTGCCATAAGGTGCTGCTATGCAGAGGAATTCAGGGCGCATGGCGTGAACGAGGTTGTGGAAGTAAGGGAATAATATAGAAAACAACGAGATAATGAAGCGTATTATGTGGATGTTGCTGGCGGTAGTGCTGCTGGTGGCTTGTTCTGGAGAAGGGGAGAAAAAGAAAGTGCTGGTAAGTTCCAAGGGCTTGCCCAGCGAATTGCTCTTGGTGGTGGATAAGGCAGTGTGGAACAGTGACTTGCAAGATTCCATAAACGGCATAGTGAAGGCACAGGTGCCGGGACTGATGCAGGTGGAAGAACTGTTTCGTGTGACCAGGATTCTAAGTCATGACTACGAGGCCACACATACGACATTTCACACCAAACTGTTCGTAAAGGTGGATAAGGACCTGGACAAGCCTATGATGGGAACACGTCGCAACGAGTATGCCAAGCCTCAGTTGGAACTGGTGGTGGCAGCACCATCAATAGATGTATTACGTGAATACCTGACGTTGAATGCCGAACGTATAAAGGAAATACTTGTAGAGTCGCAGATAGAAAAACGTGTGGAACTGCTTAGGAAGAAATACAGCAAGAAGGTGGACGATGACCTGAAGGAAGTGCTTGCCATGTCGGTACGTGCTCCTGAGAACATGAAGGCTACCAAGAAGGGCGAGCGTTTCCTGTGGGGCGGAACCAACTTGTTGGAGAAGGACATGAACCTCGTAGTCTATACCTACGACTGGCATGGAGAGGACCTGCTGGATACCGACCGTTATGTGGAGAAGCGCGATTCCGTGATGAAGCATAACATCCCCGGTTCCAACGAAGGGCAGTGGATGCAGACCGTGCGAGAGAGGGAGCACAAGCGTCCTCTGGTAGAATGTGCCGAGCGTGAGATAAACGGCCGCAAGGTGATGGAGGCGCGAGGTCTGTGGGAGATGAGGAACGGTGCCTTGGGCGGTCCTTTCGTCAGCATCTCGCGTGTAGATACTGCGGCGCGCAGGGTAATTGTTGGAGAAGGCTTTGTGTACTCCCCCTCAACAGACAAGCGTGACCTTGTGCGCCAGATGGAGGCCGTGCTGAGAACCCTGAGGTAACGACATTGACTTTTTACGGAATCCCTAGTGGCGGTGATTTTTGTCCTCGGTGGCGGTAAAATGAATCGCCACTGGCGATAAAGTTCACCGCCACTGGCGATTCAATTTACCGCCACTGAGGGCTGGGCGAAGCAACAGGTGCATTATCTCCAATCGTTCATTGGGCTGCTATGCGCTAATGACCGATTTGGGATTATACAGTCCCAATGGTTGACATTTTAGGAATAAATTTGGAAAATAACCCACTTCTTTGTATCTTTGCCAATGCTATGATAAGAAAAACGATATTATTGTGTATGCTGTTGATGGGCATGGTGGCTTATGCCCAGCCGCGATTTGCCGCTGATGCTGATATCATAAAAACAGGTGAAGTGTTATTCCAAAAACCGCATACAATAGTATTCGGATTTACCAACAAAGGAACAAAGCCTCTTCACATCAAAAAGGTGCACCCTTCTTGTGGGTGTGCAAAGGTGACATTTACGCGAGGAAATATAGCACCGAAGGAGCGTGGAGAGATTGTTGTGGTTTATGATGCCGCAACTCTCGGAACTTTCAGTAAGTACATAGAAGTCTTTACAAACGAAGAGAAGGAGCCGGAATTTTTGGTTTTCCAAGGCCGTGTGGTTACGGAGTTGTCTGATTACACCGTTGGTTTCCCGATAGACTTGGGTAATATCAGAATGAACACCAATTACATAGAGTTCGATAATGTGAAGAAGGGCGAATTACTGGCTACGGAACTGAAGATCGTAAATACAGAGCGTGTTTCCTATAGACCTCAATTGATGCACCTCCCTCCTTATTTGCGGGCAGAATATTTGCCGGAGAATATCCCCGGTGGCAAAACAGGAGTGATTCGTCTGATATTGGATACCAACAGATTGACTTCCATGGGTTTGAATCAGACCAATGTGTATCTTGCCAGGTATCAGGGTGACAAGATTGGTGACTCCAATGAAATAGTTGTCTCGTCTGTGTTGTTGCCTTCTCCTGAAGATTTTTCTGCCTCAAAAGGAAAGATTAAATTAAGTTCAGAGGAGGTGGTCGTAGACAAGAAGGCAAAGAAAATGCAGGCTGAGGTGACTATAACCAATGAGGGCACGTCGCTCCTGACTATACATAATCTCCAGGTTTTCAATCATGCAGTCGAGGCAAGCCTGTCGGACAGGACATTGTTGCCGGGCAAGAGCGCGAAATTGAAGATGGTGCTGAAAAAGAAATGGCTCAAGAGGTTTAAGGCTCGTCCGCGTGTTCTTATAGTCAGTGATGATGCCGAGAATCCTGTTAAGACAATAAATATATTTGTAAAGGATTGAACCGCAAGACTATGCGGTAAGTCTTAATTGTTATTATACGATATGGAGCATCCCGAAAATAGTTCTGAGTATGCTGGGTTGGTGGTGAACAAGGGCATTGAACAGCCTTCAAGTATCAACCCTTACTTGAAGCGCGGCAGGTTTGTAAGGCGCCGTCTGACGGCAGGGGATTATGTGGAGGGTATCATCAAGGGTGACCCTTCCATCCTTGGCCAGGCTGTCACTCTGGTGGAGAGCACTTTGCCAGAGCATATTGCCATAGCGCAGGAAGTGATAGAGAAGTGCCTGCCGTACAGTGGAAACAGTGTGCGTATCGGTATCAGCGGCGTTCCTGGCGCAGGCAAGAGCACCAGCATAGATGAATTTGGCGTTCATGTACTGAAACAGTATGGTGGCAAACTGGCCGTATTGGCCATAGACCCCAGCAGTGAGCGCACGAAGGGCAGCATCCTTGGCGACAAGACCAGGATGGAGAAACTGTCCGTGCATCCCAAATCCTTTATCCGTCCCAGTCCCTCGGCAGGTTCCTTGGGTGGTGTGGCACGCAAGACGCGTGAAAGCATAATACTGTGCGAGGCTGCCGGTTACGACAAAATTTTCGTGGAAACGGTTGGCGTGGGACAAAGCGAGACGGCATGCCACTCCATGGTAGACTTCTTCCTGCTGATTCAGTTGGCGGGCACTGGCGACGAGTTGCAGGGCATAAAGCGTGGCATCATGGAGATGGCCGACGGCATCATCATAAACAAATGCGACGGCAACAACGTGGAAAAGAGCCAGTTGGCTGCAAGCCACTTCCGCAATGCCCTGCACCTGTTCCCCACACCGGAGAGCGGTTGGGAACCTGAGGTGCTGTGCTATAGTGGTTTCTACGGCATAGGCATCAAGGAAATATGGGATATGGTGTACCGCTATGTCGACTTTGTGAAGGCCAACGGATACTTCGAGCACCGAAGGGCGGAGCAGGCCAAATACTGGATGTATGAAAGCATCAACGAGAGCCTGCGCAACAGTTTCTTCCAGAATCCCACCATCGAGACGATGCTGCATCTGGAAGAACAGGCCGTGCTGAACGGGGAGAAGACATCATTCGTTGCCGCCAAGCAACTCCTGGATACGTATTTTGCACTCCTCCATTAGCCACTTGGGGGTGCTTGTGGCACCACAGATGCCAACGGAAGAACAGTCCTGCAGCCAGCCTGGGTCCACCTCGCTGGCTGTGTCTATCATATAACTGCGTGGGTTTACCTCCTTGCACTGGGAGAACAATACCCGTCCGTTGCTGCTTTTCTTGCCGCACACAAAAAGGATTACGTCATGCAGCGAGGCGAATTCCCGTATGTGCGGCATGCGGTTGGCCACCTGGCGGCAGATGGTGTCGGCGTATTTGAACGTGGCATCGGGTGAGATGTGGTTTTGTATGTATTCCACTATGGTGCGGAAACCGTCCAAGGACTTTGTCGTCTGGCTGTACAGGCAGATGTCTCGGTTCATGTCCAGTCTGCCAACTTCCTCCGGACTCTCTATCACGATGGCCGTACCCTCTGTCTGGCCGACAAGTCCGAGCACTTCGGCATGACCGTTTTTGCCGAAGATTACAATCTGCTTCTTGTGCTCCGTGTCTGCCGTGTATTCCTTGCGGATACGTTCTTGCAGGTGCAGGACAACGGGACATGTGGCATCCACGATATGGATGTTGTTCTCCTGCGCCTTTTTGTAGGTGGAGGGAGGTTCGCCATGGGCACGGAGCAGGACGTTGGCGTCGCGCAAGGTGTTGTATGTGTCGTGGTCTATGGTCTCCAGGCCAAGTTGTTGCAGACGGCTGCATTCCTTGCCGTTGTGCACGATGTCCCCCAGGCAGTAGAGTTTCTTTCCATTGCCCAGTTCTTCTTCTGCCTTTCCTATGGCTCTGGTCACTCCGAAGCAGAAGCCACTTCCTTCGTCAATTTCAATAACCATTCCTGTTGTTCGGCTATAGTCATGTTGCTGTTGTCCAGAACGATAGCATCCTCGGCTTGGGTCAGAGGGGATATCTCGCGGTGTGAATCGATATAGTCGCGTTCCTGGACGTTTTTCAGTATATCATCATAGTTGCATTGTTCGCCCTTTGCGGTAAGTTCGTCATAGCGGCGTTGTGCACGTATTTCGGCACTGGCGGTGACGAAGATTTTAAGTTCGGCATCGGGGAATACGACTGTACCGATGTCGCGACCGTCCAGAATGACGCCCTTTGCTTTGCCCATCTCGCGTTGCTGTGCCACCATGGCTTCGCGCACGAAACCGAGTGTGGCGATGGGGCTGACGTGGTTGCTGACCTCCAGGGTACGTATCTTGTCCTCCACACGGATACCGTTCAGATATGTGTCGGGTCGTCCGGTTTCTGGGTTGAACTTGAACGAGATATGTATGTCGGGCATGGCTGCCTTCAAACGTTCTGTGTCGATGTTCCCCTCTGCGTCTATCATGCCGTTCTGCATGGCATAGTAGGTGACGCTACGGTACATGGCACCTGTGTCAATGTAGACATATCCCAGTTCTTTGGCAAGGTTTTTGGCCATTGTACTTTTCCCGCAAGAAGAATGGCCGTCGATGGCTATTGTTATCATTGTATTGATTGGTTGGTATTTTGCTTTGTGATTGGTGATGCTTTGTCAGGCTTGCTTTCCTTGGCAAAGGAGTAGGCGAGGGTGAATGACAGGGTGGGAGCACCAGTATGGTAGTTGCCATACGCCATGCCCACCTTTATCTTTTTGATGTTGATGCCGGCACCCAGGGTAAGGCCCGAGGCATGTGAACTGCCGGCTGCCTTCATCTCGTAGCCCCGGCGGAAATTGTATCCCAGACCCAGCCAGAACTTTCCGTCGTACAAAGTGAGGTCGGCACCGAGGTTCAGATGGTTAAGGAAAATCTGGAAACCGCCTATATTGTCCCCTGCCGTGTAGTAATAGTTCTTGCTCCAATGAAACATGTCAAAGAGCATCAGGTGTACTCTGACCGGCAAGCGTCCTATACCCTTGCTTATACCAAACTGCAGGTCCATGGGCAGGGATTCTGCCACGTCCCCAAAGGCGCTGACCTGTCCGCCAAGGTTGGCCGCAACTACGGAGAAGGAGAAATCCTTGTCGCTGTTAAGGTAGTTCAGCCCCAGATCCACAGCCAAGCCAATGCTTGAATAGCCTGCGTATGTAGAGTACAGGAACTTGCCGCTGACACCGCCCACCCAACGGTCGCTGAGAAGATAACTGTAGCCGAAGGACAGATTCATGTCCAGATTCTTTGTCATGCCCTGATAGTTTCCCCATTCGTCAGTCTCGGCTATGTCTCCATAACCTACAAACTGTGCCATGCCTGCCCATGTCCCCCTCTCGCCTTGTGCCTGCACGTAACTTACGCTGCCGGCCTTGCTCCCCTGCATGTAAGTCAGGAAATTGAAACTGAGGGTCTTGTCGCTTACAGAACTCATCATGGCAGGATTCTGGAAAATCAGCGAAGCGTCATCCTCGATGAGCGATATGTTCTTGCCGCCCAAAGCCATTGCATGTGAAGATGTGGGCAGGTTGAGAAAATTGAAAATGCTTGTGCTTTCCTGTGCATGTGAAGCGGCAGAGAAAAGAACAAGTGAGAGGATGTATGTTGTGAGACTTCTTAGGCTCATGATACTTGTGGTTTAGGTCTCAAAGGTAATGCATTTTGCACCAATATGACTGGTATGCGCCCTAAAAAATACGTTTTGGGCAAAAAAAACGTGGGGCATACGTCTATATATGGAAAAAAAGTCCTACATTTGCCGTTGCAGTTGTGCTAAAAACGAAAAACAATATAATTATGGAAGCAATCAAGACAGTAAATGATGAACTCCGTGGCCAGAAAACCACAAGCTTGCTTATCGGCTATGTTGTGGTCTTGGCGGCCATGTTCGTCGCATTCGAGTACACTACTCGTGATGTTGTGGTGAAGGAAGAGGGTAAGATTTATGAGAGTGTTGTTCTGGAAGAGGACATGATTCCCATTACCCAGCAGCAGGAAATCGTTGCTCCTCCCCCACAGGCAGCTCCCAAGGTTGCGGAAATCATCAATATCGTGGATAACGAGACCGAACTGCCCGAGGAAGAAATTGAGACTTCTGAGGAGGTTAACCAGGCGATTACTACAGTTGTAGGTACGGGTGCTCCTGGTGCTGTCGCTACAGGTCCTGTTGGTCCGGTTGTGGAAGAGGTTGACGACGACCGTGTGTATGACGTGGTTGAGGAGAATGCTTCTTTCCCCGGTGGCGATGCAGAATGTATGAAGTGGTTGCAGCAGAACATCAAGTATCCTTCAATTTGTCAGGAGCAGGGTGTTCAGGGTCGTGTAATCGTGGCATTCGTTGTTAATCGCGACGGTTCTATCGTGGACGTTAAGGTTGTACGTTCTCCGGACGAGCACTTGTCTGCTGAGGCTGTGCGTGTTGTTAAGCTGATGCCTAAGTGGAAACCCGCGCGTCAGGGTAACAAGACCGTGCGTTCTCGCTTTAACCTGCCTGTAATGTTCCGTCTGGGATAATAATATTATATAATATGTACAGTTCAGAAGAAATTCTGGCTATGGTAAACCAAGGGCTGGCTGATCTCCGTCTGGAGCGCCAGCCCTTCGGACTTTACAAGCCAATACGCTATGTCCTGAGTATCGGTGGCAAGCGTATACGTCCGGTGTTGATGCTTTTGGCATACAATATGTATAAGGATGACGTCTGGCGTGCATTGCCTACGGCAGTCGGCATAGAGACATACCATAACTATACCTTGCTTCATGACGATGTGATGGACAGGGCGGAGGTAAGGCGTGGCAAACCCTGTGTCCACAAGGTTTGGAACGAGAATACTGCCATTCTGAGTGGCGACAGCATGTTGGTGATGGCCTATCAACTTGTGGCACAATGCCCGGAAGATAAGTTGAAGGGTGTCCTGGATCTGTTTACCACAACGGCGCTTGAAATAGGTGAAGGACAACAGTACGACGTTGACTTTGAGAACCGCATGGATGTCAAGGCCGAGGAGTATATAGAGATGATCCGCTTGAAGACAAGTGTTCTGCTGGCTTGCGCCATGAAGATGGGTGCCATGCAGGCCGGTGCTCCTGCAGAAGATTGCGACTTGCTGTATCGCTTTGGCGAGAGTGTCGGGCTGGCATTCCAGTTGCAGGACGATATGCTTGATGTGTACGGCGACTTTGCAACCTTTGGCAAGCGTATTGGCGGTGATATTTTGTGCAATAAGAAGACATACATGCTTATCAAGGCATTGGAGGGCGCTAACGAGGAGCAGCGCGGTCTTTTGGAGCAGTGGATTGAAGCCGGGGAATACGATCCCGACGAGAAGGTGGCGGCAGTTACTGCACTTTACAATGAGATAGGTGTACGTGCTATCTGCGAAGACTTGATAAATAAGTACTTCGAGGATGCCCGCCAACTTCTGGAAAAGGTGGCGCTCCCGGCAGAGAAGAAGGAAGCCCTGTGGCAGTATGCCCTTGGCTTGTTGGGACGAAACAGCTGATGATAGATACTCATAGCCATATCTATGGTCCGGAGTTTGATGCAGACAGGGCAGATGTACTGCAAAGGGCGATGCGGGTAGGGGTAGACAAAGTGCTTCTGCCCAATATCAACGAGGAAAGTATCGGTCCTATGCTTCAGGTGGTTAGGGAATATCCAGGTGTCTGCTATCCCATGATGGGGCTTCATCCCGAAGATGTAAAGGAGAACTGGGCTGAAGTGCTTGACCGTATGGAAGCGCAGTTGGACGGCATGATTGCCGTTGGCGAGGTTGGACTGGACTTCTATTGGGACTCAACGTTTCGCAAGGAGCAGATTGAGGCTTTCGAGCGCCAGATATGCTGGGCCAGGGAACGTGACCTTCCGCTCGTTGTTCACATGAGGAAGGCCGAGCCGGAGTTGCTCGAGGCTATGGAGCGCCACAAGTCTGATGGGCTGCGGGGAGTGTTTCATTGCTTTGGCGGAAGCAAGGAAACGGCTGCGCGGATGTTGAAGCATGAAGGTTTTGTCCTGGGTATAGGCGGCGTGGTGACGTTCAAGAACAGCCGTTTGGCTGAAACCTTGCGGCACGTGCCTCTTGACAGGATTGTCCTTGAAACTGATGCTCCATATCTGGCACCGGTGCCATGTCGCGGCAAGAGAAATGAACCTTCTTATGTGGTGCATGTGGCCAATTTTTTGACTAATATATATAATGTGTCTTTGGAAGAGGTCAGTGCTGTAACTAATATGGCTGTTGGGCGTGTCTTCGGAAGTCTGTACTAAGGTTTTTCGTGGATAAAACGTAAAAAACGGCAAGAGAAGGTAACTTTTTCATGAAATAGTTATGCTAAGTCCGTTAAAAATTATATTTTTGTAACCGCAAAGCACATAATGCGGTCTTTGGAGAGGTGCTCGAGTGGCTGAAGAGGCACGCCTGGAAAGCGTGTATACGTCAAAAGCGTATCACGGGTTCGAATCCCGTTCTCTCCGCGATAATAATAATAGTATTCATTTAATTAAACCTAAAAATTACCAAAACAATGAAAAAGTTATTTGCTATTGTTGCGATGGTAGCTGCATGCTCTTTCGCTTCAACTTCATCTGTAATGGCTCAGGAAGACGCTGCCGCAGTGGATACCGCTGTTGTTGATTCTGCTGCTGTTGATAGCGTTGCTGAGGCTGAGGCCGTAGAGGCTGCTCCCGTTGAGGACGTTGCTCCTGTTGAGGAGCAGGAGAACCTTCACAAGACTCTGAAGACCAAGTTCATCGAAGGTGACGCTGGCTTCATGTCATTGGTTGCTATCGCATTGGTTCTCGGTTTGGCTTTCTGTATCGAGCGCGTAGTTTATTTGAGCTTGGCTCAGGTTAACACCCGCAAGTTCTGCGCTGATCTGGCTGCTTTGGTTGCTGCTGGCAAGATTGATCAGGCTATCGCTAAGGCAAAGGCTACCCGTGGTCCCGTTGCACAGCTCGGTCGCAAGGCTATGGAGTGCTTGAATAGCAATGACCAGAACGATATGGCTACTATCGAGCGTACCATCAACATGGAGGCTGAGGTTCAGGGCGCTTACCTCGAGGAGAACTGCTCTTGGATTACCCTGTTCATCGCCATGGCTCCCTCTCTCGGTTTCTTGGGTACTGTGATCGGTATGGTGCTCGCGTTCGATAACATCCAGAAGGCAGGTGATATCAGCCCCACCGTTGTTGCCGGCGGTATGAAGGTGGCTTTGATTACTACCATTTTCGGTATCGTTGTTGCTCTGATTCTGCAGGTGTTCTACAACTTCATCCTTTCTCGTATCGAGGCTCTTACCGGTAACATGGAGGAGGCTGCACAGGAACTCTTGGTTATGTGCGTGAGAAGTGAGAAGAGCAAGAAGTAATTCTGCTTTATCTCTAATTAAAGTAACATCTACTTATTATTAAGGAGAGATAGAAATGAAAATTCAGCAAATTTCTAAATGTGTGATGTTGGCAGTCCTCGCTGTCAGTTTCGTAGTCTTCGCCATGTTCTTTGGCTTCTGGGGCGACGAGATGATGGGTGAGTTTGCAGCTCCCACATTCACATCCCTTTTGCTGTTCCTGATGTACGGAATAGTAGTCCTGACTACTGTTTTGACAGTTGTGGCAGTGGTTAAGGGTATTCTTAGCAACAAGGGCAATGACTCTGCTGCTACTACAGGTGTTCCCGGTTCAAAGATTACCATTCTCACATGGGCACTCTTTGTTGTGTCTCTGGTTGTAGGTTATGTTCTCGGTATCGGCGAGGCAGACTTTATAGCAGCTGACGGTACTGTAACGCCTGGCCACATGGTTACTGTAGTTGATATGTTTATTTGGAGCATCTATATCTTGTCTGTTGTCGCTTTTGCAGCTATTGCTGTTGGTATGAGCGGTATCCTGACAAAGACCGCTTCTAAGTAATAACCATTAAACATCGAAAGATATGGCTAAGAAAAAGAAGAAAATGCCGGGTTTGAACACCAGTTCAACCGCAGATATATCTTTCATGCTGCTCATCTTCTTCCTGGTTACCACATCAATGGATACGGATACAGGTTTGGCACGTCGTTTGCCTCAACCACCAGACAAGAATCAGGAAGACGCACAGATTGACGTTAAGGAACGTAATATCTTGAACGTTAAGATTAACTCAAACGGCAGAATGTGGTGTTCTGATGGTACCGGAGGCGGTGAGTTGGATGTTAATCTGCTTAGAGCCCGTGCGAAGGAGTTTATTCAGAATCCTAATGATTTGAGTATCTTGCCTGAAAAGGCAGCAGTTGAGATAGATTTGTTGGGGCAGTGCTATATTACAAAGAACCATGTAATTTCTGTGCAGACCGACCGTGGTACACCATATGAAGTTTACTTCTACGTACAGAACGAATTGGTTGCGGCATACAATGAGTTGCGTGATGAACTGGCCAAGGCTAAGTTTGGTCGTCCTTACGATGCTTTGAGCAACGAACAGCAAGTCGCAGTTCGTGCATACTATCCCCAGAAGATTTCTGAGGCTGAACCTAAAAACTATGGAGGAAACTAAATATGGCAGGATTTAAGAAAAAGGAAAGTCGTGAGATGCCTGAGATGAACACCTCATCTCTCCCTGACTTGATCTTCACCATCTTGTTCTTCTTCATGATTGTTACCACCATGCGTGAGGTAACATTGCAGGTGAAGTTGGTAGTTCCTCAGGGTACGGAACTCGAGAAGTTGGAAAAGAAGAGTGCGGTAAGTTACATCTATGTAGGTCCTCCTACCGATGCTCTTCGTGCTCAGATGGGTAGCAGTACCCGTATACAGTTGAATGACCGCTATGCAGAACCTCGCGAGGTCATGGACTTTGTCGCTCAGGAGCGTCAGGGTATGCTTAACCAGGCAGAGCAGGTTATCTCCATTAAGGCCGACTCAAAGACACAGATGGGTATCATCACTGATATCAAGGAAGTGTTGAGAAAGTCTTGGGCATTGCGTATCAACTACTCTGCAACTCGTAGACAGTAATCTGTTTAGATACGATGATATAATGAACGGGAGTCTTGTGTGGCTTCCGTTCATTTGTTTTTCGTTGGCATCATCTTAATATTTATTTCTTTTATAGCATGTATATAAGTATCATTGCCGCAGTGGCCAAGAACATGGCAATAGGCCATGAGAACAAATTGCTTTACTGGTTGCCCAACGACCTTAAGCGTTTCAAGTCTCTTACCACGGGCCACACTATCATCATGGGCCGCAAGACCTTTGACAGCCTTCCTAAGGGGGCGTTGCCTAACCGTAGGAATGTTGTCCTGTCGCGTTCCTTGACAGAATTGCCGGGTGCAGAGGTGTTCCCGGACTTGCAGACAGCATTGGCGTCTTGCTCCGAGACCGAGGATATATATATAATAGGTGGTGAGAGTGTGTATCGTCAGGCCATCTCTCTTGCCAATCGTCTATGCCTTACCGAAATAGACTCCATTCCCGAGCAGGCTGACGCCTTCTTCCCTCCTGTAGACCAATCCGAATGGACTGTGGTTTCACGCGAATTTCATGATATTGATGAAAAGCATGATTACAAGTATTGCTTTGTAGATTATGTGAAGTAATCGTTTTCCTTGTTGGTTCAAACAAATTTCGTTACCTTTGTGGCAAATAGACTTTGATTAACGTATGAAGCAATATTTAGACTTGTTGGACCGCATCCTGAAGGAGGGTGTGGACAAGGGAGACCGTACAGGAACCGGCACCAAGAGCATCTTCGGTCACCAGATGCGCTTTAATCTGGAGGAAGGTTTTCCCCTGCTGACAACTAAGAAGGTTCACCTGAAGAGTATAATCTACGAACTCCTCTGGTTCCTGCAGGGCAATACCAATGCCAAGTGGCTACAGGAACGTGGTGTGCGCATCTGGAACGAGTGGGCCGACCCCGAGACGGGCGATCTTGGTCACATCTATGGCTATCAGTGGCGCTCATGGCCCGACTACAACGGTGGTTTCATAGACCAGATACAGCAGGCTGTGGATACCATCAAGAATGACCCCAACTGCCGTCGTATCATCGTTTCTGCATGGAATGTTGCCGATTTGGACAACATGAACCTGCCTCCGTGCCATGCCTTCTTCCAGTTCTATGTGGCAAACGGCCGCCTGTCCCTGCAACTGTATCAGCGCAGTGCCGACACGTTCCTTGGCGTACCGTTCAACATAGCGTCATACGCACTCCTGTGTATGATGATGGCGCAGGTGTGCGGACTGAAACCCGGTGAGTTCATCCATACTACTGGCGACACGCATATCTACACCAACCACATGGAGCAGATACACGAACAGATGTCCCGCCAGCCACGTCCGCTTCCGCGCATGATACTTAACCCCGAGGTGAAGAACATCTTCGACTTCAAGTACGAGGACTTCACTCTGGTGGATTACGACCCGTGGCCGGCCATCAAGGGAGTCGTTTCTGTTTAACGGTGAGCGGTTAGCGGTTAACGGTGAGCGTATAACGTTTAATGTTGCCCGTAGGGACACGGCATGCCGTGTCCGAGAATGCAACAGACAATAGTATAATATGATATGTTATGCGGACACGGCATGCCGTGTCCCTACAAAGTACAGTATTAACCTTGACCCGATGCAGGAACTACCCAAGGATTTCATAGCCCTGATGAGGGAACATTATGGCGATAGTGATGCCGGAACTCTGTGCGATGCTTTGCTCGATACCGAGCCTGAAGTGTCTGTTCGCCTGAACAGACGGAAGATTGCTGCTATTTTGGGGACCCACCCCAGCCCTCCCTGTGAGGGAGGGGGAGTGCAGGGGCAACCATGCGGGGTGGGGGGGGCTCCAGTCCCCTGGTGCCCCGATGCCTACTATCTGGCAGAGCGCCCTCCCTTTACTTTCGACCCTCTCCTGCATGCCGGAGCCTATTATGTACAGGAGGCGTCGTCTATGTACGTTGCAAAATTGCTGAAGGATTACGGTCCCTCCTATCCCTGCACCGCCTTGGATCTCTGTGCCGCTCCCGGAGGCAAGAGTACTCTGTTGGCAGGTCTGCTCCCCGAAGGTTCCCTTCTCCTCAGCAACGAACCCATGCCCAAGCGTGCCAATGTCCTTGCCGAGAACATGCAGAAGTGGACACGCATGCCCGTGGGCGCATATCCCGTGGAAAGTATCGTTACCAACAACTATCCTGCCGACTTCGGCGCTTTCTCCAACTGCTTCGACTTGATTGTCACCGATGTCCCCTGCTCTGGCGAAGGCATGTTCCGTAAGGACGAACAGGCCGTGGCCGAATGGAGCATGGACAATGTGATGATGTGTGTGGAGCGCCAGCGTGGTATCCTTCGCGATATATGGCATGCCCTGAAACCCGGCGGACTGCTTGTCTACAGTACCTGTACCTTCAATCGCTTTGAGGACGAGGACAATGCCCGTTGGATATGTGACGGCCTTGGTGCCGAACTCCTTGAAGAGCGCCATTTCCTGCCAGGGCGCGACCGCGGTGAAGGCTTCTATTGTGCCGCTATCCGCAAGTCTGTCTTGCCAGATTCGGCCGATGCCGATGAGCGCACCGCCCAGGACGTGGCACGCCATCATGATGCCATCAGACGCAAGGCCAACAGCACCCTCCGGGTCATGCCGCAGGCATTCCTCTGCGAGGGTCCCCAGATAGAACTCTCCTACGATGATGCCCTCCGCTATCTCCGCCGCGAGGCCATACGTGTGGAAGCCCCCAAGGGTCCTGTCACATTGTCCTATATGGGCTTCCCCCTCGGTCCCGGCAGGGGCGTAGGCAACAGAATCAACAACCTCTACCCCGAAGCATGGAGGATAAGGACCACCTACACCAAGCGTTGGAGCCTTTGGGAAACGGAAATGTGAAAACGGAACCGACGCAGGAAGCGAGAGCAGAAGCAAAACTTATTTTGATTATGCCGAGCAACAAGGAGGAAAAGACCGCGAAGCGGGATTAAAACGGAAAACTAACATCCCCCCCCGTCACTTCGCTCTTCTGTCTCTCTAACTCATAGGGACAAAGAGGGTCGTTATTACCCACTTTCTCCCCCTGAGACAGGGGGAGTCCCGAAGGGGAGGGGGTCTGATGAAGCGGAAAACGCAAAACTATAATTGTGATTAAACAAGGGCAGAAGCAGAGTAGGGACACGGCATGCCGTGTCCGCAAAACCGATGTTTCATTGAACACACCTTTAACCTCATTCCCCAAATGAATACCTCATTCCCCAAACGCAAATCTCCACGGGCTCACTGGTTGGAATACAATGAAGGGATGTACTTCATTACTGTCTGTACCCATGGTCACAGGCAGATACTGGGGAAGGTGCGTGATGGTGTTATGGCCTTGTCCAGGCTGGGAGAGTACCTTGACACATGCTTAAGGAATGTGTCCTTGCATCAGGCGAATGTAGAGGTGATACAATATGTGATAATGCCCAATCATTTTCATGCTATTGTTGATATAAGGCAAAAGGATGCGCTTGGTAATGAGGCGGACACGGCATGCCGTGTCCCTACAAGGGAGCAGTGTGCTGAAAACAGAATACGATGCGAGCGGTTGCCTCTGTTATCAACATTTGTCGGCAGTCTCAAGTCAGCCGTCAGCAGATATGCTCACACCATGATGTCCGGTGCAGTATGGCAACCTCGTTATCATGATCATGCTATTCGAGGAGTAGAGGATGGAAATAACATCTCATTATATATAGATAATAATGTGGCTAACTGGGAGAAGGATTGCTTCTATCGTATAGAGGACTGAATTAACGATGTATGCACATGGTAGGGACACGGCAGCCGTGTCCGCAAAAAATAAACCGACAACCGTCGGACACGGCATGCCGTGTCCCTACAAGAATTTACACTTAGTACCCAACGTTCTAACTTTCAACCTTAAACTTTAAACTTTAAACCTTCAACCTACCCCCCATGACCGAGGTTCTTCTGCACTGCTGTTGCGCCCCATGTTCCAGCGCTATCATAGAGTGGATGTTGCAAAACGGCATCCGTCCTGTACTTTATTATTGCAATCCCAACATCTTTCCCGAGGAAGAATATCTCATCCGCAAGAACGAGTGCACACGTTATGCCGCGGAATTGGGACTTGAGATAGTGGACGACGACTATGACCATGCGGCATGGTCCTGTGCCATCCACGGACACGAGGCCGAACCTGAGCGCGGTAGCCGTTGCCTGGAATGTTTCCGCATGCGCCTGCTTTCTGCCGCCCGCCGTTGCAAGGATATGGGACAGGCAACATTCACCACCACCTTGGCCAGCAGCCGATGGAAGCGTCTCGACCAGATTGCCGAGGCAGGCCATTGGGCAGCCTCGCAAGTAGGTGGAGTGCAGTTTGACGACCGCAACTGGCGCAAGGGAGGCCTGCAACAACGCCGCAACGAACTCCTCCGTGAGCATGGTTTCTACAATCAGGTCTTTTGCGGATGCGAGTACAGTCTTGCCGCACGTCTGTCGCAGATGCAGAAGGCAGAACTGAGGCAGTGGATCAAGGGCCTGAAGACCGCCCGTTCTGCCCAGTGGATTAAGGAGAAGAGCAACGAGGCATGCTCCCGCCTCATGTCCGACGGCCTGTGGCGTGCTGCCGGCACGGTGCTGCTCTATCATCCCTTGCCCGACGAGGTGGACACATCCCTGCTTCTTGACAATGCCCTGCAGACGGGCAAGCGTGTGCTTTTGCCCAAGGTGGTGGGCGACGACCTGGAACTACGCATATACACCCCCGGTTCTCTGCTACCAGGTGCATACGGCATCATGGAACCTACGGGAGAAGTCTTCCTCCCCGAGTCCTATCCCTCCATAGACCTTGCCGTCATCCCCGGAGTGGCTTTCGACCGCCATGGCGTGCGCCTTGGTCGTGGCAAGGGCTATTACGACCGCTTGCTTCCCCTTCTGCCCAACGCCTACAAGATGGGTATCTGCTTCCCCTTCCAGTTGTTGGATCACCTCCCCTCCGAACCCCACGATGTGCTGATGAACGAGGTGGTGTATGGAACGTAATGGAACGGAAATGTGAAAACGGAAAACGGAAATCTGCGAGTAAGCGAGAGCCATCAAACTTGTTTGAATTGCCGAGCGGGAGCAGATTCAAGACCGCAAAGCGGGATTAAAACGGAAATCTAATCGCTCTCGCCTCTGCGCTCTCTCGTCGTAACGAAGTTTGCGACCCCTCCAGCGCCAGCGTTATACGCTAAAGAAAATAAAAAACTCGGCGCTCTCGGCGTAATCTGCGTGCAAAAAAACTCATAACCGCTCTCAAACAAACCTCACGCAGAGAGCGCAGAGGACGCAGAGTGCCAAAGCAAACTACGCTGTCGCTGGATTAGTCGCTCGCTACGCGCGACAGAGGACGCAGAGATGTAACAAAAGCGGAACCGACGCAGGGAGCGGTGCATGGTAGGGACACGGCATGCCGTGTCCGAAATCAGAGGCACAAATAACTGTCATGCGGACTCGGAGCCCCGAGTCCTTACTTGCAAAACCAACGGACACGGCATGCCGTGTCCCTACAGTCTAAACAACATAAAATGAAACGTACACTTTTCCTTGCAGTTCTTTCTGCACTTCTTGTCGGATGCTCTGAGCAGCAGTCCGGCCTGACACTTGCACTCACCGGTATGGAACCGGGAGATTCCGTTGCGATCTTCAAGTCCAAGATTACTGCTGGTTTGCGCGAATCTGAGATCGACACCTTTGCCATTCCCGACGGGAACCTGTTTATCCCCATCACGGCCGGGGAACCTCAGTCCTATATTATATATAAGGTGCCCCGCCGCTATCCCGACGGCAGCATAGAGGCCATGACCATGAAGGGCATCAATGTGCCGGTGATGCCAGGTGCAGAAGTCAGGGTGGAGGGAGATTTCTATGACCATGTCATTACGGGCAATGCTCCGTTCTACGATGAACTTGCCATTCTCTCCTCGTATGTCAAGCCCATGATAGACAAGGCAGGTCTGGCGGCCCTTTCATCCTACGAAACGAGCAAGCCGAAGGCCGAGCGCGACTCCCTCAAGGCTGTCTCCGAGGCTTGCAGGGACAGCATCCAGAACTTCGTGACGGGCTACGTGGCAGATCATCCGGATTCTGATGCCGGACTCTATGCCTTTTATATGTATGCCGACCTGGAGGAGCATCATGATTGTCTCGAGAAGTTCAGCGAGGGTGTCCGCACCGGAGCCCTGAGCGGTGTATATGCCGAACTCGTGGCCGACTATGAGGCACTGCTGAAGCAGAAGGAAGCCGAGAAGTCGGTTGCCGACGGCATGCCTGCCCCCGACTTCACTTTGAACAATGTGGAAGGCAAGCCCGTCAGTCTCTCATCATTCCGTGGCAAGTATGTGGTTCTTGACTTCTGGGGCACATGGTGCGGATGGTGCATCAAGGGCATACCCGAAATTAAGAAGATGTATGCCAAGTACAACAACCGCCTGGAGGTCGTAGGCATTTCCTGCCGCGACACCGAAGAGGTGTGGAAGAAGGGCGTTGCCGACCATGCCCTGCCCTGGACCAACCTTCTTAATGGCTCCGGCGATGCAGATGTGACATCCCGCTATGCCATAAAAGGTTATCCCACGAAGATTGTCCTTGATCCCGAAGGCCGTATCCTCAAAAGCATCATCGGCGAGTCCCCCGAGTTCTATACCTACGTGGATTCGCTGATGACGAAGTAGCCGCCATATTCCCCTTGCGTTGACACGGCCGTGTCCGCAAACTCATCCACTTTCCTCCCCTCAGTTAGAGTAGGAAGGTGGGTGTGCCATATATTGGTCAGGACTAAAGAGGACTGCTCCCGTTTTCCTTTCCCCATCCCCAATAAAACATTCTTGTACCCTTGGTATTCCCCGAAAGAATGGGAATAATAAGCAGAAGGAACGTTTTGTATTCAATAGACCCAATATTGCGGAGTATTGTACGCAACACTCAGGAGTATTATACTAAACATTATGTACAATTGTACTCAATATTGGGTACATATTTAGAAACGTATATTTCACCCTTTTCCTTCCTTGTCCTAATGCTTTATATTAGTGTACTTTAACTTTATACATTAGCAACAGATTGGAAAGAGTCGATATAGTACCTTAACGGATATAATGAGTTGTTGCTTATCAAATGCGCTTTGCTTTTCATTCTCCTCTATTCCATAGCCCCCATGTTCCGTTTATATGTGGCGTGTCATTCTTTTTTTAAATTTTTGTTCCATTTTGTTTTGTGTTGTTAAATATATTCGTTACTTTTGCATCGGTTGTATGCCCGAAGTGTCGGGCTATGGCCTCTTATCGGAGATATTAGCGTTTGCTATTATTCTATATCGTCTGTTGAAACTTAGGAACTTTCAAGATAATACGATTGGAATAAGATTGCAGATGCCTGCGCATAGCGTAGGTGCATCTTATCCTTTGTATTATCGGGTATCCTAAGACCTCAACAGACAAGGGCATTCAAAAGATGACATCTACGCTCTTTTTGTGCCCGAGGGACTTAGGATACCGCTTCGCTTTTATATTATAGAGAAAAGCACAATCAATCAAATCATACTTTAATATGAAGAAATTCTTTACACAATTAGTCCTGTGTGTCATGCCAGTGTTGGCTATGGCGCAGAGTCAGTATTTTTATGAGTGGAAAGATGGAGTTATTGCTGTCCGTAATATTTCGGATATAGACAGCATAAGTTTCCCTCATTCCAATGATGTTGCTAACTTTGTCACTGGTTCTCCATTGTCTTTGACGGGAAATGCCATGATAGCATCGTACTCTGTTTCTATTTCCGGTCAATTTCCTGCAAATGTCACGGATAGTGAGATGGGCGTATGTTATTCTCCTACGGCAGAAGAACCTTCTGTTGACGATAACACTATGAAATATGGCCCGCTGGCAGATGGTAGATGGGAGGTTACCCTAACAGGTCTCAGTGCTTCAACACTCTATTATTATCGTCCTTATCTGAAAGTTGGTTCTATGGTGTGTTATGGTCCCGTAAAGACGTTCACCACCTTGAAATCTACGACCAAGAGTTTGTGGGATCTGTTGGAGGGACGTAAGGATTTGAGCAAGTTCTGTGAATTGGTCGGCAAGACACCCTATTATTGGGCGGATGGCTTGCCAGCAGGTTCTTTCATGGGTGGTGAGGTCTTCTACACCTTCAAGGATGTGTTGATGGCCAATACCCACATGACCATTTGGGCTCCGGCTAATGATGCCTTTACTGAAGAGGAATGGACAAGGCTAAATGCGTTGGCAGAAAGCAACAGGTATTTGTTGCAGCAACAGTTGATAGGTAATCACATGTCTCTGTTAAGTAAGCCAATGGGCGCATCCGGTCAGGACAAGATAAGCCTGATAAACGGTAGAACCGCTATCTTTGATTATGACAAAGGAACTTTCCATGGTGCGAAAATTGCCGAAGAAGATATTCCTGCCTACAATGGTGTGCTGCATGTGATAGAGAAAGGTAATACCTACGAGCAAACCATATACGAATACATCAAGTATGAAGCCAGTGCCAAGACTCTCCGCGATTATATTGTGCAGAGGGACACACTAACCCTTAAGGAAGGCGCACAGTTGGAGTGCTTGCTCGATGAAAAGGGTTATCCCATCTTTACCTCTCCTATTGTAGAGGACAATATGATGTCCCGCCATTCAGCATATAACCCCACAGAACTGGATGCAGATGATGCTTGGATGAACGATATGAAGATGTTCAATGCCGATATTGCTGCAACGGACTCTGCTTATGTTATGATTGTTCCCACAGATATAGCTTGGGAAAACGCTACCGAGCAGATGAAGCCATACTACAAATACGTAAGCACCTATCCCAGAATGGACAAAGTGAACCTCACCGCCACAAAGGGCGAGACAATGGACATCTTCGGTGCAAGAAAGACTTTTGCCACCGGCAAGGGTTACGAGACCGTTGACTCCCTGCAGGACGTAAACATCAATATGGACATCATCAGCCCATTGGTGTTCAACGTGAACCTCCAGCCCCAGGTAAACGGCCAGATATGGACAGCAGAGAAGTTCATGAACGGCGG
>JAFTUK010000049.1 GCA_017466325.1 Bacteroidaceae bacterium | reverse complement strand
TTTGATGAAATTTCGCCACATCAATTAACTCTTTTCTGAATTGGGGGCTTGGAATTTGAAAAAAGAAATCTCAACCGCATAAATACTGCGATTGAGACACACTCTTATACACTTTTAAACTTTTATCGGACACCAATAATTTTTAACGCACAAGGAACATTAAATGTAATAATATTTGCGTACCTTCGCAACACAATCCGCTATTGTTCTCAACATAAACCACACACATAAAATACAGACATGACATACTACATTCTATTCGGCGTTATCGCCCTTGTGAGTTATCTGGTTCAGTGGAACCTGAAGAGCAAATTTGAGAAATACGGCAAGGTGTTCCTGCCCAACAGGATGACGGGCAAGGATGTTGCCATAAAGATGCTGCACGACAATGGCATCTACGACGTGCGCGTCATCAGCACTCCCGGCCAACTTACCGACCACTACAACCCCGTTGACAAGACCGTGAACCTCAGCGACGATGTGTATAACGACTGCTCCGTGGCGGCGGCTGCCGTGGCGGCACACGAATGTGGCCATGCCGTACAGCATGCCACTGCCTACGGGCCCCTGAAGATGCGCAGTTCTCTGGTGCCCGTTGTAAGTTTCGCTTCCAGTTGGATGCAGTGGGTTCTGCTCATCGGTATCCTGACCATCGAGGCATTCCCGCAGATCATGCTTGGCGGCATCATCCTGTTTGCCATGACCACACTCTTTGCCTTCATCACCCTGCCGGTGGAAATCAACGCCAGCATGAGGGCAACTGCATGGCTTAAGAATGCCGGCATCACTACATACGAGACACAGCCTATGGTAAACGATGCCCTGCGCAGTGCCGCCTACACCTATGTCGCCGCCGCCCTCGGCTCTCTGGCAACACTCGTATATTACATACTCATGTTTATGGGAAGAAGCAGAAACTGACATCTGCACCCCTGCCTGTCAAGAAAACCTTAAACACTTAATACCGATATGAAAATCAAGATCCTGTTACTGGCCCTCTCCGCATTGATGACATGCGGAACAGTACTGGCCGACAACGACAAGGAAGCCCAGGATGTGGCAGAGTTCCGCAAACTACTTACGGACTCTCTTTCCAAGGCAAATGTCACTACCTGGACACTGCCCGATTCTTTGGAGCCAAACGCAAAAATGAACTTCTACCTGGGAGTGAAGGGCGACATGCCCAAAGACGGCTACCCGGTGTTCCTCTATCTGCATGGTTCAGGTCCCAGAGAGCACGAATGGGCTAACGGTCTCCGTCTGGCCAAGATGTTCCAGGACGGCCCCTCCATGTACATCGTCCCGCAGATTCCGCAGGAAGGGGCATGGTACAGATGGTGGCAACGCAGCAAGCAATGGACATGGGAACGAATCTTGCACATCCTTATGTCCATGCCCGAAGTGGACAAGAACCGCATCTACGTCTTCGGTATCTCCGAGGGCGGATACGGGAGCCAGCGTCTGGCATCGTTCTATGCCGACTATTGGGCAGCGGCAGGTCCCATGGCCGGAGGTGAACCCCTGATAAATGCGCCTGTCGAAAACCTTGCCCACGTTCCCCTGAGTTTCCTGACCGGCGACAAGGACTTCATGTTCTACCGCCATCTGCTCACCAAGACCACAGGCGAGAAACTGGACAGCATGCAACGCCTCTTCCCCAACGAGTACAAGCATCGTGTGGAACTCATCCCCGACAAAGGACATTCCATCGACTATACTCCCACCACCCCATGGCTGGCGCAACACAAGCGCAATGCACAGCCACGCCACTTCATCTGGGAAAACCTCGAGATGGACGGGCTTAAGCGCAATGCGTTCTACAACCTGCAGGTACTGGAGGAAACGGATGCCTACCGCACCAGATACGAGTTTACCGCCAATGCCGACAACAGCATTGACATCAAAGTGGATGGCGTCAAGTACAACGCCACATGGAAGGATCCGCACTGGGGCATAGACATGCTCTTCAGCAAGGATCTCACTCCTGCACTGCACGGCCACCTGCGTGTCTTCCTCTCCGACCAACTCGTTGACCTGAAAAAAAAGGTGACCGTCCGCATCAACGGCAAGCAGGTGTTCTGCGGCAAAGTGAAGAGTTCAAAGAAGACTCGCAAACTCTCCCAGGAACTCTGGGGAGACCCCATGCGCGACTTCAAACATGCCGTTAAAGTGAACTGGTAAACAAAACTTGGCTCTAACAGAAAAAATAAGAGCATACTTTTTTGTAATTATCTCGCTTATTCGTACCTTTGTATCTTGTTATAAAGGTAATAAGCGAGATAATTCTATGAAATACGGATTTGACAACGACAAATATATCCGCATCCAAAGCGAGCATATCAGGGAGAGGATAGCACAGTTCCAGGGCAAACTCTATCTGGAACTGGGCGGAAAACTTTTTGACGACCACCATGCCAGCCGTGTCCTGCCCGGCTTCCAGCCCGACTCCAAACTGAGGATGCTGTCACAACTGTCTTCACAGGCCGAGATTGTTATCGTAATCAGTGCCGTGGACATCGAGAAGAACAAGGTGCGCCAGGACCTGGGCATCACCTACGATGAAGATGTACTGCGCCTGAGAAGCGAGTTCCAGAACTGCGGTTTCATGGTGGGAAGCGTGGTGATAACTCACTTCAACGGCCAGAGTTCTGCCGCAACATACCGCCGCCGCCTGGAGTCGCTCGGCATAAAGACCTACTACCACTACACCATCGAGGGCTATCCCAACAACGTGGCGCTCATAGACTCCGACGAGGGTTTCGGCAAGAACGACTTTGTGGAGACGGAGCGTCCCCTGGTCATTGTCACCGCTCCCGGTCCCGGTTCCGGCAAGATGGCAGTATGCCTGTCCCAACTCTACAACGAACACAAGCGTGGTGTCTGCGCCGGTTATGCCAAGTTTGAGACCTTCCCCGTATGGAACCTCCCGCTGAAGCACCCCGTAAACATCGCCTACGAGGCGGCCACCGCCGACCTGAACGACGTCAACGAGATAGACCCCTTCCACATGGAGGCCTACAACGAGGTGGCTATCAGTTACAACCGCGACGTGGAAATCTTCCCCGTACTCACCAGCATCTTCGACGGCATCTACGGCACATGCCCCTACAAGAGTCCTACGGACATGGGCGTGAACATGCTCGGTTTCTGCATCTGCAATGACGACGTGTGCCGCGAAGCCTCCAAGCAGGAAATCATACGCCGCTACTATACCGCCCTCAACAAAATGGCCATGGGAGCGATGAACGAGACAGAGGTGAACAAGATACGTCTGCTCATGAAGCAGGCAGGCATCTCCACCGACGACCGCATCACCACCGTGGCGGCCAAGAAACGCGCACAGGAAAGCGGCAACGAGTCTTCTGCCATACAACTGAGCGACGGCACCATGATAACCGCAGGCAGCAGTCCCTTGCTGGGCACATGCGCCAGCCTTCTGCTCAATTCCATCAAGCACCTTGCCGGCATTGACCACGAACTGAAACTCATACCCCAGGACTTCATCGAACCCATACAGAAGACCAAGGTAGACTATCTCGGCGGCAAGAACCCGCGCCTGCACATGGACGAGGTGCTGGTAGCCCTCAGCGTCCTGTCGCTTAACGATGCCAACTGCCGCCGCGCCCTGGCCATGCTTCCCGAACTGAACGGCCTACAGGCACACTCTACCGTGATGCTGAGCCAGGTGGACCAGAAGATACTGAAGAAACTGGGCATATCCCTGACCTGCGACCCTGCAAGCAAGAAGTAAGAAGATGAAAGACCTTCCACGCGACCCCTTCATGCTCATGAGCCTCATCAACATGAAACTCAGGGACTACTACCCCACTCTGGATGCCCTGTGCGAGGACATGGACATAGAGAAGGAGGTACTCACCACCACACTGGGCAGCATAGGCATGGAGTACAATCCCGACACCAACAAGTTCTGGTAGAAAATGAAAGAGACAAAAGTATTACTCATAACCGGTTATCTGGGCAGCGGCAAGACAACCCTGCTGAACCGCATACTTAATAATAAAAGAGGTATACGCTTTGCCGTCATCGTAAACGACATCGGCGAGGTGAACATCGATGCCGACCTCATACAGAAGGGCGGCATTGTTGACCAGCAGGACGACTCTCTGGTTGCCCTGCAGAACGGATGCATCTGCTGCTCGCTGAAGATGGACCTCGTCCTGCAACTCCGCGACCTGATGAAGTCCGAGCGCTTCGACTACATTGTCATTGAGGCCTCCGGCATCTGCGAACCCTCCCCCATAGCACAGACCATCTGTGCATACGAGCAGTCCCTGGACCTCAACACTTTCAACGCAGGCCCAATAACGCACATCCCCACCCTGGACTGCATCTGCTCCGTGGTGGATGCACTCCGCCTGAAGGACGAGTTCGGATGCGGTCTGGACCTTACGGGCAAGAGAATAGCCGAGGACGACATCGCCAACCTCGTCATCCAGCAGATAGAGTTCTGCAACACCATACTGCTCAACAAGGCCGATGAGGTAACGGAGGAGGAACTGGGACGCATACGCTCCATACTGCACACCATACAGCCCAAGGCCGACATCATCCCGTGCAACTTCTGCGATGTGGATCTCGACATCCTGCTCAACACCGGCATGTTTGACTTCGAAACCGTTGCCACCTCGGCAAAATGGATTGAGGAACTGGACAAGCCCCACCACGAGGAGGAGCATCACCATCACGAAGACGAGCACCATAGCCATCACCACGAACACGAACACGAACACGAGCACGAGCACGAACATCACCACCACCACGAGGACGAAGAGCCGTGCCCGCATTGCGGACACCATCATCACCACGATGAAGACGGGCACTGCTGTTGCGGACATCATCACGATGCCGAACATCCGCATGGCGACGAATACGGCATCAGCACATGGGTGTTCTACAGCCGCCGACCTCTGAACCTTGGCAACTTTGACCACTTCGTGGCACGCCAATGGCCCAAGAGCATCGTACGCGCCAAGGGCATGTGCTACTTCAAGGGCGAGGAACACATGTGCTACCTCTTCGAACAAGCCGGCCGACAGGTGTCCCTGCACCAGGCAGGACAATGGTATGCCACCATGCCAGAGGAGGAACTCAAGCCCATCCTGGCACGCGACCAGAGGTTGCAGGACGACTGGGACCCCACCTATGGCGACCGCATGCAGAAACTCGTCTTCATAGGCATACACATGGACATCGAAGACCTGCGCCAGAAACTGGAGGCATGCCTCACGGACTAAACGACAAACAGAAAGAATATGCTTGACCTTATAAAAGAATATCCAATACTGACCGGCTGGCTCTGCTTCGTGGTGCTGGTGTACCTGTGGGCCTACCTCGATTACGCCTACTACCGCTACAATATCAAGGACAAGGCCATACAAGTCTACGAGGCACTGACCGAAGAGGAATAGCGACTGGAGATGACCACTACATACAAGACATCTTAGAGGGGTGCGGCATGCCGTGTCCCTTTTTGTATGACTTATCATTGGCTGCACTTACTTCCCTGTATTTTATGACTATACACGAAGTACTCTCGCGCTGATTTCTTCATATAAATTAGGCAATTCCCACACATATTAGCACCTCTGACCTGTGCTCTAAGGTACTTTCGCTCGGAAATATCAAATTAAAAGTCCCTTTTATTTGCTATTTCGCACGCTTATTCGTACCTCTGACATATCGTCTAAAGTACTCCCGCTCGGATTTTCTCAAATAAATTTGGAAAATCGCTCGCTTATTCGTACCTTTGCACCCGCAAAACTATAAAAGTCAGCATATAATCCCCACTGATAACACAATAATAACACATAAAACATATTATTATGACAAAGCAAGAACTTGTTCGTGCCATTTCACACGAGACCGGTATTGACCAGCCTACCGCCCTGGCTTCAGTTGAGGCCCTCATGAATATCATCAAGGATACCATGGCAAGCGGCGAGAACGTGTACCTGCGTGGTTTCGGTACCTTCAACCTGAAGAAGCGTGCCGCCAAGACCGCCCGCAACATCACCAAGAAGGAGACTATCATCGTGCCCGAGCACTACATCCCCGCCTTCAAGCCCTGCCCCGAGTTCCAGAGCAGAGTAGCCGAGGTTAAGGAAGTAAAGGAATAATCTCCTCCGCTTTCGGATAAAGAAGGACAGATGCCTGCACAATGGCACCTGTCCTTTTCTTATATATAGGCCTGGGATTGCATATCCTGAGGAGAAATATAGTTCATTCAGAATAGATATATAGGCCCTTATGGTGCATAAGTCAAAAAAAAAGCGTACCTTTGCACCATCCGAGTTGCGCTTGTGGTGGAATTGGTAGACACGCCAGACTTAGGATCTGGTGCAGCGATGCGTGTAGGTTCGAGTCCTATCAGGCGTACAGCACAGAAAAGAGGAGTCATTGCGACTCCTCTTTTCTGTTTTCTCTGGCCGATATCATGCCACACGCTCAGTGAGGAGAAGTTTTTGTTGTACTATCAACAGAACGCTGTTGCCGTATCAACAGAGCAGTGTTGATACGGCAACAAAAGTTCATCATCCGCATGGCCACCGCCCACCTTTACGTATTTCTGCGCCACAATATGGCAGGAATAAGCAACAGGTAACCGCCAAGGCACATTAGAGGCGCGAGGGTTATCCTCCGTGCGGAGAAGATATCGGGACAGAATGTTTCGTTGGTACTGTCCTCTCCTGTCATGAGCAGGAAGCCAGACAGGATGAGGAATACGGCAAGGGCGGAAACGACATAGTGCGTGCGTTCCACGAAGAGGTGTTTCAGGGTCATAGGCATTATTTTGATATTTGTTCGGGAAAATAGGTACTGAGAAGTTCTTTCCTGTCGTAATGGAACAACATGGACACGGTCCTTTCCATTATACGGTTCCAACGGTATTCCGTGAAGGCGGAACCGCGACGGCGCTCGGGGCGCAACGTGCCTATCCACTCCAACCACTCCACCGAACGGGAGAGCATGTCCGCGGCAAGTGCATCGGCCTCCTCATGATGCCCAGTATGGTAGAGGCAACGAAGCATGGACAGGGCGGCATCGTCGTAGGGCACGACCTGAGGAGGCATTTCCCTCTGCCATTTGCGAACCACGGCCAAGGCGCGCTCTCCGTCTCCCTGCCCCAGCAGGGCATCTATCAGTGTTGCCATCTTGTGCTGATGGCCGTATGCCATCTTCCTTACATCATAGTCGGCATAGACCTCGGTGTCGGACAGGCCTCCGTAGGAGAAACGCTCCATAATGTTGCTGTACAAGCGCTCCACGTCCACACGTATTTCCGTTTCCAGACTGTCGGAGGGGGCGATGCGATACAGAAGACCTTCGAGCACAAGATGAGGTTTCAGATATGCCACATCATCCACGTTCATGGACGTAGTCACATACAAAGGCCTGGTTTCATCGGCATTTACGAGGAGTTGGAGTATCAGCAGGTCGCTCTTGAACAGCATGTCCTTACCGGCGAAAGACAGGGGCATGCGTTTGCCCGACTTCTGCACGGCAAAGGCCGTGTCGGTGGGGATGCAGCGTATGTCCAGTGTTTCCCATTCGTCCTCTCGTCCGCAGGCAAGAGCCTTCACATACCGCCGCAGGCGCACATCCTCCTCACTCATGCCGTCCGTGCGGTTGAACACCCAATGCCTCAGTATGTTGGCCATATCGAACGGTTCATCGCCCAGAATTCTCCTTAGCGTGTGAGGTTCCTGCCTGTAGAGGGCAAGGACCCTGTCGTGCAGTTCGGGCTCTATCCGCACCACGTCGTTGTTGCCATAACTATAGTCCTCCGTTTCCCATCCCAAAGGGAAAGCCGGAGAACCGTAGGCAGGGCGGAGCATCTGCTCCACGTACCAGTCGGCACCGGCATAGGACAGATTGCATGCCCTTGCCTCCGTGCGCTTACCCTCCACTTCCTGGACATACCAAAGCGGGAAGGTGTCGTTGTCACCGTGGCAGAAGATGATGGGATGGCCCTCCTCGGGTGCCGTCTCCAGATAGTTCCGTCCGAAGTCGCGGCAGGTATAGCGTCCGCTACGGTCGTGGTCGTCCCAAGTTTGGCATCCCATCTGTATAGGAACAAGCAGACAGAGAAGCACACCAACAATCACCGATGACCACTCTCCAAACTTCAAACGTCTCAGTACCGACACCACAGCACCCGTTCCAAGTCCCACCCAGATACAGAAGGCATAGAAGGAGCCGGCATAGGAATAGTCCCTCTCCCTGGCCTGCAGGGGAGTCTGGTTGAGGTACAGGACTATGGCTATTCCTGTCATGAAGAAGAGCCAGAAGGTGACAAGGAACTGTGCCCTGCCCTGAGCGCCTTGCCTGCGTTGCCACACCATGCCCAACAGTCCCAAGAGCAGGGGCAGGGCGTAATAGACATTGCGTCCCTTGTTCTCCCTCAGGTCGGAGGGGAGTTTGTCCATATCGCACCCCAAGAGCAAACCGTCCACGGCATCTATGCCCGTTATCCAGTTGCCGTGCTCCGTCTCTCCGTTGCCGGGGATGTCGTTCTGCCGGCCGACGAAGTTCCACAGGAAGTACCTTATATACATATAATATAATTGGTAGGACACGAAGAAACGGACGTTTTCCTTCATCGTGGGTCCCTCCACGCCTCCCATCCACTGCTCATAGGCCTGGGCATGACGTGACGAGTGCATACGGGGGAAGAGCATGTTGTTGTCGTAGACGTACTCCAACTTATTGCCCGCGTCCACATACTTACCCGTCTTCTCCGACTTGCGCCAGACGGTCTCTCCCTCCTTGCGCTTGGCAACCATAAAGTCGCCCTTGCGCTCGTATTCGGGTTTTGCCTTGTACGTCGGGCCGTAGAACAGGGGATTATCCTCGTACTGCTCCCTGTTGAGGTAGCGCTTCAGGGCGAAGACGTCCTCGGGGGAATTCTCGTCCATAGGCGGATTGGCGGCAGAGCGGACAAGGATTACACCATAGCAACTGAAACCGACCAGTATCAGGGTCACACAGGACAGGACAAGCCTTCTTGTACCGTGCCATCGCCACAGACCCCAGGCAATCAGTACGGATAGCAATAATATAAAGGCAAGAAGCCCGGAATTGAAGGGAAGTCCCAACTGCTTTACGGCCAGCAGTTCTGCCCTGCCTGCCAACCACAACACACCGGGTATGAGTCCGTAGAGTATGCCGCCAAGCAAGGCAAAACTTATTAGCAATGCCTTGCAGATGCCCCACATGCTCACGTTCCTCGTTCTACGGAAGTAATACACCAGCACCATGGCAGGTATGCAGAGCAGGTTCAGCAGATGCACACCTATGGACAGACCTATGAAATATGATATGAGCAGAAGCCAACGGTCAGAACCTGGGGCATCCGCTTCCTCGTCCCACTTCAGCATGAGCCAGAACACCAGGGCGGTAAGGAAACTGGAATAGGCATAAACCTCCGCTTCCACCGCAGAATACCAGAAGGAATCGCTGAACATGCAGGCCAGTGCGCCCACCAGTGCGGAGCCTTCAATCAGGAGGAGATCCTGCATGCGCCCCACCTCGCCATAACCGCATAGCAGACGGCGCATCAGGTGGGATACCGTCCAGAACAGAAGCATGATGCAGCCGGCACTGAGCAGGGCAGACATGATGTTCACCATGTATGCCACTTGGGACGGGTCGGAGGCAAATTGGGAGAAGAGGTTGGCCGTAAGCATGAAGAAGGGTGCGCCTGGCGGATGGCCTATCTCCAGTTTATAGGCAGAAATGATGAACTCGGAGCAGTCCCACAGGCTTGCCGTAGGCTCTGCCGTAAGACAATAGACCGTGGCGGCAATGGCAAACGCCACCCACCCCATGATGCGGTCAACAAGATTGAATCGGAACTTTTGCATGATTGCACGGATTTGGTTTCTCCGGCAAAGATATGAAGGAGCGGCATACCTTCATGCAAAACCTACCTTACATTACCCTTACAATTACGCAAGGAAGCAGCACGGCACAGCCCTCCCGGCATCAGCCCTGTGCAAAACCGCCCTTTTCATCGGCAAGGACATATTCCCGTCCTCTCTTGTTCTCTATCCTGAACGAAGAGGATTGTCTTGCCATAGAAGACTTCATCCTGCTTATGAATGTATAGAAGGAATCATCGGGATTGTCCTTCTTGGGCCATAGGGCAGAGCAGATTTCCTCCTTGGAAAGGGTGCGAGTAGGACTTGCCAGGAACATGCCCATGAGTTGCTGCTGCATGGGAGTCAGCACCAGGTCGGCACGGGATGGTTCATCGGTTACCAGCGGGGCACGCACAATCCTGCCGTTTGCAAGCATGAAGGCAAGCAACATCAGGCCCAGGAAAAAAGACGCCATGGGCCATGCCATGCCGGCGTGACCGAAAACACTTGCCATGGAGGGGTTGGCAAAAGCCCTTACCGCCAAAAGAACATCCCTGCCATCGGCTCCGCAACCAGCCACCGTAATAGTGTCGCTGACAATACGCGCATGGGAGGTTCCGCCATTGCATTCCCCACCGACCTGTGCCAGAGAATAGGATATATGTGCCGTATCGCGCAAGGATGGGATGCGCAGGAACCGGGCAAAGCCATGGTGAGTGCCGTTGAAAGTGAGCATTGGGTTGCCGTGCATGCAGGACAGGGAGTCGAGCATGGCATCCACTCCCTCATCCGCCACCGTCGTACGTTGCAGGGCCTGGTTCAGGTCCTCCACCATCTCTGTCCTGGCCTTGTCATAGCACCTCCAACCGACAACAATGGAGACCATTATCAGCAACAACGGGAATATTACCATATAACGTAGATGCTTCATAGCAGTATCTGTATTACTTATTTATATGCGGTTTCATCATCTTGCCAACAACTTGCGGGCCGTTTCTATCAGCGTATCCTCGCCCTTTGCCACGTCCCCGGCCTTCAATTCGCATGGTATGGTGGGAGCGATGCCGAATTCTATGTGGCGCTTCTCCCTGTCGTACTGGGGACAGGCGCTGAAGCGCACCAGCCATCCGTTGGGCAGTTCGCTGGTAAAGGGCATGCCGCTACCGCCTCCGGTACTGTCTCCCAGGGTACGGACATTGGGGCAACAGAGCATATCGCGCACGAAGGTGTTTGTGGCGCTATAGCATCCGCGGTTGGTAAGTACTATGGCGGGCTTCTGCCAACGCACCGTGGTGCTGGGCTCAAGGTATTCTGGCGTGAGGTCGGAGAAGTCGGAATGTCCAGTACCCGTCTTGTGCGAGCGATAGCCCGTCAGTATGCGCTCGTTGGTAAAATGCGATGCAAGCCTTTGGGCATAGTCCAACTGCCCGCCGCCATTGCCACGGACATCTATTATCAAGCCCGAGCAGAGGCGCAGATGGTGCAGCACCTCGGCAATGTTGCCCTCGCCTATTGCAGAAGAGAAACTCTTGTAAACAATGTATCCCACATTGTCATCCAGGATGCGGTAGTAGAGCCCCGAGGCTATACGATAGTCCGTACCGAGGTAGGAATCCCTGATTTCATCGTTGAGATTGGAGGGATAATCCTCTTTCCATGCCCAGTAGCGTCCCACATCGGAGGCTGTGTAGAGGTTGACATGCCCGTCGCGCAACTCGGCAAGCATGTTGCAGAGTACCTCCTGCAACTGGGCGGAACTCATGTTCTTGTCCAACTTGCCACGATACCTTGCATGCACCTCGTCCCAATCCAAACCGATGGTCTCTGCCTTGTAATCCAGGAAACAATAGTGCTCGTCGATAATCTTCCAAAGGGCTTCCATATTGCCCTCGGGGGTATTGTCGAACTGCACCTCATCGACACACGAGGCGAGCGTCAAGGTTGAGAATAGTATTATAAAACGGAAAACGGAAAACGGAAAACGGAAAACATCACGAACGGAAAACGGAAAACGGAAAACGGAAAGCGGGAAGGTTATCAAACGGGACACGGAAAGTATGCAAGAGCATGGTAGGGACACGGCATGCCGT
>JAFTUK010000048.1 GCA_017466325.1 Bacteroidaceae bacterium | reverse complement strand
TGAGAATGTTCGCCGTTATCAAGCGCGGCAAAGCGTTCTGGAGGAAGGCGGAACATCTAATTTGAGAAAATAATAAAAATAATTGCAGATTTATTTGGTTATATCCTATATTTCTGTGGGCAATAAACCGTTCACCTCTTATGAAAATACTTTACATCTCTGTTTGCGCATTACAGGGCGGGAAATCCTCGTATCGTCAAGGCTCGGTCCTCGCATGGAATCAGCCGTGAACATGAATGAGCGGGCGCATGACAATATGTCAGCATCTCACGGGCGATGTGAGAACGGGGAAAAAGAACGAAAAAAGTAAGTGGCAAGGGAGTAGTATATCAAAATAACACCCTGAATATCAACTTAATGTATTCTTGTTGTCTTTTGCACATTTCTTCAGCAAACAGTGCGGCTATCGTAAAACGCCAATCGTCTAGCAAGGTTGAATAATCTTTACATTGCTATGCGTTACAGCGTTACAGTTAAAATCATCGCTATGCCAGAACCCTAAAGTGAAAGTTTATTATATATATAAAATTATATATATAATAAAATCTATTTTTATACCTTTTCAGTTTTCAGTAGATAATAGTACATTTTCTTACTGTAACGCTGTAACGCTGTAACGCCGTGTCAATAGACCGTTGATAATAAGGGACTTAGTTTGTTACACTGATAAACCGCCTAAGGGAAACATCCCCGTTTACAAGACTTTTCCATACTGAAAGGGTTGACTTCCTGCCCATGTTTCGTTGACTTTTGACGGGAAAGGTGGACTTTCTTATTAAGATTAGTACTTAACCGTGTAGTTATTCTCGGATTTACTTGTATATAACTGGAGGATGCCGTATCTTTGCTGGCAGAAACTGGTTGTGAGGAAATCGAGTGCTGCGGTGCAGTGTTTACTTGTTCTTTACTGCCGGTTTCTTTTATACACTATTCTTAATGATGCCCCGTATTTATTTTGGTTCTTCTTCGTTCTGGTTTCTCAATGTTCACTTACGTTATAGTCATGATGGTAGGTAAAGAGTTACATTGGTTCTTATCATCTAATGTCCCCCCTAATGGTTAGTGGGTCTCATTTTGGGGAATATTTAACCCACAGAAAATAAGTATTGATGCTGAAATCAGTGGGGTTATTTATTTCGTTATCAATCTTATTTAGATTTTTTGCGTTTTCTTTTACCAGCAAGAACTCCCAAATCTTGAAGACATTTACCAGTTCTTTGACAATGCAACAACTTACGCTATTGCCAACTTGGCGATACCGCTGCCCTTCATTACCGCAGAGTTTGAAGCCCTTAGGAAAACCATGTAGTAACAGACACTCTTCAGGAGATATCTTCAGCCTGAAGAAAATTGAATAGTTCATCAGGGATTGTTACAAGTAGAAGAAACAACCTACAAAATGGGTGTGGGCAAACAAAACCACAGCCATTGATTCAGGAAAGGAATGGAAGGAAATGATTGATTTGCCAAAGTCCTTGGCTGTGTGCCTAACTCTGAAGGAAGGGAAGTGGGTAATTGGGTAAGAAAAGCCCCACCTTAGTTGCCTAAGGTGGGGCTTGTTTTTACAATTGATTATTAAAAATGGTTTCTTCTTCATTTATCCTACTTGTAAACTCGTTAAAGTCAGAACAATTACTAGGTATCCTTAACCCAAGTTTTGTAATACTGCCACCATTTTCCCCTTCTATTTCCGTTATAATTTCATCTTTGATGGGTGACACGTCTTCATCTGGATGGGGGTAAAACAAGTAACCTTCTTTTGAGCAAAACCTATACATATAGGTAATGGTTTTATAGTAGACTGCTGTAGCACTTGCGCTATCTTCCTTAAACCAAATCTTTTCATTCAAGGGTATGTATTTAGCATCAGCAACAATCTTCTTATCCAAGGAAAGGTAATCAGGAATAATCTGCTGCTTCTTTGGCTTAAATAAATAAAACCTTTTGCCAGTATCCTTCAAATAATGGTTGTATTTTCCTTCCAATATAGTTGCTAGGTATTCTTCCCACAACCAGGCTGCATCAATTAGAACACCATATACTTCATCTTCTTCCTGACCATATTTCAATTCTTCGTGTCTTAGAATCTGTAAGCATAACCTTTGAAGTGGGGCATACTCATTATAGTAAGGATGTGCTATAGGGGTAAGGTTCTTGTTGATGATTGATTGTAGTTCATTACTCAAATAACTAGGGGTAGCACCTATGATTTGTGCTACAGCCTGCTTAGTGTCTTCATCTATATTTAGAATATCATCACCACCATTTTTGGAAATGAACTCAATAGTATGCCTGATTAATTGGGTAATATGGTTGTCATAACTATATTCCCTAGTTGTGTAGGCAACTGCACCATTAAAGGGCTCATTATACTTGATGTGTCTGCTGACATCTATAACACCCCTCACATTGGCATCATTATATTTATGTGTGATGTACTGCCTATAGACACCTTGACTGATTGCATTCTTCAAGTACAAGGGAAACAGATAAAGAAGGAAGTCAAACACACTATCTTCATCCATTGTGTGCTGAAGGTTAAACAAGTTAATCTTCGCTACCTTCTGAAGCATATAGTGCAAGAAGAAATCTTCTTTACCATTATCAGCAAATCTTGAATGGATGGATAGGTGGGTATTGTTTCTGCCTATAAACCCAACCATACTATTGGTACATAGTTTCCTTCCTTCATCTGCAATACTACATATAACCTTCTTTCCAAAATCCCTATCATAACTACTAAAGGAATCAGGAAACACAAGCAAATTAGGATAATCTTCCAAAGAAATATTGGAGATTTCCACATCTGCAATAACCCTTAGATCATCAAGTTCATCAGGGGTTATATTGGCTATACTATAATCACTTGTAATCAATGTGTGGTCGTATCGTTATATGCTTGATACAATCTTTTTATTTTCTCATCAACATTGGTTTTACCCCTTAGATACTCATACAACAAACCTTCAAGGTGGTTAGTCCACAATTCTTTAAAGTTATTATATAATACATACTTCAAGAAATATGCAGCACCTATTTGATATGCCTTAGTTAATCCAACTTTATCTTTATTGCTAAGTTCTTCATCACCATACTGATCTATGATGGCTGAATTAAGGTTGTCCATTCTGACTTTCATTTCATCGATCACTTTTTCAGAAGGTTTTCCTTCAGTTCCCCAGGCTTCATCTTCATCAAGCATAGATTGTCTAGATTCAGCCGTTATTTCCTTCCAAGCAAATCTTCTTCTCATAGCAAAGTCCATACTTTCCACACTTCTATCTATATCATTCATTGTGCCTATGATATAAACATTTTGGGGAATGTAAAAACCTTTGCTGAACACATCATCTTCAGGAACAAGGTTCTGATATTGTGTTTCAACCCGTCCTTTTATACCCCTATAACCTGCATCAATGGAATAGAATAGTTCACCAAATATCTTGGATATTTCACCACGGTTAATTTCATCAATAATAAATACGAAGGGAATCCTTTTCATATAGTTTTCCTTAACATATTCACCTATTGATGGCTGATATGTTTGATGGCCTTCTATATAATCACCAGTTTCAATGTACTTCCTTACAGCATCAAAAGCACAATTATAACCATCCTTTGGACAATTATTTGTTGATGTGAATATCTTATAATTCTTTTCTGTTAACCTGACTTCAAATGTAGTGTTGCTTTTATGGCTTTTGATGGAAATACCTTTCCTCTTCAAATCAGAATGAAAGGCTGCTAATGCACTATCAACATCTGGTTTTTCATATTTTAGAGCTTCTTTGCAAAATGTCTTAAACACACCATCTTTTCTTTGGAATCCCAAAGTGTCACCTTCCTTTATAGGTCGCAACCCTTCCACAAAATCAGTATAATCATAGGATGGGTGGAACTGAACCATTTTGATTGATTTTTCGCTTGCTCCAATTGCTAATGCAATTTTCTTTGCTAGATATGTTTTACCAGTTCCCGGGGCTCCAGTAAGAATAAGATTATAGTTGCCTAATAACAATTTCTGGAAATCATCATATTTGTTTTTATCCATAGATGTAGTGGCTTTTGTATCCTCTTTAATTACGATAGGTTCTTTTGGCTTATCTTCTTTAAGATAGTCATAGAATCTCCAAGCAGAAGCAGTTAAGTTATCATCACCAAGTTCTTTGTCTAAAAACCTTTTGACCTGATAACTATTGTCTATCCAATTATCTGCTTTGGTTATAGTACTTCCATTTGCAATCTCTTTTTGTAATATAACTATAAATTCTGATAGTCTTTCAGGCTGTGGAATGGTAACAAATAAATCAGGAAAGAAGGTGGTTAGAATTCTGTTGATAGCAGTAGTTCTATCCCTGCCACCACCATCAGTAATTATGTTCTGAATAAGTTGGTTCAGATCCTTTATCTTTTGTAGTTTTTCAGATGCATCCTTGATGTTAATAGCAGCTTCAATGGCAGGTCTAATGTCGGTATCCCATTTCCCCTTGAAGGAACTTTGTTCATTCGTATTCTTTGTGTTCTTCCCTTTTTTTGTTGCAAAAGATGCTACTTCAGTCATTTCGCCCCAATCAATGCCTGCAACAGGATTTCTTCTGCCAAATAATTCTGACCAATCATTATCACTAATTTCAACACTTCTTTTCTTGGAAGTAACATACCCAATCCACTTCTTTGTAAAATCAAAGAAGGGGGTTGAATCTCTTAAATCAATCTTACTAACTATTTCAGATATGTTCATAATAGATGGTTTATATGTTTACTATTTTAATTGGCTTATTCTTTTCTTTGGCATAGTCTAGAGTAAACTTTGTACCTCTACTATTACCATCCCAAAAAGCAAGTACACAATCACATTCTTCAACAATTAACTTATTCCTTTCCAATGGGGCTACCTTATATAGATATTCGTGAAAATATTTTCTTGTCAGGGGCCGTACAACTTTCCCAAATCATGCGTTCATTGTATTAGGGACCTCTCTTCCCTTACCCCTCCAGCCTCTCCTTCACTTCCTGTGCCAGGCGAGCATATTTCTCGAAGATGCTGCCAGATACGGGGGCATCGTAGGGTTTCCACAGGTGCAGGGGCTTGCGGAAACTCTGCACGTTCATGCGGCGCATTTCCGACACCACGGGCAGACAGGGATGTTCGGGGAGCAGGTCGGCAACGAGGTTGGCAAAGGTGGTGAAATCGTTATCGCGGATGGCACCCGTATCTGCCAGGGCACGGTAGACGGCAAAACACTGGCGTCCGTTGGACACGGAGTCGCAGATGTAGAGCACGGCCTGGGCAATGGCTTTTTCTGAGGGAGGGGTTGGCTCTGGCGTCAGTTGGGCTTTTTTCAGTATGCGTGCCAGGTCGGCATAGGCGGATGAGGTGTTGGACTTGATGCACCGTATCACCAACCCGGTGATGCGCATGTCCTCGGTGATGCGGAAGGGTGCGTATTTCGGGTTGCGCGGCACGAGCCATGCATTGCCCTGCTCGTCGCGCATGAAGGCCTTTACGGTGTTCTGCCCCGCCACCCATGCTATTACGGCATCGCCGTCGCGTACGAGCGAGGGATCTTCTATGTGCCTTACCAGAAGTTGGTCGCCGGGCATGATGTCCACGTCGCGCATGGAATCGCCAACTACATCCACTATGTAGATGCGCTCTGACATTAGCACGTCGCCCGCCATGAACATGTGCTCCTCCACGGTGATATCGCCGGGCATAGTGGGTGTGCCGGCATGTATGCCTCCGCTATAGCAGGGTACGGGTATGGTGCACAGGCGCGGGTTCATGCCCGAGGCTTCGAGTTGGCGGAAAATTTCCTGCAGGTCGGTTTCTATGTTTATTTCCATGGTCTATGGGTTAACGTTGAACGTTTCCCGTTAGGTTTCATGCAAAGATACCATTTATTCATAAAACTCCCGAAAAACTTTCAAAAACTTTACGGATTTTCCGAAAAACCTTACGGCGAGGGGCAAAAACGGACAGTTCTTTACGGGAAACTTTACGCCGGTTGGAATTCACTTCCATCCGGCTTTTTCTTGCCGTACCTTTGCACCAGTTCCTCTGAGATGAGCGGCAACGGTGCGGGCCATCCATAGAAAGGCGGAGGCTGAGAGATATATTATGAAATCAAGCTTCAGAGTAATCAAACAAGGTGAGCCCCAGCAGGTGGCAAGCCAGAAGGCCGAAGGAGGCCAGTTGAGCAAGTGTATGATCACCCTGCAGGAATGGGGCGACAAGTATGGCAATACCTTTGTATGCACCCTGCTGGGCAACAGCGCCCTGTGCCGGTGGTCGGCTGGGGATATTGTCCTTGCCAGTTTGCGATTCCAGGCCAGAGAGTACAACGGCCAGTGGTATCAGGACATCGTTGTGGGCGAGATACTCTCAACCAAGAACTAAACCAATTCATTTAACCTCGAGATGGAAGTGAGGGAACTCCAGGAGTTCTGAAAGGTGGCCACCTTCCCAATGCTTTCTCTCACAAAACATCTTAAGTTATGACTATAAAACTTCAACTACCCGATGCTGTATATGCATCACTTTTGAAGGGCAACACCCGAGTACAAGGCACCATAGCCCTGGTATCGCCCAGAGAGGGAAACTTCAATGTGCACAACAGAAAACGTGAGCACCCTGCCCGCGAGTTCCGCAAACTGCCCCACGGAAGGGTGTCGATGAGTTCCGAGAACCTTCGGTTGACGCTGAGCGTAGATTTTGACGAGCACGGAATACATCCGGCACAGGTGCTCATAGACGAGAGTATTACCGCAAGCCAATATATAAAGGGTGGACCCACCCCCAGCCCCTCCCTGTATGGAGGGGAGTAGTTACAACAGACTATTGAATATTTACCCATAACAAATCGATTAACCCTTTAACAAAATCCCTAACCCCAGTACTATATACTCCCTCTCCCTGTGGGAGGGTACGTGGAGGGGTCTTTCTTACTATGACATTTGGAATTTCAAATAGTGTAAAATCTCAGCAGGTGCAGATATGCACCCCTGAGATGCTGAAGGAGGCAATGGATTCGCCACTCGTAGCAATGGTGTGCGCTGACATAAAGGACGCATGGGAGCAAGAGAAACGTGGGGAAATCACCCTTGAGGAGTTTGAGGAACTTAAAGGCCGCCTGAAGAAGCGGTTGCCTATCCTTACCCCTCACGCTACATTCAAGAACGGCCGACGCCTCAATGCCGATGCTGTACCCTCGGGGCTGAGCATGTACGACCTTGACCACATCCCCGACCCCGAAGGCCGATGGCGAGAGATAGAGCCACGCAAGGACGAACTGGGCATCGTCATGGCGCACATCACGCCAAGCGCAGAAGGTTTGCGACTGCTGTTCATTATACCCGATGGCAAGACCTTGGCAGAAGCACAGCGCTGGATGGCAGAGCAGTTGGGCGACCAGAAATACGACGAGTGCGTAAAGGACTATGCACGGTGCTCGTTCATAGTGCCCAGGGAATATGTGCTCTTTCTCTCTAATTCCCTCTTTGAGGAGAGAGATAGCGCACAAACGGAAATCGGAAAACGGAAATCGGAAAACAGCATTTCAACGGTGAACGGTGAGCGCGGAGCGATGAACGTGGATTCGCATACCCCCTCCCCCCTACGGGGTACTACCCCTACCTTAGGGGTAGAGTCAGTTACAACCGACTTGTGCCCACATCAGCAGGACATTATACTCCCCTCCCTTGTGGAGGGGCAGGGGGGTGGGTCCTCTCTCGTTTCCGTCCTTGAAGACCAACTTGGCGGTATCCCCACCCACGGCAGCCGCAACAACTTCATCTTTACCATGGCATGCCACCTCAGGTATGTGTGCAACGATGACCCCGAGTGGATTGCCCGTATCCTCCCCACCTACGGCGAGAACCGCGAGAAGTGGATGGCAACCATACGGAGCGCCTGCAACCGCAACCAGTCGCCACGCCTGCAACGCCTGATGCAACGCGTGCTGGCCATCTGCAAGGAGCGTGAACGGGAAGAGCGCGAGGCAGAGGAGAACCCCGACATGCCACCGCAGATGCCCAGGGTGCTGCCACCGCTCATAAGGCTCTTGATAAGCAAAACTCCCGACATCTACAAGCCAGCCGTGGCGCATGCGGTATTCCCAGCCTTGGCAACGCACCTGTGGCAAACAAGGTTCCGCTACATCGACAACGTGGAGCACGAGGCAACACTGATGAACGTGCTGATGGCAGGCACAGGTGCAGGAAAGAACTGCATCAGCGAACCCATAAACCGCATCATGGCAGACATCCGCCAGCGCGACATGGACAACCTCCGACGCGAGCGAGAGTGGAAGAAGGAGGTGCAGAGCAAGGGTGCCAACAAGGACAAGCGCCAGCGTCCCGAGGGCCTGGTCATCCAGGAGATTGACCCCGACATGACAAACGCTGCCTTCGTTCAGCGCCTGGCAGATGCCGAGGACCGTTTCCTCTATACGAAGATGAACGAGATTGACCAGTTCGATGCCCTGAAGGGTTCGGGCAGGAGCAAGGCGCAGTTCCAGATAATGTGCCTGGCCTTCGACCCCCGCAACGTGTACGGACAGACGCGAATAGGTACGGGCTCCGTTAGCGAGCGAGTGAGCATACGCTTCAACTGGAACGCCTCCACCACCGTGCAGAAGGGCAGAAGGTATTTCAGTCAGGTGCTGACCGACGGCCCCATCAGCCGCATAAACTTCTGCACCATACCCGAGCGCGAGATAGGTGCTGACATGCCCGTCTACGGCACTTACGACGAGGCTTTCGACGAGGAACTCCGTCCCTACATAGAGAACCTCAACAAGGCGCGGGGGCTCATTGACTGCCCCAAGGCTCGCACCCTGGCAAAGCGGCTCATAGAGGAGTGTGCCGACTTCTCCCGCCTCTCGCAAAGCCGTGTCTACGAAAACCTGTCCTTCCGTGCCAACGTCATCGCCTATCTGAAAGCCATGGTGCTCTTCGTGGCAAGCGGAGGGAAGTGGGACAAGACGGTGGAGAACTTCATCCGCTGGAGCCTCCAGTATGACCTCTGGTGCAAGATGCGCTTCTTCGGCCAGGACATAGAGTTGGCAGAAAGTGCCATGAACATCTCCAAGAGAAATGGTCCCCGCAACCTGCTGGACTTCCTTCCCGACATCTTCACCCGCGAGGAGGCACACCTGCTACGACAAAAGAAGGGTTTGGAGCGCGGAAGCCTGAGCGCCATGCTTGGTATGTGGAGAAAACGCGGTTATATAGAACTGCATGGCGAGGAAATGCCACAATCGGAACAGATGCGCCAACGCTATGCCAAGACCCAATGGTACAAGAACAGGCAGGACGCTTTAACAGTTTAACAGTTTAACAGTTTAACAGTTAGTTTTTGAACGATGTATAACACCAACATGCAACTATCAACCAACTTCCGTCTGAGCGAGTTCACTCGCTCGGACACCGCTAAAAGACTTGGCATAGAGAACGAATGCTCCAGCGTGGAGCAAGTATTGAACCTGGCATACCTGTGCCACATGGTGCTACAGCCCCTGCGCGACAGGTTCGGGCCTATCAGGATAACGAGCGGCTACCGTTGCCCCGAACTGAATGGAGCCGTGGGTGGCGTGAAGAACTCCCAGCACCTCCGAGGCGAGGCGGCAGACATTCATTTGCCATCGGTGGAGAAAGGGCTGGAGTATCTGGCCTTCCTGAAGACTCTGCCAGCCGTGCATGAACTGATATGGGAGAGGAACGGAAACACACATTGGATACATGTTTCGGCAAAGCGCCTGAAAGACCCCTCCCCAGCCCTCCCCTCTATGGGAGGGAGTGATTACAACCGACTATTGAATATTAAGCATTAACAAAATCTATTAACCATGACCCATCAATCCCTCTTTTACAGATACATCATACTCCCCTCCCTTGTGGAGGGGCAAGGGGGAGGGTCCGAGTATTCGGGGGGGCGCTGGGTCCACCTAATAACCTAAAAGCAAATGAGAAACAGAAAGAAACATGCACTACAATTTGGCAGGGTTGCCATGCGCTATTTCCCCGAGTGCAACTACAAGAATGCCCTGCGCCATTTCCGGGATGAGATAGTGAAGACGCGTGGACTTCTGGAAGCCCTTACAGAAATAGGATACCAACCCAACCAGCGTACCTTGACACTAAGGCAGATGAAGGTGATAGAGGACTTTCTGGGCGAACCTTGAAGAACGGAAAAGTGAAATCGGAAAACGGAAAACTGCGAGTAAGCGCGAGCATGGTAGGGACACGGCAGCCGTGTCCGATAACAAAGCATAAGCGGACTCGGCATGCCGAGTCCCTACATCCCCGAGCGTGAGCAGATTTAAGACCGCAAAGCGAACTGACGTTCAATCTGCAACAACCCCGTCTACATCATCCCCCCGATGTGAGAAAACTGCATTTAAGCCTATTTGCTATTACACGGAAACGCAAGAAACAAAAGGGAGGTTTGTCAAAGGGGCAGCAAACTCGGAAGTTGCAAGAAACTTGTAGTTTTATGTAGATGTTTGAAGAATCTACAAGAATTTTAACCTATTTCTTGTAATTTCTTGAAGATTTTTGTAGAATCTACAAGTATTTGTACTATCTTTACACCAAATATAGAATAGTATGATTGAAAGTTCTCCACAACTCAACCATGAATTGATGGCTAAGGCCGTTCCGTTAATGAATAAGCCCGAGGTAAGGGAATTGGTTGATGAAATCAATGAGAAATACCTGTATTGGTCCGATGTGAAATACAAGAGAGTTGCCGATGGCTCAGGAGACATCGCACCCGCTGAACTGTGGGCGTGCGTAAAGTTTAGTAGAATGCTTCAGGGGCTTACGGTATGGAAGAGGTATGGTATATCGTTTTTCTTGACGAATAGCATGCAGCGTTTGTGTCATTACTTTGACATGAACTTTGGCGGTTCGTGGGGCAACAACTCACTTATCCCTCACAAGAGTAAGGAACAATACCTCATATCTTCGTTGATGGAAGAGGCTATTTCTTCCAGTCAGATGGAGGGCGCTTCGACAACCAGAAAGGTGGCTAAGGAGATGCTGCGAAAAGAAATATCTCCGCGTAGCCGTTCTGAACAGATGATTTACAACAATTATGTCTCTATCCGTTTCATCGTTGAGAATAAAGATAAGCCATTGACCAAAGAACTATTGCAACAAATACATTCTCTGATGACATACAAGACTCTTGAAAACCCCGAAGATGAAGGACGGTTTAGAGAGAATGATAATATCGTGGTAGAGAATAGCATTACACATGAAGTGGTACATACACCTCCCGGTTATACTGACATACCTGAGTTTGTAGAATCATTGTGTAATTTCTTCAATGATATGGAGAAAGAGGTGTTTGTGCATCCTATTATCAGGGCTATCATTGTGCATTTCATGATTGCCTATGTCCACCCCTTTGTCGATGGAAACGGAAGAACGGCACGTGCCCTGTTTTATTGGTATATGCTTAAGAGTGGATATTGGTTGACCGAATACCTCTCTATCTCAAGAGTTATATATAAATCCAAGGCAAGCTATGAAAAGGCCTACTTGCATGCCGAAGCCGATGGTAACGATATTGGATATTTCATAACCTACCATTTGAGGGCGTTGGAACTGGCATTCAAAGAGTTGAAACACTATATTGACAAGAAATCCCAGCAACAACAAACGTTTGATTTTATCAAACTGGGCAATCTGAACGATAGACAGGCTGTAATACTATCTCTACTGAACGAGAATCCGCATTTGGTCTTGACCATCAAAGAACTGCAAAACAGGTTTGCCGTCAGTCATCCCACAGTTAAATTGGATATGGACGCATTGGTCGAAAGAGGTTTTGTTGAAAAAGTCCCTGTCAACAAAGTCAAATTCAACTATATTAGAGGTCAGCACTTCGAGGCTTTGATAAAAGGAGCAAAGGAGTAACATATTATCCCCAACCGGTCAAAAGACTGTTATGCGCTAATGACCGATGTGAGGCAATAAACAAAATGGAGAGAAGCGGCATTGGTTCTCTCCATTTCTTGATTTGTGTTATTGCTGTTTCAGCCATTTTTCTTTCCAGGCCTTTACGAAGTCGGGCAAGTCGAGCATCAAATCGCCGTTGGGTTCGATGAACAACTGGGTAGTTTCGCCTTCGCAACAAAGGACGCCGTCGCGCTCGCGGTATATGCGGTATTTATAGTCGAGGCGTGCTCCGCGCTTGTGAACGAAGGTGGTGTGGATAACGGCGACATCCCCCATTTGCAAGGATGCATAGTGACGGGTGTGGACGTCGTAGATGGGGGCATAGATGCCTGTCTCCTGCATGACTTCGTAACCCATGCCGGGATAATGGCGGCCGAAGGATTCGCGACCGTCCTCGAAATACACGATGTAGTTGCCATGCCATACTATGCGCATGGAGTCTATCTCGCTGAACTTTACCGGAACACGGCAAACGTCTGTTATTTCCACGGGAGAGGGCTATTTCTTGAACACAAAACCACTGAAGCTATACTCGGTATAGTTCTTGCCACGGCCGTTCATGCGCAGGGTAAGGATTTCTCCCTTCTTGACATCCAAGGTGATGACGAAGGAGCTGAACATCATGCGCTTCTTCTTGGCCTGACCTACCGTGGGGTCCATGTGTATGGTAATGATATTGCCTTTCTGGGTGAGTTCGACGCCGGGAACCTCGGCCAAACCCGTGCCGTCGCCCTTGATGATGGCGGTAAGTACTGCCTGGAAAGCGACGAACTGGTTGTTCTTCTTGCTGTTGGCCTTGTACTCGCGACCACGCATAATCATAGTGAAATCGTCGCCGTTCATGTCCAGTTGCTCCTTGCCGTCGGCAACACTGATGTTCATCTTGTCGGGACTCTGTATAACCATTGTGCCTGTGGCCTTGTCGTCCTCGGCAACGGCTGCCTTGTGGTCAACACGGGTGGCAACGGCAGTTACGCCTGTCGTTCCGCGGAACTTGGCCACGGCCTTCTGGAAATCCACGTTCTGTGCCAAAGACGACAGTGTGAGGACGGAGAGGAATATGAAGCTAAGAATCTTCTTCATTTTCTGTTATATTCTTTTTGTTTATGTAACAAAAATTATGTGTACAGGCCACCGTTGATGGAAATGACGTTGCCGGTGATGTAGCCTGCCTGAGGACTGCACAGGAAAGCGACACACTCTGCCACCTCCTCGGGTGTGCCGAAACGGTTGGCGGGGATGGTCTTCTTAAGTGCCGCCTCGTCGAGACCTTCCACCATGTCGGTCTTGATGAAACCGGGGGCAATGGCGTTGCAGGTGACGTTCTTCTTGGCAACTTCCTTGGCAAGAGCCTTGGTGGCAGCGATAAGGCCACCCTTGGCAGCCGAGTAGTTGGTCTGTCCCTGCATACCCATGATGCCGCTGACACTGGCCATATTGATGATACGGCCGAACTTGTGGAACTGCATGGGCATGAGCAGAGGCTGGGTGACGTTGTAGAAGCCGTTGAGACTAACACCAAGCACGCTAATCCAATCCTCCTGGGGCATGAGACCCATGATATTGTCCTTGCGGATGCCGGCGTTGTTTACAAGAATCTCTATGTATTCGTCCTGGTCCTCGTGAGCCTGCTGCCATGCTTCGATGGCGGAGCTGGTCTCCTCGGCATTGCTGACATCGAACTTCATCAGTTCGCCGTCGGTACCTGCCTCGCGTACAAGACGCAGGGTCTCTTCGGCAGCGGTGATGTTGCCTGCAAAGTTTATGAGAACATTATAGCCCATCTGAGCCAGTTTGACACATACGGCACGTCCGATGCCACGGCTGCCGCCTGTTACAAGTGCATACTTCATATTCGGTAGTTGTAATACGTTTATATTCGGTTTTGTTTTAGAAAGAAGCCTCGAAGGCAAAGCGTATGCCCCACGTCTGAGTGCCGGGGCGGTTATAGGTGAGGCGATGGTAGTAGTCTATGCTGAAGAACTTCCACAGGTTGCTGAGACCTACATTCAATTCCACATAGGGTTTCCAGCTGTTCATAATCTGGGTGATGGGCTGGTACTGCCTTGTACCGTCCTCCATATTGACCCATTCACCGGGCATATTGTAGAGGAACTGATAACCTGGGTCTGCCATCTTGCTGGCCTCATCGGGATAACGGCTGGTGTCGTTGAAACGGAAGGGGTTGTTCTTGTCGCTGAGATAGCCCCACATCATGTTGAAACCGATGTTCTCGCGCCATTTCAACTTCTTGATAAGGGGGATGCGGTTGAGGAGTTTGCCGTTCAGATTCCAGCGGTACATCATGGCGAAGGAGCGGTCGTTGAGGAACTCCATGTTGCGGATCAGGGAGAAGGTGTTGTCGTTGCGGATGTAGCTGGGGTTGGCCTGAGGCAGACACAGCAGCTGGAAAGGAACGGTGTTCCACTGGAACATGGCGCTATGGAATGCGTCTATGCTACCCCACGACTTGAGCCAGAAACGCTTCTTCAGGGTAAACTCTGTATGGTTGTAGTTATAGTCGCCTCCGAGGAAACCCTTTATACCCACAGTATGTGTGATGCCATAGATAGGAGCCTCTCTGTTGGCAAGGAAGCGCTGGTTCTTGGTGTTCAGGTATTTGACACCGGGCTGATACTCCATGCCCAACTGTATTTCGGTGTATTTGATTTTATTGGACTGCAAGACCTCGTCCAGGGGAACGTAGGTGTTCATGTTCTTCTGAATGTCGGCCTGTATCCTCTTGGCATCGTCCCATTCGCGAAGGGTATTGAAGTAGAGGTCGCCCGTGCCAGTATTCGTCTCGTGTACGAATGCGGCATTCAGGCGCAAGCCGTTGCTGAACTCCCAATCGTACTTGAACTTGAAGCGCTCATAGTAGGACTGGAAGTGGGTAGAGTTCCATGTGATGGCCATGAAGGCATTGTCCTTGTCGAACTGCATGTACTTGTCGGTGGGGCTCTGTATGTCGTTGGCATAAGAAACCGACAGTGTGCGGATGGGGTATGCGATTACCTCCTTCTCCTTCTCGTTGAACGAATATATCAGTTCGAGATAGCCCTTGGGGCGCCTGTCCTTGAAACCGTACTTGAACCATGTCTTCAGGAACCAATGCTTGTTGAGGGCACCTGTTGTCTGAATACCCACGCGGACATGGAAACCCTCTGCCTTGCTATGTCCAAGGATGGAAGTGAAGGGACCAATGACGAACTTACTGGGTTTGTTGGGGTTGGTGCTGGTTTCCAGATAGTTGTCGAGTATGACACGCATACCGTAGATAACAGCCTTTACGGTGGGCTGGTCAACGAAACGGCGTTTCATCTCGGCAACGTTTGCCTGGGCATAGCTGAGCGTGTCCGGACGGCTTGCCACCCAATAGTCATTGCCGCGTGACTTGGCCTCCTTTTCATAACGCTCGTCACCCATAAAGTCCATTTCGGAATCGGGTATGGGGTCAAAGGTCCAATCGCTGTAGACAACATTGTAGTCTACAAGAATCTTGTTCATGTATGATGTCAGTTTAAGCTGCATCATCATCCTGTTCTTGCTGCATATCTGTTCGCCAGATGGCAGGGATACATATTCCTGGTCTACATCCATCTTCTCAACGAAGTTGATGCCACTGGCAACAGGTACACCGAACTTGGCACGGCGCACACGATAGGTACTGTCGGCAAGGATGTACAGATAACCGCTGAAACCGAAGTCCTGAGGATTGCCGGGAGAGAAGGCTACCTTGATACACTTTTCGCCATCGAGATCTACGGTATCACCCAAAGCGTAATGATAGAAGCGGATAGCGGCATTGCCTCCGATGGGGCTGATGAAGTTGTGCTCCAGGAGGACCATTTCGTCCTTGTAGATGTCCACATCCTTGAGGTTGTCCTTGAACTTTGTTTCGATGAACTCACCTGCGGCAATCACATCCAGAAGGCTTTCCGCATGATGACCGTGGACAACGCTCTTGCTCTTGCCATCGCTCTTGCGGTAGAGTTCCGTGGTCTTCTTCTCTTCTATGGAGATGGGCACAATGGTCTTTCCCGTTTCGGGGAATACCTCGGCATAGTTCTTGAGGAAGGCCTTGCCCTTCAGATTCTCGTCCTGTTCCAGAGACTCTACAGTAAACTCGTTGAGGGCAAGCATGGTACGCGCATACTTCTCGTAACTGACATAGTCGTTGGTACGCATGTCCCTGGACTTCTTTGCCGCCATTACCTTCTCCATCAGTTCGACGGCAGGATTGTTCTTGCGGCTATACTTCTTCTTCTCGGCCTTGACAACAACCTCAGACATTTCCATGGCAGTGGGCTTGAGCCTGACGTTGACAGTACGGGTGCGTGTAACCTCGGTCTTATAGTTATCAAAACCAAAGCAATGGAACACCAACGTGCCCTTGCGGAAACGGATCCGGAACTGTCCGTCCTCGCCTACCCTCACCTTGGCGGCAGGATTCGCTTCATACCAGACCGTTGCACCGACCAACGGCATGCCATCATCGTCTGCAACCACCTTGCCGGTAATGTACTGGGCATAGGCCGGTATGAGCAGGAACATTGCAAATATGAATAGGATGTAACGTTTCATCTTGTTCTCTTTAGTTATTCTGAAATTGTGTTCTGATTTATCTCTTGACATGTATATGCCGCTGTCATGGTGACTCCGTGCAATCCATGAAGCATCAGACTCTGCCCCGTCATGAACAGATTGGGGATCTGTGTCTTGGGGGATACTATGGTCATCATGGGATTACTGAAGTCCTTCCGGAAACCGAAGGCGCTGCCCTCGGGTGTCAGATTATAGTCCTTGTAGGTCAATGGTGTGCTTGACCAGGTCTTGAGTATCATTTCGCCAAGACCGGGGATAACGGTTTCTGCCAGAGCCAGACACTGCTCCGCCACCCTGGCCTTCATCTCCTTGTAAGCCTTGGGGCGGTGGAAAAGTTTGGTGCCATCGTATTCTTCCACAACTTCCCACAGCATGGGGGTAAGGATGTCTATATTCACCACGTTCCCGCCCTTTTCGGGTATTCTGGCACTCATCATTATGCCCTTTACGGCAAGACTCTTGTCCACTGCCATATCCCAACAGTCCGGTTCTGCAAAGACGAGTTTGTTGTGATTGAAATATGGCAAAGAACCGCTTCGCAACTGGAGGTGCAGGGTGAAGATGCCGAAGGTGTTGGGCTGCATGCCCATGCGGCGACGGAAGACCTTCTTCATCAGGGCACTCTCCCCTACCAGGGAACATGTTACGGCAGGATGGGCATTGCTGACGAAAAAGTCGGCCTCGTAGGAAGTGCCGTCGGCACACAGGGCCTGAACAATCCGGCCATCCTCTTCCTTCAGGGAAACGACGTCCTTGTCTGTCAGCACCTCACCGCCATAAGCGCGTATCTGTTCTACCAGACATGACACCAACATATTGCCGTCGCCTGCCAAACGCCAACTGCTTTCTATGAAAGGCGCTATGCCATGCACATAGGTGAACAGGGGCAGCGTTTCCTTGCGCAGTTCCATCTTGCACGTAGCAGGAGCGGAAAGCACCTGCAGAAGCAGAGGGTCGGAAATGATTGAAGTCAGATATTCCCAGGCGTTGGTTTTCTGCATCCAAAGTTCGTCGGTACAGTCAAGGAGTTCGCCATACAGGTCCAGGCCTTTCTCCTCGTCGGGGAAATAACTCTTCATGGCATTGATGAAGCGCTTCTTGCCCTGAGGCCAACGGAATGTACGTCCGCCAATATGAATCTCCTCGAAACAATCTGCATCCATCTGCTTCCAGGGCAGAGTCATCAATCCAAGGCTTTCAAAGGCATCATACAGTTGGCCGCCTTCTTCAAGTCCGCCAACATAATGCAGGCCTGTGTCGAAATTCAAGCGGCCGCGGCGGTAACTTTGCATACAGCCACCTGCCTGATGCTGACGCTCCAAAACAAGAACCTTCCGGCCTTCCTTGGCCATCATCAGGGCAACCTCGAGGCCACCGAGTCCGCTACCTATTATAATAATGTCTGACTTTGTCATCAACTTACTTTTGTTTTCTGTCGTGCATCCACTTGAATATGGCAGGCTGGCATACATAACTGAGCACCACGGCGCTGACCATGCCCACCAGAGTGGCGAAACCTACGCTCTGTATGGCAGGGTGCTTGGCAAAGAGCATGCTTGCCACGGTGACAATCAGGATAACCGCGCTGAAGACGATGGCGGTCTTGTGGAAACGAAGCATATCACTGCCGGCGCTGCCATTGTACCTGTCTGCAATCAAACCGTTCATGACGAAGATGCTGTAGTCCACACCAATGCCGAAGATGAATGTGGATATAATGATGTTTATCAGGTTGAACTGCATACCGAATATCGCCATTGCTCCCAACACGATAATCCAACTCAGCAGGATGGGCGCAAAACCCAAAATGGTATTGCGGAGGTTGAAGTGGAAGCTGACATGCAACACGAGGAACACGAATACCATGCTCATCCACTGCAGGACATTGAAATCGCTGTTCAATGCGCTCAGGGTGTCCTGTGTGTAATACGATGTGTTCATGACAAGCAGGTTGGGTTCCCTGGCAATGCTATTGCAGATATTCAGGAAGTCCTTGTTTTCAGACACACTGCCCTTTCCCTCGTACTGGACGCTGGTAATACAGAGATAATCACCGTTCCAGGTCTCCTCCATCAAGGTGGAAAGATACCCCTCGGGGATGATGCCTGCCTCGTAAAGAGGTTCGGGTTCATAATCGGCGGTTGCCATGTCGAAGAACGGTTCAAAGCCTTCGGCATTAAGACCTGCCTTGGGGGCAGTCCTGGCTATCAGGGTGCGTACCTTGCCGAGGCGTTCTTCGTTCCAATATTCATGCCACGCATCTATTCTCTCCTGCTGTACATCCAACGGAATGAAGAACTTGTTGATAGGAGTGTATTTCTTTACGAGTCCGAGTTCTTGAAGCGAGTCGAGCTTGTACTCCAGCAAAGAGAAGTTCTCCAAGGCCTCCTCCATTGTCTTGCCCTGTGAGGCGAAGAAGGTGGAGTTGTAACCGGTGGCCGTCTTGTCGTGATAAAGTTTGCTGGCATAGCTGACTTCCTTGTCGACATAGCCGAGATTGGCCATATCAGAGTCAAACAACGTTCCCTTATAAAGATACGCGGCAGTGCAGGTGATTGTAAATATCGCTATGATGGCAAGCAACCATTTCTTTTCGTGGAACCTGTATGCATTGAACTTATCAATCAGGGCAAAGGCCTTGCGGTTTATCTTGTTCTTCTCCATTTCCATCAGATGGGGAAGGTATATCAGGGAGAATACCGTAGTTCCGATAATGGCCAGGGCGGCAAACAGGCCGAAGTCCTGCAAAAGGTCTGTCTTGACGAACAGCAGGCCTATGAACGAACCTATAGTTGTCACACAGCCAAGAAGCACCGGCTTGGTCTCGTCGCGCAAAACCTGCTCCGCATTGCCTACATACTTGTAGTGCACCAATATGTGCAGCACATAACTCATGGCAACTCCAAGCACTATGGCTCCGATACCAAGTGCCATGAGCGAGAACTGGCCTTTGATGAAGTACATTACCGCCAATCCGAACAGCGTGCCGAAGGCTACCGGCAGGAACAGCAGGGGGATGGTGTTCCAGTTGCGCATGCAAAGGAACAAGAGCAGCAGCACTATGACTTCGCTCCATGCCACCGTACCTACCAAATCTCCCTTGATGGTGGTGGAATTGTAGTATCCGTTGGCCGGAGTGCCATAGTAGCAAATATGGACATTGGGATGGCGGGCGGAGAAATCCTTGATCTCCCCGTTGATGATGTCAAACATCTTGTTGCCCTGTCCCGTGTTGGTGGCAGAGAACTGTGGCGAGACGAATGCCAGGCACACCGTTGTATCGGGCACAAAGAAGTGGTTGTCTACGGTAGTAATACCTCCGACCTTATCGCCCATGACGCCCTTCATGGAACGTGCCAAAACATTGCGCATTCCTATGGGGTCCATCTCGATAAGTTCGGGGAACATGCTGCCGAACTCGCTGTCGAAGTCCTCGGCATTCTGCTGCATCTGTTGCAACATGTGCTCTTCTGTAAGCAGAGTGTCGAAGGAAGAATATATGGATGCATCAATGTATGCAGGAATGTTCTGGCTCAAATAGTCAATGGCTGTGGGCATGAGGTCGTCATCCAACCTATAGAAGATGTCCGAAAACACCCTGTTGCTGTCCAGAGCCTCGTTCTGTGCTGTCAATGAGTCGACAAATTCATCGCAACACTCTATTATCTCTTCGGGCGTAGTGCCTTCCTTGCCTTCGAAAAGCAGGAAAGTCTTGTCCTTAATCCTTAAATTGGCAAAGGCCAACTTGGTCGTGCCGTCTTCATTCTTGGACGACGGCATCAGTTTGTTCAAATCCTCCTCCAGATGTATCTGGGCTGCAAACCAGCCACAGAACAAAAACAAGAGAAGCATCGAGCACCACATAATGGCCCGATGTTTCCTCAAATAGTGATATATCCTAACAAATAATCTTGTCATGCCTTATCCAATTGACCTTTCAAAATCATATAAGTCTGCCTGTCATCTGCAATAGTTGCCTGCAACGCATACCCCTCACCTGATGGAGAAAGATTTACCTGCACGTCAACCTCCGGGCAAACCGTGGGTGTAGCCAAAGCCGTCAGACGGCATTGCTTGATTGTGGAGTACCGCAACTGCTCGCCACACAACAGGATTGCACATTCCTTGATGGTTTCTATGTTGCATACCCCCGGGCAAACAGGGTCTCCGGGGAAATGCCCGTCATAGACATTACATTCCGGAAGTATTGCCACACGATACTTTGCACTGAGACCTTCGCCCCGTTCTTCGGACAATACCCTGTAGAACTTGTTTTCTAATAGCATTTATATATATTATATATAATGTATAGTATAGTATAAGTGTGTTCAATCCTCGCGGACAAAGATTTTCATCTGTGTCTCTGCTATTGTCTCCTCTCCGACAAGGGTTGCAGCGTTGATGATGGTAACTCCGGCCACCGTTGCTCCCATGGTAATTGTCGTTTGGAGGTCATCGCCCAATTTGGGGCGGCGGTAAAGGCGGAAGTTCTTCACCTCGCCGATATATCCGACAGGAGGTTCCGTTGCACCTTCGGCCACAGCACGATACCCGGCAAATGCCGATGCACTCTGGGCAATATGCTCTATCACTCCAGGTTCCGCCATCTGTCCGTCCTCCTCGAGGAAGAAATTGTCTTCACGAACTGTCAGACGACAAGTACACTCGTCGCCCACAACCTTCAGCAGCTCGTCCACCATCATGATGGGCAAGCGCTGGGGTATGAGTTCTTCAATCTTACTGATGGCTCTCGATGTAGTCATACAGGTCGTTGAATGTCTTTACACTGGGCAGGTCAGCAACAGGAATCTTAACCTTGAAGGTGTACTGAACAACGGCAACCAGGTCCACGAGACTCAGGCTGTCCAGCTGCAGGGTGTCATAGATTACTGCATCGGGGGTGATAACCTCCTGCTCTACCTCAAATTCCTCTGAAAGGGTTTCAATAACCTTCTCGATAATTTCTTCTCTTGTCATAATCAATTAAAATTGGTTATAATGTTAATAATTGGGGGTTTGTCTCTTATTTATAGGTTCTTTACGATAAGGGTGCTGTTGGTACCGCCGAAACCGAAACTGTTGCTCAGGAACATGTCGAAATGCTTCTCTGTTGTCTCGGGGATGACATTCACGCATGCAGTCTCCTCGTCGGGTTCCTCAAAGTTGATGTTGCCGGCAATGAAGCCGTTCTTCATCATCAGCATACTGTAGATGCACTCTGCAGCACCTGCAGCCCACATCTCGTGTCCGGTCTGCGACTTGGTGGAAGTGACGGGAATGGCATAGTCGCCGAAAATCTGCTTGATGGCCATTGCCTCGCGTCCGTCGCCGGCATGTGTACTGGTGGCATGGGCATTGAGATAACCGATTTCCAGGGGATTGACACCGCCGTTGCGGATAGCCAGTTCCAATGAACGTGCAGGACCTGCCACATTGGGAGTGGAAATATGGTCACCGTTGCCGCTGAAGCCCCAGCCTACGATTTCTGCAAGGATAGGAGCACCACGCTTTACGGCATGTTCATAACTTTCCAGAATAATGGTAGCAGCACCGCCGCCAGGTACCAGGCCGTCGCGGTTCTTGTCGAAGGGACGGCAAGCCTTGGTGGGTTCATCCTCACGGGTAGAGAATGCCTGAATACCGTCGAAGCTGGCCACACAGTACATGTTTGCCTCCTGAGCACCACCGGTGATGATGCAATCGGACAAACCGTTCTTGATGAGGAGATAGGCATTGCCTATGGCCAAAGAGGAACTTGCACATGCAGCACTGCTGGTGAGGTTGATGCCACGGAGACGGAACAGACATGCCAGGTTCATGGTAACGGTACTGTTCATGCTCTGGAAGATAGCACCGCTGCCACAGGCGCTGGTCTCCTTAAACTCGCGGAAACGGTCCAGGGCAACCATAGTGGCCTCGGCAACGCTGTCGTTACCATAAATGATACCCACTTCGTGAGAATCTATATAGTCCTGATCCAGACGTGCATGCTCCAAAGCGTCCTTTGTGGCCATGTAGGCATACTGTGCCTCCTCGGGCATGAACTGGCGCATGGTACGGCTTACCAATTTCTTCAAATCGGGTTTGGGCACGTCGGCACAGAGTCCGCTGCGGAAACCCATATCCTTTCTCTCCTGAGAGAATATGATACCACTCTTTCCATCATACAGGCTCTGGCGTACCTCGTCCAAGGTCTGACCCAAGCAAGACCAGATTCCCATACCTGTAATAACAACTCTATTTTCCATAATAGTCTTGTATTTAATGATTCTTCTTTCTCGAATGTATTTACTTCTATTTCAATCTATCTTCATGCCATAGCAGCGCCTGCGCTTGATGACTTCCGGATTCAGGGACTTCCATTGACTGAGTTCCTTGACATTATCTTCCAGTTGGGGACCTGTTTCGGCATACTTGTAGCCCTTCTTGTTATAGATGGGAATCAGGTCATTGAAGATAAGGGCATTTACTCCCAAGCCCTGCATGTCCGGCCTCACGGCGATAAGCATCATGTTAACGGTATCCTCGTGCTTTATCTTCAGAGCCTTGAACATGTGCCACCAACCGACGGGGAACAACTTGCCCTTTGATTTCTGCAAGGCTCTGGACATACTGGCCATCGTCACGGCAGCGGCAACAAGTTCTCCCTTCTCGTTTTCCACCAGAGGAATCAAGTCCATATCTGCGATAGGAAGATACATCTTCAGGAAATAGTCTATCTGATTTGGGGTGAATGAACTGTATCCGAACAATGGGGCGTAAGCCTGGTTCATCAGTTCGAATACCCTGCGCCCTTCTCCGTTGTAGGCCTCCTGCAACGTTATTTTGCGCACCTTCAGACCATACATCTCGCTGCTCAGCCTGGCCACACGGGCATATCTCGGAGGAACCTCCTTCGGCACCTCCACCCTTATCTGCAACCAGTCCGTTATCTTGGAATAACCGTGTGCCTCCATGTGCCTGGGGTAATAGGGATAATTGTATATGTCTATCATGGAACCCAAGCGGTCAAAGTCCTCGACGAGCATACCCTCCTTGTCAAAATCTGTAATGCCCAGCGGACCCTGTATCTCTGTCATGCCCCGTTCTCTGCCCCACTCCACTACCGTATCGAGCAAAGCCTTGCTTACCTCGGGGTCATCAATGAAATCTATGTAACCGAAACGTACTACGGAAGCATTCCACTTCTTGTTGGCTCTGGTGTTTATAATGCCGGCAATACGTCCTACAACCTCGCCGTCCCTTTCCGCTATGAATGCCTGAACCTCGGTAAACGACAGGCCGTGATTCTTTTCGGGATTGAAACTGTCACGGACATCATTGGCCATCTCCGGCACAAACTGTTCGTTGCCGGCATACAAATCAAGAGGGAATTTAATAAAAGCATCCAAATCCTTCTTCGTCGAAACCTTTATGACGTTGATTTTTCCCATCTCTTTCCCTGTTAACACTACCTGCTTCTGGCTACAATCCTATTAATGATTATATTCTATAATAAACAACATTTACGGGCACAAAGTTATTAAAAATACGTGGTTTTACAAAAAGAATCGCCATATTCACACCATAGCAAACACAACTTGGAGAATTATAGAACACTCTCATCTTGCATCCAAACGACATAAATCAAGTATTGAGACACCTGACACACATGCCTCCTCAAGTGATTTCAGAAACAGATCTTGCATGGGATTCATCGGCAAAATCATTGTTTCCACGAATAAAACCGAAGGACTCCAAGCATGTATCAAAATTACCCTCGGTGGCGGTAAAGGTCACCGCCAGTGGCGACAAAAGTCACCGCCAGTGGCGGTTCTTTTTACCGCCACTAAGGACCAAATAGCGTCCTCCATAGCATCAAGCGAAACTGCCCAGAAAAAAAGTTATTCCACAGAAGAACCATGAGCCCCCCTACCGGAATTATAAGGCATGAAGAAATTCACACCTTACCCTGTATAACCTTTATGGAAACAATACGACGCTCGTCCATTTCCATAACCTCAAAGGTAAAGTTCCGGTAAGTAAGACGTTCGCGTAGAGCAGGGAATTCGCCCTTCAATTCCAACAGCAGACCGGCCAAAGTATCAGCATCACCTTCTATCTCGTCAAAGAAATCATCATCCAACTTCATGATGCGATAGAAGTCCGTCAGCAAGGTCTTTGCTTGAAAGACGTAAGTATTCTGATTCAGACGCTGGTAGGTTTTCTCGTCATCATCGTATTCATCGTCTATCTCACCAATGATTTCCTCTATTATATCCTCCATTGTAACAATACCGGAAGTTCCGCCAAACTCGTCAACCACAATGGCTATGTGCACCTTGTTCTGTTGGAAATCGCGCAGAAGGTCGTCAATCATCTTGGTTTCCGGCACGAAATATGGAGGACGTATCAGACTTTGCCAACGGAATGCGGTCTTTTGCAGATGAGGCAGAAGGTCCTTGATGTAGAGGACCCCCTGGATGTTGTCCGAGGAACCCTTATAGACGGGAATACGGCTGTAATTGTTCTCAACGACACACTTTATGACGTCCTGAAAGGAAGTGTCCATATCCAAATCCACAATATCAACACGAGGAGTCATGATTTCACGGGCCATTTCACCACCAAAGCGGATAATACCCTGCAACATCTGGCTTTCCTCGGCTATGTCTTTCTTGTTGGTCAGTTCCATGGCCTTCTCCAAATCATCCACCGTCAAAGACTCGGTTTCGTAGGACACTAGTCTGTCTGTAAATGCCTTGCTCAGCATCAGCATGGATGAAATCGGATAAAATATCTTCTGTATAACAAAAAGCAGGGGGGCCGCAAAACGGGCAAATGACAATGTATGCTGGGTGCTATATATCTTTGGCATGATTTCGCCGAAGAGCAGCAACAGGAACGTCAGCAACACGGTGAGCAAAAGGAACTCCAGCCATTCTGCGCCCTGTCCGAAATGAAGCCAATCCATAAAGAAGTAGTTTAGCAACATGATGACACCCACATTGACAAGATTGTTCAATATAAGAATTGTTGCCAATACCCTGTCGCTATGTTCACGTAGTTGCAATATGCGTGTATCGCAACTACGGCGTTCTTCGGAAATTTCTGCCAGATGCTGGGGGGTAAGACTAAAAAAAGCAATCTCGCTGGCAGAGGCAAGTCCGCTACATACGAGCAACAGGCAACTGCAACCCAAGGCTATCCAAGCCCACAAAGAAGGTTCTGTAACACTGATGGCAAAGGCCATATTTAATTCCGGAAAGGAAATCATCTAAAGAATACTATGAATTAACTGATACAATGAAAACGTAACCGAAGCCACTAAACACTTGGCTCCGCAACAGAGGGGGCAGCAGTATCCTGACGGCGGGGAGAAAGCAACTCCATGGCATCCGCCCATATCTCCACGACATAACGTTTCTGTCCGGAACGGTCATCGTAGGAACGCGTATGCAACTTACCCTCTATGTAAAGTTTGTCACCCTTGTGGACATACTTCACCACCGTCTCTGCCAACTCACGCCACAGGACAATATTGTGCCATTCGGTACGGTCGGGCACCTCGGTACCGTTCTGAAGACGATAACCGCGTTCCGTGGTTGCAAGACGGAGACTGGCCACCGCCACTCCGGCATCAACATAACGCACATCGGGTTCTACGCCGACATTACCAATAAGCATGACCTTGTTCATAACTGACTCAATAGATATAATCGGTGCAAAGTTAAGGAATAATTCTGATACAGGCAAGCATTTGCCGACACAAGTTAACGGCAGACTCAATGCAATACAAGTCGGCAAAGGTGTAAATTAAAGATATTTTTCATACCTTTGTGCCCGACATGAGCAACATCGTAATCAACAAGGACATACTGGAAGAAATCCACAAGCGGCACTTCAATAAAGAGAAGTTTCTTGAAACGGATCCCTGCGGATTGGTATACGAACTGAAGGAGCACACCGGCAGCCAACTCGACTTGGAACTTGGTGCCCTATTTGTGGCCATGATAACCTGGGGAAACAGAAAAGCGATAAAACAAGCAGCAAGGAGAATGCTCAGAGATGAGATGCAATGGCAACCCGCCGATTTCATTCTCAAAGGAAAGTACACAGAAAGTTATACAGATGCCAAGAACGGCTGTGTCTACCGTACTCTGAACAGGGAAAACTTCATACGCGTCTGCGAAAACATCCGCCAGGCACTGCTTGAAGGAAACTGCGATGAAAAGGCAAAAACTCTGGAAAATCTGTTTCTTGGAAAAAGCATAGAAGACATTATAGCCACCCTATGCCAATGGCTATCTCCGGCGAGACTCGGCAAACCTGGCGTATCGGCGTGCAAGCGCATCTGCATGTACCTCCGCTGGATGATCAGGCAGGAAGAACCCGACCTCGGACTCTGGAAAGACATGGACCAGAGAAAGCTCTATGCCGTAATGGACGTACATGTCTGCCAACTCACAGCATCTATTCTCACACGAAAACAGGCAGATTGGAAAGCATGCGTGGAACTGACAAACATTTTTCGGACGTGGTCAGCAGAAGACCCGCTGAAATATGACTTGGCACTAATGACGGCCGCCGACCATGGCTTTTAGACTTTTTTCTAAAAAAAAGAGGCAAAGACTTTTATATTCCGACAAAAAACATTACCTTTGCACACTGAAATTATGTATTAACAACAAATATCTCTAAAAATTATGCCTAACGGAAAGAAGCACAAGCGCCACAAGATGGCTACTCACAAGCGTAAGAAGAGACTGCGCAAGAACAGACACAAGAGCAAGTAAAACGCTTGCCGTCTGACTGCGTTAATATACGCAAAGGAACAACATCCGGTAGCCGAGCGGCCATATATTTTATATATAAGGTGCAGGTGCCGGATTTTTTATTATCTCACCAATTATGACCAGCGAACTATTCATCGACGTACAACCCAAGAAGATATCAATCGCCCTGACCGAGGACAAGCGGTTGATGGAATACCAGGAAGAGAGCCAAGAGGCAAGTTTCCAGGTGGGCAATGTATATCTGGCAAAGGTCAAGAAACTGATGCCAGGACTGAATTCATGCTTTGTAAACGTTGGTTATGAAAAAGACGCATTCCTGCACTATCTGGACCTCGGACCACAATTCAACTCGTACGCCAAGTACACAAAGCGGTTGAGAGCTGACCGCAAGAACCTGCCGTCACAAGACAAATCCCCAAACACGCAAGACTGTCCAAAGGACGGTGCGATCCAGCACTTCCTGCAACAGGGGCAAGAGATTCTTGTGCAAATCGTCAAGGAACCCATCTCCACCAAGGGTCCCCGCCTGACATGCGAACTTTCCTTCGCCGGACGTTTCTTGGTGCTAATGCCTTTTCAGGACAAGGTAAACGTATCCTCCAAAATCAAGAACCAGAAAGAAAGGGCACGGCTGAAACAGGTAATAGAAAGTATCAAACCTGAAAACGTCGGAATTATCGTACGCACCGTTGCCGAAGGGAAAAAGGCCAGCGAACTGGACAACGAGATGAGGATCCTGACCCAGCGCTGGATTGACACACAGACCCACGCACAGAAAGCCAAGGACTTACCTACCCTCGTCTACGAGGAGAGCAGTCGCGCTGTGGGTATGCTCAGGGATTTGTTCAACCCATCCTACGAAGGCATTTATGTAAACCGCGAAGACGTATTCCAAGAGGTTCGTGACTACGTAAGCCTTATTGCCCCCGAACGCGCCGAATGTGTCAAGATGTACAGAGGTTCGCTGCCTATTTTTGACAATTTTGACATCACAAGGCAAATCAAATCAGGTTTTGGAACCACAGTAACGTACAAGGGAGGCGCCTACCTTATAGTAGAACACACTGAGGCCCTTCACGTTATTGACGTAAACAGCGGAAACCGCACAAAGAAGGAAGATTCCCAAGAAGCCAATGCCCTTGAAGTCAACCTCGGCGCCGCCGATGAAATAGCGCGCCAGTTGCGTCTCAGAGACATGGGAGGCATCATTGTCGTTGATTTCATCGACATGAAAAACGCAGAGTCCCGGCAAGCACTGTATGACCGCATGGTAGAGAATCTCAAGAAGGACCGTGCCAAACACAACATTCTGCCACTGACGAAATTCGGCTTGATGCAGATAACACGCCAACGTGTCCGTCCTGTCATGGACGTGAAGGTGGAAGAGGTGTGCCCAACATGCCATGGAACAGGCAACATCAAGAGTAGCCTGCTATTTACAAAAGTCCTTGAAGGCAAGATACAGATGATGCAGAACAGGCTGGGCATCAAGTCCTTCACCCTCCATGTCCATCCATACGTTTACGCCTATATCTGCCAAGGCCTATGCAGCCTGAAGATGAAATGGCAATGGCGATACGGTTTGGGGGTAAAGGTAATCCCCAGTCAGAAACTGGGACTTCTGCAGTACGAGTTCTATAACAACGAAGGACAGGAGATTGACGTGCAGGAAGAAATAGAAATACGTTGATTTCATATACCAACAGACACTACCTTTAAGTTAATGATTATTAACTGGGTGTTTAATATTAGGCAAAAGGATGTTCTCTTTTGCCTAATTTGTTTTTTATGTCCGACAAATAATGTAACTTTGCACGCGATTTAATATACTCTTTCACAAGAAAGAGAGAGTTATCGTGCCCTACAGACATATCGACCAACTATCGAGGAGACACAAACAACAAAACAATATAAATAAACAAACACAGAAACAATGAAAGTGAACGGAAAGATTGTTTTTGCCGTAGCCATCGCCGCTTCGGCTATGCTGGCATCCTGTGGTGAGAAAAAACAACAGCAGATGCCCACAGCGACCTTCAAGACCATGAAGGTCGGCCGTCAGGACCTGACATTAGAGACCAAGTACAGCGCCACCATCCGTGGCCGTCAGGATGTAGACATCTATCCTCAGGTTGGCGGTACATTGAAACAGATCTGCGTTACCGAAGGTCAGGCCGTACGCAAGGGTCAGACGCTGTTCATCATCGACCAGGTTCCCTATCAGGCTGCACTGAACACCGCAGAAGCCGCCCTCAAAGCCGCACAGGCCGGCGAAGCTACTGCTGCGATGAACTATGAGAGCAAAAAGAAACTGTTTGCAGAGAATGTAATTTCTGATTTTGACCTCCAAACCACCTACAACACTCTGCTCACTGCCAAGGCACAAGTTGCACAGGCACAGGCACAAGTAGTGAACGCACGCAACAGCCTTTCATATACTGTTGTCACCTCACCCACCGATGGTGTTGTCGGCACACTCCCCTATCGTCAGGGCGCTCTTGTAGGCGCACAGATGCCTCAGCCTCTGACCACCATAAGCGACAACAGTCAAATGTGGGTATATTTCAGCATGTCTGAGCGTGATCTTCTCAATATTGTTCGCAAGAGCGGTTCAATCGATGAGGCTCTCAAGAATATGCCCGAGGTGACACTGACACTGGTTGACGGCTCTACCTACGAAAAGAAGGGACGTGTGGAAAGTATCAGCGGCGTTGTCAACAGCAACACCGGCAGCGTACAGCTCCGTGCCGTATTCGACAACGACAACGGCATCCTGCATAGCGGCAGCACAGGTAACGTAATCATCCCCACACCTTACAATCAGGTACTTGTTATCCCTGCGACAGCAGCAGTGCAGACTCAGGACCGTTTCCGTGTGTTCCTCGTAAACAAGGACGGTATCGCTAATGGCAAGGTTGTAACCGTCAACGAACACAAGGCCGGCAACCAGTTCATTGTTACATCTGGTCTTGAGGGCGGTGAAGAAATCGTTGCCGAGGGTGCTGGTATGGTTAAGGAAAACCAAAAGGTAAAGTAATAGACTGACGGAAAGTTACAAAGGCTTAACCGCCAAACAACTAAATCACGAAAACAACGATGAAAGGAAACATATTCATTAAAAGACCCGTGATGGCGATGTCCATCTCCATCATGATTCTGATAGTGGGTGCAATCAGTTTCTTCACACTGCCCATGGAGCAGTTCCCTGATATTGCCCCCCCAACCATTTCCGTTAGTGCACAGTATACAGGTGCCAATGCCGATGCCGTTACCAATGCCGTTATCCAGCCTTTGGAAGAGAGCATCAACGGTGTGGAAAACATGATGTACATGACCTCCACATCCACCAACTCAGGTTCTGCCTCCATTACCGTTTACTTCAAGCAGGGTACCGACCCCGATATGGCTGCGGTGAACGTACAGAACCGTGTATCAAAGGCACAGGGACTGCTGCCCCAGGAAGTAACGAAGATCGGTGTCACCACACAGAAGCGCCAGACTTCATTCCTGCAGGGTAACGCCCTGACCTGTACAAACGGCGAATACGACCAGGACTTCATTTCAAACTACCTTGACATCAACGTCATCCCCGAAATCAAGCGTATCAAGGGTGTAGGCGACGTTATGGCTATGGGCGGCCAGTATTCACTCCGCATATGGCTGAAGCCCGAACTGATGGCACAGCACAAACTGGTTCCCACCGACATAACCTATGCGCTTGCCGAGCAGAACCTCGAGTCTCCTGCCGGTCAGCTTGGTGAAAAACCCATGACGGCCAACCGTGGTAACGGTATAGAGAACGTATATCAGTACACCCTGAAGTACACCGGCCGTTTGAAGTCTGTGGAAGAGTTCGAGAACATTGTCCTCAAGGCTCTCCCCGACGGTAGCATACTGCACCTTGGTGACGTGGCAGACGTGGAACTGGGTTCAAACAGTTATGCCTTCTATGGCACATGTAACGGTAACCCCTCCACCACATTCATGATATTCCAGATGGCAGGCACCAACTCAAAGGAAGCCAACGATGCCATTGACGCAAAGTTGGCCGAGTTGAGCGAGAATCTGCCTGCAGGTCTGGAGTTCGTGAACGTAATGTCTTCTAACGACTTCCTCAATGCATCTATCTATAATGTAGAGGAAACCCTCATCATTGCCATTATCCTGGTGGTACTGGTGGTGTACTTCTTCCTGCAGGACTTCCGTGCAACCTTCATCCCTGCCGTGTCAATTATCGTTTCTCTGGTAGGTACGTTTGCATGTCTGGCCATTGCAGGCTTCTCCCTCAACCTTCTCACCCTGTTTGCCCTGGTGCTTGCCATCGGTACTGTGGTGGACGATGCCATTGTGGTAGTTGAGGCCGTACAGGCCAAGTTCGATGCCGGATACAAGAGTCCTTATGAAGCCACACGCGATGCAATGAGCGACGTTACCATGGCCGTAATCTCCTGTACCTTCGTCTTCATGGCCGTATTCATCCCCGTAAGTTTCATGCCCGGTACTTCCGGCATGTTCTACACTCAGTTCGGTGTCACTCTGGCCACTGCCGTAGGTCTGAGTTGCGTCAGCGCACTTATCCTCTGCCCCGCCCTGTGTGCCATGCTCATGAAGCCTGCATCAGGAGAACGCCGTAAAGGTGTGATGGGTTCCATCAACTTCTATACGCGCCGAGCCTACGAAGCATCCTACAATGCCATGCTCCGAAAGTACAGTAATATTCTTGCTGCCCTTATCCGCGCCAAGAACCGTTGGATTGCCCCCACCAGCATTCTGGTTGCCTTTGCAGGTATGGCATTCTTTGCCAGTAACCTGTCTGTAGGCCTTGTTCCTGCTGAAGACCAGGGTACGGTAATGCTCGTAATGAACACGCCTCCTGGCACCAACCTTGGTACTGCCGTCAAGACCATGGACAAGGTGGAGAAGATAATGCAGGAGACCCCCGAGGTCAAAGACTATATCCGTGTAAACGGTTACAGTTTCATGGCCGGTCAGGGTGTATCTTATGGTATGGCCATCGTACGTCTGAAGCATTGGAGCGAGCGTAACTATGGCATGCTCCACCCCGTAGACAACTTCTTGTCATCAAGTACTATGGTAGCCAATGCCAAACTGAACCTACGCATGATGAGCGAGATTCCCGAAGCACAGTGTTTCGCCTTCGAACCTGGTATGATTCCCGGCTATGGTACCGGTTCTATCGAATTGAACCTGCAGGATAAGATGGGCGGTGACAAGGGATTGTTCCTGGAGTATACCAACAAGTTCCTGGAGGCCATGGGCAAGCGTCCCGAGGTGGCCCGTGCCATGACATCATACGCACGTAATTTCCCGCAGATTCAGGTTGAGGTAGATGCCGCACAGTGCAAGCGTGCCGGAGTTTCACCCGCTGACGTGCTCAGCGCACTGGGCACCTATTGCGGTGGTGCATACGTAAGCAACATGAACCAGTTCGGCAAGGTTTACCGCGTGATGATGGCCGCCAACGAGAAGGCCCGTATCACTGAAGAGGACCTCGGCAACATGTTCGTACGCATTGGAAGCGAAATGGCGCCTCTGTCCCAGTTCCTCAAGCTCACATCTGTTCTTGGTCCTGAGATTGACACACGTTTCAACCTGTTCAGCTCCATCATGTGTAACCTCACCCCCAATGCCGGTTATGCAAGTACCGACGTTATGGTGGCCGTACAGGAGGAGTTCGACAAGGTATTCCCCTCAGGCTATGCCTTTGAATACGGTGGCATGAGCCGCGAGGAGTATGAGCAGATGGGCAGCATGGCATCATACCTCATCTATGGCGTATGCTGTGTGCTGATATTCCTGATTTTGAGCATGCTCTACGAAAGTTTCCTCATTCCCTGGGCTGTTATCCTCTCTGTACCTGCCGGTCTGATGGGTGCTTACGGATTTGCTTGGTTGTGGAACCAGTGCTATGCTGTCCTGCCCTTCATCTTCCTCAGCAAGATTGACAACAACATCTACATGCAGACTGCCGTCATCATGCTTATCGGTCTGTTGGCCAAAACAGCCATCCTTATCACCGAGTATGCTCTGGAGCGTCGCCGCAAGGGTCTGGGTATTGTAGAGGCCGCCTACGCTGCTGCCGAAGCGCGTCTGCGCCCAATTCTGATGACAGTACTTACCATGATCATCGGTATGTTCCCCTTGGTTGTCATGACCGGTGCCGGTGCAAACGGTAACCGCACCATCGGTATCGCCGTTATCGGTGGTATGTTTGTCGGTACATTGGCCATCCTGCTCACAGTACCCGTATTCTTCATCTTCTTTGAATGGGTACAGGAGAAAATCCGCCCGGCAATGATAGAGGAACCTGATGCACAGGTTCTGATGGAGCGCGAGCGCATCCGCCACGAACGCGAGGAACGCGAGCAGAAGCAAAAGCAGAAGGAGAAATACTAAACAACAGTTCTCCACACACACATTATTATAATAATAGAGTATAATAAAGATGAAGAAAAACATCATAATCCTATCACTCGCAGCCCTGTCACTGACAGGCTGCGGAGTGATGAAGAACTACAACCGCGACAAGGTGGCACAACCCATAGAGACAGAGAACCTCTATGGCGACGCACTGAGCGGAGATTCCTTGGGATTGGGCGACCTGAAATGGCGTGAACTCTTCACCGACCCCACCCTGCAGGCACTCATAGAACGAGTTCTGGAACAGAACACCAACATCAAGAATGCAGACCTGGCAGTACAGCAGGTTGAGCATGCCCTGACCGCCTCCAAGATGGCCTTCGCTCCAAGCATCAGCCTCACAGCCAATGGCAGTGTCAGCAAGATGTGGGATCCATATGAGCGTTCCAACTACTCCAACCAGCCAAGCACCAAGCCCTACAACATCGGCATGACCATAGGTTGGCAGCAGGTGAACCTTCTGCAATTACGCAATGCCAAGAAGGGAGCGGAAATGAATCGCGAGCAGGCACGTGCCGCCAAACAGGCAGTCCAGGCTTCTCTCGTATCTACTACCGCCACCATGTACTACACCTTGGCACAACTGGACGCACAACTCAACCTGATGGAGCAGACCAAGGCCAACTGGGCGGAATACCTGAAGATGCAGCAACTGCTTATGGATGCCGGCCAGGCCAATGCCGCTGCAGTTGCCAGCATAGAGGCAACATACTGGAGCATCTGCCAGAGCGTGGTTACCATAAAGGACAACATCCGGATTCTGGAAAACCAGATGTCTACACTGCTCAACGAGCCCTCAGCCAAGATCAGCCGCACATCACTGGCCAGTTTCCAACAGCCTGCCATCGTGACAACAGGTGCTCCCGTCAGCATTCTGTCACGCCGTCCTGATGTGCGTATTGCGGAAATGACTCTGGCATCGGCCTTCTACGATGTAAACCAGGCCAAGTCTGCCTTCTACCCCAGCCTTAGCCTCAGTGCCGCAGGTACCTTCACCAACGGTTCCCAGGCCAACATCAACCCCGGTGCATTCATCGGTCAGGCCCTGGCAGCTTTGGCACAGCCCATCTTCATGAACGGAAGACTTGTGGCAACACTGAAGATCAGCAAGGCACAGATGGAAATTGCTGCAAACGACTTCACCAATGCCGTCATCTCTGCTGGCAACGAGGTAAACACAGCCATGCTCAAGGTACGTTCTGCCGAAGAACTGCGCGAGATGATTGACAAGCAGGTGGAGGCACAGGAAACAGCCTACAACGCAACCAAGAAACTGTTTGCAGGCAGTAGCGCCAACTACCTGAACGTCATCACAGCCCACAACAACCTCATTCAGGCTCAGATGACCCAAATCAGCAACCGCATGGAAGCCATCAGTGCCACGGTAGAACTCTACCTTGCTCTCGGTGGCGGTGCCGAATAACAATTTTCCGACTATCGCCTTAGATCGTATTCTAAGACAATGACTATAAGGGCTGGACCTCAAACGAGACCCAGCCCTTATCATATATTATCCCAAATCGGGGTCTGTAAATCAGTAAGTCATTAGGCATGACATGCGCAATCACTGCTACAGTTTCTCCCCATAGCACAGGTCGCCGCAGTCTCCCAAGCCTGGCACTATGTATGAAAGGCGGTTCAGTTCGGGGTCTATGACGGCACACCACAGAGTCACATCGTCCGAAGGGAAGCACTCCTTCAGGTATGCCACGCCCTGCTCCGACGCCACCACGGCCACGATGTGCAGTTTGGCAGGAGTTCCGTTGTTGAGATATGCGCGGTACGATGTCTCGAAACTCTTTCCCGTAGCCAGCATAGGGTCTACCAGCATGAAGGTGCACTTGTCCAGCGAGGGGCATGCCAGATAGTCCAACTGTATGCTGATGTCGTTTCCGTCCTCCACCCTGTAGGCTGCCACAAAACCGGCATCGGCATTGTCAAAGACCTGCATGAAGCCTTCGTGCAGTGCAAGTCCAGCCCTCAGTACGGTGCCTACGACTATATGGTCGTCATACGTGCTGACCTGACATTCCGCCAGAGGTGTCAGGATGGCCTTGGCGGAATAATCCAGCGTCTTGCTTATCTCATACGCCATCAGCATGCCTATCTTCTTCAGGTTGCTCCTGAAGAGGTTTCTGTTTCCCTGAACCGTAATGTCGCGCAACTGTGCCACATAGTTGGAAATGACACTGTTTGTCTCCGAAAAGTTTATGACCTTCATGGATGTAGTGTTTTTATATGGTGTGAGTATATGTTACTTTACAAACTTGTTGACCAGACACGCCACGTATTCGGCATCCTCCAGCGTCATCAGCGGAGAGATGGGCAATGAGAGTTCTTCCTCGTGTATCCTCTGCGTCAGGGGCAACGGTCCGTGCTCCAGATGCTTCAGGGCGTCCTGCTTGTGCGGTGCTACCGGATAGTGTATCAATGTCTGCACACCTGCCTCGGCGAGGTACTTTTGCAAGGCATCGCGCTCAGCACACCGTATGGGGAACACATGCCACACACATTCCTGCTCTTCCTTGGGCCACAGAGGCAACTGTATCATCGGGTTCTTTATTCCGTCCATGTATTTCCGGGCTATCTCCCTGCGGTGTGCGTTGTCCTTGTCCAGCCGGGGCAGTTTCACACGCAAGGCGGCCGCCTGTATCTCGTCCATGCGGCTGTTCACTCCCTCGTATTCATTGACATACTTCACGCTGCTTCCATAATTGGCCATGCAGCGCACCACGCGTGCCAGTTCTTCATCGTCGGTCACCACGCAACCGGCATCGCCCAGGGCACCCAGATTCTTGCCGGGATAGAAACTGAACCCTGCCGCATCGCCCAGATGTCCGGCTCTCCTGCCCTGCCACATCGCACCATGTGCCTGTGCGGCATCCTCCACAACCACCAGACCATGCTCCCTGGCAAGAAGCAGGATGTTCTCCATATCGGGGCACACCCTTCCATACAGATGTACCGGCATTATGGCCCTCGTACTGTCCGTTACGGCTTTGGCGCAATCATCGGCATGGATGGTATAATCCCCCAACTTAGGTTCCACAAGCACGGGTTTCAGTCCTGCCTCCCTTATGGCCAGTATGCTTGCTATGTACGTATTTGCCGGCACTATCACCTCGTCTCCGTCGCTCCACCCCCTCAGGGTCTTGTAGGCACGCAGTATCAAGGCCAGCGCATCAAGGCCGTTTCCGCAAAGCACGGCATTGGAGGTTCCCACATACCGGCACCAGTCGCGCTCGAAGAGGCGGTTTTCCTCTCCCAACAGATACCAGCCGCTTTGCATGGCATGCAACATGCTGTCGGACAGTTCCGGCTCGAAACTTTCGTTTATGGCCTTCAGGTCCAGGAAAGGCACGCTCCGTCGTCCTACCTCGGGTGCTATCTCGGACATCTTCAGCAGACGGTTGCGCTTCAGTTCCAACTTGTACACGTCGTAGCATACAGCCCTGCCGCCGAAACCCTCCTTCTGGAAAATCAGTCCCTCGTTCAGGAACTGTCCGCCGTTCTCCGTACTTATGCCGAAGTCTATGAACTCCTTATCCTTGTAGCGCTCTCCGCAGATGTGGCGCAACAGCAGGTCCAGAGCACCATATTTGCGACCGTCCGCCACGGAGGCGATATACTGTATGTGTGCCACGTTCTCCGTCTCGAAGACCACTATGCCGGAAACTATCCTGGCATTAGTGTCCTTCACCACAAAGAGCCTTATGTTCCTGGGGAAACGGTTCATCAGCAGAGCCATCTCGTCGGCCGTGTGCACGGGCTTGGCGTTGTGGTACGTGCCCAAGACCTCCTCCAGTACCTGCCAGTATTCCCTCAGGCAAGCCTCATCCCCCTCTCTCATGCGCTCTATGTAGAAACCGCATTCCAGCGCCTTCTTGGCCTTGCGCACGCGCAGGGTGCGCATGCTCAACGGATTTGCCACGCTCAGCACCGTAGCCACGGCACGCCCCTCCAACTGCGCCCCGGCACGAAACAGGGCATAGAGGTCCTCCTGGCTGGGCACCCTACTATATATATAAGGTATGGCCCTGTACACCAAGGTCCTTGCACCCAGCAGGCTGGCATAGTACATCAGTATCTTCTGCATTGCCTTCAGCACCTCGCTCTGCGTTATGCTCGGTTTGGTTATCAGGCCACCGTAGGTCAGCCCCTGATGGGAATAGACGGTCTTCTCCTCCTCCACCCAATTGGCAGGAAACAAGGCCACCAGGCTGTCATCGCTCAGTTCGGAATCGTTGTTGTCATCGTTGTACACCAGCAGCGAGCAGTCAAAGAACCTGTCTGCGTGATAGTCCATGAAGTTCCTGTCCAGCAGGAACGTACCCTGCTTGCTCTCCTCCACAAACCGATTCCATACCTCCCTCTTGTTGACGCTATATGGTTGTATTGTCATATCCTAAAAATCAAGAATGTGCCACGGCACTCATTCGCCACCCTCCTTCTTGCCGTAAACCGACATGAACTCGTCAAAGTCCCTTATATATCCGTCCATATTATAATATTCGCTCGCACCAACCAATACGACCGAGCCATCCGCAAATTCTTCTAACGAGCACCACACCCCTTCTGGAATAACGATGGCATAATCCGGACTGTCGAGCAAAAATTCCCTACTCACCAAACCATTATGAATTATAAGGCGGAACGAGCCTTTTACGCAACATATCATCTGCTTGCATTTCTTGTGAGCATGCCCTCCACGCTTATGCTCCTTCGATACATCTGTTATCCAAAAAATACGCTTCAACTGAAAAGGGAAATCCCTCATCCCTTCAGCAAAAGTAAGTAACCCTCTTTTATCTCGCGATGACCGGAAACGCACCTCAACATCGTCCAAAGGGGCATGACTAATCTTGCACATATCTGTAATTATGTATTTGTTAGGACAAAGTTACAAAAAATTATCCACAAATGCTTGCATGTATCAGAAAAAAGCTATACCTTTGCATCGCAATTGAGAGGAACGGGGTCAAGAGAGGCCTTGAAAAAGACCTCTGAAATCATAGGAAGCATCCAAGTTTGGAAGTGTGGGTGAGTGGCTGAAACCACCAGTTTGCTAAACTGACGTACGGGTTACCGTACCGGGGGTTCGAATCCCCCCGCTTCCGCAAAGGTCTTAAGGCAATCAATTGCAAATGGCGATTTCGTCTAGGGGTTAGGACACATGCCTCTCACGCATGGAACACGGGTTCGATTCCCGTAGTCGCTACAACACACCAAGAACTCTTTCCCTATGGAAAGGGTTCTTTTTTATCATCTCCCCCACCACCCTGCTGAGTCAGTATTGTCCTGCATTTCCGTTTTCCATTTCTTTCTCCACCCCGAGAAAGGGATGACGAGGAACAAAGTTCCGGAGGGGATATGATATAACTCCGTTTTCCGTTTCAACGTTATTCGCCCAACGCTCTCCATTCATCCGTTCTCCGTTCTTCATTCGTCACAGCAGCAGTCCTCTTATTAAGAGTACTCCAGTCCTCTTACTATGAGTACTCCAGTCCTCTTAGTATGAGTACAGGTCAAACTCCGGCTCAGTAGCAAAACGAACTAATTGAGATAAATCAGCATATCCAGAACGAACTAATTGACTAAATCGACAGTTTTAGTCTATCACTTCCATATAGAAACTTACGGGGCGGAAACCGTCATTGCAGCTTATCATGGCGCTGTGGGGATTCTTCATCCATCCGTCAAAGAAGTTGCCTCCTCCGCAAGCGAGGGGTTCAACAAATTCCCGCATCGTCTTCCATGCTTCGGGACAGAGACCTTCGGGACGTTTCCCGTCCACCGATACCCACGACTGGCCTTCGCACACATCACAGGCATGCTCGATGGGATTCTCGTAAACGGACATCAGGTCGCGATGCTCCACCTTGCGGACGGCCGTTATTCTTACCTTCTTCATGACATCCCTTATAATAATAATAATAATGTACTAACCAGAAAAAGAACATTGGCAGCCCCCCACAGAGGAAGACTGCCAATGCTATTGGTTCTTCATTTGCCCTTTGTATGGAAGGGCAAGATGGTGCAGATTACTTCTGAGCCAGAGCCTTGGCCAGAGCCTTCTCAGCCTTTACAACAGCCTTGTCGTACTTCTTCTGAGCAGACTTGGGGTTCTTTGCGCTCTTGATGGCGTCGTAGAGAGACCACAGGTTGAAGTCGGCAGTTACCTTCTTCTGAGCGGCGGTATAAGCCTTGGCAGCGGCCTCGGCCTTAGCCTCCTGCTCGGCAGGAGCGTAAGCGTGCTTGTAACCCTCTACCTTGTTCCAGTAGCCACGAGTGAAGTCGGGGAATGTAACGGCAGCGCAGTTGTTGTCCATAGACAATGTGCCGAGTTCTGCCAGACAGCACCATTCAGCCATGTCGTAAACGTCCATATCCAGGGGCAGACCGTTCTGCAGGCAGTAAACCAGACGAGCCTCCATGATGTAGTCCATACCGCCGTGACCCATCTCACGACCCAGTTCACCGTACTTGGTGAGGATGGGGTGATAGTACTTCTTCTCGAGAGCCTTCTGCTGCTCGGCGTTCATGAAGCCGTGAGCGTTGAGGTTGTCAACCTGAGGAGCACCAGTACCCTTCATAGCCTCGCCAGAGAGAGCGAACTTGGGTTCGGGATACTTGGTAGCATAACCCTTGGTACCGGTGAGCTTGAACAGACGGTTATAGGGCTGGGGAGTCATAACGTTGTGCTGGATTTCAACAACCTTACCCTGTGCGGTACGCATCAGAGTGGTGGTGTGGTCACCATTGCGGAATTCCGTGCACTCCTTGCCGGTCTTGCTCTTCACCCAATCCTTACCTACGAAGCTCTCGGTGTCCATGGCAATCAGAGTGGTGAAGCGGTCGCCACGGTGAATGTCCAGGCACTGTGCTACGGGGCC
>JAFTUK010000047.1 GCA_017466325.1 Bacteroidaceae bacterium | reverse complement strand
GTTCGTGTGAAGTGGGCAGGGACGGATTCGAACCGCCGAAGGCGCAAGCCAACAGATTTACAGTCTGCCCGTTTTAACCACTTACCTACCTACCCAACGCTTTTGTGACTCCTGCAGGATTCAAACCTGCAACCTTCTGATCCGTAGTCAGATGCTCTATTCAGTTGAGCTAAGGAGCCATCCCTATTAGGTTTTGTGGGCGATGACGGATTCGAACCGCCGACCCTCTGCTTGTAAGGCAGATGCTCTGAACCAGCTGCGCTAATCGCCCATTGTGCTCTGCGGAGGTGTCTTGTGTGTTCTCTCCAGAACTTATCTCCGTTTTGCGAGTGCAAAGGTACTGCTTTTTGTAATACTGACCAAACATTATGGAGAGATTTTTCTAAAAAACTTTAATTATTGCTCCTGATATTTGCCGTGGGCTTTGCTTATACCTTATATATATTATATATAGGACGGGTGGAAACTGGGGTAGGGTGGCGGAACTGACAAAATGTGCGTCGCCCGTTTGCTGACAAAATGCCCAAGTGAGCGTGTCAAGTTGTCACGCAATATTGATTTTGGTCAATAAAAGGGGAATTTCCTATCCTGTTTAGAGATTTACCCGTGGTTTTTCCCCCGAAATGGTATTACCTTTGCAGCAGAAAAGGTGAAAGACCTGACCTGAGAACACAGAAAAGACACACATCAAGTAAGGATAACACAGGTGCTTGCCCCCACAGACGGGCGCACATTATAGAAAAGGTGACGGCAGAGGCTGCACCGGAGAAATGAAAACACAGTTTAAGGTAAAAAGATTGAAAGATGAAAAAGATTATGACTTTGGTAGCCGCCATTATGATGGCCGTTACCGTAAATGCAAGCAATAAGAGTGTAGAATTTGCAGTTGAGGCTCCTGGCAGAGTGGCTCCCTTCAGCGAGGTGAACGTAAACGTTCCTTCACGCATCAGGGTTGTCCAGGGCGAGGATTACGGAGTAATGATAAACGGCACGGCCGTGTACGACTCCACCCTGCTGGATTTTGAGGTGAGGGACGGGGTACTCTACATCAGCACCAAGTGCACGGACATGCTCTCCGCTTCGGGCCGAGGAACGGTTATTACCGTCATCACCCCAGCCACTGATGCTATCATCAAGACTGGCGACGACGTGGAACCGCTCCGCAGAAAGAGATAGGATTGTTTTGGTTAGATTATAGATTGTTTAAGTTTTTAGGTTTCTGTACCATCCTTTAGGTAGTCAATACAGAAGAAAAAAGGAAATGGTTAGGTCCGTGAAGCCCTCCGTCTCATCGTGAGATTGGGGGGCTTCTTGTTTTCATGCCCGTTTCCGGCAGTTTTCATGTCCATCCGGCAAGAAATATCCTCCGCAATGCCATGCTATTGGGAATAAATCACTATCTTTGCATGCGTACGGAGTACGATTTGACGTGCCGTCCGTAAACACCAAACAGCAACAACACTCATTTTATGCCTATGAAAAAGACATTTACCACTTTGTTCCTCTCTGTCCTGATGGCCGCCCCCCTGTCGGCACAGGACATAGTCTCTTCTGAGACGGAAAACACCATCCGCAACCTCTTCAGCGCTTCGCTTCAGGGCGAGGACGTAACCATGGAGGAAAATGCCGAGGTGTCCGTGGACAAGATTTCCGCCACGCGCGAAAAGGTGTGGCAGATATGGCGCTCGGCCGTAGAGGGCTTTGACGAGGAGAAACTGTTTCCTGTCACCGAACTGGAACTGAGAAAGACCGGTTCCTGGACATTGCCGTCCGATTTGGAACCCAATGCCAAGATGCCTTTCTACTGGGGATGCAATGCCGAGAAGGTGCAGGCGGGGACCAAGTATCCCTTGTTCCTGTACATGCACGGTTCGGGCGACAAGAACCAGGAGTGGGAAACCGGTATCGGCCTTTCCCTGCGCCGATTCTACAGCCCCGGCATATACTTCGTGCCTCAGATTCCCAACACGGGAGATTACTACCGCTGGGCCATCCAGAGCAAGCAGTGGGCATGGGAGAAACTCCTGCGCCTGGCCTTCCTCACCGAGGAAGTGGATGCCAACAAGATCTATTTCTTCGGCATCTCCGAGGGTGCCTACGGTAGCCAGCGTCTGGCATCCTTCTATGCCGACTATCTGGCCGGTGCGGGTCCCATGGCAGGTGGCGAACCTCTGAGAAACGCTCCCATGGAGAACGTGGCAAACATTGCCTTCTCTCTGCGCACAGGTGCTTTGGACGACGGCTTCTACAGAAACAAACTCACTCAGAAGGCTCTGGATGTAGCCGATTCTTTGGAAAAGGAGCACCCCGGATACTACAAGCACTTCATCGAGGTCATTCCCGGTGACGGACACTCCATCGACTATCGTCCCACCACTCCGTGGCTTGCACAATATTCGCGCGATGCACACCCCGACTATTTCTTCTGGGAAAACTACGACATGTACGGACGCAAGCGTGAGGGCTTCTACAACATCCGCATAACACAGAAGAGCCTCGTGGATAGCGACAAGGGTCGTGCGTGCTACGAGATGACAAGGGAAGGCAACACGATAAACCTCAATATCAAACGTGTCCTGTATTCTACGGTCAATGCTCCCAGTGGCATAGAAATAGACTTCACCAGAAAGTATTCCAGCATTACCCGCGGTAAGGTGCGCCTCTACCTGAACGAGCAGGAGTACGACCTCACACAGCCCGTCAAGGTGGTGCTCAACGGCGAGGAGATTTTCTCCGGCCTCGTACGCCCCGACCTGAAGACCATGGTGGAGAGTTGCGCTTTCTTCTTCGACCCCGAACGTGTCTTCCCTGCCGCCATCGACATTGACCTGAAGACCAAGACCGCCCTGCCCACCTCCATAGACGTGATTGAGGCAGAAACCGAAGATGCAGAGCAGGAGGTTATCTACGACCTCAGCGGCCGCCGTGTCCTTTCTCCCAAGAAGAACGGTATCTACGTGAGCAACGGACGTGCCATTCTTGTCCAGTGATGGCTCGATTCTATGCCTGCCAAATGAGCAACTGATTTATAGAACCAGCCCATAGGTTCTCCAGAACATTAGTTTCACCGCCAGTGGCCGTAAAGTTCATCGCCACTGGCGGTGAATTTTATCTCCACTGGTGATTCATTTTACCGCCACCGAGGACAAGGTCGAGTCACCTGGGATGACAAGGGTGCGTCACCCGGGGTGACAAGGACGTGTCACCGGGGAGAACAAAATCGGCCCTCCCGAAGCCTTCTGAAACGCGCCGTGAGGCGAGGGGCTTCGGAACACGTTGCGAAGGCTCTCGGAACGTGTTGTGAAGGCTCTCGGAACGTATTGTGAAGTCCGTCGGGACACATTTACATTTTCGGCACGTCCGCTATCCCTCTCTCTCCCTCCAGAAGCAGGCGCTTTTGCTCAATCATGTCCCCTTGCCGCTTGCCGTGGAAACCGCCTATAGAGCCGTCCGAGGCAATGACCCTGTGGCACGGCACCTCGGGTGCAAAGGGATTGCGCTTGAGTGCCTGACCCACGGCTTGGGCGCTTCGGCATCCTATGCGGCGTGCCAGTTCGCCGTAGGAGATGGTTTCGCCACGTGGCACGTTCAGGAGTTCCAGATACACGCGCCTTTGGAATGGGGTGATGTCCGTGGCATGGAGTACCCTTTCCCTAATGTCCCCTTGCATGCTCATGTCAGGGCGCTATTACGAAGGTGGTACGGTACGAGGGTACGGGGCGCTCGGTCAGGGAGAGTTTCATGCCCTGCATCACCGTCATCTGCCTGGACAGTGACAGGCCTATGCCCGAACCGCTCCGTTTGGTGGTAAAGAACGGGACGAACATTTCCCCGCGCACTTCCGCAGGTATGGGGGCGCCGTTGTTGCTAACGTACAGGGCCTTGTTCCACCTGATGTCCATGTCGGTGGCACCTGCCTCCACGGCGTTTTTGGTAAGGTTGGTAAGCACCTGCATCATCATGCTCTCGTCGGCACGTATGCAAGTGTCGGGGGCAATGTCCGTATGCCATGTCAGGTTGGGGTAGAGCGACCTGAGCGAGCGGCAGAGGCCGGCCAGGTTCACCTCCCTCATGTCCGGTTCCTGTACCAGGGTGATGGTGCGGAAGTTGCGTACGAAGTTGGAAAGGCTCTCGCTCGTCTTCTGTATGGCCTGTATGCCCTCCTCGTAGGGCGTGCCCTTTATGTTGGGGTCGGCCAGGTATGCCTGGCTGATGCTGCTTATCGGTGTGGCGGCGTTCATTATCTCGTGTGTCAGCACACGGGTCAGTTTCTGCCACGACTCTATCTCCTTCTGTGCGGTGAGCACGTTTATGTCCTTGCTCAGGTCGTTCAGCGCCTTCTGCATGGCACGCTCCCCGAAGAACAGCCCCTTCAAGGGCAGGCGGAAGGTGAAGTCGCGGTTTCTCACCGCCTCGCGCATCAGGTGTGCGCGGTCGCGAAGCAGGCACTGGTGGCGGTAGAACCTCCACGCCACGTATCCCGTCAGGAGCAATGCCACGGCTCCCGCTATGATGTATTCCGTAGTTCCCATTACTTCTTTATTTTTGCGTACAGGGTCTGCCGTGTTATGCCCAGCATTTCGGCGGCCTTGCTGATGTTGCCGTGGCATTTCTCCACCACACGGCGCACATGCTCGGCCTCCACCTCCTCCAAGGGCACTATCTCCTTGCTCTTGTCTATGGCATCCTTCAGCGTGCGCACCAGTTCGGCATTGTCCCAGGGCTTGGTCACAAAATCCGCCGCCCCGTCCTTCAGCCCCCTGACGGCCAGTTTTATGTCGGCGTATGCCGTCACCAGCACTACGGGTACATCGGGATGCCTCTTGTGTATGCTACGGAGCCATAGCAATCCGTCCTGCCCCGAGTTCACGCCCAGGGTGAAGTTCATGTCCAGCAGCACCACGTCCACCCTTTCCTGGTTCATGGTGGCAAGGATGCCCTCCGGCGAGGCCAGCGTTATCACCTTCCCGAACACGCCTCCCAGGCATATCCTGGCCGCGGTGAGTATGGCGGGATTGTCGTCCACCACCAGTATGGTTCCGTAGTCTTTCATTTTGTGTGCTTTGGGCTTTATGTTACGGTACAAAGGTAATGAAAAGTTGGCAAAGACATACATACTTTCCCTTCCAACCTCTCCCCTCTGCCCGATAGTGTATGATTTTTAGACACTCTTGTGTATAATTTTCATACAATCGCACTTGCAAGGCCTTTTTTCTGCATGCAGAATGTAACCTTTGCCATATCTTTGCTTTCGGAAAGCGCTTACATAAACATTATTACAATCTAAAACCCAAATCGGTCAATAGACTGTTATGCGCTAATGAAACCGTCTTTTTGTCATCTGTTTCGTCACTTCTCGGTTACAATGGAACCCCATTGCGCCCTCAAAGCAACAAAACACCTGTTCAAAAATAAAGGCTATTATCATCATAACGCTAATGACCGATTTGGGTTAAAACAGCACAATCGCATGATTAGAATAGAAAAACTTGTGAAGACCTTCCGTACCGAGGAGGTGGAGACCGTGGCACTGAATGGTGTGGACATGGAAGTGAAGGAAGGCGAGTTCGTGGCCATCATGGGACCCAGCGGATGCGGAAAGTCAACCCTGTTGAACATCCTTGGCCTGCTGGACAACCCCGACTCAGGTACATATACACTCGATGGCGAGGAAGTGGCCAATATGAAGGAACGTGAGCGCACACGTCTGCGCAAGGGGCGCATAGGCTTCGTGTTCCAGAGTTTCAACCTGATAGACGAACTCACCGTGGAGGAGAACGTGGAACTGCAACTCAAGTATCTGGACGTGCCCAAGAGCGAGCGCAAGCAGAGGGTGCTGGACATCCTGCGCCGTGTGAACATGAGCCATCGTGCCAAGCACTATCCCCAGCAACTCTCGGGCGGTCAGCAGCAGCGTGTGGCCATAGCACGTGCCGTGGTGGGCAAACCGCGCCTTATCCTGGCCGACGAACCTACGGGTAACCTCGACTCCAAGCACGGACAGGAGATAATGCAACTGCTCTCCCAACTGAACAACGAGGGCACTACCATCGTGATGGTGACGCACTCGCAGAAGGATGCCACACATGCTCACCGTGTCATCAACCTCTTCGACGGTCAGGTGGTGGACAATATGAACGGGTTGCTGTAGAGGTGGACCCATCCCGGCCAACTGTCCCTCTGAGACAGGTGGGCGAAGAGGGTCTTTAGAAGAAAGACTTGATGTCATTCTGTACCCTCTGAGGGTCGCAATTCCCATTGCGATGCTGGGTAAAGAGCGAAGCGACGGAGGGGGTATGATAATACCTTTGCCAAATCTATACTCCAATACAATTACAACATGAAATCATATTTCGTTTTTCTAAAGCGCAACAAACTATACACCGCCATACAGGTATTCGGCCTTGCCGTGGCCCTGGGCTTTGTAATCCTGCTTGCATCGTACGCACGTACAGAATATATGGTGGGCAAGACGCAAACCATGCCCGACAAACTCTATGTGATGGGTTCGCACCGTCTGGCAGGCATGACGGTGGGCACTGGACCCGAAATCTGTCCCAAGATACCGCAGATAAAGGGCTACACACGTGTGGGCGGCATCCGTCCGTGGGACGTGAAGGTGGGAGAGAACAGTTTCTCCACCAATGCCATGGCCCTGGACAGCACTTTCTTCCAATATTTTGACTATGACCTGCGCGGATGCGATCGCAAGAAGGTTCTGGCATCGCCCACGGACATCCTCGTGAGCGAGGAGTTTGCCAAAAGGGCCTTCCCCGACGGGGACGCCATAGGCAAGACCATAACCCTGTTGGGACAGGAGGAACCGCTGACCATAGTTGGTGTGATGGAGACCTTTGATGAGGACGACATCTTCACCCGTTCGGAGATATTTTACTCCATGCTTGTGGAGGAGCAGAGCCGTCATTGGATGGACAACTTCGGTTCCATCGTCACCTTCGTCACCCTGAACGAGGGCTCATCCGTGGAGGAGGTAAAGGAAGCCTTGCTGGATAAGTATATGGAAGTTTGGGGCAGTTTCTGGCCACGCGAACCCAAGGATGGGAGTTTCCTGGGCGGAGTGTCACTTATCCCTTTGAACGAATTCTATTTCTCCAACATTGCCACCAACTCAGGCTTCCGGCATAGCGATAGCATCATGGTGTGGATACTGGTGTGCGTGGCATTGGTGCTCCTTGTGTCTGCCGTGTTCAACTACGTCAACCTCACCACGGCCCTCATTGGCAAGCGTGCCAAGGAGATAGCCACACGCCGCCTGTTGGGCGATAGCATGGCAGAGGCCGTGGGGCGCAACCTGCTGGAGTCGCTCGTGTTTACGGCAGGATGCTTTGTGTTCGGGTGCATGGTGGCGGTGATTATGCGCCCATGGTTTGAGATGTTGCTCGACTCGGAAATACCCCTCTTTGGCGACTTCTTCTCTGTCCTGGCAGCCATAGCCCTGCTTCTGGCGGTGTCGTTGGTGGCAGGTCTGATTCCTGCGGTGATAGTGGCTCGCTTCAAGCCCATTGATGTGGTGAAGGGTTCGTTCCGCTTCCAGAGCAAGATGCGCCTGAGCCGTGTGTTCATCGTGGTGCAGAACCTCATCAGTACCACCCTTATTGCCATAGGGCTTGTCATGCTTGCACAGATGCACCATCTGGCCACCCTGCCCATGGGTTATCGTACGGAAGGACTGGTGGAGATAGAGAGTTATACGTATTCTACCTACGTGGAACAACTGACTCCTATCCGCGACCGCCTGTTGGCCATGCCACAAGTAAAGCGCATCGGGTGGGCAATGAACATGCCATGGAATTGCCAGACAAACGGAGTGCAGGAAAAGGGTAGTGGTGATGAACCTGTGTCTTCATGGACCTTCTATTCCGCAATGGATACAACCTGTATGGGCATGCTCGGTTTCGAGACAGTGGAGCAGTACTGCGCCCCAGAAGACGGCAAGCATTATATTACAGAGGAAACGCGCGACAGATATGGCATCAGTGCCGACAATCCCAACGTGGGCGGCCAGATATCCGGCACGGCCAGTTATCCCGCATGCGGTGTTATCAAGGACTATCGTTCGTTTAATCCCGTCGTTGGCAACTCCATGGCCGACGGGCACAATATCATTGACGTAATGATGAACCCCAACCGTGCAGCATTTATGATGGTGGAACTCTCCGAAGAGGGCATGGAGGACATGGATGAGAGCATCAAGCAGATGCAGGAAACATGCCGTGCCGTAACGAAGGAAGCATGCGGAGTAGAAAAGGACTTCGACATCCGCACCGTGGACGACATCCTTGCCGAACCCATGGAGGAACTGGAGAACCTGCTCTTGATGGTTCTGTGCTTTATGTTAGTCTCAGTGCTGATTTCCGCCCTTGGCCTCTTTGCCATGTCCATCAGTTACACCGAGCAGCAGAGCAAGCAGATAGCCCTGCGCAAGGTGATGGGTGCCACGGTGACAGGTGCCTCTTGGCAACTGGCACGCCCCTTCATCCTGCTCTCCCTCCTGGCCGCCGTGTTGTCCACGCCCATTGCCATCAAGGGTTCGCAAGTGTATCTGGAACTCTTCCCCAACCGCATAGACTTCCCCTGGTGGCTGCTCGTTGTCTCCGTGCTCGTCACCCTGCTGATAGCCTTCCTCTCCATCTGCTGGCGCACCCTTTCCGTGGCACGCCGCAATCCGGTGGAAAGCATCAGGACGGAGTGAGGCGAAGGGAAAACGGAAAACGGAAAACGGAAAGCGGAAATCGGAAAACGATTTGGGGCATACCCCCTCCCCCCTACGGGGTACTACCCCTACCTTAGGGGTAGAGTCTGTTACAACAGAAAATGCACCTAACTTTGTCCCTCAGAGGTGGGATGATAAAAGGTGAAAACGGAAAACGGAAATCGGAAAACAAAATCGCTCACCCGCTCACCGCTCATCCGTTCCCCGTTTATGACATAAAAACTTATTTGTGATGATTAGCATATTTGCCGATCCCGATTGTGATAATTATGATGCCGGCACAAAGACGCCCCGAAGATGTGATATCCTCGGGGCGTTGTCCTTATACTAAGGTGTTTATTGTTAGTCGGCGATAACGTCCTTGATGCCGGTCATGTCCATGCGGACAATCTTGAAATCGGGATGAACGCCAACGAATGCTTCTGTCTCGTTGCATTCGGTGTCGAGAGGCAGATAAGCCACCTTCAGGTTGGGGCAGTTCTCCACGGCCCATGATTCCAGTTTCGTGGTGCCTTCGGGGATGTACACTTCCTCAACATTGGGGTGCTTGCACAGAACGTTCTTCTCTATGATGCCGTTTGAGGTGGGCTTCAGGTACACGACCTTCATGGCATTGGGCACGTAGACGGGAGCATTGCTGTATGCCTCGTACACAAGGCCTTCGTAACTGAGAAGAGTCTGGTTGGCGGGGTCAACGTATACCTTTTCCACATTGGGTGCATGGTCTCTCAAACCGTATATGCCATCCTGGCCAAGGCTGATGATGTTCTTGCCCAAGTAGATTTCCTTCACGTTGGAAGGCAGGTCTGCGGTGGGGTTGAAGGAGCTGACCTGGAACTTCTCGCCGTTGTTCAGTGTTACGCTGAAAGGTACAACGAATGCGTCGTCGGCAACCTTTACTGTGTTCAGGTTGATCTTCTCATAGGCATAGTTGTAGGCATACTGGTCGTTCTCCAGGAAACTGCCGTCGGCAGACACGGGGATGAAGGTTGCCTGGTACTTGGCCAATTCGGCAGCCTTGTACTCAAGACTGTTTGTGGGGTCGCTGAGCCACCACTGCTTGCTGAAGTACACGTAGTTCCATGTATGGCCGAAGAAACTGTTGCTATTCAGGTATCCGTTGGCATTGATTACGGGTACGCCCTGTGTGTAGAGCATGAGGTGCAGCAGGTTGGCATATCCCTGGCATACGGCTGTCTTGTTCACGAACACGTCGTATGGCTCGTTGCTGACATAACCCTGGGCATACTTTACGTTTGTTCTCACCCAGTTGTATATCAGGCGGTAAACTCGTGCGTCGCTGGTAGCGTCCTTAACCAGTTCGTCGGTAAAGTTCTTTACTTCGTTGAACTGGAAACTGGGCATGTTTGAGTAACTGACTATTCTTGCAGAGAAGATGCTGTCGGCACCCTGCAGGATGTTGTAGAGTTTCTCGGCCGGTTGTCCGGGCAAGGTCTTTGCTCCGTCGTCCTCGGGGAATGCGCGTGTGTTGTTGAACTCGGGCAGTTCTGTCTGGTCGTTGGGAAGGAGTTCGTCTGTCCCGTTGGGGTCGTTGCTGCAACTTGCCATGAAACCTGTGGCAAGGGCAAGTGACAGGATGTAGTAGATTTTCTTCATGTGTATTTTGGGTTTAAATTTAGTTGTAATCGTTGCAAATATATGTAATTATTATGTAATAATAAGGTGTCTGCCTGTTAAATATTACTAAGATGCAAGCAAACGCATGCATTCATGCAAAAGAGGGTGGTTTTTATGGTATTGACTGAACGCGGGGATTAGGCAGGGTGGGACGCCTCCCTGGCCTCAGGTTCACATCCACAAAGTACAAGTTCGTGAAGTTGGGTGAATAGGACTGTACCATGCAATTAGTTTCCATGTACTATGTAATGACGCTCCAGTTGGCCCCCATCCCTGTCGTCGGTGGCGGTAAAATGAGCCGCCACTGGCGGTGAACTTTATCGCCGACGGCGGTTCATTTT
>JAFTUK010000012.1 GCA_017466325.1 Bacteroidaceae bacterium | reverse complement strand
CCTTTACCTTGATTGCCATAATCGCAAACGTATTTTGATACACAGCGTATTCCCGTTTCGGAATAACGGTACAAAGATACGGCATATCCATCGTATGGCAATGGGTTGTCCGCTCATCCGCTCACCGCTCATCCGCTCACCTCTCATCCGCTCACCGCTCACCGCTCACCTCTCATCCGCTCACCTATCACCGCTCATCCTCTCACCGCTCATCCGCTCACCGTTAAATGTTAAGTGTTAACTGAAACGTTTTCCGTCACCAGAAGAGGAGAGTGGTTCTGCCTTTAGGTTAAAGTAATTATTTAATATAATAATATTATTAATTAAATTATAATAATATAAGAGTATGTAGATTATATTTACATGCCACCTGTTGATATAGATGTGCAGGGCGAAGGAGGTTCCATTTAACGTTTAACGTTTAACGGTGAGCGGGTGAGCGGATGAGCGGTGAGCGGGTGAGCGGGTGAGCGAATAACGTTTAACGATTAGCGATTAACGTTTTTGCCCTTTCTCGTGATGTAGCAAAAACTCTCTCCCCGAGGTATTTTTTGTGGGGGATAGAAAGGAGAGAAAGGAAAGAAGGGAAAGAAGGGAAAGAGAGGAAAGAGAGGAAAGCCCTCTATACCCTCTATACTTTCCTTACTTTCTATACTTTCCTTACTCTCTATACTCTCTATACCCTCTATACCCTCTATACCCTCTATACTTTCCTTACTTTCCTTACTTTCTCTCCTCTCCCTCCCCCGTCATCGTTAAATGTTAAGTGTTAAATGTTCATCGTCAGCCAACTGCTAAAACCGAAACTAATTCTTGGTGATGTTGGGAAATTGTCGTATATTTGCGCACATGAATTGAGATTATCGCGTATGTCGGAAAGAAAAACCATATACCTCTGCCTGGCACACATGTCCGAAGAGGGAGTAGAGCAGAAGTACATCAAGGAAGCCTTCGACACCAATTGGGTGGTGCCGATGGGACCTAATGTAAATGCATTCGAACAGGACCTGGAACGATTTGTGAACCTTTCCGGAGAGCCTCTCTCATCTAAAGTCGTATGCCTGTCCTCCGGTACGGCGGCAGTGCATCTGGCCCTGATTGCCTGTGGGGTTCAGGCCGGTGACGAGGTGATAGTGCAGTCGTTCACGTTCTGCGCATCTTCCCACCCGATTACTTATCTTGGGGCCAAACCGGTGTTCGTGGATTCGGAGCGTGAGACGTGGAACATGGACCCCGAACTGCTCGAACTGGCCATACTGGACCGCAAGGCAAAGACAGGACACTATCCCAAGGCCATAATACCCGTGGCCTTGTACGGCATGCCGTACCAGACAGACCGTATCATGGCAGTGGCCGACAAGTACGGCATTCCCGTCATAGAGGATGCTGCCGAGGGTATGGGGTCTTGCTACAAAGGCAGGGTTCTGGGAACGTCGGGCCGCTTTGGCGTCCTCTCGTTCAATGGCAACAAGATGATTACCACTTCCGGCGGCGGAGCGCTGATATGCAACGGGAAAGGGGCTTCTGCACCCGAGGACGATGCCAACGAGATTATGTGGTATGCCACACAGGCAAGGGACGCATATCCTTACTACCAGCATACGGCAATTGGCTATAACTACCGAATGAGCAATGTCTGTGCCGGCATAGGGCGCGGGCAGATGACCGTGCTGCAGGCACATATCGGACATCACAAGCATGTGCAGGCACTGTACGAGGAACTGCTGGCCGATGTGCCCGGAATACACGTGCATACGCAACCCGAAACGGGAGAGTATGACTCCAATTTCTGGCTCTGCACGATTACCATTGATGAAGACGTGAGAATCGTGGGGCAGGAGAATGCCTACAAGGAAACGGTGAAGACTGCCGTGGGCGGTGCTGCCGGTGTGATTCATGCCGTGGACTGCCCTACGACGGACTGCCAGCCTAACGACAACGTGGAGGCACTGCGTGTGTATATGTTGTCCAAGAAGATTGAGGCCCGTCCTCTGTGGAAACCGATGCACAGGCAACCGGTGTATGTGGGCGGTGAGCGGATGAACGGTGAGCGGTTAGCGGTGAGCGGTGAGGGGTTAGCGGTGAGCGGTGAGAGGATTGTCTGCATGACTTCGGACAGGAGCGTGGCCTATGTCAATGGTGTGTCTGAAGAAATCTTCAAGGTGGGAATGTGCCTTCCTGCCGGCCCTTGCGTTTCCGATGAAGACGTGGCATATATCGTGGAAACCATAAAGTCCGCCATTGTACCGAAAGATTAATTCTACTGTAATATATCGTTGATGATAAACTCGTTGAGAAATAAGATAGCGAGAGGTCTGGAGTGGTACTTCAGCAAGAGCGCCTCGCCCTACTGGATTATATTGCTGTTGGATTCCATCCTGGTGGTCTTTGCCGGTACCATAGGCTACTATCTGGTCTACGGCGGACACATGGTGGCGGCCAACTTCTGGGAGATGCTGGGGATATACTGCACCTTACTGCCATGCTATCTGCTTGGCTTCAGGGTGTTCCACACCTATGCCAGTATCCTGCGCTACTCGTCATACATGGACCTGTTGCAGGTGGTGGCATCGCTGACACTGGGAGGACTGGGCGCCTGGACCATCCATAAGGTGCTGGTGTTCTTCCCCCATACATTCAATGTGAAGGGTGTGACCATAGTCATACAGTTTATAGTCAGTTGCTGCCTGTGCGTGGGCTTGCGATTGCTGTTGAAGGTGCTGTTCGACTCTTTTTCCTACACCCACACCCGCAAGCGGGTCTTCATTTACGGAATCCACGAGGGTGGGGAATCGTTGGCACAATCAATCCTCCGGGACAAGAAAAAGGAGTATGCCCTGGTGGGCTTTGTTACGGATGACGACAGTTATGCCGGTCACAGGATGATGGGCGTGAATGTGTACAGGAATGATGCGGAACTTCTCCCCACCATGTTGGAATTGAACGTGGACACCCTGTTTGTCAGTCCCCTGAAGAACAAAGAGTTGCACGACAAGTCCGACCTGTTCCTGGATATGGTCAGAAACGGGATCAGGGTGATGGTCCGTCCTCTGGATCTGCTGTGGGACGGAAAGACTCCTCTGGATGGAAAACAGTTGCATGAAGTGGAGGTGGAAGACCTGTTGGCCCGCGAACCGATAGAAATAGACATGGATGCGGTAAACCGGATGCTGAAGGGCAAATGCATAATGATAACCGGAGCGGCAGGCTCCATAGGTTTTGAACTGGCAAAACAGGTGGCCTCTTTCCGCCCCTCCCGGATGCTTCTTGTGGACCAGGCGGAAACGCCTCTGCATGATGTACGCAGGTATATGGCAGACAAGTATTCGTACCTGAATGTCATGACTGTAGTCACCAGTATAACGAACGAAGGCAGGATGGAACAACTTTTCGACGAAGGACGTCCCGATTACGTATTCCATGCCGCAGCCTACAAGCATGTGCCCATGATGGAGGATAACCCGTCGGAGGCAGTGCAGAATAACGTTTACGGAACCAGGGTCATTGCAGATTTGGCAGTGAAATACGGTACCAGGAAGTTTGTGATGATTTCCACGGACAAGGCAGTGAATCCGACCAACGTGATGGGATGCAGCAAGCGCATTTGCGAGATATATTGCCAGAGTTTCAACGGAGCGCTTCAGTCACTGCACGAAGGGGGAGGGCAGGATGCCGGACAATATCCGGTGCTGTTTCAAAAGGACGGGGCGCCAGGCGTTACACAGTTCGTCACCACACGCTTCGGAAACGTCCTGGGCTCAAACGGCAGTGTTATCCCCATATTCAAGAGGCAGATTGCCGAGGGTGGTCCGGTTACGGTTACACATCCCGACATAATCCGCTATTTCATGCTCATCTCCGAAGCCTGCCGACTGGTATTGGAGGCCGGAGTCATGGGGCATGGGGGAGAGATTTTTATCTTCGACATGGGAGAACCCGTGCGTATAGCCGATATGGCCCAGAAGATGATAGACTTGAGTGGTGCCAAGGACGTGAAGATAAAATACACAGGATTGCGCGATGGCGAGAAACTGTACGAAGAGGTGCTGAACAACAAGGAAACCACCCGGCCCACACCACATCCGAAGATTAAGGTCAGTGCGGTAAGGGAATATCCCTTTGGGCAGGCCTTGAAGGATGAACGGGAACTGTACGAACTCTCATTCTCTTATGATGATATGGCTATCGTGAAGAAAATGAAGGAAATCGTGCCGGAATACAAAAGCAACAGTTCCAAGTATGAAGTGCTGGATGGGGGGTTGGCTTCATAGACTTGCGATGCCTTCCGCATGGCATGATGGCATGATAATGATACGGTTCTGTGCAGGACCGTATTTTTTTTGTCTTGATCCGCTCACCCGCTCACCGCTCACCCGCTCACCGCTCACCGCTCACCGCTCACCCGCTCACCGCTCACCGCTCACCCGCTAACCCCTCACCGTTAAACGCGAAATGATAAATGTTGTTATTTTAACACTCAGGCAAGGTGTTTCTTGACCGATTTCTTGCTCGAATCGCGAAAAATGACTAAATTTGCACGGAATAAGGGTATGAGCCCCTTTTATATGATATTGTACTAAATTTTTATAAATGGAAGATCAGGAAAGAATCATCAAAGTGGACATTGAGTCCGAGATGAGGAAAAGCTACATTGACTACTCGATGAGCGTCATTGTGGCTCGTGCCTTGCCCGACGTGCGCGACGGTTTCAAACCCGTTCACCGCCGCATCCTCTTCGGTATGGAGGGATTGGGCAACACGCACAACAAACCCTACAAGAAGAGTGCCCGTATAGTGGGTGAGGTGCTTGGTAAGTATCATCCCCATGGCGACAGTTCCGTGTATGGCGCACTGGTGCGCATGGCACAGGACTGGAACATGCGCTATACGCTTATTGACGGTCAGGGAAACTTTGGCTCGGTAGACGGTGACGGTGCTGCGGCAATGCGTTACACCGAAGCACGCCTCAGCATGATGGGCGAGGCTATGATGGAGGATTTGGAGAAGGATACGGTGAACATGACCAACAACTTCGACGATACCCTGCAGGAGCCTACCGTAATGCCTACACGTATCCCCAACCTGCTGGTCAACGGTGCCACAGGTATTGCCGTTGGTATGGCAACGAACATCCCCACCCACAACCTTGGTGAGGTTATTGATGCCTGTGTGGCATACGTTGACAATCCGGAGATGGATACCGAGGCCTTGATGCAGTACGTGAAGGGCCCCGACTTCCCAACGGGTGCCTACATCATGGGCTTGCAGGGAATAAAGGATGCCTACGAAACAGGTCGCGGACGCGTCATCATGCGTGCCAAGGCCGATATTGAGGCACATGACCAGCACGACAAGATCGTTGTCACGGAGATACCCTATGGTGTCAACAAGGCACAACTTATCGAGTACATTGCCGAACTGATGAAGGAGGGCAAACTGGACGGTATCAGCAATGCCAATGATGAGAGCGACCGTGAAGGCATGCGTATCGTTGTGGACGTGAAGCGCGATGCCAATGCCCGCGTTGTCTTGAATAAATTGTTCAAGATGACACCCTTGCAGACAAGTTTCAGCGTGAACGCCATTGCACTGGTCAAGGGTCGTCCCCGTCTGCTCACCCTGAAGGATTGCATCAGCAATTTCGTCGAGCACCGTCATGAGGTGGTTATCCGTCGTACCAAGTACGACCTGAAGAAGGCAGAGGAACGTGCACACATACTGGAAGGCCTGATCATTGCCAGCGACAACATCGACGAGGTGGTACACATTATCCGTGGAAGCAAGACTCCCCAGGATGCCCAGCGCAATCTGGAGGTGCGCTTCAATCTGGACGAACTTCAGTCAAAGGCCATTGTGGATATGCGCCTCAGCCAGTTGACAGGCCTTCGTCAGGAGGATTTGCACAACGAGTTCGACGACCTGCAGGCAAAGATAGCATACTACAACCAGATACTTACCGACGACAACCTGTGCCGCAAGGTAATCAAGGACGAACTCATCGAGGTGAAGGAGAAGTATGCCGACGAGCGCAAGACCCAGATCATGCCCAGTGCCGAGGAGTTCAATGCCGAGGACTTCTATGCCGACGACGAGGTGGTCGTTACCATCAGCCACATGGGCTATATCAAGCGTACTCCCTTGGCCGAGTTCCGTGCACAGGGACGTGGCGGTATAGGTTCAAAGGGCTCCGCTACACGCGACAACGACTTCATAGAGCATCTCTACACCGGCACCATGCACAATACCATGATGTTCTTCACCGACCGTGGACGTTGCTACTGGCTGAAGGTATATGACATACCCGAGGGAACGAAGCAGAACAAGGGTCGTGCCATACAGAACATGCTGCAGATAGAACCCGGCGACAAGGTGCAGGCATGTCTGCTTATCCGCAAGTTGCAGGATCCCGACTTCTGCAAGTCACACTATGTTGTCTTTGCCACCAAGGACGGTATCATCAAGAAGACCTGTCTGACAGAGTACAGCCGTCCCAGAACCAATGGTGTGAACGCCATCAATATCCGTGAGGAGGACAGGGTGATTGCCGTGAACCTCACCAACGGAACAGATGAAGTCATCGTTGCCAACCGCAATGGCCGTGCCGTTCGCTTCAATGAATCAGACGTCCGTACCATGGGACGTGTGAGCACCGGTGTGCAGAGCATTGTCCTGGACAACGACGGTGAGGATGAGGTAATCGGAATGGCAGTAATCAACGATCCCGAGAACGAGAGCATCCTGGTAATGAGCGACAAGGGTTGGGGCAAGTACACCTCTGTGGAGGCATACCGCAAGACCAAACGCCATGCCAAGGGCGTGAAGGCCATGAACCTCGTGGACGACAACAAACTTGTTACCCTGCAGGTCGTTACCGAGGAAGACGACCTGATGATAATCAACAAGTCGGGTACCGTAATACGTCTGCATGTTGATGACATCAAGGAAACCAAGAACCGTGCCACCCAGGGAACCAAGTTGATAGAACTGAAGAAGCGTGGCGACAGCATTGCCCACGTATGTGTGGTTCCTCGTTCCGACGAAGAAGAGGAGTCTACTGCTCCCGAAGTAGAGATGAACGATGCCCAAACCATTCAGACAGAAACTCCGGTTGAGCAGACCCCCGAGGCAAAGGGTGAGGTACAGGGCGAATTTGATTTCAATGAGACTAATGAATGATAATAACCAAACCACTAAACAACATTAATTATGAAAAAGATTCTTTTCACCATTGCCCTTGCACTATTTACAGGTAGTGTGATGGCTCAGACTCCCGAAGAGAAGGCTGCTGAAAAGGCTGCCAAGGCCGCGTTGAAAGAAGCCACCAAGCAGGCCAACAAGAAACTCAGCGACGGTATGGCTTGTGCAACAGAGGTACAGACCCTTTATCAGGCTATCCAGATGGAGCAGCAGAAGGGCGAGTCTTCCAATGATTTGTTGATTGCAGAAAACGAGGCCAAGATCCAGACAGTATCTCTTGAGGGTATCGCACTTCTGACAGAAGCACTCTCTACCGAGTACATCAAGGACAACAAGAAGTTCCAGGCATACAAGGCACTGGACGACATGGCAACAATGGTCTTGAACAGCGAACTGGTAAAGGCTTCCAAGAAGGAACCCTATAACCGTGAAGCACTTGCATCTTCAATCTTCGCCATTACCGATGCATGCCACGGCCAGCTGACATGGGGTAATGTGGAAGACCAGACTCAGAATCTTAGTATCCAGTCTGTAAAGTTGAAGTTCCCCAAGACTCATACATACTATGCTTACCTGTGTCAGTTCTGCATTGAAGCAAAGGACCTGGAAGGCGCACAGAAGGCATTGGATGCTTACATCAACTTCCCTGTCAAGTATCCCGAGATGGCTGACAACGACATCGTGAAGAATCCCGAATATCCCGCTTCGCAATTTGCGTTCAATATCTTCTATACTGCTTTCAATGACAAGAACGCTGAACTGATGGACAAGTATTATGACCTGGCCTTGCAGTTCGACAACAAGGAAAGCCACAACTTCGTTCTTCGCGCAAAGCCCCAGATGCTGAAGGACCAGGGCAAGACAGAGGAGTGGATTGTAGCAATGAAGGAGATGATCGCTCTTGCTCCCGATAGCGAGGTTGGCGAAATAGGTATGCAGCAGTTGATGGCTCATTACAATAGTGCCGGTAACGAGGCAGTTGATGCCTACACCAAGGAATTGGTTGAGAAGTATCCCGAGAGTAAGGTGGCAAACTACTGCCGTGGTTTTGCTTTCTATGCCAAGAGCGACTTTAGCAATGCCATCACCTTCTTCCAGAAGTCTGTGGAGATAGATCCCGACTATGCTGACGGTGTTTACAATTGCGGTTATTGCTATTATCAGAACGCATTGGAGAAGGCACGTGAAATAAGCGGAAAGAAGATGAAGTCTCAGGCCGCCATCAAGGCTGCCGAGGATGAGGTGAAGGGTCTTTTCGCCAAGGCCGCTCCCTATTTTGAAAGGTATCGCGAGTTGGAAGACAAGGATCCCAGCAAATGGGCCTCTCCCTTGAAGGTTATCTATAACAACATTGGTGAGAAGGAGAAGGCTGCTGAAATGGATGCATACCTCAACTAATCAGTTTCTGCAAAATTACGTAACGATATATTAAAGTTCAATAAAGGCTGCCACAACGGTATGCTGTTGTGGCAGTCCTTTTAAATTCTCTTCCTGTTGATTCTATAATGATTCGACTACTACTTATATTATTTGTGAGCCTCTTCTCTTTTACTACTCTTAATGCTCAAAAGAAGATGACCATCAAGAAGAGGTTCAAAGAAGCCCATGCTGCTATAAAGGCAGGTTCAGGTCAGGAAAACATTGAACGTATTCTTCTTGACAGCATGGCATTGCCCACGACTACTGACAAACAGAGAGCAGAGGGGTATAATCTCTGTGCCCTGTTACAGCAGAGTCAGAACGAAGGCTTGAATATGCAAGCCTATCTGAAGCAGAATTTAGATACCGTAAAATTATACCAGACGGTCCTTAAAATATATGATTACACCCTCAGCAGTGATTCTGTGGATGAATCAGGCAAATTCGAGAACAAGAACATAAAACTGAGGGCATTGCACCGGGACAACCTGTTGGGAGGCGGCAAGTTCCTGCTCCGTAAATCCAAATGGTCAGAGGCATATCCCTTTTTTGACATGTACATCAAAACATGCACCACAGACTTGGACAGTGTCATCGGACGTGTAGCATACTGGGCCACAATCTGCGGAATGAACGAAAACAACCCTTATCATGTGCTGGAACATGTGGATAAGGCAATTGCCTTGAATTCAGAAGCAGAGCGTCCCGCACTGGCAGAATATAAGGCACGCAGTTATGTTCATATCGGTGACAGTGCCAAGTGGCTGGAGATACTGGACGAGGGTGTTGACCTGTATCCCGGTTACAACTATTTCTTCTTGAACCTTATGGATTATTATATGCGCCATGGGGAGATAGAAAAAGGTCTCGCACGTACAGACTCGTTGGTCAGGTCAGATGTGGACAGGGCCATGTACTGGTTTGCCATGAGCATGTTTGCCCTGGCACAAGGAGATTATGAGAAGTGCATAAGCATGAGCGACGAGTGCCTGAAGCGTGAGAGCGACAACATAGATGCCTTATACAATAAAGGAATTCCCCTGTTGAATTTGGCATTGTCGGAGAATCAGACGGCAAGGCGCAGGGTTTTGTATCGTCGTGCCCTTGAACCGATGGAGAGGGTTCGGGAACTTATTCCGGATGATTTGGACCGTTGGGGTAATCCGTTGTACAGGATTTACCTGAACCTGAACATGGGACAGAAGTTTGAAGAAATAGACAAGATGTTAGAAAAGCATCATGGTAATGCCAAGTCAGAAGACGATATGAAGGTGACTCCATTCATGAACAGCAATATGCAGTCAAATACGATGGACAAGCGTTTTGTCAAAGACTGAAACATAGTGTCAGGGTATGAATAGAGGAATTGCTGTTGCGTTAATGGTGCTTCTCGTGTTTGCATCATGTACACGGAAAGACACAAGTATGCCCGACGAAATGAATCGTCGGGCATACCTTCTTCGTTATGTTGATGTCGACTCGTCATTGCATTATGCCAACTATGCATATACCCTTAGTGAAGATTATCCCGATGGCAAGGCAGAAGCCATAAGCCATAAGGCATTTGTCCTTTACCAGCAGATGCATTTCAGCGACGCCATGAAAGCGTTGGATGCGGTTGATTCGCTGACAAACAATCAGGTGGAACTTCTATGTGCTGACGTTCTGAGAATGAAGGTGTCGCAGAGAACGGGCGAGTTCCGGACATTCTACAGAGCATGGCATAGTGCCGAGAGAAGGCTGGACAGAATAGATGAGGAACTTCATCTTCTATCCCCCCATCTCAGGAGCAGAGTCCTGTATGCACGCACGGAAATGCACATCATTGTATGTACATTCTATTTCTATTCCCAACAGCATTCTGCCTCGCGTGCCGAGATGAACAGCATAGAGCCTTATATGAGGCTGCCTATGGATACCGCACAATGGACCAGTTACATGTATTTGCTTGGTGCAGGAGGAATATTGAGTGGGGATAGCGTTACTGTCATATTGAAGGAATTCGACTATCTTACACACGTACTGACCATTTCCCGGCGTCGTAAGGACAAATACTTCCAGGCCAATAGTCTTCAGGCTCTTGCCACCCTATTGGAGAAGCCTGGAATACAGGCGTTGCTGAGAAACAACCGCGGTGGAGGTATGGACTTCATTGTCGGACAGTATTCCGAGCCGGGTACGATGTCTTGCGAAGATTCATTGCCCCTGAGACTTGCCAACCACTCTTTGAAACTGTTCCGCCAGTACAATGACTGCTTCCAGACAGCCAACGTGTTGCGTACAAAGGCAGAATTGCTTTTCCGGCAGAAACGTTATGAGGAGGCTCTTGCACCATTGTACGAGGCTCTTGAAATCGTGTCCAAGCAGCATAGGATAGAAGCAAAACGTGTCCCTTATTGGGAAGCCGCCATCTACGAACGCCTGTCCTTGACACACAGTGCGCTCGGCAACACGGAAAAGGCGATGCAGAACCGCAACATCTACCTGTCTCTTCTCGAGTCAATGCGCCAGGACCTTGAAGAAGAGGCTCGAGCCGAAGAATTGCAGTCGTATAACTACAGGTTGTACATAAACCTTTCTGTCATAGCCATCCTCATACTGATAGTGTTTGTGGTTTTCCGCACCTTGAACGCAAGGTTAAAAAAGCACAGCCAGAGGCAGGAGCGCGAAGCGGAGGAAACCCTGCAGTTCACGATAGACGAGACACGTGCACGCGAGATGCAGTTGGCTCGCGAAAAACTGTCCAATATTGAGCGTCGTGCAAAGGTGAGCCTTGCCGAGAACGTCGTACCATACATAAACCGCATGCTCAACACGCAGGACATGGAGTATGTGGCCGAACTTTCGGCAGAGATTCTTCGTATAAACGATATACTTACGGAATGGATTCAGGTAAAGCAGGGCAAGGTGGCAATGAATATTACCACATTCCCATTGCAACCGCTACTGGATACCATAGCCAAGAACAGAAGCACCTATCTGCAGAAAGGTATCAGCCTTGAAGTCGCTGCGGCAGAAGGTATCTGTGTAAAGGCGGATCGTGCCCTGACGCTTTTCATGATTAACACGCTCTGTGACAATGCACGCAAGTTTACGCCTTCCGGCGGCACTGTGAGCATAATGGTAAATGCAGACGATAATGTAGTTGAGATATCGGTTAAGGATACCGGTTGCGGTCTTACTCCTGAGAATGTGGACAAGATAAACAACAGCAAGGTATTCCGGATTTCTTCTGTGAAAAACGACGATGACCCGACACAGAGTGACGGCAAGGGATTTGGCTTCGGATTGATGAACTGTAAGGGCATTATCGGCCAGATGAAGAAACTTTCAAGCCGTTTTCACTGTTGTGATTTCGGTGTTGAAAGCGAGGAAGGCAAGGGAAGCCGTTTCTGGTTCAGGCTTCCCCGTGTACTTGCGGTACTTGCTTTCCTGTTATTCAATGTCGGTGTGTTTGCCGGGAATGAATATGACAAGGCGCTTGTCCGCTACGACTCAATATGCAATTACAATGCTACCGCCCGCTATGGCAAGGCATTGGAACATGGCCGCCAACTTCTCCAGCTTATACCAGAAGACAGCATATATTTACGTATGCTTGTGGAGAATGAAATGGCTGTTGCATCGCAGAACCTCTGCTTGTGGGACGAGTACAGGAACCACAATCTGCAATGCGTCCGCCTGTACAGACAATACACGGCAGACCCCAATCTTCCTGTCTATGCCAAGCGATTGCATACGGTAAAGACGGAAATAACATGGTCTTTATTCTTCACTCTGCTGTTCTTCCTTTTCTCCGTTGTCTGGCTGATATTTGCCGTTCGTCGTTCCAGACGTCGTAGGAACGAGATGCGACAGCAGGAGGATTTGCAGTCCCTCCAGACAGAGACGCTCAACCGTGTGCAGTATGAGCTGGACCGCGTACACATCCAGAACCGTATTCTGGACAACAGCCTTTCCACAATCAAGCACGAGACAATGTATTATCCTGCCCGTATCCAGCAGATGGCTATGAACAGGCATACCGACACCAAGGACCTTTTCCAGCTGATGAACTACTACAATGATGTGTACACCATGCTGTTGGGTCAGGCGCAACGCCAGACAGCCCTCAAGGTCGCTATGGATGAAAGCGTGCTGTACGAATTGAAACGTAGGATTATGGCTGCCATTTCACACGCACCCATTTCGGTTGAGACCAAGGACATTAACAAAATCCGGGAAGTAAGAATAAAGGTGTTGGGCAAGCAGATACCCGACAATCTGTTCACGCCAGAGGCGGGCAATCTGGATGCTTTCGTGGCACGCGAGATAGTACGCATGCATGATGCGTCATGCGGTTTCCCGGGATTGAGACTATATGTGGAAAACAATGAAATCATCATAACATTATGGAAGAATTCAAGGTTATTATCGTCGAAGACGTTCAGTTGGAATTAAAGGGAACTGAACATATCTTCAGGAGTGAGATTCCTGAGGCCACTATTATTGGCACTGCACAAAATGAGGCAGAACTCTGGAAACTCATGCGTAAGGATGTGCCTGACATGATATTGCTGGACCTTGGCTTGGGTGGAAGCACCACGGTGGGCATCGACATTTGCCGCCAGTTGAGAGACAGGTACAGCAATCTCAAGATACTGATATTCACTGGTGAAATCCAGAATGAGCGTCTGTGGGTAGAGGCTCTTTCTGCCGGTGCCGACGGCATAATTCTGAAGACCGGCAACTTGTTGCAACGCGATGACGTGCAACTGGTCATGCATGGACGTCGCTTTGTGTTTAACGAACCTATTCTGGAGAAGATACTCGTTCGCTTCCGCAAAAGCATCTTGGCAGAAGTGCAGCAGAGCGATGCCATTATCGACTACGACATTGACGAGTACGACGAACGTTATCTCCGTCATTTGGCCTTGGGATACACCAAAGACATGATTGCAAACCTTAAGGGGATGCCCTTCGGAGCCAAGAGCCTTGAGAAGCGTCAGGCCGACCTTATCAACCGCTTGTTCCCGGGCAATGAACGTACGGGTGTCAATGCAACACGTCTGGTAACAAGGGCATTGCAACTTCGTATAATAGATTTGGAGAACCTCCGTCCCGATGAGGAGTAGGCTCCGGCAGATTATAACATATAATATACACACATTCATACATGGACGAAATACTGAGGTATCTGTGGCTTCATGGTACAGAGCGTGCCGCCTCGGAATTGCTGGTTTACACGATTCTGTTCATTGTAGCCGTAGGCAGCGTAATCCGTAGCAGGTTGCTGGTAGTGCGCGATATGGACGGTCTTGTGGCGGCCATTGTAGTTGCTGTCATCTGCAATGTGCTTTTGCTGCTTTCCGCCCTGATTCCCTATAGTCCTCTGCTTGGTGTTACCGGCAAGGTGTTTCCGTCCCCGTGGAGTCGTGGACTTTTCCAAAGTCTGTGCATAGAGTGTATATTGGTGTGCTTTGTCTTTGGTATAGTGTCAGGTACCCTGCACTCCAGGCGCGATGCACTTGAACTCATTACCTATGGCATTGTCCGCTGGCCATGGGCCATACTGTTGGCTATGGCCGTATCCTTCTTTGTAAATATATAATATGTATAGGACTCTGGCGGAGAATATAACGAAAAAAGTCATTGATGATAATAGAAGAACTTAACGAGAGTCAGCGTGAGGCAGTTCTTTGCTGCGATGCCCCTTCGCTTGTAATTGCCGGTGCAGGTTCGGGAAAGACCCGTGTGCTGACCAGCAAAATAGCCTACTTGTTGCAGAATGGTATGCAACCGTGGAATATACTTGCCCTTACCTTTACCAACAAGGCTGCCAAGGAAATGCGTGAGCGTATTGGGCGTATGGTCGGAGAGGAAACGGCATCACGCCTGTGGATGGGCACCTTCCACAGTGTCTTTTCGCGTATACTGCGCCAGGAATGTGCGCATCTGGGCTTCGCGCGTGACTTTACCATATACGATGCATCGGACAGCAAGAGCCTGGTGAAGAGCATTATCAAGGACATGCAGTTGGACGACAAGACCTATAAGCCTGGCAGTGTGGCATCACGTATCAGCATGGCAAAGAACCGCCTGATACTGCCGTCGGCATATATGGCCGACAGGCAGAATTTCGAGGCTGACATGCACGCGAAGATGCCGGCAACAGGTCAGATATACATGCAATACTGGCAACGTTGCCGCCAATCCAATGTTATGGATTTCGATGATTTGCTCCTGTATACTTGGATATTGTTTTCAGAGCATCCCGATATTGCACAGAAGTGGGAAGACCGTTTTCACTTTGTTCTCGTGGACGAGTACCAGGACACCAACTATGCCCAGCATCTTATTGTATGGTTGCTGACCCAGCATCGTCAGCGTGTGTGTGTCGTGGGTGATGATGCGCAGAGTATATATTCCTTCAGAGGTGCCAACATCGACAACATCCTTCGTTTTCAGGAGCAGTACAGTGGCAGCCGGCTATTCAAACTTGAACAGAACTACCGTTCCACCCAGACCATTGTTTCTGCCGCCAATTCCCTTATCGGCCATAACCGCGGACAGATTCACAAGGAAGTGTTTTCCCGCAAGGAGTTGGGCGAGCCTATAAGCGTTATACAGACATATAGCGACATAGATGAAGCCACGGTTGTAATGAAGTGTATCCGCGAATTCCGCAGCAATGAGCAGATACCATACAGCCAGATGGCCGTGCTCTACCGCACCAATGCACAAAGCCGAGCCTTTGAAGAGGTCTTGCGCAAGTCTTCCGTTCCATACAGAGTATATGGAGGAATGTCCTTCTATCAGCGCAAGGAAATAAAGGATATTATTGCATATCTCCGTCTTACCGTTAATATGTATGACGAGGAGGCGCTTCGCCGAGTCATAAACTATCCGGCACGCGGCATAGGCCAGACAACTCTGGACAAGGTGTTCAAGGCTGCTTCTGTTCATGAAACCACTCCATGGGAGGTGCTATGTACTCCGCAGTTGCTGCCTGATGTAAATGCAGGTACCAGGAGCAAACTTCTGGCTTTCGTGCAGATGATAAAGTCATTTAACGAGCGCCATTCCAAGGACGATGCATACAGTCTTGTACTGGACATTGTCAGGCAGAGCGGTATGCAGGCCGAGGTGAACAGGGGGCACGAACCAGAGGACATTGCCAGACAGGAGAATCTGCAGGAACTGATGGACGGCATTGCCGCCTTTGTGCAGGAACGTAAGGAGCAGGGACAGGAGTACTTCCTCACGCATTACCTTCAGGAGGTGTCGCTGCTGAGCGATGTTGATGAGAACGACACTCAAAGTGAGGACAGGCTTACATTGATGACGGTACACTCAGCCAAGGGATTGGAGTTCAGAGTCGTTTTCATTGTGGGAATGGAAGAAACCCTCTTTCCGTCCCAAATGAGTATGGACAGCCCCAGAGGCCTGGAAGAGGAAAGACGCCTGTTCTATGTTGCCATTACCCGTGCCGAAGAGTTTCTGATAATCACGCATGCCAAGAGCCGTTTCCGTTATGGTAAGACCGAGTTCTGCGAACCGTCACGCTTCCTGCGCGAGATAGACCCACGCTTCCTGCGCGTTAAGGGTGCTTCGGCAAATACCTCCGTTGGGACTGGTAGGTTCGGTCAGGGTGCTTCGTCATCCTCACCACTGTTTGGCGTCTCACAAACATCCTCTTCCAATGTCCGCCAATCCATCCCCACTGGTATAGATGCACGTCGTTTTATCCGTGTGAAACCTGTGGCACAGTCCGGTTCTGGAACATTACAGTCAAATATTGCCACTAAGGACACGTTGCCTGTTTCCATTGGTACGCGAATATTGCACGACCGTTTCGGTTCTGGTGTGGTGACTGCTATTGAAGGTAAGGGTATAGATGCAAAGGCTAAAGTGGACTTTGACAATGTAGGGATAAAACAACTTCTTCTCCGCTTTGCCAAATTCAAGGTGTTGTCTTGATTACAGCATGATCAATATGTAACCAACTTGTCAACGCTCTGTAGAAAGTTGCATGATTCTTTTTGTATCAGATGTGAGGCAATAACGATTGTCAATAGTATGGTTTACAAGCCATATAATATTACCATTAGCCGTATCTGTGACAACAAATTGTTCGTGTTTGCACAATTTGTTGACTTTACGGTCGGTTAGATAATCGCTGATTAGTTTTGTGCCGTTTTTCATACCGTATGGGCGGAAACGGTCTCCGGAAACTATGTGTCGTATAGCAAGAGGACCTTCAATGCGGTCAGCATCAATGAAAGCTTGTCCCCCTATAAGAAAATCTTTTCGTACGGGTTTGAATTTTGCTGGAAGTTCCCGAACGACAAGTTTAGGCATATCTGTGTCTGTATACTCTTTCCTTTCCTCTAATACCCATTTTCCCCTGTCCTTTAAAAGGATATGGGTGTTGCTAAGCCATGTTAGTCCTGTTTTTACAGAATGTCCTCCTTCTTCTTTTGGCCGATGCTCAAATATATCAAGAATCTGCTGTCGGTTGAATCCAAAAGGTGAGAGCCACCTGTGATAATATCTCTCTTGTGAATCAGAATCCAATTCCATTCGAACATTAGTTGCCGTACGTGCCAAGCAATCGGTTATGTTTGGATTCAATTCTTGAAGCATGGGGATGACATCCAGACGGATGCGGTTGCGCAGTGCATCGCGTTCAAGGTTTGTGCTGTCGGTTACATATTCCTGATGCCTGGATGCAAGATAATCAAGAATTTCCTGTTTGGTGATGTCAAGGAGGGGACGTAATATGCGCAAGCCATTGATGGTACGGTCGGGATGCATGGCAGACAGACCTCGCAAACCAGTGCCACGTATAAGATTTAGCAGAAGGGTCTCGGCTTGGTCATCTTTGTGGTGTGCGACACATATCGCTTCGGCCTTTAGTTTGTTGGCCTGTTCTGCAAACCATGTGTAACGGAGTTCGCGTGCTTCCATTTCTATACTCACTCCATGCTCCTTGGCTGAAGTTTTGGTGTCAAAATGGCACACATCAAGTGGGATGTCATGCTTGTTACAGAAATTGCGCACGAAAGCTTCGTCACGATCAGATTCTTCGTCTCGTAGATGGAAGTTGCAATGCAATGCATAGAAATTCAACCCTTTCTCCTTCATCATCAGGGTAAGGGCTACGGAGTCGGCACCTCCGCTCAGTGCAACTAGATAGAGTTTGTCGGGTGTAAGTTCCTTGAGAGTCATTGTTATAATCCTAACAGGGCCCTTGCATTGTCCATCGCTTCTTTGGAGACATTGCTGCCGGAAAGCATATTGGCAAGTTCAGAGATACGTTCCTCTTGGCTGAGGCGTGTGATGTGGCTTCTCGTAACCATTTCGGTATCTTCCTTCCATACCTTGTAATGATGTTGGCCGAGGGCCGCAATTTGAGGCAGGTGTGTGATGCTTATGACCTGTCGGCCCTGTTGTCCCATCTTGTGCATGATATTTGCCATGGACTCAGCGATGTGGCCAGAAACACCGGTATCTATCTCGTCAAATATAATGGTGGGCAAGGACATTGCACCAGACAGTATGGCTTTGAGCGAGAGCATGACACGGGCCGTTTCGCCACCACTGGCCACCTGGGATATGTTCTGCATGTCCGAACCAAGGTTGGCTGAGAAAAGGAAGGAAACCTTGTCCTTGCCTTTGGGGGTAGGGGATTCTGTGGCAGACATGTACACCTGGAAACGCACATTTGGCATGCCCAGTGTCTTCAAACTGGCTACAACGTCTTTTTCAACTTTCTTGGCGGCTACGGTACGCTTTTCCGTAAGTTTGTCAGAGATGCGGTCCAATAGGGTGCGGGCCTCTTGTTCTTCACGCTGTAACTGTTTGATGTATTCGTCGCTGTTGTCCATCATATCCAGGCGTTCCTTCATCTGTTTCATGAGGTCAATCAATTCTTCACTGCTGCCTACATGATGCTTTTGTTCCAGAGAATACAAGGTATTAAGTCGGGATTGCAACTCTTCCAGACGCATAGGGTCATAGTCAATGGACTCGCCCTCAGATTCCAATGTGTCGGCAATGTCCTGAAGTTCTATACGGCAACTTTCTATCCGTTCGGCAAGTTCCTCAGCTTGCTGGAAATACGGTTGTATGGATGAGAGTTGATTACGAACCTGACGCAAGGTGTCTGTAACTGGTGTGTCTCCTTCTGATAGTTGGCCATAACTTTGCATTAGAGCATTCTTGATGTCCTGGGCATGTTCAAGCATGTCGCCTTGTTGCTGTAATGTCTCGTCTTCAGCAGGTTGCGGGTTGAAGTTTGTAAGTTCCGTTACAAGAAAACGCAGATAGTCCTCGTCTTTCCTGCTTTCGTCAAGATTGTTCTGCGCCTTGTCAAGTTCCTTCACGGTCTTCTGCCATTTGCGGAAGGCATCGGAATAGGATAGAGTAAGTTCTGGTATTGCTGCAATAGCGTCAAGGACAGATAATTGAAAGTCTTCTTGTCCGAGCAGAAGATTCTGATGCTGTGAATGAATGTCGATAAGGCTGCTGCCTAATCGTTTTAGGGCTGTTATGGTTGTTGGGGTATCGTTGATGAAGGCGCGGCTTTTGCCGTTTGCCGTTAGTTCGCGACGTATTATACACTCCGATGGGTCGAACTCAAGGTCTTCTTCTTGGAAAAATGCCTCCAAATCATAGCCTTCCAGATTGAATGTCGCTTCCAGAATGCATCTTTGTTTGCCCGACTGTATGGCCGAGAGGTCTGCCCTGTCTCCGGTTAGCAGACCTATTGCACCGAGAAGTATGCTTTTGCCGGCACCTGTCTCACCGGTTATTACAGAAAAGCCATCGTTTAAGTCTATGTCAAGACTCTCAATGAGTGCATAGTTTTCAATATGTAGATGCTTTAACATTGCTTGTACGGAAGTGTTTGGGAATTAATGGTGCACATTTAGCCATCAGAGCTGAAACCATGTCTATTTCTTTATTTTCTCCCAACTTGTATTTTGGCTGGGGTTGATGGCAAACAGAATGTCATATACTCGTAGACGTTCCTGCTGGTTTTCGTGTTTGCTGAAAATGTTTACAAGTTCTTCCTTCTTGTACTCGGTGAAGAGTTGGGGCACATTGCTCATAGAACGGGCTTGTCGAGCTTGGTCCAACAGTTCCATGCTCTCCACTAAAGCCGACTGGGCTTTTTGAGTGCTGTCGCACAGTTGGTCAAGTCCCTGGCGATGATACATGTAATTCATCTGCCGAATAGCCTCCATGCTGCCGTCCATATAATCATTGAGTAGTGCAAAGCGGTTGTTGCTCTCGTTGAATGCACTCCATCCGCTGTATCCAAGGTTTTGTGCCTTGCTGACAATATCCTCTGCAGTCTGCAAAACAGAAGTGCCTCCCAAAGGGGCAAAGGTGTCCATATCCATGCCTATAAGCAGGTGGGCATAATATGCCAACAGAGCCATTAACTGGTTGTCAAGATTATCAGGATTGTATTCCAACTGGTCTGCTGGGTCAAACTTGAAGTCAAAGTGCTGGTCACGTGTATTATAGAGCGAAGAGGTATATGAGCTTCCCCATACCGGACGTGTGCTGTTCAGAAGCAGTGTACACTCAAAGGCTCCGTCTTGGGCAGAGTACTTGGTTATGGTTATGTTGAAGGTACAGTCTATACGTTCAACCTCATCGTACTTTACTGTTGTCCATTGTTTGCTGTTCAGAAACTCTTGTACCTTTTCCCTGAATGTTTCGCACGCTTCAATGTTGGTGTTGCCTATTTGTGCCGTATTTATCACCACCTTGGCATTAAGTTCCTGTGCCATAGCACAAGCTGGTAAGGCAATTAAAGCTAATATGGCTAACAGGTGTTTCATGGGATGAATCTGTTAATTATTTCCTTGGCGACATCCGTCTTGCTTTGTAAGGGTAGGGATTCCACTTCGTCTGGTGTGATAATAGTAACCTTATTCGTGTTAACACGGAAACCTGCGCCAGCGTCTTGAAGACTGTTCATGACAATCATGTCAAGGTGTTTGCGTTGCAGTTTCTCCTTGGCATGAGACATGGCATCGTGTGTTTCCAGAGCAAATCCGCACAATTTCTGATTTATCGTTTTCATGTTGCCAATAGCGGCAGCTATGTCCTGTGTTGGATTCAGATGCAGTACCAACTGTTCGCCTTCGCGCTTGATTTTTTCTTCGGCACATGTGTCGGGAGTGAAGTCGGCAACTGCGGCACACATGATTCCTGCCGAACAAGCTGGGAACAGGGAGGTTGCTGCATGATACATTTCCGCTGCACTTTCAACGTGTGTGGTATGCAATAAGGTAGAATGAGGAAGTTCCAATGCACATGGTCCGAGTACCAACTCTACGTCTGCTCCTTGAGCGAGACATTCGTTGGCAAGGGCTATACCCATCTTACCGCTCGAGTAATTGCCGATGAACCTGACAGGATCCAGTTTCTCGTATGTAGGCCCTGCGGTGATAAGTATCCTCTGTCCACGCAATCTTCCTTCGCGACGGGCGAAGAACTCCTTTATTTCCTCAACAATGATTTCCGGTTCCTGCATGCGGCCCTTACCCTCAAGGGTTGAGGCAAGAAAACCGCTGCCGGGTTCTATAATCGTGACACCACGTTGTTGCAGCAGTTGCATATTGTCCTGTGTAGATGCATGCGCATACATGTCCAGGTCCATGGCCGGAGCCACAAGTACCGGAGCCTTCATGCTGAGGTATGTGGTTATGAGCATGTTGTCTGCTATGCCGTGTGCCATTTTCCCTAATGTGCTGGCTGTACACGGTGCTATGATCATGGCGTCGGCCCACAGGCCAAGATCCACGTGGCTATGCCAGGAACCGTCGCGCTGGTTGAAGAACTCAGACACTACGGGTTTATGTGTCAGGGCACTCAGTGTAATCGGAGTGATGAACTCTTTTCCGGCCGGTGTTATGACAACCTGCACTTCAGCCCCTTGCTTTATGAGCAGACGGATAAGCGTGCATGCCTTGTATGCGGCAATGCTTCCCGTTATGCCCAAAACTATCTTTTTACCCTTTAACATGATGTATGTATTGTGAGTCCTTAATTATCTGTCGTGTGAGATATTATAAGGAATACTTGTATTTGAGACGTGTGAGTACTTGTTTTGTGTTCATTGTAAAGTCGCTCTGCATCATCCAGTTATAGTAACTTGGTTCAACTCTCAGTACATCCTTGACTAAGCGTCCCTTGTGCTTGCCGAAGTTTACAATTTCCTCGCCCTTGGCATTGTATGCAAACCGCCCGGCAAAGTCAACAAAGTTATCCCTGCTGCTATACTCGGCCAGAAAGTCTATGTCGTTCTGCAAATCTTCTGGATAGCGGTCAAGCTGTGCCTCAAGGACCTCCAGCGTGGCTTCTGTGTCGGCCAAAGCGGAATGAGCGTTCTCCAAATCCTTGTCGCAATAGAACTTGTACGCTGCAATCAGTGTTCTGCGCTCGAGCTTATGATAAATGTTCTGGACATCCACACGGCGTGGAGTGTTCAGGTCAATGTTCACTCCAGAACGGATGAATTCTTCAGCAAGCAGTGGAATGTCAAATCTGTTGCTGTTGAAACCAGCCAAGTCGCATCCGTCGAAAATCGTCTTCAGTTCTTCTGCCTTTTCGCGGAATGTCGGGCAGTCCTTAACGTCGGCATCGTAAATGCCATGGACAGAACTGGCCTCTTCTGGAATGTGCCTTTCTGGATTCAGTCTCATTGTCATTGACTGACGGTTACCGTTGGGCTCCAGGCGTATCAGGCATATTTCTACAATGCGGTCTGTTGCCACATCTATGCCTGTTGTTTCCAAGTCAAAGAATACTATGGGTTTCTTAAGATTCAGTTTCATGGTGTCATCAGTCTTCTACGCGCATGGGCATGAGCAGCATGATCAGTTCTTCGTTTTCCTTCTCCTGTGCGGGACGTACCAATCCCGGGCGGCTGGGGTCGGCGAGTTCAAGGACTACATTCTCAGAATCCAGTATGTTGCATATCTCTATCAGGAACTGACATGAGAATCCGATGCTGATGGGATTGTTGTCATATTCACATGTCAGGAATTCCTCCGCACTGGTGGAATATTCGTTGTCCTGACCGGTTAGGTGTACGTTGTTGCGACTCAATTCCAGTTTAACAAGACCGCTGCTCTGGTTGCAACACACGCTGACACGCTTAAGCGCACTGGCAAAAGCCTGACGGTCAATTACTGCATGGTAAGGATTGCTGGTAGGAATAACGGCATTATAGTTGGGGTAGTTGCCCTCTATCAGACGGAAATGCATGACCATGTCTTCTGTTGAGATGGTCGCACGATCATTTGTGTAAACGATACGTATGTCATTCTCATCCTTGTTTACAACGCTTTTCAGGATCGTTGCCACCTTCTTGGGGAGGATGAAGCTTCCGTTGAAACCGGGTGTCATGCCACGTACAATGTTCTTTACCAACTTGCGACCGTCGGTGCCGGCAAAGATAAGGTGGTCGGGTTTGATGTCGAAATAGATTCCGTTCATTACCAGACGAACTTCATCGTTGGCAGTGGCAAAAAGGGAACGGTTTATGCCGGAAAGCAGCACATCGGCAGTTATGTTCAGGGTGTTGCCTTCTACAACAGGACGTGGAGCAGGGTAGGGCTCTGCGCTCTGTGCCATGATTGCGAATTGTCCGCTACCGTGCTTGCCACGGAGTTCATATGTGTTTTCGTTCAATTCCAATGTTATTGGCTGCTCGGGAATCTCGCGCAGGCTCTCCATCAAAGTCTTGGCCGGCACACAGAATCTTCCTGGATTACTATGTTCCAACAAAGGCAAATTGGCAATGTAGCATTTTTCTGAGTCACTTGCTGTTATTGTCATTTGTCCACCCTCTGACACGTCTATCAGAAAGCAGTCCAGTATGGGCATTGAGTTCTTGCTTGCCAGAACCTTGCTGGCGCAGATGAGGCGGCTGTTAAGAGCCGAGCTTGATACTTTGAAATTCATATTGTAATAGTGATTATATGTTTACGTATTTCCTTGCAAATTTACTTATTTATCTTCATAATGCCAAAAAATGCAATCTGTTTTTTGTGTATGTAGGTAATTTGTCTTAACTTTGTGCAGAATTAAAAAGTATAAATTATGGAATTGATAGGAAAAATTATTCAGGTACTTCCTGAACGTAGTGGCACTTCTGCGCGTACAGGCAGTGAATGGCGTATGGCTTCATACGTTTTGGAGACAACAACAGACCGTTTTCCTCGCAAGATGGTGTTTGAGGTCTTCGGATCAGACAAGATACAGCAGTTCAATATTCAGGTTGGTGAAATGGTACGCGTCAGTTTTGACATAGATGCACGTGAGTATCAGGGACGTTGGTATAACAGTATCCGTGCATGGAACGTTGATCGCAATCTTGCAGATCCAATGGCGCAAATGCCCATGGGTGCTCCCGACATGACTCCGTTTGGCGCTCCCTCAACTGCTCCTATGCCAACGGCAGCACCTCAAGAGGCAGCTCCGTTTACGTCTACAGGTGCAGAAGACTTACCGTTCTAAGGTATTCACAAGAGATTCATATGTAAAACATAGGAGGACGTGCCAATTGGCATGTCCTCTTTTTTGTATGCTCGGTATGAATTTCAACTAACGGGTACAAGTCCCAAGCGAAACTTAATAGTTTCAATCACATGGGACCGCTTGCACCGGGGAGACTGGGGCAATAAACCAAAGGTAGGAGGTATGCGCTTCTATAAGCGTTTACCTCCTACTGGTATGTTATTTGCTGTATTTGAAGTTGATGAAACCAAGCATAGGTTTAGTTGTGCTTGCGGCTATAGTACTCCAGACTTGTGGAGGCCTTGAAGACAACCTTTTCCTTTGCCTCGATGGTCATCTTTTCTCCCGTCTGGGGGTTGATGCCCTGGCGCTCGGGTTGCTGCTTGATGGAGAAACGTCCGAAGTCGGCAATGGCCACTTCTTCGCGCTCTTCGGTGAGTCGGTCGGCTATTACTCCCAGTACGGTGTCCACCATCTGTGCGGCATTGCCCTTGGTGGTGTCCAGTCGTGCCGCTACGGCTGCTATCAGTTCACTTCTGTTCATGTCGGGTATTGTTGTTCGAGATGTTAAAAAATCTCCTATAGCCATGTAGTCGGGTGGCTATAGGAGATATAACGTTGGTTGTCGCTTTTGTTTAACCTTATTGGGCTAATACGTTAAGCAACAATTACTTCTTGTTCAAATACAGGTCGGCCTGTACTGCGCATGCTACAGAGCAACCAACCATGGGGTTGTTGCCGATACCCAGGAAGCCCATCATCTCCACGTGAGCGGGAACAGATGAAGAACCTGCGAACTGAGCGTCAGAGTGCATGCGGCCCAGAGTGTCGGTCATACCGTAAGAAGCGGGACCTGCAGCCATGTTGTCGGGGTGCAGGGTACGGCCGGTACCACCACCTGAAGCTACGCTGAAGTATGCCTTGCCGGCACGTACGCGCTCCTTTTTGTAAGTACCTGCGGTGGGGTGTTGGAAACGGGTGGGGTTGGTAGAGTTACCGGTGATGGAAACGTCTACGTCCTCGTGCCACATGATGGCAACACCTTCGCGAACGTCGTCTGCACCATAGCAGTTAACGGCAGCGCGGGGACCGTTGCTGTATGCCTTCTTGCTGACAATCTTCAACTCGCCGGTGAAGTAGTCGAACTGGGTCTGTACATAGGTGAAACCGTTGATACGGCTGATGATCATGGCAGCGTCCTTGCCAAGACCGTTCAGGATGCAGCGCAGGGGCTTGTCGGCTGGTCTTGACTTGTTGGCCATCTGAGCGATCTTGATGGCACCCTCGGCAGCAGCGAATGACTCGTGACCTGCCAGGAATGCGAAGCACTTGGTCTCGGGAGAGAGCAGACGTGCTGCCAGCTCGCCGTGGCCGATACCAACCTTGCGGTCGTCGGCAACAGAACCAGGGATACAGAAGCTCTGCAGACCCTCACCAATATAGTTGGCAGCCTCAACAGCGTCCTTTGCCTTTTCCTTCAGAGCGATAGCGGTACCTACTACATAAGCCCACTTTGCGTTCTCAAAGCAAATCATCTGTGTTTCCTCACAAGTCTTGTAAGGATCGATGCCGGCTGCATCACAAATCTCATTAGCCTCTTCGATGGAGGCGATACCGTGGCTGTTCAGACAAGCAAGGATCTGCTTGATACGACGGTCCTGTGACTCGAATTTTACTTCTCTAATCATAGTCTTGTTCCTCCAAATTATTAGTCCTTACGGGGGTCAATACTCTTGACAGCGCCATCCTCGGCCTTTGTGCGGCCATAGGTGCCTGTTACACTCTTGAGAGCCTCGTTGGCGTCCATACCCTTCTTGATGGCGTCCATCAGCTTGCCCATGTGTACGAATTCGTAACCGCAAACCTGGTCGTCCTCATCCAGGAACATCTTGGTGATGTAACCCTCGGTGAGCTGCAGGTAACGTGTGCCCTTGAGCTTGGTGCCGTACAGGGTACCTGTCTGTGAAATCAGACCCTTACCCAGGTCTTCCATACCTGCACCGATGGTCAAACCGCCCTCTGAGAATGCAGACTGGGTGCGGCCGTAAACGATCTGCAGGAACAGTTCGCGCATGGCGGTGTTGATGGCATCACATACCAGGTCGGTATTCAGAGCCTCCAGGATGGTCTTGCCGGGAAGAATCTCGCTGGCCATAGCGGCAGAGTGGGTCATGCCGGAGCAACCGATGGTCTCAACGAGGCACTCCTCGATGATACCTTCCTTCACGTTCAAGGTCAGCTTGCAGGCGCCCTGCTGGGGAGCACACCAACCCACACCGTGGGTCAGACCGCTGATGTCCTTGATTTCCTTTGCCTGCACCCACTTGCCCTCTTCAGGGATGGGAGCGGGACCATGGTTGGGGCCTTTAGCCACACAACACATGTTCTGTACTTCGTGTGTGTACTGCATAATTTTGTTGTTAGGTTGTTTTGTATTTTAGTGGTTCAACACTTTTGCGTCTACAAAAATAGTCATTTTTAGGTAGCATGCAAAGTATTTGCCCAATATTTTGCGTGCTTTGTGGCAATTTCTGCCGTCAATCTTCACGTATCGTCATTTTTTTCGTACCTTTGAACCGATTATGGCCAAGAAGGAAAACAAATCAAAGACAATAAACATAAAGAACAAGCGTGCCTCGTTCGACTTCGCCCTGTTCGATGACTATACTGCTGGCATTGTGCTTACCGGCACGGAGATAAAGAGTATCCGTCAGGGCAAGGCTTCGCTGGTGGATACGTTCTGTTATGTGCACAACGGCGAGGTGTGGGTTAAGAACATGTACATCGCCCACTACGAGCAGGGTTCGTACAACAACCATGTGGAGCGGCGCGAGCGCAAACTCCTGTTGAACCGCCGCGAGATACGCAAGATCCAGCAGACGGTGAAGCAGCCTGGGTTCAGCATAGTGCCTACATTATTATATATTGACGAGAAGGGGCTGGCAAAACTGGATATCAGCATAGCCCGAGGCAAGAAGGAGTATGACAAGCGCGAGACCATGAAGGAGAAGGAGGACCGAAGACAGATGGACCGCGCCTTCAAGAAAGGATATTGAGAACGGAAAACGGAAATCGGAAAACGGAAATCTGCGAGTAAGCGAGAGCAATCAAACTTGTTTGAATTGCCGAGCGGGAGCAGATTCAAGACCGCAAAGCGGGATTAAAACGGAAAACTAACATACCCCCTCCGTCGCTCCGCTCCTCGTCCCCCTATCTTAGGTGGACAAAGCGGCAAGGAACGCTGTTGCCACTATCTCCCCCTGAACAGGGGGAGTACCCGTAGGGGGAGGGGGTATGATGTAAACTGAAAATGGAAAGGTGAACCGAAGGTCGACGCCCAAAGGGGCTGAAGTCAAAACGGAAAAACTCACCTCTCATCCCCTCACCGCTTCATGCTCACCGTGCTTGCCGGACGACAAGCAAGTAAAGATACAATTAAGTAAAAAAAGACTATGAACAGACAACAGGTTATCGTGGCCCTATTGCAGGGTGTGCTATTCGCGGTGCTTATGTGGTTAGGCGACGAGTTCTTCCTGGAGGACGAAAAGACATCCTATATATACATCATTGAGGGTGCTGTGTTTGCCGTGGCTATGTTCTTTGTCAACATATTCCTGGATGGAAAGAAAAAGTAAGAGATGCTAAGGATAAAGGAATCGGCCGTAATAGAGGCGGCACAGAGTGGCATGGATGCCTTTGTGGAACTGTTCTACAATGCCACCATGGAACATATCGGAGGGGAACTGACGCAGGAGAGCATGTCGCTCCTGAATCCCGACCAGATAACCCTGCTGGCGTATTGCATATACCGCGAGGAGGTGATGGACGGAGGTCATGTGCAACTCATACACAACGGTTACGGTCCATTCATCTTCCTGAACCCCTTTGCCAAGGCCATGCGCCTGTGGGGAGCCAAGGAGTTCTCCAAACTGGTATATAGCGGACGTAAGTTCTACGAAGAGAACCATAAGGCGCTGACGGCGGATTGTACCGATGAGGAGTTTATGGCGATATACGAGAACTACCCCGAGGCGGACGACCTGGACGACGAGTTCATCCTGATGGAGGAGGAGGTTACGGAAACCGTGGCCAGATACATAGACGAGCATCTTCAGGACTTTGCAGAGATAGAGGCATGAACATAAGACAGGCATTGGAGGAGAGGAAGAAGCCGTTGGTGCTGGACGGAGGTTTCGGCACCATGGTACAGCGCTACGGTCTAAAGGAGGAGGACTTCCGCGGCTACCGCTATCGCGACATACCAGGCATGCTTTTGGGCAACAACGAGATGCTCTGCCTGACGCGTCCCGATGTGGTGGGCGACATCTATCGTGCTTATGTGGATGCCGGTGCCGACATACTTACCGCCAACACCTTCTCCGCCAATTCCATTTCACAGGCAGATTATAATTGCCAGCATCTGGTTGCGGAAATGAACCGCGAGGCGGTGCGCCTGGCACGCCGTGCCTTTGCCGATAGCGGACGCGAGGGGTTTGTCATTGCCACCGTGGGACCTACCAACAAGTCGCTGAGCATCTCGCCAGACATCAACGACCCGGCATGCCGTGCCATCACCTTTGACCAGTTGGCCGAGGCCTATATCGGGCAGATGGAGGTCCTTGCCCAGGAGGGAGTGGATGCCATACTTCTGGAAACTGTTTTTGACACGCTCAATGCCAAGGCCGGCATATATGCCATGCAGGAGGTGATGCACAGGACGGGCAAGGACATACCGCTGATGCTCTCCGCCACGGTGAACGATACCGCAGGCAGACTGCTTTCAGGGCAGACCCTGGAGGCTTTCCTCATATCCGTGTCCCATGCCCCCTTGCTTTCCATAGGTTTGAACTGCTCTTTCGGTGCCGGCCAGATGTTGCCCGTGTTGCGCAACCTCCACCGTATGCTCACTGATAGGGCAGGGGAGAGCGGACAACGTCCTTTCATATCCTGCCACCCCAATGCAGGTCTGCCCAATTCCATGGGGCAGTATGATGTCACCCCCGACCAGTTTGCACAGAGCATCAGTCCCATGCTGGATGAGAGACTTGTTGATATTATAGGAGGGTGCTGCGGCACGACTCCCGAACACATTAAAGCGGTAGTGGATTTATGCAGATAGACATTTGCGGTCTTGAACCGCTGGACAGGAACGTCTCCTTCGTGGGGGTGGGCGAGAGGTGCAACGTGGCCGGCAGCCGCAAGTTCCTGCGCCTTATCTCCGAAGGCAGTTACGAGGAGGCCCTCGATATAGCACGCCGGCAGGTGCAGGACGGTGCCCTGGTCCTGGACATAAACATGGACGACGGTCTGCTGGATGCACGCAGGGAGATGGTACATTTCCTTCACCTCATAGGTTCGGAACCCGACATCTGCCGTGTGCCCATGATGATAGACTCCAGCGACTGGAACGTCATCAGCGAGGCGTTGAAGTGCGTGCAGGGCAAGAGCATAGTTAACAGCATATCGCTGAAGGAGGGCGAGGAAACCTTCCTTGCCCATGCCCGTGAGGTCAGACGCATGGGTGCGGCCGTTGTGGTTATGGCTTTCGATGAGGAGGGACAGGCCACCACCTACGAGAGGCGCATCGATATATGTGCCCGTGCCTACCGCCTGCTGGTGGATACCGTTGGCATGCCTGCAGAAGACATCATCTTCGACCCCAATGTGCTTTCCGTTGCCACCGGCATGGCAGAGCACGATGCCTATGCCTGGGATTTCCTCCGCACCGTGGAGTGGATAAAGGCCAATCTGCCGGGAGCGCACATTTCCGGAGGCATCAGCAATCTGTCCTTCTCGTTCCGTGGCAACAACTACATTCGCGAGGCCATGCATGCCGTGTTCCTCTACGAGGGCATGCGCCGGGGCATGGACTTTGCCATCGTCAATCCCTCCGCCAAGGTGGCCTATGCCGACATACCTCAGGAGCACCTCACTATAATAGAAGACGTGCTCCTCCGTCCCTCTGCCCAGGCAAGCGAGGCGCTGATAGAACTGGCCAGCACTCTCAGTGCCCAATCGGAGAAGAGTACCGCTAAGGATAAAAAGTCCGTGTCCGCAGACGATGCACATGCAATGTCCTTGGAAGAGCGGTTGGCATATAAGTTGCAGAAAGGTACTGCTGACAGGTTAGAGGAAGATATCTGTGAGGCACTCTCCCTGTACCCCCGTGCCGTGGACATCATAGAAGGTCCCCTCATGGAGGGTATGAACCGTGTGGGCCGTCTCTTCGGCGAGGGCAAGATGTTCCTGCCCCAGGTGGTGAAGACCGCCCGCACGATGAAGCGTGCCGTGCAGATTCTACAACCCCACATAGAGGCCCAGAAGGCAGAGGGGCAGAAGAGTCAGGGCAAGGTGCTGCTTGCCACGGTGAAGGGCGATGTGCATGATATAGGCAAGAACATCGTTTCCGTGGTGATGGGATGCAACGGCTACGAGGTCATGGACCTGGGCGTTATGGTTCCTCCGGAAGACATCGTCCGTGCCGCCCTGGAATACAAGCCCGATGCCATAGGCCTGTCCGGTCTCATAACCCCATCGTTGGCGGAAATGACCGAAACCGTGCGCCAGTTGTCCGAGGCAGGCGTTTCTGTTCCCGTGATGATAGGCGGAGCAACCACCAGCGCCCTGCATACCGCCCTGAAGATAGCACCCGTGTACGGTGGTCCCGTCCTGTGGATCAAGGACGCATCGCAGAATTGCCCCCGTCTGGCACCTTTCCTTAATCCGCAGACGGCGGACGAGGCCATGCACGCTCTTCGCCTGGAGCAGGAAGAGTTGGGGCGCTCCTTTGAACCGGCACCCTTGGCTTCGCTGGAAGAGGCCAGAGAGCGGAAACCACGATTCTATTGAACGTTTTACATCCTATGCCACATCCATATCTGCAAATAATTCGGAATCACCCGCGTGCGGTTACCATTGCGCTCATCACCGTGTCTCTGCTTGTGCTCCTTGTCTGCCTTGCAATCATTCCTTTCCGTGCCGAAGTGAATACCGGCACGACTCCGATAAGCGTTTATATAGACGCAGACGACACTCAGGACTCCGTCCGCATTAAGGCCGGTAATCCCAAGAGATGGTCGTGGCTTGACTGGTATTATGATGCCAGGCCGCGAACCGGTCATTATCAGATACAGCCTGGAGAGAGCATGCTTGATGTATATCGCAAGTTCCAGGGTGGCACACAAACGCCTGTCAGGGTAACAGTACCCCAGGTGCGTACGATTGACCAACTTGCCTCGCGCCTTGCCCGCCAACTCATGCCCGACAGTGCCTCCATCGCCACTGCCCTGCATGATAGTGCATATTGTGCACGCTTGGGATACACATGGCAGACCCTGCCGGCGCTCTTTATCCCCAATACCTACGAAATGTGGTGGAATACCTCCGTGGACAAGTTCATGCAGCGCATGCAGCGTGAGAACAAGGCCTTCTGGACGGAGGCTCGCATGGAGAAGGCACAGGCCTTGGGCATGACACCCGTGGAGGTGGTTACCCTGGCCAGCATAGTGTCCGAGGAAACGGCCTACGTGCCCGAGATGCCCAAGTTGGCAGGCATGTACATCCGCCGCTTGCAGATTGGCATGCCCCTGCAGGCCGATCCGACGGTGAAGTTTGCCCTGGGCGACTTTTCCCTGCGACGCATCCTGTTCAAGCATCTGGAAGTGAATAGCCCCTACAATACCTATAAGAACAAGGGGCTGCCGCCAGGTCCCATCTGCATCCCTTCCGTCAAGGCCATTGATGCGGTGCTCAACCACGAGCAGCACGGCTATCTCTACATGTGCGCCAAGGAAGACTTCTCCGGCTCGCACAACTTTGCCCGCACCTATTCCGAACACCTTGCCAATGCCCGCCGCTATGCCCGCGCATTGGACAAAAGAGGTATAAAATAGGAGTCAATCGTACTTTACTCCATTTTTCTGGTGTTTCTGTGGTCTTTCTTCATAAGTCCTTACTATAGTCCTTAGTGACGGTAAAATGAGCCGCTACTGGCGGTGAATTTTATCGCCAGTGGCGATTAATTTTACCGCCACCGACGCTTTCCCGAGGGGTCGGTAGGATAGAAGCATGAAATCTCGTAAGCCATGCTTTGCTTTTACTTTTGTCTTTATGCCTAGTTAAAGCATAATTTCCATAGCAATAATATATATATATATATAAGGTATAATAAGCATGTTTTTATTTATAAGTGCACAAAAAACACCCATTGCTGTCTAAAAAGTTTTAATTTGTGCACAGGTTTTGCAAAAATGTGTTACCTTTGCACTCGAATTTACACAAACAAGGTAAAATATATGAAAAAGATTGTAATTTCTTTGGCCACCGCTTTGGCCGCAACAAGTGCTTTCGCCGGTGGTCTGTTGACAACAACAAGCCAGAACGCTCATTACCTGCGTTTCTTCACACAGGATGCCAACATTACACTTTCCAGTCTTTATGCCAATCCCGCAGGTCAAGCTTTCCTGCATAACGGATGGCACATGGGTATCTCTTCAATGACTGCTATTCAGAGCCGTACTATTGATACAACTTTCCCCGCTTTTGCCCTGAACACAAACAACCCCAATCCGACACACACTTTTAAGGGCGAGGCTTTTGCCCCTGTGGTGCCTTCATTGGATGTTACCTATAATCAGGACAAGTGGAGCATTTCTGCTCACCTCGGTCTTGTAGGTGGCGGTGGTGCTTGCGAATTTGAGAACGGCCTTGGTTCTTTAGAGGCTCTTACTGTACAGAGCGGTATTCAGGGTATAGCCAACATGTGGGCAAATTCTCCCTATGGTGAAGCAGCTGTTATGGGTTATATGCAACAGGGTATGAGTAAGGAGCTGGCTATGGCAGAGATGCAGAAGGATGCCGCTGCTTATGGCGTAGAAAACTTCAAGAACTACAGCCTGAATTCCTACATGAAGGGTAAGCAGTACTACTTCGGTCTGCAGGTTGGTGCTACATACAAGGTGCTGGACAATCTTGCCGTTTATGGTGGTATCCGTGGCGTTTATGCTACATGTAACTACAACGGCTTCGTTGATGACGTAACAGTGAACGGTACTGCTACAGGTACCGAACTGAGTCTTAATTGTGACCAGGTTGGTTTCGGCGTTACTCCTATCTTGGGTATCCACTACCGTCCTAACAAGCATTGGGAACTGGCAGCCAAGTATGAGTTTAAGACTCGTATCCGTCTTGAGAACAACTCACGTATGAGCGAGGCTGCCGCAGCTTTTGCCGCTGATCCCACACACCTGTTGTCTCAGTTTGCTGATGGCAAGAAAATTGCAGAGGACATGCCTGCACTGCTGACCGTTGGTGCACAGTACAGCCCCATCAAGGATTTGCGCATTGCCGGTGCATGGCACTATTACTTCGACAAGTCTGCCACCAAGTACGGTGACAAGCACACCAGCGCATACATCGATCATAACACCATGGAGTTCCTGGCAGGTGTTGAATGGAAGTTCTGCAAGTGGATTACAGCTTCTTGCTCTTGGCAGAACACCAGTTATGGCCTGACTGACGCTTACATGAGTGACGTAAGTTTCAACCTTAGCAGCAACTCAATGGGTCTTGGTATACGTATACATCCCACCAAACTCTTCAATATAGACCTTGGTTACATGCACACCTTCTACAAGGACCGCGAGGTAACGTCTGTAACTGCACTGGGTAACAAGATTGACCGTTATTCTCGCACCAACGATGTTGTAGGTATTGGCTTCAACTTCGCTTGGTAATCAAGAATGTACATACCAATACATACATTAAATAAGTAACTATTCTGCTTTTGAGCGGCATGCCCCTACTGGCCGAGCCAGAGGAAAGGGAGGTGCCGTTCAAATTTATGAAAACGGGCGGTACTCTCCGTCGTGGCCAAACAACAACAAAAGAGCAGCATTATGTATTACGAAAACAAGATAAAGGTTATCGACCGCGTGGCCATAGTGACTCCCACCGAGGAGATTTCCTATGCCGAGATGCTTGAGAACATCCGTCTATTTGCACGCTATACCCCTGAGCAGAAGGAGGCCAAGACCATCGTCTTTGCCGAGAACTCCGTGGAGTGGATATACAGTTTCTTCTCCATCTGGCAGAACAAGGGCATTGCCATTCCCGTGGATGCCAGCAGCACCGTGGACGATGTTGCCTATATCCTGAACGATGCCCGCCCCGAGGCTATATGGGTAAGCGGACAAACTGAGGAAACGGCACGCCAGGCAATAGAGAAGGCCGGTGTAGATACCGTGGTGCTCCGCATGGACGACCTCTCAGGACTTGCCGCCCATGCCGAGACAAAGGAAACCGGTATCAGTTTCGAGGATAGCGACGTGTGCGTAATCCTCTACACCTCCGGCACTACAGGTTTCCCCAAGGGCGTTATGCTCACCTTCAAGAACCTGCTGGTCAACATCGATGCCATTTCGAGCAAGGAAGTGCCCATCTTCAACAAGAACAGCAGTACGCTCATCCTGCTGCCCCTGCACCATGTCATGCCCTTGGTTGGTACGCTTGTTGCCCCCATATTCAGCGAGTCGCAGGTGGTATTGTGTCCCACTATGTCGGGTCCCGACATCATGGCTTCATTGCAGAGAGGCAAGGTTACCATCATGGTGGGCGTGCCCCGTCTGTGGCAGACACTCTACAACGGCATAAAGAAGAAGATAGACGAAAGCGCCCTTGCCAGCACACTCTACAAGTTGTGCGAAAAGGTGGGCAGTTACGGCTTCTCCAAGAAAGTGTTTGCCAGCGTTCATAAGAAGTTGGGCGGACACCTGATATATTGCGTCAGCGGTGGCGCCGCTCTGGACAAGGAGATAGGCATTGGCATGAAGACGCTGGGCATTACCGTGCTCGAGGGTTATGGCATGACCGAGACTTCCCCCATGATATGTTTCACACGTCCTGGCGATGTCATACCCGGATGCTCGGGTCTGCCCTTGCCCTGTTGCGAGTGCAAGATAATTGACGGCGAGATGTGCGTGAAGGGCGACAACGTGATGAAGGGCTATTACAACCGCCCCGAGGAGACAGCCGAACTCTTCGACGAGAACGGTTATCTGCATACCGGCGACCTGGCCCGTCTGGACCAGAAGGGCAGGGTGTACATCACCGGCCGCAAGAAGGAAATCATCGTCCTGTCCAACGGCAAGAACGTGCAGCCCGTGGAGATAGAGTTCAAGTTGGAGAAGTACGACCAGTTCGTTAAGGAATGTGCCGTGTCATACTACAACGACAAGTTGGTGGCCGTCATCGTGCCCCAGGACGATATAGCCAAGGGCAAGACTGATGCGGAAATAGAGGCTTTGCTGAAGCACGAGGTTCTGGAGCCCTACAACAACGAGGCCATGAACTACAAGAAGGTGATGTCTATCTTAGTCCTTCACGGCGCCCTGCCCCGTACACGCCTGTCCAAGATACAGCGCTTCAAGGTGCTGGATATGCTGAAGAACGGCGTTTCTGCCGCCAACACTCAGGCTGAGGCAAAGATTGTGGAGCCAGACATGGAGGAGTACCGCATCATGCGCGACTATGTGATGAAGGAGAAGCGCCTGGATGTCGTGCGTCCTACCGACCATCTGGAAACCGACCTCGGCCTTGACTCGCTGGACCGTGTCAGCATGCAGGAGTTCATAGAGCAGACCTTCGGCGCCGAGGTGAATGCAGACAGCATCCTGTATTTCTCCACCCTGCAGGCTCTTGCCGAGCATATTGCCAAGCAGAAGAAGCATACCGAGGTGGCAGAGGAGGTGGATTGGCACACTCTGCTCACCAACACTCCTGCTGTCCTGCCTTCCAAACCTACTGCCCTGCTCCCCATTAGCGCAGGCTTGGCCGAATTGTTCAACCGCCTGTACTTCCGCCTTTCCGTGAAGGGTAAGGAGAACATCCCTGCCAAGGGTCCCTTTATCATTGCTCCCAACCACCAGAGTTTCCTGGACGGACCTGTCGTTACCAGTGGCTTGTCGTTCAGTACCCTGAAGGACTGCTACTTCTATGCCACCGAGGAGCATGTGAAGTCCAAGGCAAGACAGTCCTTTGCACGCCAGTGCAACGTCATACTCATGCAGCGTGCCAACCTGAAGACCTCCATCCAGAACATGGCCCAGGTACTGCGTGCCGGCAAGAATCTGATTATCTTCCCTGAAGGCCGTCGTACCAACACAGGCGAGATGGGGCAGTTCAAGAAGACCTTTGCCATCCTGTCCAAGGAACTTCGCGTTCCCATCGTCCCCGTGCGCATAACGGGTGCTTTCGAGGCTCTGCCCCGCCAGAAGTCCCTGCCCCGTCCCCACAAGATTACCGTGGAGTATCTGCCGGCCATCATGCCCGATCCCACCAAGTCTTACGACGAGATTGCCGAGCAGGTAAAGAAGGCCATAGCACTGGATTGACGTTTGTTTCCAGAAAACGGAATTGTTTATAAAAAGGAGCGCTGTGATACATTGTTATCATGGCGCTCCTCTGATTCTTGTGCTGTCTCGTGAATGCAGTGTCTAATCCTTTCCCTTCTTGTCCGACATCACGAAGAGGTTTGCCAACAGAGTGCCGGAAATGGAATGATATGCACAACTGATGGCACACGGTACCACACAAAGTATGGCCTCGGGATTGGCGGCGAGGATTTCGGGGTTTGCAAAGTATGAGGTGGCAAGCACTGTGGCCATGCCCGCATTCTGCATGCCCACTTCTATGGATATGGTACGTCTCTTGGCCTTGTTGAAGCGGAACAAGTATCCGATACCGTATCCTGTGGCATAACCCAAAGTGTTGTGGCAGAAAACGACGCACAGCATGAGCAGGAACAGGGAAAGGCCGCTGTTCATCAGTTGTGGAGTGACTTGTGCCACAACACCGCCTACGATGAGCGCGAGGCACGTTACGCTGACACCCGGCATGACCGAGTGTATGTCCTTGAATACGCGCTTCTTGCCCATCAGGGTATTTGCCGTGAAACCTATGGCCACTGGTATTAGTGTGATAAGGAGTATGCCCTGAAACATGCCTATAACGTCCACTTCAATCCTGCTTCCAGCCAGCCACCATACAAGCAACGGAGTCATCAGTGGGGCCAGAAGGGTGGAGGCTGTGGTCATGCCCACCGAGTACGCGACATCGCCACGGCACAGGTAGGACATGATATTGCTGGATACTCCGCCAGGACAGCATCCTACCAGGATTATGCCTATGGAGAGGTAGGGGTTGAGATTGAAGGCTTGTGTCAGCGTCCATGCTATCAGTGGCATGAGGGTGTATTGTGCACAGGCCCCGATGAATATGTCCAGCGGACGTCTGAACAATTCCCTGAAGTCGTCAGTGGTCAGTGTCAGCCCCATCGTAAGCATGATGATGCCCAGAATGACACTGGAAACGTCTCCTTTTACCCAAGTGAATGTCTCCGGCAGGAAGAACGCCAAAATGGCTGCCGCTATGACATAGAGCGAGGAGTGTGAGGCGAGAAGGTTACTTGTTCGCAACAGCAATGTTGTCATCTGTATTCTTTGCTTCTATTCATATAATAATAGAATCCCACCATACAGCCATATCTTGGAATGACGGTAATGGTGGGATTGGTATGATGTAATTTACCTTGTTATATTATATAAGGTATTGGTCGCTTATGCTTTCGTTGTCCTGTACGCTGCGGATGGTGTTGGCAATGAGTTCGGCAACAGAAAGCTGCTTCACCTTGGCGCAGGAACCGTGGTAGGGGATTGAGTCGGTGAAAATCATCTCCTCCAGTGCGCACGCCTCAACACGCTCGTTGGCAGGACCGCTCATTATGCAGTGGCTGGCCAATGCACGGACACTGCGTGCACCCTTCTCCTTCAGCAGGTCGGCAGCCTTGGTGATTGTGCCTGCGGTGTCCACCATATCGTCAATGAGGACAACGTCCGCACCCTCAACGTCGCCGATGACATCCATGTGGGCAACCTCGTTGGCCTTCTTGCGGGTCTTGTTGCACATTACCATGGGGCAGTTGAAGAATTTGGCATAGGAGGAAGCGCGCTTGCTGCCGCCCACGTCGGGACTTGCTATGACGAGGTTCTCCAGTTGCAACGACTTGATGTAGGGCAGCAATACGCTGCTGGCATAGAGGTGGTCAACGGGGACATTGAAGAAACCTTGCTCCTGGTCGGCATGCAGGTCCATGGTTATCATGCGGTCGATGCCAGCAACGGTAAACATGTCGGCAACCAACTTTGCGGCAATGCTCACGCGAGGCTTGCTCTTGCGGTCCTGGCGTGCCCAGCCGAAGTATGGTACAACGGCATTTACCGTGCGTGCAGAGGCTCGCTTGGCAGCATCTATCATAAGCAGGAGTTCCATGAGGTTGTCTGCATTGGGAAAGGTGCTTTGAACCAGGTAGACATCCTTGCCACGTATGCTTTCTTCAAAGCACACCTCGAATTCGCCGTCAGCGAAACGGGTTACTGTCATGTTGCCCAGCTCGCAACCAAGGCTGGCGCAAATTTTCTCGGCAAGATAGCGTGTAGCAGTGCCGGAGAATACCTTGAATGACTTGTTCTCAATCATTGTCTTGTGGAATAATATAGGGTTCTTTTATCTTTTCGCTATCTCTGAGTTGTAATCTATTCAGATGCTTTTCTCAGTTTGTGGAAGTGCTTGATGACATCCTTGAAGTCCATACCGCTGTGTATGTTGAAGCGTTTCCATAGGTCGCTGCACACTACGGCTCCTCCAAATCCAAGATCACGTACTTCCTGAATATTTTCAAGGCTGATGCCTGTCTGTGCCATCACGCGTTTGTCTATAAGACCACGACGGCTGGCATCGCGCAGTTGCTCGTGTGTATATGCTGACTTGCTTCCGTTGCCGGAAGCGCTGTCGTACACGTCTCTCAGTATGACATACTGGTTCTTCTTTTTGGCCTCGGACAGTTCGTCCAGGCTGTAGCATGTGCGTGTGGTCACGCCTTTATAGCCTTGGGGTATGTCCGGATTGCGCTCGGATATGTGTATGCCCATCAGGTCGAATTCCTCTTTCAGATAGAAGTGGTCGTTGGTTATTATTCGTTGATGATATTTTTCCGGAAGCAGGGTGAGCAGACGTTCGCAGTATACGGGTTCCGAGTTAGGCTTGCGCAGATGCAAAATATCCAAGCCTTCCTCAAAAAGTGTTGCCAGTATCTTGTCTTCCTCTACGAAAAAGTTGGGGCTGCTAAGTAATAATAACTTCATGACTCCTTTGGTAGGTTTATAACGATGCAAAGGTACAAATAAGTGAGGTATTTACCAAGTTATAGTACATCTATTTTTCGTAAAACACAGGAAAGTACCGAAAAGTATTGAATGTACCATGGTGCTGTATTATAATATAAAAAAAGGAGAGGACTCTGCTTCACAGCAAAGTCCTCTTATGTTTGTTTGGAATTTGTCTTGGAAAATGTTTGAATTTGTTGATTATGCCTCTGCAGGAGCCTCTGTGGTTTCTGTTTCAGCAGTCTCTGCGGCCTCAGCCTCAGCCTTTGCGGCAGCCTCGGCAGCCTTCTTGTCAGCTACCTTCTGAGCGATTGCCTCTGCGGTTTTCTTCTCAGCCTCTAAACGTGCAGCCTCAGCCTGCTTCTTTGCAGCGGCCTCCTTGGCAGCGAATGCAGCCAGACCCTTCTGCTTGTCAGCCTTCCAGGCATCGAACTTTGCCTGAGCAGCAGCCTCGTCGAACGCACCCTTCTTGACGCCACCACGGAGGTGCTTCATCATGTACACGCCCTCGTTGGAGAGGATGTTGCGTACGGTGTCAGTGGGCTGTGCGCCGGTCTCTACCCAGTACAATGCACGGTCAAATTTCAAATCTACAGTGGCAGGATTGGTGTTGGGGTTGTAGGTACCAATCTTTTCTGTAAACTTACCATCACGTGGTGCTCTTACATCAGCGATCACGATGCTGTAGAAAGCGTAGCTCTTACGGCCGTGGCGCTGTAAACGGATTTTTGTTGCCATAATGTTTAAATAATGGTTTTATAGGTTTGAAATAATGCAATTAACTCGTAATTGCGGGTGCAAAGATACATCTTTTTTATGAAAGTTGCGGTATGGTGCGGCAATAAAATTGGCAAACGCGGTGATTTTTCGTGTGTTATGGGCGTTTTTCCGTGCTTTTGTGTTGTTGGTGCCGTGCCGGTGGTCAGTAGAATGTCACTTCCTGTATGACTTGTGCTTTCACATAATCGTTCATTTTCCGTGCTATTTCGGTGCGCATCATCAGCAGGTTCTGCCTCAGTGCAGGGCTCTTTATCTGTACCCTGAGTACGTTGCCGTATATCCTGATGTCTCCTGTGTATTGCGCCACGGTGGCTCCCATCACCTCCGGCCATCCTTTTATCATGCGGTGCTGGAGTAGGGGAGTCTCCAATCCCTCTTGTCGCAGCCATGCGTCCAGGAGGTTGGTTATGGGTACGCTTTTGTGCCTTTCCATTATCTGCGGTTTATTTCGTGGAAGCATCCGTTTTCGCAATGGAACAGTTTGTAGTCCTGCGATGTCATGCTCAGGATTTTGTCCAGGTGGTCGCGGTTGGTGTCGGTGATGAAGGTCTGTCCGAAGGAGTCTCCGCTCACCAGCGCCACTATGCGTTCCACGCGTTGTGCGTCCAGGCGGTCGAATATGTCGTCCAGCAGGAGTATGGGTCTTGTGCCGCTACCCGTGTGGTGCAGGAAATCGTATTGTGCCAGTTTCAGTGCCACCAGCATGGTCTTGTTCTGCCCCTGGCTTCCTTCTCGCCGTATGGGGTATCCGTTTATCATCATCTCCAGGTCGTCGCGGTGTATGCCGTGCAGGGAGTATCCCACGGCCAGGTCCTTGTGGCGGTCCTGCTGTATAACCTTTAGTAGAGGTCCTCTTTGACAATGGCTTGTGTACGAAAGTGTTACCTTTTCATGCTCCTGCGCAATGAGGTCGTAGTAGCGTTGGAAAATGGGTGTGAAGCGTTCTATGTATTCCTGCCTGCGGCGATACACGAACTCGCCCTCCTTGGCCATCTGTTCTTCCCATAGGGCGAGCATTTCCGTGTCGCATGGAGGGTCGGCTTTCAGCAGTGCGTTGCGCTGTTGCAGAGCCTTGTTGTATCGTGTCAGTGCATCCAGATATGGCAGGTCCATCTGCGATATCACCACGTCCATGAACCGCCTTCTTTCCTCGCTTCCTCCGGCTATGAGCATGCCGTCCGAAGGCGATACCAGCACCACGGGAATCAGGCCTATATGCTCTGCCAGGCGCTTGTAGGGCTTGCCCTGCCGGCGCATTATCTTCTTTTGCCCGCGCTTCAGCGAGCAGTGTATCTCCTCCAGTGTGTCGTCCTCGCGCCCGTACATGCCTTTAAGCATGAAGAAGTCCTGGTCGTGCCGTATGCACAGCGAGTCCTGGGTGACGCCAAGGCTCTTGCACAGCGACAGGAAGCGTATGCCGTCCAGCAGGTTTGTCTTACCCTCACCGTTGCTTCCGATGATGCAGTTCAGGCCCGGCGAGAAGTCCAGTTCCGCCTCGGCAATGTTCTTGTAGTTCAGTATGGACAGGTGTTTCAGTGTCATATCACTTGCAAAATTATGCAAAAACGACCGTATGACCAAAATATCGTCATGCAAATTTCGGTATGTTTGGGAAAAACATTATCTTTGCACCTTGAATTGCCGAAATACGAATCAGTAAAAACAAAGAACATATAAACATTATGAGCAAAAAACACAATGCAGCTCCCGTGAACGAGATTGACGAGACAATCAAGGCGAGCACCAGTTTCATCGAGAAGCACTTGAAGACAATTGTAGCTACCATCGGTGGCGTACTTGCAATTATCATCATCTGTCTGGTTGTAAACCAGTACTACATCCAGCCCAATAAGATTGAGGCTGCAGACAACATCGCCGTTGCGCAGCAGCACTTCCAGCAGGGCATGTACGAGCAGGCCTTGAACGGTGACGGCACCAACCTCGGTTTCCTGCAGATTATCGAGCAGTACGGCAGCACCCCCAGCGGCAACATCGCACGTCTCTATGCCGGTCTGTGCTATGCAAACACCGACAGAGCCGAGGAGGCTGTAAAGTACCTTGAGGATTATGACCAGTGCGACGACATGATGGTCAGCAATGCTTCCATTGCCGCTCTTGGCAACGTCTATGCCCAGTTGGGTCAGAACGAGAAGGCTGCCGACACACTCCTGAAGGCTGCCAAGCGTGCCAACAGCACCACTCTGTCTCCTCTCTTCTACCTGCAGGCCGGTCAGCTCTACGAGTCACTTGGCAACAAGGACAAGGCTCTGGAGTGCTACGAGACCATCAAGAACGATTATCCCCAGAGCATGCAGCGCCAGGATGTTGACAAGTACATCGAGCGCGTAAAGTAACCCCAACGACAAATCCCCCCCCGATATGGCAAGTGCATTGCATAACCTGAGCAGTTACGACCCCGCCACCGTGCCCGACGGCAACGGTTGGCAGATAGGCATCGTTGTCAGCGAATGGAACGAAGAGGTGACAGGTGCCCTTCTGGAGGGTGCCTACAATACCCTGCTGAAGCATGGTGTGGACAAAGACGACATCATAGTGAAGACCGTACCCGGCAGTTTTGAACTGGTTTACGGTTCCGCCGCCATGATAGAGGACACCGCCGTGGACGCCGTCATAGCAATAGGTTGCGTCATCCGTGGCGACACCCCTCATTTCGACTACATCTGCCAGGGCACAACCCAGGGACTTGCCGAACTGAACCGCCAGGCAGAGGTTCCCGTCATCTACGGCCTCCTCACCTGCAACACCATGCAACAGGCCCTCGACCGTTGTGGCGGTGCCTTGGGCAACAAGGGCGACGAATGTGCTGTCACAGCCCTCAAGATGATTCAGTTCCGCCAGGACCTCTAAGCACTTGCATATATAATATTAAGGTATAGCATAAGCGCACTCTCCTTTGCTGGAGGGTGCGCTTTCCATTGCGTCGTCACACTCAAAGATGCTATGCCCCGACTTTTATACCACTCTCGTGCATATCCTGCATGCTTGCCAGTTCCTGCCACATGTTCACTATGACGATGATGCCGGCACTCATCAGCATGGCAAGGCCCGTCAGGGAGAGCATGCGGCTGTTCTCCTCCAGAAGCAGGAAGGGCAGGGACTCTATGCCGAATGAGAATGCAGGCAGGTCGGCCGGTTCGCCAAGGATGATGGCAAACATCACTCCGCTCACCGCCACTCCAAGCACAAAGGCGGCCATTACGGCATAGCGGTACTGGCGGAGTTGCTTCTCCTGCCTTGCCTTGATGAACTCCACGGCATCCAGTTTCCTGTCCAGTCGTGCCATGAAGGCATCTCCATTCCCCAGGTCGGGGGTGAAGTCGCCGAATATCTGTTCTAAAGTCTTGTCCTTGTCTGTCATCGTTTCAGTTTCGTTTTTAGATGTTCGCGTCCACGTGAAAGTTGCTTCTTTACGGCATCCTCGCTACTGTCCGTTATCTGGCAGATTTCCTTCACCGAGTAGCCCTTTATGTAGAAGAGCAGTATGGAGGAGCGCTCCTTGGGCGGCAAGGTGTCCAGTGCGGCATAGAGTTCCTGGTATCGGAACGAACGGTCGGCAGGCATGGACGTGTCCGCTATGTCGTATGCCGTGTCCAGCGGTTGTAGGCTTTTGCGGTTCTTCATGTGGTCAAGGAAAGTGTGGTGGGCAATCCTGTAGAGCCACGAGGTGAACTTCCCCTTGTCCTGATAGCCGCTGGAGGAAAGGTAGGCCTTGACAAGGCTTTCCTGCGCTATGTCGTCGGCCTCGTCGCGGTTGCCAAGGCAGAGGGCAAGCAGGAAACGCCTCAGTTGTTCCTGCTCGCCTCTGATGTGTGCTATGAACTCCTCTCTGTTCATGTTTCACCGTCAGTCTTGCTGCTTCTCGCTTTCCATCTCCAGTTCCTTTGCCAGCATCCTCTTGCTGATGAAGAAGACAAGCAGGATGGCCAGTCCGATGAGCAGTGTCACGCCGCCAAACAGGTACCATTCTTTTAATGAGGTGGTTGGCATGTCTCCCAGGAAATCCATATACAGGGCGTAACCCAGCAGGCCTGTACCAACGGCTGTGACTATACTTCCCCACAGAAGTTTCTTCAGCAGCCTCTCCTTCAGTGTGGTATGCGACTTGTCCTGCATGTTCATTTTCCGCATCAGTTCCTCTATGTCCACGTCGGAATTCTTCTCTATTGCCGCCAGCAGCACTCCGGTCCTGTTGTCGGATTCGTGTTTCTTGCTCTTGATGTTCAGCCATACTATCACGATGGGCAGAACGACCGTAATGCTTATCGGCAGCAGAACTTCTCTCAATACGTCTTCCATAATGTTTGATTTTATTGTTTGTTAATGAATCGTTTTCTTGAACATGCTCACAAATATAACGATTTATCCATACAAAAGGTGACAATGATAGGGGAGTTTTTTATGTATTCTCCCCTATACAGTTCTTGCAATCGGTGTCAGTCCCTTTCCGGCAGTGGTGACATCAAACCCAATGCTGTCATGGTTGAACCTGAAACGTTATTCGCCTACGCTCATCAAGCCAAGGCAGTCAACGTTCAACGTTCTTTTAGCCCAGCGAGCCTTCGCCTTCGTCGCCGCCGTCATCGGGAGCATCCTCGCCGGGCTGTATGGTGGCCATGTTGTTCAGCATTTCCTTTTCGGTCTTGCGGGCCTCGGCCTGAGCCTTGCGAGTGCCCACGTACTCGAAGGAGGCTTCGTTCAGCAGGTCCTTGAACTCGCTGCTGGGTTCCCAGCGCACCTTCACCTTCTTTATCAGTGCGGTGCTGAAGGACTCGGCATTGTCGGCGGCATCGGAAACGAGGGTTACGCTGAAGGCACCCAGGTCGCCAAGCACCACCTTGTTGCCAAGGAGCAACTGTTCGCGTATGCATGAGGTCAGTTGGGTGGCCACGGCCATCACATCGCCCTTGTCATACTTGCTGGAGTGACTGGACATGTGCTTTGCCATGTCGCTGAGGTTCATTGCTGTGCGGAATTGTGCTACCGGATAGGTCTTGTTTCCCATTTCGGGTTCGCCCGGATGTATCTGGCGCAGGGCAAGAGAATAAGGTATTGACATAATAATAAAGGGACCCCTCCCCGTACCCTCCCACAAGGGGAGGGAGTATGATGTACTGGGGGAATGAGGATTTTGTTAAAGGATTAATAGATTAAGATTAAAGGGTCGGACCCTCCCCCTTGCCCCTCCCTATAGGGCGGGGAGTATAATGTACTGCCGATGTGGCCACTTAGTCGGTTGTACTGCTCTCCCTCCCTCACAGGGAGGGATGGGGTGGGTCCTACATGCAACTCGCCGTGCCAAAGGTGGTGGCGATTGCCGTGAGGATGGTGATGAGGATGTTGAGGATTTTACCCCAGGTGGAGTTGTTGTTGAATGTTCCCATAGATTTGGAGTTAGTAATTAGTAATTAGGAGTTAGGAGTTAGTAGTTAACGAAGAGCGGGTGAGCGGGTGAGCGGGTCAGTTTTCCGCTTTCCGTTTTCACTTTTCCGTTTTTCTGGTGCAAAGATACGGCACAAAAATGGCGGAAAGTGACTTATGGTGACTTATGGCGATTTGGAGTGACTTATGGTGACTTGGAGTGAAATAAAACGAAGAATATGCTTTGCCCGCATGTCGCCTCCGCTGCCCCCTACGGGATTGAGAGATGTAGTGCATCCTCCGCATGAAAATCTGTTAAATCAGTGTCATCTGTGGTCTGCACTCTATCATCTGTACTCTAAAAAAACTTTACATCTGTGTGTGTGCGGCGCAGGGCGGAAAATCCTCGTATCGTCAAGGCTCGGTCCTCGCATGGAGTCAGCCGTGAACATGAACGAACAGGCGCATGACAATATGTCAGCATCTCACGGGCGATGTGAGAACGGAAAGAGAACGAAAAAACGTAAGTGGCAAGGGAGTAGTGTATCAAAATAACATCCTGAATATCAAATTGATGTATTCTCGCAGTTTTGCACATTTATTCAGTAAAACAGTGCGGCTGCCGTTAAATGCCAATCGTTTGATAAGGCTGAAATATCTTTACATTATCAAGAAGAACACTATATGCAGTTATGCAGTTATACAGTTATGCAGTTTTTTTTTTTAGGGGTTTGAAAAGGGATGAAAGAAATTTTATTATATAATATATATTTATATATATT